>JAZUEN010000076.1:0-33194 GCA_045640185.1 Bacteroidales bacterium
AGACAGAGGTTTATAGACAAATTGCAGGAATTATTACAGTGAAAAGAGAATAGCCAGATAATAATAAATGTCATTTTGATTAAATAATTGATTTCAATTAACGTGTATATTATTGTGGTATGCTGAAAATAAAGAATAAACCACACCTAATATTTCTTCTAACAGTTTTAGCTATTGTTACAAGTTCATGTACGGAAGCACCTCTATCCAAAAAGGCAGTGCTGAAACTCACAGGCGATTCTCTTAGCCATGCAGTTGATTATCTTTTTGAAAGCATCCCGTACCGAGTGACAACCCAGTCTGTAGCGCTGACAAAGTATTATAATTTTGTCGATTCGCTCTATAATGCAACCGACAATTACTATGTGATAAAAAAACAACTTGAAAGATATTTTTTGAAAAACCCGAATGGCGGAATGACATATCTGAAAGATGCCGATTTGCTTACTAATGAGTATGTGGCCAATAATGTTTTGAATAGTTACAAATATTGGAACAAATCATGGAATAGGCATTTGACCGAAAAACAATTCTTCGACTACGTCTTGCCTTATAAGATATGTGATGAACAGATTGAAGATTGGCGAACATTGTTTCAGGAAAAATATGGTTACGTTCTTGATAGTCTTGTTAAGACCGGAGATTCTATAACTACCGAAATGTTTTGCACGGCTTTAATCAAAGAAATGAGAAAACATCCGGTAAATATTTTTGCGTCAAATAGATATTCTACTACATTGCGCCCAAGCACACTTTGCATTATGGACTGTGGAGAGTGCAAGGAGTATTGCGACTATGTCGATTTTGTGTTCCGTAGTTTTGGCTTGCCAGTGGCGACTGATGGTTTGCATGGATGGCATCAATGGAATGCTCTGATAACAAAGGATCGTACTATTGATTTTTATATTGAGGCTATTCCAGAAGACTTACATCTGAAGGAGTGGCTTGATGTCGTGGGCTGGCATAATTTACCTAAAATTTACCGTGAGACATTCCAGCCAAATATAGAGTCGCTTGCTTTGACACATGGTAGTGAACCGATTCCGTCGCTATTCCTCAGTCCTTATATGGTCGATGTCACGCATGAGTATTACAGCGGTTTTGATTATGATTTTACGCCCAAGAACGATTTGCCTGATAAACAATATGGATACCTTAAGGTATGGAACAACCGATTTATTTTTGTTGATTGGGCAAAACGAGATAAAAACAATTCGTTCGGCTTTCATGGCATAAGCGATTCGGTAGTATATTTTCCTTCCTTTTATGTTGACGATTTGCAAAACGTACCAGCCGACTACCCTTTTGTAATTACTGCCAACGGAATAAAAAAGTATATACCTAACGCCGATTCTACAATTAGTATGACCTTGTGGCGAAAGTACTTCATACGTCGCGACCATAATAAATACTTGAAGGCAATGGTTGAGGGCCGATTTGTAGGTGCCAATAGTCCAGATTTCAGTGATGCAGAGCTTATTTGCGAGATAACGGAAGAACCCAAAATGCAGTGGAACGAACTTATAGTTTCAAAGCCCAAGGCTTATCGCTACGTGAGATATGAAGCACCACGTTGGTCGTATGGAAATGTTGGAGAAATAGAGTTTTATGCGTCTGGCAATTCTACACCATTGAAAGGTACTATCATTGGTACAGACACTCCTGACTCGGAAAAAACGTCTCGCGAGAAAGCCTTCGACGGTAATGTGTTAACTTACTTCAATGCACTTTTGCCACACAATGCGTGGATAGGTATGGATTTTGGAAAGTTGGTGGAAATAAGCAAGATACGATTTGTTTCGCGTAACGATGATAATTTTGTGCAGAAAGACCAGGAATATGAGCTCTTGTATGCCGATTTGTCAGGTTGGCACAGCATGGGTCGCAAATATGCCGATGCCGATTCTATTGTCTATAATAATGTGCCTTCTGGAGCAATATATCTGTTAAAAAACTGGACAAAGGGACGCGAAGAACGTGTTTTTGAATACAAAAACGGAAAACAGGTTTGGTGGTAAGCATAATTTATAATTGACAATGGATAATGGATAATTTACAATTATGAGAATGCCATCAATAACCAAGGACCTTCAAAATATAAAAATACCACATATCGCTATCCGTGACATAAGGCCACGGCACATAAGGCTATCGATAGTTGATTTGTTGGCAGTGTTGCTATTTGGCATGCTCGGATTATGCTATTTGCAACAACCTTCGGCAGTGGCAGATGTGGAATTTAACAAGGTTGCTACAATTGCATTTGCATATTCTGTCGGTAGAATCGTGATATCGCAATCGTCAAAATACGTTGGATGGTTGTTGCTAGCTGTAACTGCAGCGTGGTGTTGTTATGAAGCAGTTTTGGGGTTGTTGCAGGTCTTTGGATGTCGCACATCAAACAACAACCTTTATGCATGTACAGGTTCATTTTTCAATCCAGGACCGTTTGGCGGTTTTCTGGCTGTGTGCGTGAGCATGCTGGTGGCAACGCTCTCAGTTACAAAGTCGAAGGTTTGGCGCTATATAGCAGGGGGTACAATATTCATTGTGGTTGTAATCCTGCCATCAACCATGAGCCGTGCTGGATTGTTGGGTCTGGGGTGTAGCATGGCTGTGTTGGCATTTTCAGTAGAGAAATGGCGTAACTTCATCAGGAAATACTGGTACGCTATTTTACTGTTATCAATAATTGCTGGTGTTGGCGCCTATTTGTTTAAGAAGAATTCCGCCAATGGGCGTATGTTCATGAACAAGATAAGTGTTCAGACAATGCTTGGCAATGGTCTTACAGGTGCAGGCCTTGGCATGTACACGGGCGTTTACGGTCGGCAACAGCATGATTATTTTGCCAATCAAATTGAATTTAGGGACGGTGTTATCGATATTTCGGCCATCAACGAACGAGAACGCCTTACATGTGGTTGTCCCGAACGGTCGTTCAATGAGTTTTTAGGCATTGGCGTTGAAGCAGGTCCAGTGGCTATGCTACTTTTCGTGGCGATTGTCGTATTATCTGTCGTTAGGTTACTAAAACAAAAGTCGCCGTTTGCATATGGATTAATCACACTATCGATTTTCGCTTTTTTTTCCTACCCTTTCGACATACTTGAGTTTCAGATATTGTTGGCTATTTTTTTTGCATTCGGAGCCACGTCTGAAAGCGATGGAAATGTTGTCGGCACTTCCATCGCCATTGTGTCTGTCGTTTTGATTATTTTTCAGTTTGCTATACAGAATTCCAAACAAAAACGTCGAGAATGGGCTGAAGCCCAATGGTCGAAAACCGAATACTGGTATAATCAGGAATGCTATAACTATATGGTAGAATATGGTAATTCGCTTATGCCAAAACTTACACACTATTATAGGTTTCTGTTCGAATACGGTCAGGCACTTAACAAGGAGGGGCAATACGCTAAGAGCGATTCGGTGCTTATGCTTGGCGCATCCATCAGTAGCGATCCTATGTTTTGGAACGTGTTGGGCAATAACAGTCTTGCACAAGGCCGTTACCGTGAGGCAGAGGAACGCTACCGTCGCGCATTTGTAATGGTTCCAAACCGTCTGTATCCGCTATGCCTGTTGGCAAAACTGTACGATGCTGAGGGGGACACGGTAAAATTCCTAAATATTTCAAACCAGATTGATGATTTCAAAGCCAAGATAGAGTCAACGAATACCAAAAAACTTCGAAACGAGATATCCAAGATAAAAAGCAAATACACAAAATAACGAGCAAATTCAAAATGATACCTGAAAATGTCAAAAAATGGATTGCAAAGATTATCACTACTTTTCTGTGGGTATATTTTGTTGCTTTAGTAATCATGACACTGCATTTTGTTCGCAGGGTGTTTGTTGCCGAGAGGTTTAAGATACCAACAACATCAATGTCGCCAACACTTAATCCCGGTGACCATATCTGGGTGAACAAACTGCTTTTCGGCGCTCGCATTTACACTTGTTTTAATTTTGAAGACCATGCTCCACTTAAATGTTTCCGAATGCCTGGAATGCGGAAAATCAAACCTAACGATATTGTCGTATTCAACTATCCGTTTGGTTATGACGACTGGTATCGCATCGAGTTTAAAATCAATTATGTATATTGTAAGCGTGTGGCTGGCACTCCAGGCGACACAATCAACATAAAAGACGGTGTAACTTACAACAATAATTTCGATGGGCATATTGGGTTAATAGAAAATCAGATTCGGCTAAACTCAATACCAGATAGCGCATTTTGGTCGGATGGCTACAACTCACTGATAGCCATTCCTCTGTCGATGCCTACATGGACAATAAAAAATCTTGGTCCGATGTGTGTACCTGCTAAAGGAGTCACCGTCGAATTGACAGACTTCAATCGTGAACTTTACGGGCTTGTAATACAGTATGAAACAGGTATGCCGTCAACAAAAGATATGGAAGAATATACATTTAAGGAGAATTATTACTTTATGCTAGGCGACAACTCGCCAGACTCACAAGACAGCCGGTATTTTGGTTTTATTCCTGAAGATTTTATTATTGGAATTGTGGGCTTTCGTGGTAAATCCGAATGATGTAATTGTTCTGACGTGTTACACGCTGTGTTGCAAAATATTGTGTATTAAATAGTTGACTTTACATATCGGAAATTTATGTATTCACGCCCGATTTCGTGTATAGTATTAAGTATAAGTTCTTCACGCTCTTTAGACGGTTTCTTGAAACCGTTGATGTAGTTTCTTAACAATGTGGCATTTATATTGGCTCGCTTGGCAAATTCGGCCACGTTGATTTCCTTGTGGGTTAGGAAAAATTCCTGAAATGGTGATGGAACGGTGTCATCGTACTCAAAGCTCTCGAATGAGACGTCCTCATCGAGATTGCGCCAATGGAATCCCGCAAATCCTACAGTATAATTTGCCCTGTCCTCATCGCTTGCCGATTTGAGGTTTGGGTACCACAACAGCGACTGCTTTAGTGTGCGACCTTTTTCGTCGGTTGCATAGATATATTCTGAATCGAATCGCAAGTTGGTTAGTTTCATAACTTAATTGAAGTGCTCCTTCCACCTTTTAATGATAAGGGGATTCCCATAAATTGATTTGTAGTGATTTTGAAGAATTTGTCAGTCAGATTGATGATTTGATTGAGGGAGCAGTGCGGGCACTATGACCGAGTGAAAGTCATCAAGATGGCGACAAAAATTCAAAAGCACACAAAAGATTGAAAAAACATCCGTTTTAAGAAATATTAACAATTGGTGAATTTATGGAAGTCCCCATAAAATCTTTGTTTTCGGCAATAACAGCCTGAATCTTCTTTAGGTCGCCTGCTTTGATATTGTGTTTTTCGCGAAGGACAAAATCTTCGCCAATTAAATCAAAGACGGCATAGCCGTTATTCCCTTCTACGTGTATGTGGATTGGTTCGTGCTCTTTGCTGAAAAAGAAGAATGAAAAACCGAAAAATCTGAAAACTTCAGGCATAGGCATCTTGTTTTATGTAACAAATATAGGGAATTGTTTTTAATACCTTTATTCTCAAAGACGTTTTTCGTAAGGCGTTTTAGTCTATGTGTTGATTCTCATATACTTACCGCAAAAAGCGCATTTGGCAGGCTACCGAATGCGCTTTTTTTTGTCGTCAAACTTCGGCTTTAAGACAAAAAATGTATTTTTGCCACGTCTTGTTGCCGTATGCAATCCTGCATTCGGCATTAAAAGGGAATTTGGTGCAAGTCCAAAACTATCCCGTAGCCGTGAGTTCCGTTTACGGCGACTCAAATCTCTAGCCACTGTCTGTTTTGACGGGAAGGCGAGTCGTCCAGGAGCGAGTCGGAAGACCTGCAAGGCGTGTCGCTGAATAGTCTCGAGGAAGATGATGTCAGTCAGGTTTTAAAAACTGAAGTATGGATTTTTCAAGGATGCACATCATTTGTGTGATGTGTATGTTGCTGTATTCGTGTGCATTACTCGCGCAGGCCGATACCATTGCCGAAAGTCGCCGTTTGTCTGACGTCAATGTAAGTGCCAAGCGTGCGCAATTGTCGGCTACGTCCGTGCAGACACTCACTACACGGCAGTTGAATCAGCAGGGCATACAAAATGTTGCCGATGCGGTCCGCCATTTCAACGGCACCAATGTAAAGGATTATGGCGGAATAGGAGGCCTTAAAACCGTGTCGGTGCGCAGTTTCGGCGCAACGCACACTGCAGTCAGTTACGATGGCGTGGTGTTGAGCAATTGCCAGGCGGGCCCCATTGATGTCGGGCGTTTCAACTTGAACAATGTCGGGACGCTCTCGCTTTCAATCGGCCAGGACGATGCTTTGCTTCAGCCTGCCAAGGCCTTCGCCTCGGTGGCGATTCTTTCTGTCAGCACATTGCAACCAGTGTTCAACGGCAGGAAAACACTGTGCAGTTGCCGTTTGCAAGGCGGTTCGTTCGGCTATTTCAACGCAAATGTCAATGTCGCCCGACAGTTGGGTAAGCGCACGTCATTATCGGTCAATGCCGATTTCTCGCGTGCCGACGGCGATTATCCGTTCACGCTTGTCAACGGACGGCAGACAACGCGCCTGCATCGTGCCAACAGCGATGTGCGTACCGTGAATTGCGAGTTGAACCTGTTCCGAACCGACAGTTGTAGCCGTCTGCACGTCAAGGCGTACGCATTCGGCTCGGAGCGCGGGTTGCCAGGGTCGGTTGTGCTGTATTATTCTGTCGCAAACGAGCGCCTTTGGGACAGGAATCTTTTCCTGCAGTCCGATTACCAGCGTCGTTTGGGCGATTTGGCAAGTTGCAGGTTTCAGGCAAAATATAATTATTCGTGGAACAAATACGAAGATGTCAATGTCAAGTATGCCAATGGTCGGCAACTCGACTTGAACACGCAGAACGAAGGCTATGTTTCAATATCCGCAATGTGTGAGCCGTTGCGTTGCCTGTCGGCGTCGTTGGCTTGCGACGCATCGCTCAATGCGCTCAAGAGCAATATGCCTAACAATCCTCAGCCGTTGCGCACAACTCTCGTCTCGGCTCTCAATGTCAGATGCCACAGGCGGTTTTTCACGGCTACCGCCACGCTTGTTGCCACGCACATTGCCGAAAAAGTGAAACTTGGCGAGTCGCCTGCCGACCTGAACCGCTTGTCGCCTGCGTTCGGCTTGAATTTTTCGTTGTCCGAGAATATTGCAGTCAGGGCAATGTATAAGTCCACATATCGTGTGCCTACGTTTAACGAGTTGTATTATACCGTGATAGGCAATACGTACTTGCGTCCCGAACGGGCAAAAGAGTTTAATGTTGGAACTACTTGCGCGTTGAAAATCAATAATATGTCGTTAAGTATTATAGCCGATGCGTTCCGCAATTATGTTGATGACAAGATTGTGGCTGTGCCAACCACCTACGTATGGAAAATGCACAACTGCGGTAGGGCCGACATATGGGGGATTGATGCATCGTTGCAATGCCAAGTTGTTGCAAGCGAGAATGTTGGCATTGATTTGAGTGGCGGATATTCATATCAGAAAGCCATTGACGTGACCAGCAAGTCCGACAAAAACTATCGGCATCAGATTCCATACACGCCGTTGCACAGTGGCAATTGGCAAGTTGCTGTAAATGTTCCGTGGTTCACTCTCGGATATTCCGCCATCGCCTCGGGCCGACGTTACAGTATGAAACAGAATATTCCTGCAAATCAGATAAATGGATATGTGGAGCACACGGCATCCCTGTCGCGCGACTTCGATTTTGGCAGATGCTCTTTCCGTTTGAAGTTCGATGCAGTGAATTTCACCGACAAGCAGTACGACGTCATCAAGTATTACCCAATGCCAGGACGGTCGTGGCGTTTCTTGATAATGGCAAGTTTTTAATAATCAATATTTAATCTTAAAAAAATGAAAATGAATTTCAGAAAGTTTTTTGGTTTTGCAATCAGTGCAGTTTTGGTTACATCAGTGTTCACGTCTTGCGACAAAGACGAAAACGAGTCGGGATTGAACGACGAAGGTTCAAAATATGAACTGCCTTTGAAACGCGTGTTTTTCCTGAACGAAGGCTCATACCAGGCCAACAACGCAGGCATCGATTTTTATGCGCCAAACGGCGATGCGCGCGACAGCGAGAACAATTTCGTGGGCGATATTTTCAGTCTGCAAAACGGCAAGGCGCTCGGCGATACAGGCCAGGATATGATTGCGTACAATGGCGATATCTACGTGTCGGTTTACGGTTCAAGCCTTTTGCTGAAATTGAATTCCGCAGGTGTCGAGTTGGCGCGTCTCGAGTTCTCTGAAACCGACGGCCAGCCTCGTTATCTGCACGCCTGCAACGGGAAAATCTATGTCACGCTGTATAGCGGGAAAGTTGCCCGTGTCGATGCTTCAACTTTCAAGGTCGAAGGTTATGCTGAAGTCGGCCTTAATCCTGAACAGATTGCGCAATGCGGTGACAATCTGTATGTTGTAAACAGCGGATGGGGCGCCGACAGCACAATCTCAGTTGTCGGCATCAACGATTTCAAAACCGTCGGGCAGATTGATGTCGAGCCGAATCCAGGAAAAATATTGTCGCACGACGGCAAGTTGTACGTCATCTCCAACGGAAGCAGTTACGAATATTGCCATTTGCAAGAGATTGATATTGTGTCAGGTGCACGCAAGG
The DNA here is from genome assembly GCA_045640185.1 of Bacteroidales bacterium. Lineage (GTDB taxonomy): Bacteria > Bacteroidota > Bacteroidia > Bacteroidales > SZUA-534 > RUG13583. Next base: position 8,667 of record JAZUEN010000076.1, read on the forward strand.
TCATAGGCGAAGCGTCTGCAATGGCCGAAAGCAATGGCGTGCTTTATCTTGTGAAATCAGTCACCGATTGGCAGACTTATGTGACAACAAGCACTTTGTTTACATACGACATAAAGGCCAGCGAGTTTAACTACAGTCCGTTTGTCGATGCCGATGCTATGGCGAAGATTTCGACATTGAATGTCAGTATGCTTGAAATCAACCCAGCAAATGGCGATATTTACATCGGCGTGACCGACAATGTTACAAACGGGACAATCATCCGTTGCGACAAGAATGGCAAATTCATTGCCGTGATTGAGTCCGCAGGCATTTCGCCAAATAACGCTATCTTTTTGGAATGTATTATAAATGAATAGGTTGATAGTCAAAATATTTCTGCTTGCAACTTGCCTTGCCCTGACGTCCTGCGCCAGTCGCAGTGCATCCGAGTCTGACGGCATCCAATTGCCGATGAAGTATGCCACTGATTTAAAAATCAATATTTTGGATAGTTGCATAGTGGCCGATATTCGCAATCCTTGGGACACTCTGCATTTGTTGCACACCTATGTGATAGTGCCGTCCGATTCGGCGTTGCCCGAAAAACTGCCGTCGGGAACGCTTGTCCGCACGCCCTTGCGCAATGCGCTTGTCTGCACATCGGTGCACGCAGGCCTGCTTGCCACGCTTGGCGTAGCCGATAGGATAGGATGTGTGTGCGATGCCGAATACATCCAGCAACCTGCAGTCTTGCAACGTGTCGCCGAAGGTTTGATTGCCAATGTCGGTAGTTCGTTATCGCCTGATATTGAGCGCATTGCCGAAATTAAACCAGATGCTGTTCTTCTGTCGCCGTTCGAGAACAGTGGCGGTTACGGATTGTTAGGCAAACTCAATGTTCCTGTAATCGAATGTGCTGATTATATGGAAGTTTCGCCATTGGCTTGCGCCGAGTGGATGCGTTTCTACGGGCTTCTGTTTGGCCGTTTGGCTACCGCCGACAGCCTTTTCTCAGTTGTCGAGCGCAACTACTGTCAATTGCGCGATTCGGCAATGCCTGCAAGTGAGCGACCAATGTTGCTTGCCGAACTCAAGTCGGGCTCGGCTTGGTATGTCCCTACGGGAAACAGCACCACGGGCCGTTTCTATGTCGATGCGGGTGCCGATTACCCTTTTGCCCATATTGAGCGTACGGGCGCGGTGCCACTTTCGTCCGAGACGGTTCTCGAGACCGCTCACAATGCCGATGTTTGGCTCTTTAAGTACAATCAGTCAGCCGATTACACATATTCGCAACTTGCAGGCGAAAGCGATTTGTATCCGCATTTCAAGGCTTTTCGTAACAAGTCGGTTTATGGTTGCAATACATCGTATGTACCTTATTATGATGAAGTTCCGTTTCGTCCTGATTGGCTTTTGCGTGATTTGGTCAAGATTCTTCATCCCGATTTGTTGCCAAACCATACCTTGCGATACTATTCACCATTGAAGCAGGATTGAGTTATGCGACGTATCTACATCATATTGATAATATTGCTGATAGCATCCATATCGCTGAATTTGGCCTATGGCTCGGTCGCCATACCCGTTGCCGAAGTGTTCCGCATTTTGGCAGGATTGGGTTCCGACAATCAGGTTTGGCAGGTTATCGTCGTGCAGACGCGTGTCCCGCAATGCGTGACGGCGTTGCTGTGCGGAATGGCCCTTTCCGTGGCAGGCCTTATGTTGCAGACCATATTCGGCAATCCGCTTGCAGGCCCGTCCATATTGGGCATCACAACGGGCTCGAGCCTTGGCGTTGCCGTGGTCACGCTACTTTGTGGCGGTGTTGTGGCCGAAACGCTTGTCGGTTGGACGGCAACCATTGTCGGGGCGCTTGTCGGCGCATTTGCGGTAATGCTCGCCATTCTTGCGCTCTCGTCGGTTATCCGTAGCAACGTGATGCTTTTGGTGGCAGGTATGATGATAGGCTACTTGGCATCGTCAGCCATATCGATGCTCAATTTCTTCGCCACTGCCGAAGGTGTCCATTCATTCACCATTTGGGGCTTGGGCAGTTTTGCGGGAGTGTCGCTGTCGCAATTGCCGTTTTTTGCCGTGACGGTCTTGGTCGGCCTTTTCATATCGGTTTTGCTGATAAAGCCACTGAACGCCCTTTTGCTCGGCCCGAATTATGCCGAAAGCCTTGGCATCGACATTCGCCGAACCCGTTTCCTGCTTCTTTTGGCCACGGGCATTCTGTCGGCTGTGGTCACGGCTTTTTGTGGCCCCATATCGTTCATCGGGTTGGCCGTGCCACATATGGCGCGTTTGCTCATCGGCACCTCAAGCCACAATTCGCTTATGCCTGCAACAATGCTGATAGGCGCTGTTTTGGCGCTTGTCTGCAATTTTGTCTGCCATCTGCCAGGCGGTTTCGGCACGTTGCCACTCAATGCGGTTACGCCGATATTTGGCGCGCCCGTAATCGTGTATGTAATTGTCAATCAACGTAAAATACAATATTTTAATTAGATATGCCGAATCCGATGCTTGTCGCCGAAAAATTGATTGTAGGCTACTCAAAGTCGAAGCCACTTACAGGTGAATTGTCGCTGACGCTGTGCAGTGGGCAGATGACGTGTCTGCTCGGGCCCAATGGCGCAGGAAAATCGACGTTGTTGCGAACGCTTGCCAATCTGCAACCTGCCTTGTCGGGTAGCGTGTCGTTGTGCGGACGCAATGTCGCGGAAATGTCATTGACCGAATTGTCGACAAAGATGTCTGTTGTCCTTACCGACAAAATATCGGCGGGCGGACTGACCGTTTTTGAAATTGTCTCGCTTGGTCGTCAGCCATACACGGGTTTTTTCGGACGCTTGTCAGATGCCGATAGGCTTGCAGTTCGCAAGGCGATATCTGACGTGGGCATTTCGCACAAGTCGTCGTGCTACGTCGCCGAACTATCCGACGGTGAGCGCCAGCGCGTGATGATAGCAAAGGCATTGGCACAGCAGACGCCTGTCATTCTTCTCGACGAGCCCACCGCCTTCCTTGATGCAGGTGCCAAAATCGAGATTCTCAGCCTTTTGCACCGTTTGGCTTCCGAGCAGGGCAAGTCCATTCTTCTATCCACTCACGATGTCGATATTGCCTTGCAACTTGCCGACAATCTGTGGCTAATGGATAAATCCGATTTTCGAGTCGGCACCGTTGAGAAAATTGTCGGCGGTGGCTTTCTCGACAGCCTGTTCGGAAATCAGTGCGTCAGGTTCGATGCCGAACAGCGCAGGTATTTGGTTGATAGCCGAATGTGAGAATTATAGGTTTTATTTGATGCCAAAATCGTGTTTTTATATCAACTTTTGGCATCTAATAATCATATTCAAGCAGGTCGTCCATTGTTGCTACTGTATCGGCAATATTCTATCGCATCATTTATATGTGCAATTATTTAAATTACATCATATCTAATGTGATTTTTGATTTTATCTATATCATATATTCGAAAGGATGTAATTTTGTCGGAAACAATTTTCAAAATCTGCCTATCAATTTAATCATTCTATTTGACGAGCCTACCGCTTTCCTTGATGCAGGCGCACGAATCGAGATTTTCAGCCTTTTGCATCGTTTGGCTTCTGAGCAGGGCAAGTCCATTCTTATATTTTTATTACACAAGTTTGTGTAACACAAGTTTGTGTAACACAAGTTTGTGTCAAAATATTACACCTTGAAAAGTCTACTGTTGTTTTGGTTTATCTGTAAGATTGCGTGTGAGTTGCGCGTTTGTGGTTACGTGCTCGAAGTGTTAGCCGTGAAACACTCGTCGACATTTTTTTTTGATTTTTGTTTTTGCCTGAATTCAAATCCTTGTCCCGAAAACTTTAGGAACAATATCCTAAATCCTAAATCCTAAATCCTAAATAAACATTACCTTTGTGCACTTTTTGTAAGAATAGTATGGTAAAGAGTGATGTTATTGAAAATGAAGAATATATACGTGTGTATGGGGCGCGTGTGCACAATCTGAAAAACATAGACGTAACCATTCCGCGCAACAAACTCACCGTCATAACGGGGCTGAGCGGAAGCGGTAAGTCTTCATTGGCATTCGATACCATCTACGCTGAAGGGCAACGGCGCTACATCGAGACATTCTCCGCCTACGCACGTCAGTTTCTTGGCGGGTTGGACCGTCCTGACGTCGACAAGATAACAGGCTTGAGCCCTGTCATTTCCATTGAGCAGAAGACTACAAACAAGAACCCCCGTTCCACTGTCGGCACAACCACCGAAGTGTACGACTTCCTGCGTCTGCTTTTCGCACGTGCGGGCGAGGCATATTCTTACAATACGGGCAAAAAAATGGTGAAGTACACTGATGAACAAATCATTGATTTGATTGTCAGTAAGATGTCGGGTCAGAAAATCTTCCTTATGGCGCCTATGGTCAAAGGACGCAAGGGACATTACAAGGAACTTTTCGAGCAGTTGTTGCGCAAAGGCTACCTCTACGCGCGGGTCAACGGAAAGGTCGTCGACATAACTTACGGAATGCGTCTCGACCGTTACAAAACTCACAACATCGATGTCGTAATCGACAAGTTGAAAGTTGAGGAAAAAGACCGTAAACGCCTAACCGAATCGCTCAATGTGGCTATGAAGGAGGGACAGGGAGTCATTGTGGTGCTAAATGCCGACACCAACGAGGAACATTGCTACAGCCGTCATCTTATGTGTCCCGAAACGGGCCTGTCATACAGCGAGCCAGCACCGCATACATTCTCGTTCAACTCGCCTGTTGGCGCCTGCCCAACCTGCAAAGGCTTGGGTGTTGTCAACAAGATTGATATTGACAAGGTCATTCCTGACCGCTCGTTGAGCATCAAGAATGGAGGCATAGTGCCACTTGGAAAATATCGGAATACTTTGATATTTTGGCAGTTGGAAACAATCGCCGATAAATACAAGTTTAAACTCGACACGCCTATAAAGGATATTCCTGAAGATGCTCTCGACGTCATTCTCAACGGTTCCGACGAGCCGTTCAAATTGTTGAATGCGCCATTAGGCAACTCTTCAAACTATTTTTTGAGTTTCCCAGGAATAATCTCGCAGTTGCAGGACATCACCACGGAAGAAGTTACGGAAGACAATAAGCAGAATCCTACCCAAATGTATGTCAAACAGGACGTTTGCCCTGATTGCCACGGCTACAGGCTTAACAAGGAGGCTCTGCATTTCAAGATTGACGGGAAGAACATCGCCGAACTGTCCAATATGGACATAAAGTCGCTCTGCGCTTGGCTTGAAGGTCTTGAAGACCGAATGTCGGACCGTCAGCGTCAGATATCGGTCGAGATATTGAAGGAGATACGTAGCAGGTTAGGCTTCTTGATGAAAGTGGGGCTTGAATACCTGTCGCTCAACCGCAGTTCGCGAAGCCTGTCGGGAGGTGAGAACCAGCGCATCAGGCTTGCCACACAGATTGGCTCGCAACTTGTCAACGTGCTCTACATACTCGACGAGCCTTCAATAGGCCTGCATCAGCGCGATAACCGCAAACTCATCGAGTCGTTGAAGGAATTGCGCGACATAGGCAACTCCGTCATAGTTGTCGAGCACGACAAGGATATGATGCTCGCTTCGGATTATGTGCTCGACATCGGCCCATTTGCAGGCCGTCGGGGTGGCGAGGTGGTAGGCGAGGGCGCGCCTTGGCAGATTCTCAAGTCCGATTCGCTGACGGCGCAATATCTTAACGGAACCCGTCAGATTGAGATCCCCCAGAAACGCCGTAAGGGCAACGGATTGTCGCTTGTCCTGCGAAATGCGACAGGGCACAACCTTAAGAATGTCACACTCACTTTGCCGTTGGGCAAGTTCATCTGCATAACGGGTGTTTCGGGTAGTGGAAAATCGTCGTTGATTAACGAGACGTTGCATCCTATCCTTAATCACCATTTCTATCGCTCGGTTCAGGAACCGTTGCCGTTCGACTCAATCGAGGGCATTGGCAATATCGACAAGGTGATTGAGGTGAATCAGGAACCGCTTGGACGTACACCACGCTCCAATCCAGCAACTTACACAGGCGTTTTCTCCGACATACGCTCGCTTTTCGAGAAATTGCCCGAAGCGCAAATCCGCGGATACAAGGCAGGTCGCTTCTCGTTCAACGTCAAGGGCGGGCGGTGCGAGACTTGCAAGGGCGCAGGCGTGCAAACTATCGAGATGAATTTTATGCCCGATGTCTTGGTGCCTTGTTGCGAGTGCAACGGCCATCGTTACAACCGTGAGACTCTTGAAGTCCGTTACAAGGGAAAGTCCATTTCCGACATTCTCGATATGACGATAAATCAGGCTGTCGAATTCTTTGACAATCAGCCAAAAATACTTCAGAAGATAAAGGCGTTGCAAATGGTCGGACTTGGCTATGTAAAACTTGGCCAGCCATCAACAACACTGAGCGGTGGCGAGGCGCAACGCGCAAAATTGGCTTCGGAATTGGCAAAGAAGGATACGGGCAAGACTCTATACATTCTTGACGAACCGACAACGGGCCTGCATTTCGAGGATATAAAAGTGCTTCTTGATGTTTTGCAAAAACTTGTGGATAAAGGTAATACCGTGGTTGTCATCGAGCATAATCTCGACGTCGTGAAAGTTGCCGACCACATTATTGATATGGGACCCGAAGGCGGTTCAGGTGGCGGGCAAATCATAAGCGAGGGCACACCAGAACAGGTTGTGGCTCGTGGCGTGGGATATACTGCGCAGTTCCTTGCCGATGAGTTGAAATAATTCTGCCTGAAATACATCTTGTTACGGCAAATGTAGGCTGTGAGCCCAAAAATCCTCAAAAATCATTTGCTCGTATTCTTCAAATCGAATAATTTTAGTCATTGTGAAATTTAGGAAGCGATGATTGAAATTATTTGTACCAATAATGGTGAACGCCGAAACTATCCACAAGGCGTGACATTGCAACAAGTGGCTATAGATATGGGATTTACAAGCGGTTCCATCTATTCGGCCTACGTCAATAACAAACTGAAGGAGTTGGACTATTCATTGTTCAAGCCGTATATAGTCGAATTCATCGGATTCTCAAATCCAGAGGGCAAGCGAATGTACGACCGTTCGTTGAGTTTCGTGCTCTATAAGGCAGTCCACGATATATTCCCAGGCAAAAAACTCAAGATTGAGCACGCTATATCCAAGGGATATTATTGTGAAATAGAAGGACTCGAGTCTGTGACTAGCGAACAGGTCGCCGAAATCGAGAAACGTATGCGTGAGATAATAGCCTCCGATATGCCATTCGTGCGTAAGCGCATTCTCGCCGACGATGCAGTCAAACTGTTTGAGGATATGGGCTATTACGAAAAAGCGCAATTGTTCCGCACGCGTGCCCATCTGTACTCTTCGGTTTATCATCTCGACGATGTGATAGACTATTTCTATGGTTGCCTTTTGCCATCGACGGGCTATCTCAAGTTGTTCAATATTGATAAATACTACGACGGTATGTTGCTCCGTTCGCCTTTGACCGAAAATCCGAACGAGGTGGCAAAACTCATCCGCCAGGACAAGATGTTTGATGTGTTGCGTGAATTCAAGAATTGGGGCAATATTTTGAATATCAGTTATATGTGCAATATTAACCAACAGATTGACGATGGCAATGTTGGTGAACTGATAAAAATTTCAGAGGCATTGCAGGAAAAGAAATTGGCGCAGATTGCCGATATGATAGCAGGCAGAAATCCACAGCCTAAAATTGTCCTGCTGTCAGGACCGTCGTCATCAGGCAAGACAACCACAGCGAACAAATTGGCCGTGCAGTTGAAAGTCGCTGGATACAAGCCTGTAACACTGTCGCTCGACAATTATTTTGTTGACCGCGAGAAAACGCCTCTTGACGAGAATGGCGAATACGATTTTGAAGCGTTGGAAGCCCTTGATATACCATATCTTAACAAGGATTTGAATGCATTGTTCGCGGGAGAGACCATTGATGTGCCGAAATTCTCGTTCAAGGACGGCAAGCGCTATTTCGACGGCGAGAAGATGCATCTCGATTCCAACAGCATTATCGTTGCCGAAGGCATCCACGCACTCAACCCGAAACTGACTTCGCAAATAGATGATAAACTGAAGTTTAAGGTGTATGCATCAGCATTGACAACCGTCTCGCTCGACAACCACAACCGAATACCGACAACAGACACACGGCTCATCCGTCGCATAGTACGCGATTACAGATACCGTGGCTATAGCGCGAAAGACACTATCGACCGTTGGCCGAGTGTGCGACGTGGCGAAGAGAAGCACATCTTCCCGAATCAGGAATGTTGCGATATAATGTTCAATACGGCAATGGTTTACGAAACAGGCGTGCTAAAACGCTACGTAGAACCGATATTGCAGGAAGTTCCGCCAAATTGCACGGCTTACCGTGAGGCAGTCAGGTTGCTGAAATTCTTCAGTTATGTAAAGCCAATCCCTGATAACGAGATTCCGCCGACATCAATTTTACGCGAATTTTTGGGCGGAAGCAGTTTCAAATATTAGCATAAAAGCCACAATCTACGACGTCGATTGTGGCTTTTTTCGTTTTAATAGACTTAAAATAAGGCTATTGCATAGTCTGATTTCAGTTTTGTTCAAGTAAAAATGCCAACGATGTTTGATGTGGAATATTCTGATATACAATATATTAAATATTGTTAACACCTTAATGTGAACATAAAAAGCCAAAAAAATGTGTTCAAATAGTCTTGAAAGTTTGATTGTATGCGGTTTTTGGCTATTTTTACACGTTATTGATTAGTTTGCTTTACGCAAAAATTACTTTATGCTTAAATCGAATTTAATTTTAGGGTTGATCAGCCTTTTAATGCTGTTCGGGTTAGTGGGAGAGCCCGTTTCAGTGTCGCTGAATATGCCCGATTCGGCCCAAAGTGATACTGAGTTTTTGGTCGAAGTAGTCATTCGCAAAGGCGACGTTGAAGGATTCGCCCGTTTTCAGCAAAAGTTGCCAAACGGATTCAAGGCGGTGGCTCGCCAGACTGCCAACGGTGAATTTTCATTTGTTGACCAAAAAGTGAAAATCCAATGGATGAAAGTCCCTATGGACAATGAAATCGTAGTATCTTATGCCATTCAGGTTGATCCGACAATTCAGTCAGGACAATATACTTTTGACGGCAGTTTCTCCTACATACTCGACAATGCTGTTCAGGTAGCCAATGCTTCAAGCAGAATTATACAAGTAAATGCTGATACCGATTTAGATATGGCTAATCAACAAGCGAAAGCAATTGAAGTCGGTGATGTGCAAGTTAATCTGAAGACAATAGATTGTATCCGCCAAAAACCTTACTTGAATGAAGATAATGAGGTTGTTGTCAATCTTTTGATTACAAAAGGCTCTTTGAATGGATTTGGTAAGGTGCAGGAACAGATTCCTGTTGGCTATAGAGCCGAAAGTCTGAAGTCAAAAAATTCAATATTTACATACAAGAACCACATTGTCAAGTTCTTGTGGATGAATATGCCGGCAGACGAGAACATAGTTGTTTCATACAAATTGGTTCCTGAAGGCGATATTCCTGACGAAGAATTCATGATCGTCGGAACATTCTCATATGCAGAGTCTGACCGTACAAAGACAGTAAACATTGCCGAGCGCAATATTGAGTTAGAAACGTTTGACGGCGAACAACTCACGGCGCAGGCTACACCTGAAGCTACAGAGGCTTCAGAACCAATTGCCTACACACCGGCACCAGAATCTTCGTATACTCCGGAACCATCATATGCGCCCGAGCCTTCTACTACATCAGGCTATTCGTCATACGAGAGTGAACAACAATCATCTTATACAGAACCTGAACCTGCGTATGCACAGCCTCAGGCATCTTCTTATGAAGAATCTTCTTACGCTTCTGCACCATCGCAGTCAACTGCTAGTGCGGCCAGAAGATATCAGGCAATTGATGATTCCGATGTCCCTTCGCCAGAGCAAGGGGTTGCCTATAGGGTGCAGATTGCGGCAGGCCACAAATTGGTTGGCAAGAATTACTTTAAGCGGTTGAATATCACCGATCCAGTTCAGGTTGAAATTCACAATGGCTGGAATAAATATACTGTAGGTAATTTCACGGAGTATAAGGATGCTCGTGATTACCGAATATATGTATGGAATAACACACCAATTCACGATGCTTTTGTATCGGCTTACAATAACGGAATGCGTATAACAGTACAGGAAGCATTGATGATTGCAAACCAAAAATGGTACAAGTAAATTGAAAAGGGTGTAGTAAAAGTGTTGTTGATGAGAAAATCGTTGATTTTCATATTATGCTTGTTCTTCGGTTTTGAACTAATTGCACAGGAGGATTATATTGACGACGACTACTTGTCGATTCTGCTAGCCGAGGACGAAGAGGAAAATTCAAGTGCCGCTTTTAAGCCGGTTATCGGGTTTGGCGTCGGCAATCTTTCTTTTTATGGCGATGTGGCCGACTATTTCAGGTCGCCGATCAATGGTTTGACATCATACCGTTTCCTTATCAGCCGTAATGTAAGCAAGTATTTCGATATTGAATTCCACGGAACATTGGGCCGTGTAGGTGGCAGTTTGTACGATGCCAGCAATGTCGAAAAAATAGATTTTTCAAAATTGGTGGTCGATGGCAAGATTAGTCCCGACAAGGTGGTGTTCTTGCGTGATAATGATGTCGACGAAATGACAAAGGTCGCCAACTTCCGGTCTCAGATATTTGCAGGTGGCGTTTCGGTTGCCTATAATTTCAACCATTTGCTTGAACGTAAGCGTCCAATTCATCCTTATGTGTCGTTAGGCATTGAATTCTTCCAGTTCTCGTCAAAAGGCGATTTTCTCAATGCGGACAATAGGGCATACGTATATTGGCCAGACGGCACAATCCGTGACGGAAACGGCGAGATCATAGTTCGCGATTACGAGTATGAAACAGATTTGCGAAAGCTCGATTTGTATGGTTATGGCGATTATGCCAAGACTAGTGTGGCATTCCCTGTCGATTTGGGCTTCAACATCACAATCACCGACCGTGTAACATGCCGGGTCGGTTCTGCCGTACATTTCCCATTGTCTGATTATATTGATAATGTAAAGGGCGGAAAAGGTTGGAAGAACGATATTTTGGTCAACACATACGTTTCGCTTTCAGTTGACTTGTTCAGTGCCGATGACGAAATTGCCGCCGTTGAGAACTTCAAGAATCTAAAATTCATAATCACCGACCATTTGGATGAGGATGGCGATGGTGTTGATGACTTTAACGATGAATGTCCGAACACTCCTAAGGGCGTGAAGATAAACTATACGGGTTGCCCGGTTGATACAGATAAGGATGGTGTTCCAGACTACCTCGATAAGGAACCAAACACTCCTATGGGCAAGAATGTGATTGTAAGTTCAAGCGGTATCAAGATGAGCGACACGCAGGTGATAATGTTGCTGTATAATCCGGATGCTGTAAAACACAGCGAAGTCAAGGTTTACTCGCAGACATCGGAGGCAAAGGCCGAAAACAACGAAAAAGTTAAGGGCGTACCAGAAAGGTTCAAGAGCGTAGATGTTAACAACGATAACTATATCGATAACAACGAATTGCAGAAGGCTATCGATGCAATATTCGAAGGAACCTCAAACTTGACTCCTGCTGATATCAACGATTTGCAAGACTTCTTCTTCGAACAATAATGATAGCCTATTATATAATAGGTGCAAATCTGAATCTTGCGATAAAAAATGGTGAATGCTTTAGCGGACTTTGCCTAAACGTTCCAATTCGCGTTTCGTATCTTTCTGCTTGATGTCTTGGCGCTTATCAAACAGCTTTTTGCCTCGTGCCAGGCCAATGTTCACTTTTGCCAAGCCCTTCTCGTTGATAAATAGGACAATAGGTACTATGGTGAATCCTTTTTCCTTTATTTTCTTCTCCATACGGTTAAGTTCCCGCTTGGTAAGCAGAAGCTTTCGGTCGCGACGTGGCTCGTGGTTGACATATCCACCCATTTCATATTCGGCAATATACATATTGCGGATGTAAAGCTCTCCATCCTGAAATAGGCAATAAGTCTCATTGATGTTGGCTTTACCGTTGCGTAGCGATTTTATTTCAGTGCCAAGCAGTTGTATGCCGGCATTGAAGTCCTCTATTATTTCGTATAGGAAATGTGCCTTTTTATTGGTAAGTCTTATGTTGTTGTTCATAGTTAAAATATCATTTTGTAGCAACCTACTATGGCCCAATGCATTAGCATTAACAATATTACGATAGTTATTGCAATGTTGCGGAATTTTATTTTGCTGATTTCGTGATATTCGGCTTTCAGAAAACACAATAGCACATAGTACGAATACAGTCCGCAAAGTGTAAACAGAGGCGTTAGTTTTGGCAGTAGCCCGCTAAAGATTGACGATACAAAAAATGGTATGAATGAGTATGTTATGATGTAAAACGAACGTAAAATCCCTATTTTGAGGGAGTAATAGTGAAGTGTCTCGTTGAGCATAATGGTGAACAAAACGGCTGACATAACTATAAGGAAAATATCGGGAAGCAATACGTTTAAGGCAAATTCGACTATTTCCCTGAACATGTATTTGCCAAATATCACGTAACCAATAAAATCTGCAATGATAATTGCAATGATGTATGGCAATCCAATCTCTTTGATGAGATATGATGCCTTCTTCGATTCATTGGCAAGGCGTCCTGTTTCGGCGGCAGGCTGCGAAATCAGGTCAATAGTCAGTCGCATTAATGGTTTAATGTTCATTTTCTTACAAAATCACTGCAAATTTAAACTATTTTAGCAACGCATTTTAAAAAACGTCAGGAATCAATTTATCGATTTGTAATGTCTAATTTGCCTGTTATCACTATTTTAGGTCCTACCGCATCAGGAAAGACAAGTTTCGCTACTCGGTTGGCAAGTTCCATTGATGCCGAAATAATCAGTGCCGACTCTCGTCAGGTATATCGCAAAATGGATTTGGGAACAGGTAAGGACTTGTCTGATTATGAAATCGATGGCAAAGCAGTTCCATATCACTTGATTGATATTGTCGAGCCTGGATACAAGTACAATGTATTTGAATATCAGCAAGATTTTTTCAGGATTTATGAAGATATCTGTTCGCGTCAGAAGCGCGCGATATTGTGTGGAGGTAGCGGAATGTACATTGAGTCGGTGCTGAACGGCTACAAGATGACATCGGTGCCAGTGAACGAGCCCTTGCGCGCCGAACTTGAACAGTATTCAATGGAGCAATTGGAACAGCGTCTGCGCTCTATCGAGAAATTGCACAACAATGCCGATTTTGAAACCCGTCAGCGGGCAATTCGTGCGATTGAAATTGCCGAATATCAACGTGACAATGCGGACGCCTTGCCTGATTTTCCTAAAATCGACAGCGTGATAATTGGTGTAAGTATGGACCGTGAAAAGGTCTGCCAGTCAATATATGAACGATTGAAGCAACGCTTGCGCGACGGAATGATTGACGAGGTGCAGGCATTGCTCGACAGTGGCATCGCACCCGAAGACTTGATATATTATGGCCTTGAGTATAAGTTCGTTACCCAATATCTGCAAGGTGAATTCAGTTACAACTATATGGTTGAGCACCTGAATATTGCGATCCGCCAGTTTGCAAAACGGCAGATGACGTGGTTCCGCCATATGGAGCGTAACGGCGCAAAAATCAATTGGATTGACGGCGCTCTGCCTATGCAGGACAAGATAGGTTTCGCCTTGAACCTGATGCGCTCAGCCGATTCTAAAATTCAGAAGTAAAGAAGAATTCCAGACCCTTGAATTTCTCTTGTGACATTTGCAGTTCGTATGCCGATTCGGCAAGATAGACATCGCGTCCCCATTTGTCCTTAGCCATTGCTTTGAACTTGCGACGCTTGAAGTCTTCCCATTCCACAGGGTCGTTAGGTTTTACCCAGCAAGCCTTGTACATGCTTATGTTCTCGTATCGGCATTGGGCATTGTATTCGTGCAGCAGACGGTATTCAATCACTTCAAACTGTAGTGCACCAACAGTTCCTATGACCTTGCGTCCGTTTAGTGTCATTGTAAATAACTGAGCCACACCTTCATCCATTAGCTGGTCGATGCCCTTTGCCAGTTGCTTTGCTTTCATCGGGTCGTCGTTTTCGATGTAGCGGAACAGTTCGGGCGAGAAACTTGGCAATCCCTTGAAGTGAATTTTTTCGCCTTCGGTCAGTGTGTCGCCAATCTTGAAGTTGCCAGTGTCGTGCAGACCTATGATGTCGCCAGGATAGGCTTCCTCTACAATCGATGTCTTCTGTGCCATAAATGCAGTCGGGCTCGAGAATTTCAGTTGCCGGTCGAGTTGCACGTGGTAGTAGTTGGTGTTGCGGAGGAATTTTCCGGAGCAGACCTTTACAAATGCGATGCGGTCGCGGTGGTTAGGGTCCATATTGGCGTGAATCTTGAACACGAATCCTGTAAATTTCTCCTCTTCAGGCTTGACCTCACGTTCGTTGGTTTGCGATGGCAGTGGCGATGGCGCAATGCGGATGAATGATTCCAAAAGTTCTTGAACGCCAAAGTTATACAATGCGCTTCCGAAGAATACGGGAGCAATTTTCGCTTCGCGGTAAAGGTTTTGGTCGAAATCGGGATAAACGCCTTCGATAAGTTCAAGATTGTCGCGTAGTATTTGAGCGTTTTTGCCCATTTTGCGCTCGAATTCAGGGTCGTTCAAGTCCTTGAACTCCTGAGGTTCCTCGGCTTTAGTCTTGTCGTTTCCGGAGAAATAGTACATTTTCTTGTCGAAGATGTTGTAAACGCCTTGCAGACGTTGTCCCATGCCTACAGGCCAACTTAACGGGTGGACGTGTATTTGCAGTTGGCGTTCAATCTCGTCGAGCAGGTCGAAGGGGTCCTTGCCTTCGCGGTCAATCTTGTTAATGAATACGATGACGGGAGTATTGCGCATTCGGCAAACTTTCATCAGTTTCTCAGTCTGCGCCTCGACGCCTTTTGCCGCGTCGATGACCACGATTACGCTATCGACGGCTGTCAATGTGCGGAATGTGTCCTCGGCAAAGTCTTGGTGACCGGGAGTGTCCAATATGTTGATTTTTACGCCGTTGTATTCGAATCCCATTACAGAAGTCGCAACCGAAATGCCACGTTGACGTTCAATTTCCATAAAGTCGGAAGTGGCTGTCTTCTTGATTTTGTTTGATTTGACAGCGCCGGCAACGTGAATTGCACCGCCAAAAAGCAATAACTTTTCGGTCAATGTGGTTTTTCCTGCGTCAGGGTGGCTGATTATTGCAAATGTGCGGCGGCGTTTTATCTCTTCTGTAAATTCCATTTTAGTCTGCTGATTGTGGGTTAAATGCTTGATTACTGCTCATCGGTTTCGTCATCGTCGTCGAGGTTGTCTTCGCAGTCGAGTTCATCATCGATGAAGTATTCTGCCTCGGCAATGAGCGTGTCTATTTCCAGTTGCGACAAGTTTGGCTTGTCAATCCAGTAAACTTGCTTGTCGTTCTCAAAGTCGTCTTCACTGCCTTCAAGAATAAATCGCGGTGTTTCAGTGTGAACAACGTATAGGTAGCCCAATCGTTGTTGGCTGTTGGTCGCGAGTAGAAATTTTGGTAGCATATCCTTGTTTTTTGTTGGTCGCAAATATAGTTGTTTTTGGTTTGTGAAATGCCGTATAGTGTCCAGTTGAGGTTTGTTGTGCCGTTTGTTTGATGTTTTTTACTGTTTTTTTTTGTAAAAATGTAGTTTGTGATCTTTTATGTAAATGTAATATTGTTGTGTATCAATACGATATGGCAGTGTGCTTTATGTATGAAATATTTTTTGCGATTTGTTTTGCAAATGAATGACGAAGCCCTATATTTGCACCGCTTTTGAGAGAGAGCAACGGGGCATAGCACAGTCCGGTTAGTGTGCCTGCTTTGGGAGCAGGAGGTCGCAGGTTCGAATCCTGCTACCCCGACAAAAAGCCTGTCAGAAATGACGGGCTTTTTTTATATCCGCTGTCAATCCATCAGAATGCATAAAAAAAGCCGACGCTTGCGCATCGGCTCTATAGCTTGATTTTTACGTTTATAGCAAGTCGCTAGCCAATTCGGCAAGTGCGCTTCGTTCGCCTTTGACAAGATTCATATGAGCGAACAGGTTTTGGCCTTTCATCTTGTCGGTCAGGTAACTCAATCCGTTTGACGAAGAGTCGAGGTATGGCGAGTCGATTTGCTGAACGTCGCCAGTGAACACAATCTTTACATTCTCGCCAGCACGTGTCACAATGGTCTTGACCTCGTGTGGAGTCAGGTTTTGGGCCTCGTCGATTATGAAGAATGCGTTTGAAAGGCTTCGTCCGCGGATGTAGGCAAGTGGCGTTATCACCAGACGCTCGTCTTTCAGCATCTCGTCAATCTTGTGGACTTCCTTGCTGTTGGCGCCGAATTGATGTTTTATTACGCCGATGTTGTCGAACAATGGCATCATATAAGGACCGATTTTTTCCTTTACATCGCCTGGCAGGAATCCCAAATCCTGGTTTGTAAGCGGAATTATAGGGCGGGCGACGAATATCTGTTCATAGATGTTCGACTGTTGCAGTGCGGCGGCAACGGCCAACAATGTCTTTCCTGTACCAGCCTTGCCTGTAAGCGATATCAGGTTTATTTCGGGGCGCATAAGTGCGTCGAGTGCCATTGCCTGCTCGGCGTTGCGCGGTTCTATGCCGTAGATTTTCTTCTTCTCCACAAGGTTTATCTTGCGTTCGAATGGGTCGTAGTGCGTGAGCGCGCCTTTGTTGTCGTCGCTTTTCAGGATAAGATATTCGTGGGCAAAGATTTCGCGTTTGAACTTGAACTCGTCAACAGACACACCTGCGTGGTCTTGGTATATTTTGTTGACAAGTTCAGACTCAACACCTTCAATCGTGTCGATGCCCTTGTAAATATCTTCAATGTTCTGGACCTTGTCGGTTGTGTAGTCTTCGGCAGGGAGTCCCATCGACTTGGCCTTGACGCGCAGGTTTATGTCTTTTGATACGACAATTACCTTGCGGTCGGGGTTCTCTTTGCGTATGTGGTCGGCAATGGCAAGTATCCGATGGTCGGCAATGGGCTCGGGGAATGAAATCTTCATCGATTCGGGATATTTCTGCCCTAAGGCGAGAAACAGTTTGCCGTGGCCTTTGCCTATCGATATTCCTTTTATAGGGTCGTTTTTGCCAATCAGTTCATCGAGTACGCGAGTCACTTCGCGCGCGTTGAAGTTTAGCGAATCGTTGCCTTTCTTGAATTTGTCGAGTTCTTCGAGTGCTACAATTGGAATGACAATGTCGTTATCTTGGAAATTATAGACGCATTTGAAGTCGTGTAGTAAAACGTTTGTATCTAATACAAAGATTTTGATGTTTGATTTAGCCATAGCCTTCTTTTTTTATGTTATGTTTCTCTAAAGTTAGAAATGATAATTGAAAGATGTAGCTAAAAGCCTTCTTTTTTTCGATTTGTTATGTCGATTTGTATATCGATGAAAACTATGACTGTTGTCAAAGTACAATTGCTTGACATTTGTTTTGAATGCAAGATTGTTGAATCAATTTATATATAAATGATTCGAATTAAGGAGATTGACATCAATTATTATTGTTGTACAATCCCAAACCTTTGACTGTCAATAGGTATTTTTGTCGTGGATGTTTCGGTGAGTTTGGGTAGAGCATTCGGACAAAACCGTCTTCCATTGCAGGATTGAGAGAGTATTTCATAAAGGTCATTCTGTCTTTCAACCCTACGGATTCTATCATTTCTTTCACGGATAATTTTTTTTCGCCTATTGCAAAAACAAGTCGTTTGATGTTTTCGTTGTCTGTTTGAAATTGATTTACAGATGTGTCGCTTGTACTTGATGGGGTACTTGATGGGGTACTTGATGGGGTGTTCAGTCGTGTTTGTTCGACATATTCTGTAGGAGGATTCAAGACAAGATACCTGCTTTTGAGTATCCAATCTTCGCCAAGCAACATATTTCTGAAGAAACGCTCGAGGTATTTCGGTTCGGGCATTATTCCGTCTCTATTTTTATATACATATCTTACCAATGCATTACGGAAGTACCACGAGTTTTGTGCAAAAATATCATTGTTGACGTTGAAGCCAAGCGAACGAAGATAGAGAATGACAAAAACAGCCGTGGCACGAGTGTTCCCTTCGCCAAAAGCGTGAATCTGCCATAAATTGGCCGTAAATCGACTTATATGGGTGATGATTTCATCTGACGAGAGTCCGCCATAGTTGAACAATCTTTCTTGCTCAATGTCGTATTCCAATGCCAGTTTAAGGTCGGAGGCATACATATACATTACAGTGTCGCCGTGCAATACCCACTCTTTTTTAGAGATGTCGTAGTCTCGTATTTTTCCTGCAAATTTAAATACTCCGTCAAATATGTGTTTGTGAATCTGTGTGTAGCCAAAAACCGAGAATGTGACTTTGTTGGCAGACAATAGTTTGGCTATGTTTGCGGATACACGGTCTGCCTCTTCGACATCAGTGTCATCATTGTCGTGCGATGTTTTGGTTATGTAGTAGTTGTTGATGAGTTTTTGCGCTTCGTCAATGGTGATTTCACCTTCAATATTTCGTTTGGCAGTTTGCTGTAGATATTCAGAAGTGGTCAATCCGTCCACAGCCTGAAGCCCGATTGCCGTACTCCAGGCATATGCCTTTTCTTTCTTGTCAGGTTCGCCTTGACGAAGATATTGGTCGAAATCTATATATAATTGCTTGTCTGCCATAACCGTTGCCTTGTGCTATCATTCAGCAATTAATGCAAAAAATCATAGTGATGTTTATTCAAATAATTGTCTAAATGACGGTATTTGCAAACATACGAAATAATAGTCATTAATAATGTGTGAATAATGAATCAAACAATTCAGCAAAACGGTGATTCGGAATGTGAAATCGTTGTTACCTTTCGGCCGTTTTTCAGACAGCGACTTGCATCTCTGTCTGGAATGAAACGAAATGAACGATGGATTATCAGCAGACACTCGATTTCTTGTTTACGCAACTTCCTGTATATCAAAATATAGGAACATTAGCGTATAAGGCTGGCCTTGACAATACCTTGGCTCTTGACGAATATTTCGGGCATCCTCACCTTAAGTTTAAGGCCATTCACGTGGCTGGAACTAACGGCAAGGGCTCGGTGTCGCATACCACGGCATCGATTCTTCAGCACGCGGGCTACAAGGTAGGGCTTTACACGTCGCCACACCTGAAGGATTTCCGCGAGCGTATCCGCATCAACGGGCAGATGATTCCTGAGCAGGAGGTTGTTGATTTTGTCGAGAAGCACAGGCCGATTATAGAGCGGGTGGCACCTTCGTTCTTCGAGATGTCAACGCTGATGGCTTTCGACTGGTTCGCCCGTTCAGGTGTCGATGTTGCGGTTGTAGAGGTCGGGCTTGGTGGCAGGCTTGATTCAACAAATATCATCACGCCGGTTGTTTCGGTCATTACAAACATCAGTTTCGACCATACTCAAATGCTGGGCGATACTCTGCCTGCCATTGCTGGCGAAAAGGCTGGCATAATAAAGCCTGGTGTGCCTGTCGTCGTTGGGCAGACTGATGCCGAAACGGAGAGCGTGTTTGTTGAAAAGGCCAAATCGGGGAAATCGCCAATAGTGTTTGCCGACAAGGTGCGCAAGGTGGAAAGTGCGGTTGTAACGGCCGACCGGCTGAATCTTTCAATATCGAAAGACGGACGTGCGGAGTTCGACTGCCTGTCGCTTGACTTGATGGGCGTTTATCAAAAGAAAAACATTCTGACAGTGTTGTCGGCCTTTGACTTTTTGAAAAAGGATTTTAGCGTTTCCGATGCCGATATTGTGGCCGGAGTGTCGTCAGTTGTGGCATCGACAGGGCTGAAAGGGCGTTGGCAGAAACTGTCGGACAGGCCTTTGATGTTTTGCGACACGGGTCATAACGATGACGGAATACGTCAAATAGTTGAGCAGTTTAAGTTACAGAAATACAATAAATTGCATATTGTAATCGGTATGGTGAGCGACAAGGATCACGCAAAGGTGCTCTCGCAGTTGCCAACCGACGCCGTTTATTATTTCACAAACGCTTCGGTGCCTCGTGCGCTCAAGGCGGAATTGCTGGCGGAAAAGGCCAAAACGTACGGGCTGAAGGGAAAGTGTTTCCCGAGCATTCCTTTGGCTATGGAGGAGGCTAAGAAAAATGCCACCGCCGACGACTTGATTTTCATAGGCGGTAGCACTTTTACGGTTGCGGAAATACCTGAGTTGTAGTCTGGTATCAATTTTTTTTGCTAAAATAGATTTTGGGCGTTCATTGTCTTTTGCGTGTGGTCGATGTCATAGTCGAACATCACGTTGCCCGATGTCTTGTATAACTTGATGGCGTTCAGCGGGAGCCAAGTCTGTTCGTTGTTGTACTCGCTTCCCGACAAGAAATCGACTTGGGCGTTGCCACTGTTGAATACCGAAATCTTGAATTTTGAGTTGTTGCTTAATTTGAAGTGGTTGAAATCGACTGGGTTTCCGTCGCTTGTCCTGACGGTGACAATGTTCTGCCCGTTTTTGATGAATTCCACATTGGCAAGTCGCTTGTAGATTTCAGGCGATTTTGTCTTGAAGTCGGGATTGTCGGCGTTGATTTCCTTTTGGATTGTCGAGCCTTGCAACGAACTGTTTATGCTGTTGATGAGGTCGATGAATGACAGAAGCCCGACAATGCCAGGGTCGGCTTGTTCGGCTGACGATGAGTTACCGCTGTTACTTACCACGAATCCACGTTTTATGGCCATACTTTCGTATGATTTGTTCATAAGCCCGCTGGCGAATGCGAGCGAGCCGACAAGAAACGCGTTTCCATTTCCGTCAACGCTGATGCCGTAGTCGGTGAAGTCTTCCGACTCGGCGTAGTTGCGGGTCCACAGGCGATTGCCTTTGTTGTCGAATAGCGCGACGTAGGTGTTGTTGACGCTGTCGAGTTGGCCTATGTTGGCCTGGTTTATCCAGTCGAGTTGTCCTTTGCGTGAGCATTTGGCAATGAACATATCGCCGTTTTCGGACTTGAGTGTTTGACCTGCAATGGTGATGTCGTTGTTGAACGAGCCGTTGAAGTAGAAACTGTCGTCGTTGCCGAGTATTATGTTGTAGGCTATGTCGTCGCCCTTGCTACCGATTCGGTAAAGGAAGTCGAGCGAGTTGTCGGCTGTTATTTTTGCCAGAAATATGTCGGTGGCTTCGGCGGTCATTTGTCGTCCCATAAAGTTGATGGTGCTATTGAAGTATCCGCACATATAAGCATTTTCGTCGGCATCGAAAACTATGTTCTTGCAGTTGTCGCCTTGGTACAGTCCGTACTTGTTGGCTATTTTCCATAGTTTCCCAGCCCTGTCGGCAAGGTTGGGCTTTGTCGCATTCTCGATTATTTTGGCGCTTGCCTGCGCAAATTGTGGCATTGCCGAACCTACTGGCGCACCAATGTATGTAGGGTCGCAGATGGTGTATCGGCGTCCGTCGTGCTCCACAAAGTCTCCTGCGACATCCTTGCCGAAGCATACGGCTGTGGCCATATGTCCAGGATAGTTCAGCCCGATGACATCGAGCCCGATGAGCCGTTTTACAAGATAGGCGAACAGCACGGCGCGGTCTTCGCAGTCGGAATATTGGTAGTGGAACATCTCGTCGGGAAAGAAGAATTTCTCGTGCCCGAACTGCTTGTCGTCGGTCTGGTAGTCGAACGACTGCACGAATGCCAGCAAAAAACTTGTGGCGTCAATGGCGTCCATCCCGCTTATGGCTGGCATTAGCGAATTCTGCAACGACTCTTTTGCCGAGCGTCCCATAGTGGCGTCGAAATAAATCTTTATGTCGGATTGCGGATAGTCGTTGTAGAAGTTTATGGTGTTCTGGTCGTATTTGATTTCGAAGTTGTACTTGTTGCCGTCGTATTCAAAGGCGATGTTTCGTGTGCGAGCCTGCTCTGCGCCGTTCATCGGCTTGTAGATGTTCAGGTCCATTACGGTGCGCGATTCGGGGAAGTCCTGGTCGTAGGTGAATACGTCGCCTGCATCGCCGTCAATCATATAGTAGCGTTGGTTGCCGAAAGTGAAGTAGGGCTTTCCGTAGATGTTGTTGGCCGATGCCACAAGCAGGAACAGGCTGTTGTCCTTGAAGGCGAGGCGGGCCTTGTAGTTGGCTTTTGTCATAAGGAACCACGTGAGCAACACTTGGCTGTTTCTGTCTTTCGCAATTTGCGATGAGGCTTGCCGGGCGAGTTGGTAAAATCCCCAATCGTTGAGCCCTATATGTTTTTGGGTGGCAATCAGGCTACCGATTGTGCAATCGTAGTTTGAGTTGCAGAGCGTGTTCCAGGCGTTCCCGATGGCCTGCTCGTTGATATTGCCAATGGCGACATATTCGTTCGGGTCGAAACTTATGCTGATGCTATTGCCGTAAAAGTTGAACGAGGTTTTTTGTGGTGTGAAGTTCTCTGCACCCGATTTCTGCATAAATGGCAAGCGTGGCATTTCAAGGAACGATTCGGTGGTCTCGGCCTTGTCCACTTTCAATTGTACTGGAGCCTTTTCGACAGGCTGATAGACGGGCTCTTGGTCGGGTTTCGGCGCAACAGGCTTGTATTCTTCCTTTTGTGACTGATAGTTTTTCCATTCCTTTTTCAGGAATTCGGTGAATTCCTCATCCATCTTTTTTATGGCCTCGTCGCGTTCCTTTGCCATTTGCGCGAAGTCGGCCTTTTCTGCTTCCGCAAAAGCCTGGCGTTCCTTGTTTTCCTGTTCGAGCCACTCGCTGAAACTTTGTGCGTTGGCCGTCTTGACGCCAACCAGGGCTACAAATGCCATCAGGCATCCGAAATATTGTTGCGCTTTCATTATTTTGGTTTTTAGCATTGCAATTTATAAAAATGACAAATAGTAGATGTAGGGCGCGGTGAAATGGTTGCGTGGAAAGAAAATAAAAATGGATGAAAGCGGAGTTTGAAAGTCGATTGTGCGGTGTCGGGTGCGTTTCCCATATAGTGTAAATGTGGACTTCCATAAATTTTCCGATAGTTGGTGTTTTTTTAATGATTGTTTTTTAATCTTTTATGTGCCTTTAGATTTTTGTCGTCACCTTGCTAGGTTGTACTTAGTTACAGTGCCTGCACTGCTCCTTCGTTCAATCAATCAATCTGCCTGACAATAAAGATTCAAAATCACAACAAGGCAATTTATAGAACTCCCCTTAAATTTCTTTTTATATATTTGTAAATCATAGGTGGGAAAAACCTTTTTTGTCTAATTTTTCTTGAGTATGTCTTTATCTAATCGCTTAAGGGGCGTAGTATGTGCTTTGCTATTGGTGACAATGTCCAAGTCTTGCCTTTATTCGCAGACGGTGGATGGTTCGTCGAGTGCAAATGTTGATGTGCGAGTGGCTGAAAGCATGGCGGCTGATGCGGTTTCTATGTTGTTGGAATCTGTTAATATGACTGAGGAACAGAAAAAACGCTATGATGCTGCAGTAAACGCTTATAATGATATTAAGAAGTTGGGTAATGTAGTGAATTCTCTGTCAGATTTGCTTAAAAACGGGATTCTTAGTCTGCCATGTGGAATAGAGCAAAAAAATAAGCCTGATGGCTATACACTATGTATCAGAAGCATCGAAAGTGATGAAAATGGTGATTCATGGATAATGGTGTCGTGTGTAATTCCATTTAAGGAAAAAAATGGGAATGTGATGATAGCCTTTGATGGCAAGGCCAAAATTGAAGGTGAAAACGGATTGGGAACTGCAGGAGAATTGGAACTGGTTGCGCCTGTATCGCGTGAAATTGGAAAGACAACATTGGTTTTCAACAGTGGAACAAAAGTTACTTTCGGATGCGATGGCTTCGAAAAAGTGTTGGCAAAAATGTCCTTTGCCATTACATCTAATAGCATTAAGGCTGTTGATGCGTCTGGAAAACCGCAAGGCCGCATAAAGATAGATATGGAAACTGTATTCGAAAATTTCGATGATTTTTCCGTTTCTCTTGATGTAAGTCAACGTTTCAAATTTGAAGGACTTGACGATTTCACCTTTCTGTTAAAGGGAGCTACATTGGATCAAAGTTATACTTCAACATCTGCAATGGTTAAGTTTCCTATCGGATATTTTGACAATAAGACAGAATCTGACAAGAAACAATGGAGAGGTTTGGCCATTACGCAAGCCGAAGTTGAATTGCCAGGTTTTATGGGGACAACTACGGATGAAGGTAAAAAATCAACTGCAAATCCGATAAAACTCACACTTGAAAACGTGATTATCGATGGCGATGGCTTTAGTGGCAATGCAGCTGCACAAAACATTGTCACACTTGGCTCTATAGACACCACGACTTGGTCGATGACGGTTGACGACTTCTCAATCAACATACTGAAAAACGATTTG
>JAZUEN010000077.1:0-62452 GCA_045640185.1 Bacteroidales bacterium
TTTGCTCGAATTTTATCCGTATCTCGATTCGTTGTCACTAACCGATGTCTCGTTTCACGAGGAGAAAAAACTGCTCGAAAACTTTTTTCAGACTCACCGCACAGCGCCTACTCGCTACATACCCGACATGCGTCAGCTTACGGCTGATTACTTGAACCGCAACATAAAAAACGCTTTTCAATTTTACGGGCAAAGCTGGAATGCGCATTTGTCGGATTCAGCGTTTTTCGAATACGTCTTGCCATACCGTGTGGGTGACGAGTATCTGGAAGACTGGCGCCAGTTCTTTTTGGATAAATATGGGTACATACTGGACAGCCTGAAGGCTACAGGCGAGGAGATTACCACCCGCCTGCTTGCCAACGAGATTCTTAAGGTGCTTAAACTGCGCGAGATAAAGACACTGCACACCAATGTTTACAGCAAGACACTTCGGCCATCTACATTGGACAAAATCAAGGTCGGCGAGTGTACCGACTACACGGCCTATGTTGACCTTGTGATGCGGGCATTCGGCATACCATGCGCTACCGACGGCCTTCATTATTGGCATTGCTGGAATGCGATAATGACTCCCGATTCCACTTTGGATTGCTACGTAGAGTGCACCTTTGAGGACAAGCATCTCGACAATTGGCTGTTCTATGTCGGGTGGAAAAACCTGCCCAAGATTTGGCGTGAGACATTTTCCGAAAATCCGAATTCGCTGGCCAAGATTTGCGGCAACGAGCCAATTCCGCCGTTTTTCCGCAATGCCTGCATGGTAGATGTTTCAAAAGAGTACTTCAAAGGCTCCGATGTTGATTTTGAGATACAAAACAATCCTAATAACAACAAGTTCGCCTATTTGAAAGTTTGGAACAACGGTTTTGCCTATGTCGATTGGGCAAAAATCGAGAAAGGCAAATGCAGGTTTCTGAATGTCAGCGATTCGGTGGTGTATTTCCCGTCGTTCTACAATGGCCGTGAAGATCCGCTAGTGTCGTATCCGTTTGTAGTCACCACCGAAGGTCGCCACGATTTTGTTCCAAATCGCGAAGAAACTCAGCAAATGGTGCTTTACCGCAAATATTTCATCAAGCGTGCGCATAACGTGTTCCTTAAGCGTATGCTCGACGGTTATTTTGTAGGTGCCAATCAACCCGATTTCAGCGACTCGACGCTCATCTGCACCATAAGCGAGATGCCTAATATGCATTGGAACGAGATAGAACTAAAATCGACAAAAAAGTTTAAGTATATCAAATATGTTTCGCCCATTTGGTCATGGCTAAATGTTGGTGAGATGGAATTTTACAATGAGCGTGGCGTAAAGTTGTCGGGCGAGATTATCGGCACGCAGAATTTCAGCGCAGAGGAATATTCAACCAAGAACGCCTTCGATGGCGATGTGCTTACATACGTTGACGCCATTGAACCACATCATGCATGGCTTGGGCTTAAGTTCGACAGTCCGCAACAGATTGCCAAAATACGTTACATCCCGCGCAACGATGACAATTTTGTACAGGCCGGGCAAATATACGAATTGATATATGCCGATTCCACAGGCTGGAAATCAATGGGTCCACAATACGCCACTGCAGACTCGCTAATCTATGAAAATGTGCCTTCGGGTGCAATCTATCTTTTGCGCAACCTGAGCAAAGGCCATGAGGAACGTGTTTTTGAATATAAAAACGGCAAACAAGTATTTTGGTAATCAGCCATTGTAAATGAAAGATACTACTTATAAAATATTATTGGCAGTTATTGCTGTTTTCGGCATTTTCCTGTTTTCAAAATTGTTTGTCGTAGAGTCGTTTCGCATTCCTTCTGAGTCAATGCTTCCAACGTTGATGCCGGGCGATAGGGTAATGGTTAACAAGACCTGTTATGGCACAAGGCTTTTGAATCCGTTTAAAAAGACAATCACTCATGCTAATATATTCCGTCTGCCTGGTTTTTCAGTAATAAAAAGAGGCGATGTCTTGGTTTTCAATGCAATCAAGCAGAATTTTTACAGAAACGGACTGTCGTTTTCAAAAAGCAACTATGTCATTAAGCGTTGCATGGGCATGCCAGGCGACAGCCTTCAGATTATCGATTGCAGATACTACGCAAACGGGCAAAGGCTGTCAGGCGTTTTTGATGAAGGCCAGCGTGTAATGGCCGAAATCATAGCAGATTCCGCAGAGTGTGAGGCATTTGGCGACATAAATGCATTCCCGTTCGATTGCGGTTGGACTTTAAACGATTTTGGCCCGCTTTATATCCCCAAACATGGCGATGTTATTGAGATAAACAAACGCACAATGTCGCTTTACGGCGATATTGTCAGGTGGGAAATGTCAGAGGAAATTGTCGAAAAAGATGGGCAATACTACGTAAACGATACGTTGCTGTTGTCGCATGAATTTCTGAACGACTGTTTTTTCATGGCGGGAGATTTTGCCGCCAATAGCACTGATTCGCGTTATTGGGGATTGGTGCCTGCCGATTTCATTGTTGGCAAGGCTACCCGTATTTGGTTTTCAACTGCCGAACAGTCGGGCAGAACAGGTACAAAAATATGAAGAACATATTGCATAAGATAGAGAGGGCAGATATCCTGAAGCTGTTTTTGTATGCAATTGTGTTTTGGATACTATGCCCAGATTTGTCAATCCCAAGTTCCGATTACGATTCGTATCAGTATTATCAGTTCCGGTCGTTGTGTGTCCGGGTGTCGGTCGGGCTTGTCGTACTGGCCATATTGTCATTTTTTGTCAAAAGGCAGCAGATTCTGTCATCTGTAGTATTTGCCATTGCTTTGTCAGGTGCATTGCAAGCGGTTTTGTCACTTTTTCAACTGTCAGGAATTGCTCAATCGCATCATGCTGTTTTCAGGCTTACAGGGTCATTTTACAATCCAGGTCCGCTTGGAGGCTACCTGGCAACGTGCAATGCAATTGCAATTGCATATTTCATCAAACATAAGCTTTATAAATCCGATGCCGAGCCAATAAAAAAATACTTTCTTGGTACCGCAGTTTTGCTGATGTCAATGGTTTTGCCGGCTACATTTAGCCGTACTGCATGGATTTCGCTAATTGTAGCGTTGATTTACTTTGTGCTTGCATGCGACGACGATGTGCGTGACTATATTCATAAGAACAGGCAGAAAGTGCTGGTAATTTGTCTTGTGGCTTTCGTGCTGATAACAGCTGTTTTTGTAAAAAAATCAGTGTCGGCTTCTGGACGTTTCTTGATTTGGAAAATTTCAGCCATTGCCATATCCGAAAAACCTCTTACTGGCCACGGCAATTTCGAGGTGGCTTATCGCGATGCAAGTGAAAAATACTTCTCGCAAAAGAACTGGTCTGATGCAGAGTTTAGGGCAGTTGACTATGTCGACCATTCTTTTAATGAATATATGTTCATGGCAATAAGGTATGGCATTCCTGCGGCCTTGTTGCTGGTTATACTTTTGGCTGTCGCATTTTTTGTGGCCCATAGGAAAGCCCGTACCGAATTTGCTTCCGGAATCATTGCATTTGCCGTTTTTGCTATTGCTTCATATCCTTTGCATCTTGCTGATTTTGTGATTTTGCTGTTTTATTGCTTAACTGCTTGTCTGCTTTCAGATGAAAAGAGAATCGTATTGCCTTTTATGTTGGGGTCTATTGCAGTAGGCTCCGTTTTCGGTATCAGATATTTTGATAAGGAAATCGTAAAAATTGAGTTGCTTGCCAAGCCCGATGCTTATTACCGAAATCAAGATTATTCAACTGCATCTTTTTTTTATGAAGAATTGTATTCGCAATTGTCTGACAATAATAACTATATGTATAATATGGCATATTCGTTTTATCAGAATGGGGAATATGACAAGGCAAAAAGATATTTTCTTGAAAGTATTGATATTTGTGGCAACTCTAATATATTCAAGATTTTAGGGAAGATATGCCTTAGTGAAGACGATTTTGTCAATGCTGAAAAATACTTGCAACGTGCAATCAATATCTTGCCAAACCGTGTTGAACCATACAACTTGTTGATTGATTTATATTCAAACGAAAATTATAGAAACGATGCAAGGTTAAGCGAATTAAAGCAATTTGTGGCAACCCATAGATTTAAGCAGTGACTCTGTCTTCATCTTTCCCTTTGTTTCCAATAGCGATATCGCATTCCTAAAATTGTATATATTTGCGTTTTACTCAAAAATACAATTACGGAAATGGTGGAAAAGGTTAAGAAGACATCCGTGTGGAAAGTCTTGCTCAAAGTGTTTGCTTGGATAGTATCCATAGTGCTTGTGCTTGTAATTGCTTTGGTGCTTATTGCCGAATTTGCCAACGACAAGGTTGTCAAGTTGGCATTGCCTTCGGTTGGAAAAATCATTGAGGCGCCTGTAAGCATCGGGCAGACATCGCTGTCGTTCATACGTGCCTTCCCTTACGCCACTCTCGAACTCGACGATGTGTATCTTGGCTCCACTACAAGAGATACGGTTTACAACGATTCGCTTGTCAAGGTCGATAAAATCTACATTTCACTTATGAGCGAACCGCTTATGAACGGCATCATCGAGATTAAGGAGGTCGAATTCAAGGGCGCTACGCTGAAATACCTTGTCGATAGTACGGGCTCGACCTGCTTCGATTTCCTTATGGGCGGTGTTCAGGACTCGATCGTGAAGGAGGAACTGGTGGACGAAGGTGTCGATACAACTGGAACTTCTATCAGCATCGACCTTGAAAAACTGACTATCAGCGACATAACCTGCTACTACAACGACCGCAAGCTTGGTGCACGCGCCAAAGCCTACATTCCGCAGATTACGGCCAAAGGCGCACTGTCCGACAGCCTGATACGTGCACAGGTCAAGGGTAGCATACAGATTACAAATGTCGATTACGACTCTACCAACGCCCGCCTGCTGAATATGGCCGAACTGAAACTTGATGTCGACTATGAAGGCGAGGACATCTCTGTAAATAAGGTGACTCTTGCTCTCGACGACATTGTCTTTGACGTCACTGGAACGGCGAAGTTGTCTGACAGTTTTTATGCCGATGTCCATCTGGCCTGCGACAAGATTGACGTGGCCGATGTGGTCAAGTTCGCACCTGACGGGATGCTCGGCGAACTCGGCATCGACAAGGTTGAGGGCAATTTGCGTTTCAGTGCCGATGTGAAAGGCGACTTGACCGACACTACTCGCTATCCGCACGTCGACGCCAATCTGGGATTCAGCAAGGGACTGGTAGAAATGGCTGGATACCCGCAAGTCAGGAACATTGCGCTCGATATGGATGTCACCACTGGCGATTTGGGTACTGACGAGTCCTTGGCATTGAACCTTAAAAAACTGCACTTCGAGACTCCAAAAAGTTCGGGAACTATCAGCGTTACTGCACAGAATCTGGCCTTGCCACGCTACAATCTTAACGCCAAGTTCCACGTTGCAACATCAGAGGTGGCGCCATTCATTCCTAACGACCTTGGCATAAGCAAAATAGGAGGTTCTGTCGATTTGAGCGTCAACACCAAAGGCACCTACACTGGCAATATTGACAACTCATTCATCGACAAGGCTCTGCACAATACATCGGCACAGCTGAAACTCAATCAGTTCTCTGTGGCAATGGACAGCGTCGTCAATATCGATACGCTGAACCTGAATCTGGCTTACAGCAACTACGGCGTTAAAATCAGCAAGACAAATGTCAGCCTGCCCGATTTCGGCTTGAGCCTGAAGAATTTCGGCACTAGCCTGACATTAAAGGGTGACATTTTCGATATGAGCAAGATGGCTGTCGATATCGACAAGTTCCACGTTGAGGTTGCCGACAGCAAGGTCGATTTGGATGCTAAGGTCAGGAACCTTGAAATGCCTACTTACGAGGCGCAACTTGGCCTTGACGTAAACATCGACAATTTCAGGCAGTATTTCCCCGACAGCCTTGCACATTCAATAAATGGTGGCATCGGGCTAAATGTAAAGTCGCACGGAACTGTCAATCTCGATTCCATTGAGTCGCAGATTTACGATATTGTCATAAATAATACCGATATAGCATTGAATCTTATCGATATAACTGCCGATATGTACGATCCGTTCATCAATTTCAGCAACTTGGCGGGCAACATCAGCCTTGCCAACGACTCGCTGAAGATTGACGATTTCGGCGTTGAATGGCAAGGACTTAGGTTGCATATCGATTCTACTGTAATAGCCAACGCTCTCAAGATTTTCGTGCTTGAGGAAACCGACAACAAGCTCGACGTGCTTGCCAAAGTCAGTCTTGACGACTTCGACTATGACTGGGTTGGACAGATGTTCCCTGCCGATTCCGCTAAGAGCGACTCCATTAAGGCCGATTCGGCATTGGCTGTAGCCGAAATTCCCGCTGATGTGGCGCAAGACACCACTGCGGTAGCCGACACGGCAAAACCGTACAGTTTCCTTGACTTGGGCTATCCTGTAGAGGTTAAGGGAATGTTCAAGCTCGGCCATTTGCAGTACGAGAAGGCATCTATCGACAATGTGTCGGCCAAATTCAGCGTCAACGACACGGTTGTCGTGATAGAGGATTTCAAGCTTGGAGCGTTCGGTGGCAATATGAAGACATCGGCGCGTGTCAAGTTCAAGTCGGCTGAGCATATGGTGGCATCGTTCCGCACAAATCTCAGCCAAATGGATTTGAACAAGTTGCTTGTCGATTTTGACAACTTCGACCAAACAGACATCACGTCAGACAACCTGAGCGGACAGCTTACGGCTGATGTTGACGGGTATGCCGAAGTGCAGTTTGTCGGCGACAGCGTCAACGTTCCGCTGAACAAGGTGAAACTGCTCGGCAACATCAGGCTTGACAACGGCTCAATTGTCGATTTGGAGATGTTGAAACAGCTCGACAAATACGTCAATATGCACGAATTGAGCAATATACAGTTCGATACGCTTAAGACAAGCATATTCGTCCGCAACGGTTCGTTCTATTTGCCACAGACCGACATAAAGACATCAGCGATGAATATTTCGGCATTTGCCATGCAAGGCATTGACAACAAAGACTTTGAATACCACATAAAGATTTTCCCTGGCGAGATTATGCTCGGCAACTCAAAGAGCGTGATGAAGAAGCAGAGCCAAATGAAGGATAATCTTGCCGATGAAGATAACCTTAAGTCAATCAATCTGCTGGCATATAATATCGACGGTGAGTCGAAGTACTGGTTCGACAACACAAACCGCAAGAAAAAGATGCGGACAAAAATCAAAGTTCAGCAAAAACAGCTCGAGCTTGGTTTCAGTCCTCGGCTTGTCAAGTATAACACTGGCGTGAAATTCAGGTAGCCAATGAAAAGGCGGATTCTGCTGATATCGGCATTGCTGGTTTTGTGCGTGTTGGCATTTGTCGGCTACAGATTGGGCACAAAAAGTCAGCGCGAACTGCGTTTTCGCACTGTCAATGTCGCTATTCCTGACGATTTTCAGGATATATGCTACGGTTCCGACTCGGCGAAGCTTACAGTTTATATGTTTTCAACCTACGGTTGCAAGCACTGCCGAAACTTCCTGATGCTCGACTTGTCGTATATTAGGCAACGTTATGTCGATTCGGGTCTTGTGCGCTTTGTGATAAAGCCAATTGAGCCTACTGAAAATCAAGATATGATGTCTGCGTTGCAATTGGCTGTCTGTATGAACCAAAACGGCACGTTCGACGACATCAACGAGTTGTTGCTCACAGAGCCGTCGGCAGTTTACACCGAGGAGTTCAAGACATTGGTCGATGACATAATAAACGGCAATCAAGAGCTTGCCGAATGTCTCATCTCCAATGATTTCGCTTACATCAAGCAAAATAATGCTATGTTTGACAAGTTAGGTTCAAAAGGAACACCTATATTTGTAGTTGGTGACCATTTATATCGGGGACACCGAAAAATTGAGCAATTTTGCCGTATCATCGAATACGAACTGAACAGAAATAAGTGATTGTTTAACTAATACTTTGATTTTTATGAAAATGAAAAAACTATTGTTGCCTGTGGCATTGTTTTGTGCATTTAGTCTTGTTTCATGCGAAGAAGACTTGCTGGGCGGTGACTGCGAAAAGGCAGACGAAGTTGAGTCTTGCGACCTTTCCAAGGCACAAATTTGCAGTGATGACGAAACTGAAGATGTTTACTATTCATATCTTGGTAAACGCTATGACAATGTAAACGACTTGATTGACAAGCTTTGTCCAAACGCATCAAATATGGACAAACTCAAAATCCGTGCTCAGTTGTCGGCACAAGGCAAGAACCTGATTGCCCGTATCAGAGCAAATGCACTGTAATGCTATTACCTTTCGATATAGATGAGGCCGAGCCATTCCTCTCGGCTTTTTTGTTGTGAACACCCCAAATCCCTTCTCTCACGAGACCGAGATAAAATATTACGTACCCGAAAATGCTGGAAATGCGGTTTTATATGTATTTTCGCTCCAAGGCAACATGTTGCTGACCAAGTCAGTCGGTCAACGAGGCTACGGCAACATAACCATATCGGCTAGCGAACTGCAACCGGGAATGTACATCTACACCCTCGCAGTTGACGGGCAAGAGTTTGATTCAAAACGAATGATAATTACGGAGGAATAAACCTTATGAAAATTAGAAGAATAACATTGTTGGCAAGTCTGTTGGTTATGGCTTGCAATGCTTTTTCACAAACTGATAGTACAGAAAGATACAAACTTCAGTATTTTTTGCCTGATTCTGGAACAGTGTATTATTCGTGTATGAACGAGTGGACAATAGGTGGCGACACACTTATTGGCGGAAAGCGAATGAAAAAGGTTTATTCGGGAGACTCGTATTATTGCGCTGTGCGCGAAGATACTTCTACTGCCAAATATTATGCGGTATACGAATACTCAAAAGAAGAGACACTTCTTATTGATTTCTCAGTGGAAGTAGGTGATTTTATTACTGATTCTATCATTGACAATATTCCGTCTGAAGAACTTATGGGGTTGTTCCCACAGACCATTGATGTTTTTTTTGACAGGTATGGGCGGAAAAATGTACAGGTAGAGCATATTCATTCTATAATAACATGGGTGGAAGGAATTGGCTGTAAAAATGATATGGTATTTGATCCTAAATATGGAGTGGCAGATTATTGGGGAGATAATTTGCTTCAAGTAAAGTCAAATGATAGTGTCATCTATGAGCATGAATTATATGGAATGCAAGACTTGTGCACTACTGATATAATCAATATGCCAGTAGGCATAAATGTCTATCCTAATCCTGCAAGTTCATATTTGATAGTTGATTTAGAACAAATAGATTGTCTTTCGTATGAAATAATAACGCCGGTCGGAGTGGTTTGCCAATCATCAGAATTGAGTAATACCATAGACATCAGCGATGTGCCATCTGGCATTAATCATTTAATTGTTAGAAATGGGGATGGTGACATTCTATACTTCAGCAAGTTTGTTAAAAAGTAGACATATACTAGCCAATCTTGTCGTAAAGTCAGGTTGCACGTTAATTCTTGACGCAGAGTCGGAAGTATTGTTTGATAAGAATGTCGATGTCCAAATAGGTGGCAGTATTGAAACTGTCGGTAAATATTGAAATTACTATGACCAAATCATAATGCCAAAAGCCGAGCCATTCCGCTCGGCTTTTTTGTTGTGAACACCCCATTATTCATAACACTTTGCATTTGGCCGTTTGCGACAGCCTATAATGGATAAATTTGCTGAAAACAACATAGAATGAAATCAAAACTATTCATATTTGGCACGATTGCAACATTGCTGTTGTCGTGCCAAACACTTTCGGCGCAAAAACGCAAGGCAATCCCCTCCGACAAACCGCAACTCATTATCGGCATTGTGGTTGAAGATATGCGCTACGACTATATCTACCGCTATTGGGACAACTTCAGCGATGGCGGGTTCCGCCGCCTGATTGAGGAAGGAACAGTCTGCCGAAACGCAAACTACAACTATATGCTTACACAAACGGCACCTGGCTACGTTACCATAGCAACTGGTTGCGAGCCCATTGTTCACGGCGTTGTCAGCGACGACTGGTACGTGCAGTTGCAGGAGCAGAGCGTGAATGCCGTTTTTGACGCTAAAGAGAAGACCATAGGCGCCGATGTCGAAAAGGCCAACTATTCGCCTCGCAACATTCTCACAACCACCTTCACCGACGAGATGAAACTCTTCAACAACAACCGCTCAAAAGTGGTGTCGGTGTCGCTGAACCCTATGTCGGCAATATTGCCCGCAGGCCATATGGGCGATTGCGCCTATTGGTTCGATGATGCTTCAGGGCTTTGGGTTACAAGCAGTTACTATGCCGATTCGCTCCCTGGGTGGGTAAATGAATTCAACGGCAAGAAATTCCCCGATATGTACATAGAAAAGGATTGGTTGCCTTTGCTGTCACTCGACAAGTACCGAGCAGGCTCGGAAAAAGGAAGGTCGAAAAGCGCAGGATTCACCGACGACAATGTTCTCGGCAAGAAAATCAGCGGAATCCTGAAAAAGACCAAGCAGTACAGCAAGTTGAAATCGAACCCGCTCGGCAACAGCCTTACAAAGGATTTCTGTGTCAATGCCATTGTCAACGAGGAACTTGGTGCCGACGAATATACCGACTACCTGAACGTGGCCTTCACTGCATCTGCCGATGTAAGTCAGGCTTGCGGGCCAAATTCGGTGGAGTTGGAGGACCTGTACATCAGGCTCGACAAGGATTTGGAGCATTTCTTGCAGTTTGTCGACGAGACAATTGGCAAAAACAATGTCCTTGTATATCTGACATCAGACCACGGCACATCGTACGATCCCGCGCTGTTGCAGTCAAACAACATTCCTGCCGGGCTGTTCAATTCCGACCGCGCCATTATGCTTTTGGGCACCTACCTGAATGCAATGTACGATAAGGGCAAGTGGGTAACTGCCTATCATAATAATCAGATATATCTGAATCACAACTTGATAGAAAGTGCAGGAATAAGCCTTTCGGAGTTCGAAACGACCGTATGCAACTTTATGCTACAGTTTTCGGGCGTAGCAAATGCCGTTTCGGCATCAACCTTGAAATCTACAACCTTCACCGATGGCACAATGTGCAAGATGCAGAATTCGTTCAACCCAAAGCGTTCGGGCGACGTGATTGTCTGCCTTGAGCCTGGCTGGATAGAGCAGGGCAATGGCGTGAGCGATTCAAATTCGGGCTACAACTACGATACTCACGTGCCGTTGATTTGGTACGGCTGGAAGGTGAAGCGTGCACGACTCAGTCAATCTATCGATATGCGCGACATTGCGCCTACAATTGCCAATTTCCTTGACATTCCTTTCCCAAACGGCACAACAGGAAGCGTAATCGAAGGGCTGGTGCAATAAACTTCTAAAACAAAGAATGGAACCACAAGGTTCCATTTCTTTTATACGAGTGTGAAGACGGTCGTTATTTTATTATACCCTTTCCTTCGCGGATAATTTCAAACTCGTCGGTTGTGCAGTCAATGACGGTTGATGGCTGGTTGTCGCCGTATCCGCCGTCAATCACGGCATCGACAAGATGTCCGTAGCGCTCGTGGATTAGTTCGGGGTCGGTGATGTATTCCGTAATCTCATCTTCAGTGTCGTGCACCGATGACGACAGGATGGGTCGCCCCAATTCCGTGACAATGTCGCGTATTATCTGGTTGTCGGGAATGCGGATGCCTATAGTCTTGCGCCGGGTCTTGAACTGCTTTGGTATGTTGGCGTTCGCCTCGAATATGAATGTGAACGGCCCCGGCACATTGTGCTTCAGCAACTTGAATGCAGGATTCGACAATGGTTTCGTGTATTCCGATATTTGGCTCACATCGCTGAAAATGAACGAGAAATAGGCCTTGTCCATATCCAATCCCTGGATTTGTGCCAACCGTGCAACAGCCTTTGGTTTGGTTATGTTGCATCCAATGCCGTAAATGGTGTCGGTAGGGTAGATGACCAAACCTCCGTTGTCAAGAATCTGTACTATCTTCTTTATTTCGCGCGGATTGGGGTTTTCAGGGTAAATCTTGACTAACATATTCGTGATTTATTATTCCTTTTCACCAAAGCATAAGTCGCCTGCATCGCCAAGTCCTGGCACAATGTACGATTTGGCAGTCATCTCGTCGTCAAGCGCGCCAAGCCAGATGGTTACCGGACGGCCCGCAACGTTGCGTTGCAGATAGTCGAGGCCTTCACGGCTGGCAATTACGGCTACAATGTGCGTGTGCACGGGTGTGCCTTTTTTCAGCAGTGCCTGATATGCCAAAACCATCGACGAACCGCTTGCCAGCATTGGGTCGGCCAAAATGACGGTCTTGCCGTCGGTTGACGGGCCCGATATGTGCTCAAAGTTGATGTGGAACGACCCGTCCTTTTCATACTTGCGGTAAGCCGATATGAATGCGTTTTCAGCCTTGTCGAAAACATTCAGGAACCCTTGGTGAATTGGCAACCCAGCACGCAACACGCTTGCGATTACAGGCTGTGATGCCAGTTGAGGCACTTGGGCCACGCCAAGCGGAGTCTGTACATCTGTTGTGCTAAACGTCAGTTGCTTGCTTATCTCATAGGCAAATATCTCGCCAAGCCGTTCCATGTTTCTGCGGAAACGCATGCTGTCTTTCTGGATGTCGCGGTCGCGCAATTCAGCCATATACTGGTTGAAGATGCTGTTTTGTTCGCCAAGGTTGATGACCATGTCTTTTTCGTTTTTGTTTGTATGTAAATATACTACAAATGACAATTGACGATTTGTTTACGGACTCAAATCACGTTTTTTTTCTGCAGATATGTGAGTCTCTGTAAATTGCTTGTGGCGATTCTGCCTGATAAATGTGTAATTTGGCGGGCCATTCACAAAATGTGTCAGAATATGGAAAAAAGACAAGATATTGCCCATTTTCATCTGCCAGGGCTATTCGAATTCTATGAATTCTATAAGGTGTTTTTGCCACTTTACCATAAGCATAGAGAGTACTTTCACGAGTGGTCGGATATTGCTTCAATATACGGAGCGCCAGCCGATTGCGTATGGGGTGGAGGTCGCTTCGGATTTGGCGATTGCAGCGCGGCCGACGTGTTGGCATTGTTGCGTGAATATGGCATATCGGCACGGCTGACATTCAGCAATTCGCTGTTGCGGGAGGAACATCTTTCTGATTCGAAGTGCAACCGGCTGTGCTTGCAATTCAACAATGGCGAAGGAGTCAGAAATGGAGTCATAGTCCATTCCGATTTACTTTTAGGGTACCTGAAGAAAAATTATCCGAGACTTTATTTCGTATCTTCAACAACAAAAGTGCTGACAGATTTCAGCCAGCTTTCGGCAGAACTGGGGCGTGACGATTTTAGCTATGTGGTGCCCGATTTCCGTCTGAATAGGCAATTCGCCAGGTTCGGCTCCTTGTCTGTGGCGGAAAAGGGCAAGGTTGAGTTCCTGTGCAACGAATGTTGCTTTGTCGGGTGCACCGATCGAAAGTCGTGCTATGAGAATGTGAGTCGCAGGATTTTGGACGAAAATTGTCCGGACCACAAATGTTGCGCTCCAGATTCAGGTGAAGGCTATCTGTTCTCCAAGGCGATGGAGAATCCGGCTTTCATCAGTGTCGATGACATCAAAAACAAGTATCTGCCCGAAGGATTTTCCAATTTCAAAATAGAGGGGCGCAATCTTGGTACGGCCTTGATTCTCGAATTCTTGCTCTACTACATGGCCAAGCCGGAGTACAATATTCACATCAGGGAAAAAATATATTTGGACAGCATGCTTAATTTATTCTAATATGCTGATGTGCGAATGAGGGTCAAGCATTGCTCGTGATGCTTGACGGCGAGCCAGTGCTCATGAAACAGCCATTATCGAGTTTGTGCATTGAGGTATTGATGCGTTAAATGGATACTATCGCCGTTCAATGTTTTTGCATTCGCCAATAAAAATTACATTTGTAGCCTTAATATAAATATAATGTCAAAGGAAAAACATAGTTTGAGTCTAAAAGACGCTATAATAGAGGCGGTTAAGCAAAGAAAAGGACAGGAAATCGTAGTCATCGACCTGACTGAAAATCAGCAGTCTGTTGCTGATTACTACATTGTTTGCCATGGAAATTCGAGTTCGCAGGTTGAAGCGCTTGTCGACAATATCGAACGTTTTGCCAGAACTGAAACCACAGAACATCCGCTACACATTGAGGGAATGCAGAACGCGCAGTGGGCTTTGGTTGATTATGGCGACATTGTGGTTCACGTTTTTCAGGAGGAGATACGTCGATACTACAACATCGAGGACCTTTGGGCTGATGCAAAGAAAGAAATCATTGAACCAGAAGATTAATTGTCATGGATAACGAGAACAATCAAAATCAGAACAATATGACGGGCAAGCCGGAAGCGACTAAAAAGCCTCAAGGCAAAGGCCCAAAGTTCAATTCCAGCTGGATATTCGGCATAATCGCCATTATCTTGTTGGGGACAATGTTCATGTCGCCAATGGGCGCTGACCCTATTGAAATCACTTGGAAGCGATTTGAACAGGAGATGCTTGTCAATCATGATGTCAACAAGATAGTTGTCGTCAATAAGGAGCGTGCCGAAATATACATCAAGCCAGAGAAACTGACCGAGGCCCGCTACTCCGATTCGTACAAGGCAAAGCGCAAAGCATCCTATTCATACACTCCGCAGTATTATTTCACCATCGGCTCTGTCGACAAGTTCGAGGAGAATATTGACAAGGCAACCGAGAATTTCGCGCCAAGCGACCAACCTGCCATTTCTTATGAAACTCGCCAAAATCACATGAACACAATCCTCAATTGGATTATTTTCCCGTTAATGCTGATTATGCTGTGGGTATTCGTGTTCAGGCGAATGGCCGGTGGAGGCCCTGGCGGTGGAGGAAACCAGATATTCAATATCGGAAAGTCGCGGGCAAAGATGTTTGACAAGGATGCGGCAGAAATCAAGGTCGATTTCAAGGATGTTGCAGGCCTTGAGGAAGCAAAAGTGGAAATCAAGGAAATAGTCGATTTTCTTAAAAACCCTCAAAAATATACGCAACTCGGCGGAAAGATTCCAAAGGGCGCTTTGCTTGTAGGCCCTCCGGGAACCGGCAAGACATTGCTGGCAAAGGCTGTCGCAGGCGAGGCTCACGTCCCGTTCTTCTCGTTGTCGGGTTCCGATTTCGTGGAGATGTTTGTCGGCGTTGGCGCATCGCGTGTCCGTGACTTGTTCAAGCAAGCAAAGGAAAAGGCTCCGTGCATCATCTTCATCGATGAGATTGATGCCATAGGCCGCGCACGTGGCAAAAATCCTAATTTCGGCGCCAACGACGAGCGTGAAAATACATTGAACCAGTTGCTTACCGAGATGGATGGCTTTGGAACCAACAGCGGCGTGATAATATTGGCCGCAACCAACCGTGCCGACATCCTTGACCGTGCACTCTTGCGTGCCGGACGTTTCGACCGTCAGATAAACGTCGAACTGCCTGACCTGAACGAACGTACGGACATATTCAAGGTTCATTTGCGCCCGCTTACAAAACTGGATTCCAATGTCACGGCCGAATCTCTCGCAAAGCAGACACCAGGATTCTCGGGTGCCGACATTGCCAACGTGTGCAACGAAGCCGCACTTATAGCCGCGCGGCACAACAAAAGCCAGGTCGAAAAACAGGATTTCCTTGATGCCGTCGACCGCATTGTAGGTGGCTTGGAAAAGAAAAACAAGATTATCTCAGTCGATGAGAAAAAAGCCATTGCATACCACGAAGCTGGACATGCAACCGTCAGCTGGATGCTTGAAAACGCCAACCCTCTCATCAAGGTTACAATAGTGCCACGTGGGCAGGCTTTAGGCGCGGCTTGGTACTTGCCGGAAGAACGCCAGCTTACAACTCGTGCGCAGCTGATGGAGGAGATGGCGGCCTTGCTTGGCGGACGCGCGGCCGAGGAAATGTACTTGGGACAGCTTTCAACAGGAGCCCTCAATGACTTGGAGCGTACAACCAAGCATGCCTATTCAATGGTATGCTATTATGGCATGAGCGAGAAATTGGGCAACCTGTGCTACTATGATTCTACTGGTCAGTCGGAATATGCCTTCTCAAAGCCATACAGCGAGGAAACCGCACGCGCAATCGACGAGGAGACAAAACGGATCATCGACGAGGCTTATGTGAAGTCGAAGGAGATACTTTCAAAATATGAGGAACAGCATCACCAATTGGCCAACTTGCTGTTGGAACGCGAGGTGATTTTCGCCGAAGACCTTGAACGGATTTTGGGCCCTCGTCCTAACGGAAAGACTCCATATTATGAACAACAGCTGAAAAACACCGATGAACCCAAACAGTTGGGTACGCCGGCAGAGACACCAAAAACAGCTGAAGAAGATAAATCCGAAACGGAAGAGTGATGGAAAAAGATTGGCAATTGGTTTATAGTACCGACAAACCGTACAAGGCGGAATTGGTCCGTTGCATGCTTGAGGAGTCTGGTGTCGAGCCAATCATAATGAACAAGCAGGACTCATCATATATGTTTGGCGAAATCGAGGTGTACGTTCATCCAGACCAATACGAGCAAGCTTTGAATACTATAAAATCTTCAGAAAATGAGTAATTTTTGGCAGCGACTGATAACTGGCGTGATTTTCTTGACAGTGCTTATATCGGGCATTTTGTGCAACCAGTGGACATTCGCCGTATTGTTTGCGGCTATTGACGTGCTAGCTTTACACGAATTTTATGCCATAAGCGAAAAGTCGGGGCATAAGGCGCTCGGCAAATATGGAGTTGCGGTTGGCCTGATGTCCTTTGTGCTGAGCTTCCTGTCGTTCGCGAATGTCATTGATGATGCATATATCTTTTCGATAGTGCCAATGTTGGTGCTAATATACATAATCGTGCTCTTCGGCAAGTTCGAAAACCCGGTATCGACAATAGCGATGACATTTTACGGACTTGTATATATAGCATTGCCAATGGCGTTGCTTTGCCCAATAGCATTCCATGCGGGCGAATATCGAAGCATAATGGTGCTGGGCATGTTCGTGATAATTTGGGTCAATGATACGGGCGCGTATTGCTTCGGCGTCACAATTGGCCGGCATCACATGTTCGAGCGCATATCGCCTAAAAAAACATGGGAAGGCTTGCTTGGCGGGATGTTGACGGCAGTCGGGGCATCGGTGCTGCTGGCTCATTATTTCAGCGAGCTTACACTGGTTCAGTGGGTGACAATGTCCCTGCTGATAGTCGTGTTCGGAACACTTGGCGACCTTGCCGAATCGCAAATTAAGCGCACAGTCGGCATAAAGGATTCAAGCAACATGTTGCCAGGCCATGGAGGTATTCTTGACCGTTTTGATAGTATTATATTGGCAATCCCCGTAATTTTTGCATATTTGCAATTCATTTCATAGTAATAAAATCGACTGTATGAGAATTCATAGAGCAGGATATGCGGTAATACTGAAGCTGTTTTTCATTCTACTGATAATTAATTTGTTAGTGTATTTTGTAGGGGCAGGGCAGGTTGCAGTGCCGTTGTCGATGACAGTGTCGGCACTCCTTTTGCTTTTTGTCTTGCGTTTTTTCCGATATCCAAATCGTCAGATACCTCAATTGACAGACGGACAGGTGCTTTGCCCAGCTGATGGCAAGATTGTCACAATAGAGGAGGTCGATGAACCTGATATTGTTTCAGGTAAGCGGTTGCAGGTATCTATATTCATGTCGTGCTGGAATGTACACATGAATTGGTTGCCAATTTCCGGTCAAATTAAGCAGATAATACATTTCGATGGCAGATTCACACGTGCCGTCACTCCAAAATCATCCGACCTAAACGAACATACGGCCGTTGTGGTCAAGCCGGCCAATGGCGATACGGTTTTGGTCAAGCAGGTTGCCGGAGCAGTAGCACGCCGGATACTTACATATATTAAGCAGGATGAGGACCATAACGTCGGTGAGGAACTGGGGTTCATACGGTTCGGCTCGCGTGTCGACATACTTTTGCCTCTTGATTATGAAGTGAAAGTTAAGCTCGGACAAAAGGTTGTGGGATGCAAGACAATTATTGCGGAACAAAAGCGGTAATTTGTTCGCATGGTTTAGAAAAAATAGAATTTGATATATATTTACGTACTTTTTTAAAACGATAAAATTATGGCTTACAAAATTTCAGATGATTGCTTGGCTTGTGGTACTTGCATCAGCGAATGCCCAGTAGAGGCTATTTCAGAAGGCGATATCTATGTTATCGATCCTGAACGTTGCACAGAGTGTGGCACTTGCGCAAGTGTTTGCCCAGTAGAGGCTCCAAAATTGGACAAGTAATCAATAGGTTAGGTTACAGGGAAAGCGGTCATTTGGCCGCTTTTTTTGTTTGCAGTGCCCGCCATTATTAGAAAACCTCAATATATGCACCTTGCCGCTTGACATTGTAAGTGTTGCATTTTTTGAATTTGCGCTCCCAATCCTTGGCAATCCATGGCTTTACTGAAGCGTCGATAATCACATTCCTGAACGAGAGCCTGTCTGGCATGTCCCTGACTTTTATCTTTGGCTCTCCGGTGACAATGAGGTAATCAAGCATCATAGGTGCCTTTATGCTGAATCGCTTTGTGCTGTCGTTTAGTATCATCCCAGTCTTGTCTCCAAAACAGAAGAATCCGTTGAAAACGCGCATCTTGCCAATGTCTTGACCGTCATTGCCGATTGCCTTGAACCGCATCGCATTCCAGAATTCGTTGCCACCTTTTACCATTGG
Organism: Bacteroidales bacterium; assembly: GCA_045640185.1. Lineage (GTDB taxonomy): Bacteria > Bacteroidota > Bacteroidia > Bacteroidales > SZUA-534 > RUG13583. The sequence goes on from JAZUEN010000077.1 coordinate 18,821, forward strand.
ATTGATTCGCTTGCCAATGTCCAGCTTGTTTAGCCAATAGCTATTGTTGCCATCGACAAACTGGATTAGGGGATTCTTTGGCGAATAGTATATGCAGATGGCTTGTGTGTTGCATCCATCAAGCTTGTTGAGGCTTACAGGTATGAAAAACACGAGCACCGCTGACAGTGAAGCCAGCAACCAGTTGCCTTTTTTTGTCACAAGCCAGATTGTGGCGGAAACGATGGCTACCCCTACGGCTACAGCTTGCGGAATTGTGATGTAGGCATTTTCAATTGTCGAAAATGGCAGGTTGGATATGTCCATCATAATGCGGTTCATCGATTTTGCCACCCAGGCAGTGACAAATCCTACCGATTTCGACAATATGGCAATTGGCGAGACGGCAAGCAACAGCAATGTCAGGAAAATCATTATGGTTGCACTAGGTGACACTATGATGTTCGACAGCCAAAAGTAGACAGGTGTCCGCTCAAAGTAGTACAGGCAGAATGGAAATGTGGCAATTTGTGCCGCAATGGACACGGCAGTAAGTTCCCATAGGTATTTCAGCAACTTGTTTTTTTTTCGTATTCGTATGAGTCTGACAATGCGTGGCTGAAAAAAGACGATGCCGATGACAGCAACGTACGAAAGCTGAAATCCTGCCTGAAAAAGCAATGACGGGTTGTAGATGAGCAGGAAAAAGGCCGAAGCCGCAAGCGAATTGTAGATGTTTATGTTTTTGCCTGCAACCTTTCCGAACATTACAAAGCTGAACATCACGGTTGCGCGCATTACGGAAGGCGATAGTCCTGTAATGAATGCATAGCACCAAAGGAGCGCTATTATTGCCAACCGTTTTATCCTTAGCAACCTGCAACCTCCAAGTATCTTCATGATTATTTCCAGTGCGGTGCACACAATGCCTACGTGCATTCCGGATACGGCCAGCACGTGCATGGCGCCTGCATTCATGTAGGCTTCCTTTATCTCGGCATCTATGTTGTTTTTGTAACCTAGCACAAGTGTCGAGGCAAGTCCAAGTTCGTTCCCTTCCAACCCGGCATCTTCAAGAAGCCCGACTAGCTTTTGCCGCATATTCAGCGCACGCTGCTTTATGCCCTTTACGGTTTCGTCAGCAATGCGCCATTCTCCGCTATTTAGGAAAATGCTTCCGTCAATGCCGTTAAGCTGCAGGTACTGCGAATAGTCGAATCCGAAAGGGTTTTTAGGCGCGTCAAGCGGGCTGATCTGCGCTGAAAACACTATTGTCTGACCTGCTTTCAGCTGCTCGGCCAGGGAATCGTTCATTATGGTTCCTGCTATTTTCGCGTTGTATTCTTGCCATGTCCCGAACATGTCGATTGCCTCTATCTGCAAGTCGACTTTGCTGGCCTTGCTGCTCTTCTTCGGTGTGGTCAGGACGCAGGCTCTGTACTCGCACTGGCTTGTGCTGATTTGCAATTCCGGTTTTGTGTGAATGGCATAGACTAGATTCCCAAGTGCAAAAAAGCACAGAAAAAGCACCATGCCACAAAGCCACCCTAATGTGTATCTTACTCTTTCCCGATATACGGCAATGGCAACAGGCACCGTAGCCATAAGAGCGGCCAGGCTTATTGCGTACGGCGTATGAATATAGCAGCAGAATACTATTCCTATGATGAATGGAACAATTATCCTGACATACGGATTCCTGCTGAGAAATTCGTAAATGTCCATTGCTTAAATTTAGGTTGTGTCAAAAAGTATCTTTTGTAATTGTACCAAATATTTGGCAATTATGCAATTGCAAATTGGCCGTTTTTTAGATGCGTGATTAGTAGGTCGGTAGTACGTCCGATGCGAAATGTCGTGTAGCGCAATCACGGTTCCGGATTTTTTAGTGATTGGCGACGTGCATGGTTAGTGGCGTGTATTGACATGAACTGCCAAGCGTGTGGCAGAACGGATCTATGACGTAGGGCGGCGACGGGGGCTGTTTTGCCCTGCTAACGTCGGATTCCTTTTTTTTCGAGGATTTTTGCTCGTTGCGGAAAATCAGTCTCAAATTTTCTTTGCCCGCAATATTTCCCGCTTTCCGGGAGGGCCAGGCAACCGTTCTGTGGTGAAGCCTGCGTTTTGCATGTTGCGCCTTACTTGTCCTTTTGCCGAGTAAGTCACAAGTGTGCCATTGGGTGCCAATGCATTGAATAGTCGTTTGAATATTTCTTCCGACCATAGCTCGGGTTGCTTGTCGGGGGCAAATGCGTCTTGATATACAAGGTCATACTTGCCAGAGAAGGTGTATTGGGTCAGGTCGCCGTTGATTTTTGTCAGCGTGAAGTGGTCGCATATTTTCGCGGGGCGATTCCATTCGGCAGTATGCATCAGCCGGAATTCCGAATCCAGCCCGTGAATGGCATCAGTATAATTCAGCTGGCTGTAGATTGATTCCGGAAGTGGATATCTTTCAATCGCGTGGTAGTCGACAGACAGGTTGTTGCGCATGGCGAAGTCCAAAGTCAGCAATGCGTTCAGGCCTGTGCCAAAGCCTATCTCGAAGATAGTCACGTGCTTTGCGGTTTCGTAGAGCTTGAGGCCGTTGCCGATGAATATGAACAGCGACTCTTGAATCGCTCCGTGTACCGAATGGTAATGTTCATCAAGCTCGGGAAGATATATGGTGATTGAACCGTCTTCGGTTTGTTGCAGGTCGAGTTTCATTTCGGTAAATGTCATAATAGGCAAATTTAATGGGAGTTCTGTAAATGGACTCTGGCAATTTTGAAAAATATCATAGGCCGATAAAAATATATACTCTCAACTAAATTGCTACTTTTGCGCCAACAAAGGTGATTATGATTATTGCGGTCAATACACAAACATTGCTGAAGGACAGGCTTGAAGGATTGGGCAGTTTCACTGACGAAATCCTTTCCAGGTTGGTGCGTAATCATCCGGAACACAAGTTCGTGTTCATTTTCGACCGTCCTTGGCACGATTCGTTCATATATGCCGACAACGTCGTTCCGGTGAAGACGTCGTTGCCGTCGCGCCATCCGTTCCTTTGGTATTATAACTTTGAGCTCGCTGTGCCAAGAATCATCAGCAAGTTCAATGCCGATATATTTCTTTCCACCGATGGATATATGCCTATGCATCCAAAGGTCAGGACATACAACGTCATTCACGATATCGGTTTTGTGCATAATCCACAAAATCAGCCGTATCTGACTAGCAGATATTATAACAGGTACTTTCCGATATTCGCGCATAATGCCGATAGGCTCGGCACTGTTTCCGAATACTCAAAACAGGACATAGTAAGGACGTGGAATGTCAATCCCGACAAGGTTGACGTCATATATAACGGAGTCAAATCGATATTCCATCCGCTGGGCAGCCCGGAGCAGGAGAAGCTTCGTGCCAGCATTACTGGCGGGTGCCCGTATTTCCTGTTTGTCGGGTCGATTCATCCTCGCAAGAATGTCGAGGGGCTATTGCGTGCGTTTGACTTGTTCAAGGAGAAGGGCGAATTCAGCCATAAGCTTGTGATTGTAGGCGAGAGCATGTGGTCGATATCGCCTATCGACCGGGTGCTGGAGCACATGAAGCATGCCGATGATGTGATGTTCCTAGGACGTCTTCAGCCAGCCGATTTGCATCGGGTTGTGGCTAGCGCCTACGCATTGACGCTTGTCTCTTTCCTTGAAGGGTTTGGCGTGCCGTTGGTTGAGGCAATGAATTGCGATGTTCCTGTCATAACCTCAAATTGCACTTCGATGCCAGAAGTTGCCGGCGATGCGGGATTACTTGTCAATCCTAATTCAGACGAGAGTATCGCCGAGGCGTTGGCTCGTCTGGCTACTGATGCCGAATTTCGTTCAGGATTGATTGAAACGGCAAGAATACAACGCCAAAAATTCTCTTGGGATAGGTCGGCTGTCGATTTGTGGAATGGCATTGAAAAAATGATGGAATAACACCTAAAATGAAGCATAAAAAAATCCGACTGTCAACCGGCAGTCGGATTTTTTTTCGTTTCTAAGCTGTGCCTGTTATTTTTTTGCGATGCTTTTCAGTGCCGCCTCCAGCTTCTCGCCACGCAGATTGTAGCCTATTATCTTGCCTTTGCCGTCAATCAGGTAATTTACCGGGATGCTTTTCACATCATATAGCTTGGCTACGGAATTGTTCCAGCCTTTAAGGTCTGAAACGTGGGTGTCCCAATTCAGGCCATCGGCCTTGATGGCGGCTTCCCAATCGGCTTTTTTGTTGTCGAGGGAGACGTTCAGTATGACAAGCCCCTTGCCATTCTTGAATTTTCTGTCCTTATACTTGTTGTATGCTGCAATCACAGTTGGATTCTCGCGTCGGCAAGGACCGCACCATGAAGCCCAGAAATCGATTAGGACTATTTTGCCCTTAAATTGTGAAAGGCTGATTTGCTCCCCGTTAATTGATTCTTGGGTGAAGTTAGGTGCCATTACCCCAACTTTGAATTTTTGCGCTTGTGTTGTCACAGCCATTAATGCGCAGGCTGCTATCAAAAGAATTCTTTTCATCTTTACTGTTTTTGAATTATGCCCGAAATATACGTAAATGATTGCTATTTGACTCTTTTGCCGTGGAGATAAGTGCTCTCAATAGCAGGTGTTGACTCTGCTTGCATGTTCGAGGTCATGATGTTTTCGTCTGTGATTATGAAATCAGCCCATTTCCCCACCTCGATGCTCCCTTTTTGCTTGTCGTCGAATTGGGAGTATGCGGCCCAGATTGTCATTGACTTCAGGGCCTGGGCAGGTGTCAGCTCTTGGCTTTGCTTGCCGGTGACACGCCTTTTTTCCTGATGGGTGGCTGCTTGATATATCGACATTGGATTCATGTCGCCGTATGGAGCATTGCTGCCGCATATTATCCCTTGGTTCTGGTCGAGCAGTTGCTTCCATGAAAATGCTTCGCGTGCAGTTTTTTTATTGAAGTAGCATGTCAGCAGTGGCAGGTTTTGCTGGTATTGCGCGGGCAGTATGGATGGAATGATGTTGAAGTGCCCGATGTGGCGCAAATCCTTGTGCCTTATCATCTGTATGTTTTCGATGCGCCAGCGGAGATTGTTCTTGTGTGGCAATATGTCGGCAAATGTCTTGATGGTGATGCGCGTGGCAGAATCGCCAGAGCTGCCGATGCAAACTTGGAATCCGTGGTCGAATGCAAGTTGGCATAACGCTTGCAGGCTGTCGATGCTTATCCTCAGCTTGCCGTTCACTGCATCTTCGGTGTAGGGCTCCATCATTACTGATTGTTGTTGGCAAAGTCTTCCGTCAATGTCAAGGCCGACGGCAAGCACTTTCAGCTGTTCCGTGTAGTAAGGCATCTGCCTGAGGTATTCGTCTGTGTTTTTTGCCGAAGGCTCAAGTATTGCGTAGACAGGTATTTTCAGCGAACCGCTCTTTTGAAGCTTGTCGATTAGCTGGACGTCTTCGTATGAACAGCCAAAGTCGGTGGTCGAAGTTATTCCAACATCAAAGCAGTCTTGTTCGGCCTGCTTAAGCAGTTCGGCAATCCGCTCGTCGGACGGACGGGGAATGAGGCTGAATGCAAGCTTTGCTTCGTCGGCGTCAATGATGCCGTAGCCTGGCGATAGGCTGATTTTGAATTCTTTTTCAAATGCATTGTTTATCAGTGCGAAATCGTACCCTTGGCCCCAAATGAATATTGGCGTTTTTGGAAAAATTGTGTTGAAAATGTTGTTGCCGCCCAGTAGGCTGTCGGCAATCAGCGATTCGTCTAGGCCCTTTGCGACTATTCGTTCTTTCGGGTATCGCTTGTGAAAGTCGGTAAGCAGGTTTATTATTGTGCTTATGCTGTCGGCGTCGGTCAGGTCTATCTGGTCGAGCGACAATGCGTAGTCTACAAAATGAGCGTGCGCGTCAATGAATCCTGGATAGACGTATTTGCCTTTAAGGTTGAGAATGCTGTCAGATGTGTAGCGCGCAAATATGTTAGCATCATTGCTGATGGCAATGAATTTCCCGTTACGAATGGCAGCGCACTGCATTACGGCAAAGCTGTTGTTCATGGTATATATCTTGGCGTTTTTCAGAATCAAGTCAACGGATTCTTTTTGTTGGCAGCCTTCAAACGCCAGCGTCAGTGCGATAATGCTCAGAATGTGCTGAATTTTGCTCATTTCGGTCGTATTTATCTCGTAAAGATAATAGACAAAAGAAAAACTGAAACCGAAATTTGAGCGTATGTGCAAATATCTGTCTTTTGGCAGAGAAGCATCGTCCATTGTGTCAACATTTGTATAAATTTGTACCGATGTGAACGACATGGTACATTTTATTAATCGATAAACAACACAACGCAACATGACACCACTAATTATGGACGCTACAGAAGATACGCCTGAAGTAATCTTCGAACCATCGACAGGAAAACTTTCATTGACAGGAACGTCAATCCCTGAAAATGCCCGTAAGTTTTTCGATCCATTGATAAGCTGGATTGAGGAGTATTCGAAATGCCCGTCGGAAAGTACATCCATAAGTTTCAAGTTCAAGTATTTCAATACGGCTTCCACCAAATATCTGTTCGATATAATGGTTTTGACCAAAAACATCATGAAGGATGGATGTACTTTGGTGTACAATTGGTACTATTCAGAGGACGATGACGATATGTATGAGGCAGGTTTGGGGTTCTCGAAAATGTTGCGCTATCCTTTCAATTTCGTGAAATACTAGGCATTGGCATATAACCATGGAGGCCACAGCTGACTAGTCAGCTGTGGCTTTTTATTCTATTGCGATGCGTTGTGCTGTGCCCCCGATTGTCACAATGTATATGCCGGGCTTGCTTATTGCTATCTTGTGCGTGCCATGAGGCAGGCTTGCGACACAATGGCCATTTATGTCGAATATGCGGGATGCTGATTTGGCGTTTTTGACTACTATTGACCTATGTGTCACAAAAATTTGATGGCTGGCTATTTGTTGCTCGTCAATGTCTGTATTCTTGCCGTTTACATTGACATAAAATTTAAGCTGATGCTCTTTCAGTGTTGCTGTTATTGCTTTCGAGCCTATAGTTGTGCTTTCGAATCCACTTATGGTTGCGCTGTCGATAGGAATAATGGTTGAGGAGTCGTTTGAGAATGTTACTTTCAGCAATCCGCCATCAAGACATAACGTGTCGCCCAGCTCGTAATCCATTTTTATAGGGAGCGCGATGATGGCAATCGTTTTGATAGATGCGGGAACATCATCATTTGTGCTGTTTATGTATATGTCGAAATATGCTTGGAGAAGTTGGTAGCCGATTGTAAGTGTTTGCATGCCTGGCATGTAGCTGTTAAATCCCGATGTCATTGAGGGCTCTATAGGTAATAGCGCGGTTGAGTCATTGCTGAACTTTACTGATATGTACCCGCCTCTGACATCAAGAGTGTCTCCTATTTCATATTTGGTTTTTGCTGGTAGGGTGTGAATGCTGATGGACGTCGCCATGATTTCGGTGGGAGAGGATTCGACTTCAAGGTTTACTGTAGTACTGTCGATTCCTGTCTCCGACTCAATCTTTATGATGGCTGAGTACCTTCCTGCTGATAAGTTGCCACTATTTATGAAAATGTCAATAGTGTCGGTTCCTTGTTGGGGTACCGTGCCTGAGTTCTTGCCGACGCTAAACCATTCGGTGGAATCAAATGATATGAAATAGGGAATGGCATCTTGATTATTGTTGTTGATGACGATTTGTTCCTTTGTACTTTGATTGGTGCCCAATCTTACATCTATTGATTTTGTGGCACATAAATTACTTGTAGCCTCTTGATTTAGAATAATGTTTTTTATTGTGGGTTTCCCATCAACGACATTGACTGCTACCGTTTGTGAAAGATATTTGTCCGCACTGAAAGTTATGTTGTACGTTCCTGCTTTTAGGTATCGATGATAGTCTCCTGCCTTTGGGTCAGTTTCAACCCATGAGTTGTCTTTGTCATGACCTTCGATGGTTATCCTTGCGCTGATAGGCTTGCCGTCGGTATCAGTCACAACTCCATGTACACCATTCAAGCTCTCTGAAATGTAGTTGATTATCGATTTGTGATTGCGCTCCCATAAAATAGGTAAAGTGGAGCTTGAGGATATCTTTGACGAACATATTTCAATGGTAGCTTCGCGACAGTGCTTGTAATAGTTCGCGTAGTCTTGTTGCCCTCCTGTTACAGAATACCAATCCCAACCATCAGTAAGACCGTTGGCAGAGTGCCCACACGCATCGGCAAAATAATTTGAGTTATAGTGTTGTGCCGTATCGCGATAGTTTCCGCCTACCAATTGCCACCATGCATCATCGGCGGTACGCGCCTTCCAAGTGTCCCATGGGTAGTTGAAACATTCGTTGCCGGCATGTAGGTTTAGTGACAGCGAAAAATGATGTTTATCGTAGAATTCCATCATGGCAATGGTTTCCTCTTGCCAACTGTTGCCGTCGGGGTGTGGATTCTCTTCGTTTATTTGTGGAAAATTGCGGTTTAAGTCGACTGAATGAGCATTTGAGCGAGTTGCACCATCAATTGAATTGTCGCTGCCACGATACATCCCATCGGGATTATATAGCGGAATAATCCAGATTTCAGTACTGTCAATTAATCTTTTTACAGATGGACAGCTTGTCGTATTAAGCAGATAGTCGCATAGGTGGAGGGCAGTTACCATGCATACACATTCGTTGCCATGCATGTTGCTGGTACATAGTGCTTCTGGCTTTGGGGTGCTGTCGTTGTTTATGTCATTTGATATTTTTAGCGCAAGAATTTGGTGCCCGGATTTTAATGTTGCAATTACCTCCAATTTGCAAATGTCAGGGTGAGCGTCTGCATAATTGTGCATCATCGTGTCGTACACGCTATATGTGGGATAGCAGTTCCATCCCTGCATCATTTCTACGGATTGTGCCATCGAATATGAGGCTTTTGATGCAATGCCATCGTTGCACAATGAGTAGCTGATGCCGGTTTGCTTAAATCGCGTCATTTCTTTAGGACTAGCATATGCCCATATGAATCCGTCATCGATTTTGTCGATGGAGATTATTCGTGAAATGCTGTCGAGGCTTATGCCGTTGCCTGGCAAAAAACGGAAATGGTATTCATGTGGACCGGCTATGGCAGATGTGCGCGCAAGGCAGACCATCAATAAGAACACATATTTCAGCATTTTGCACATGATGGATCTTCTTTAGAGTTTTTTCAGTTCATCCTTTATCGTTTCCCAATTGGCGTCAGTGATTTGCGCCCCGATGCTCTCGATGACTTTGCCGGATAGCAATGCGCCAATCTTGCCACAACGCTCAAGATCGTAGTCTAATGACATGCCATAAAGGAATCCGGCGGCATATAGGTCTCCTGCGCCAGTGGTGTCTATGCAATTTGCATCGATGACGCTGACATGGTACTCTTTGTCGCCCTGTCTGATTATTGAGCCTCGTTTGCCTACTTTGACAACTGCGATGTCGCACATTGTCGATATTTCCTTGACAGCCGATTCTGCATCTTTTCCGGTGAAGGCTTTTGCTTCTTCTTCATTCGCAAAAATCATGTCGACATATTCTCTTGATATGCGATGCAGAAAATCGAGGTTCTCCGCAACGACATTGTAGCTTGCAAGGTCGATGGCTATTTTCATCGACAGGCTGCGGGCGGTCTTTATTGCGGTTTCAATCAGGTCGTGGTCTTGGACCATGTAGCCTTCAATGTAGAAATAGTCGTATTTGGAAAAGACTGATGGGTCTATTTCTGCTGACGACATCTCTACAGCGGCGCCTAGATAAGTCGCAAATGTGCGTTCAGAGTCGGGTGAAATGAAAGCAACGGCTCTTCCTGATTCTGTCGAGCTGTAGTGTATGTGTGGTGTGATTCCTGATTTTTCAAGGTCGGATTTGAACAAGTCGCCAAATTCATCTCTGCCAAGCTTGCCAATAAAGCCACAAGGTACGCCTAGGTGGCCCAAGCCGTGAACGGTGTTGGCGGCAGAGCCACCTGCGGTTGTCTTGGGCTTGTATTGTTTGACTTTATTCACAATTTGGCCTGACAATTCGGCATTTACAAGCTGCATGCTGCCTTTGGGCAAGTTGAATTGGTCTAATATGCTATCATTTGGTATGTTGGTCATGATATCGATTAGGGCGTTGCCCATTCCTAAAATCCTTTTCATAATTCCGCTATTTAATCGTTTTTACAGCCGGCTAATTTACAAAGAGTTTGCGTGTCTGTGACTATGCCAAATGGCAGAATGTGCAACTTTTACTGATTTGATTAATTTGCGCCTTGTTTTTCCCTATAAAAGAATACCTTTGCGTGGGAAAAAGCAAAAAATAAATGTCTGTTTTCGGCAAAAAATATACACCACGATGGATAGTCTTGCTGATAGATGTCTTTATCAGTGTGGCTTCAATTATCATAGCCTACTTGCTTCGGTTTAATTTTGAAATACCGGAAAACGAAAAGGTCGGCGAGTTGACGCAGATAGTTGAATTGGTTGTAGGTATCCGCTTCATTAGTTTCCTTATCGCAGGCACTTATGCCGGAATCGTCCGGTATACAGGCGTCAAGGATGCAAAGCGCATATTGGTCACGACAATGGTTGGTAGCTTGCTGCTGGTTCTTGTCAATGTCGTCTGCTTTTATTCTGGCATAACGCAGGCTTTCATTGTCCCAATGTCTATCTTGGTGATAGAGTTCCTGACCACATTGTTCTTCATGATATCATTGAGGCTTTTGGTCAAGTCGGTGTTCTTTGAGTACAAGGCGTCTGTCAAATCCAACAATGTCATTGTATATGGTATCGACCATAACGCACAAGCCGCCAAACATGCCATAGAGGAAGACCACGATGCGCATTATAAAGTTGTTGCATTTGTCGATGATATCGCAAAAAAATCGGGCAAAAAAATAGACGATTTGCCTATCTATCCAATAGACGAACTCTCGTCCTTGATATATGACCTTGACGCAAAACATATATTGTTGGCAAAGCCATTCCAGACAATAGAGAAGAAGCAGGAAATAATTGAGCTGGGCTTGAACAACGGACTGACAATGCTCAATGTCCCTAAAGTTGAAAAATGGATTAATGGCGAGTTGAGCTCCAAACAGATACGAAACATCCGAATTGAGGATTTGCTCGAGCGTAATCCAATCCAACTCGATTTTGATAGAATCCAAAACCAGGTTAAGGGCAAGACAATGCTGGTGACTGGTGCCGCTGGCTCAATAGGTAGCGAGATTGTTCGCCAACTTATTAAGTTCGAGCCTCGAAATATTGTACTATTTGATCAGGCTGAGACTCCGATGTACGATATTGAGATGGAGCTGCGCGATTCCAATACATCTAGCAACATATCTATAGTAATAGGTGACATTACAGACAGGCAACGTGTCGAGGAAGTGTTCAACCTTTATAAACCGGAGATAGTATATCATGCGGCCGCCTACAAACATGTTCCAATGATGGAAAACAATCCAGTTGAGGCTGTCCGCAATAACGTGCTTGGCACTAGACTGGTAGCCGACATGGCTGTTAAATATGGCGTGAAGCGGTTTGTGATGGTCTCAACCGACAAAGCTGTCAATCCGACAAACGTGATGGGCGCGTCAAAACGTATCTGCGAAATATATACGCAGTCGCTTAACGGCAAGTCGTCGACATTGTTCATCACGACGCGTTTCGGCAATGTGCTTGGCTCAAATGGATCGGTTATCCCTCGTTTCAAGAAACAAATAGAGGAAGGTGGCCCAATAACGGTAACCCATCCTCAAATCACACGTTACTTTATGACTATTCCTGAAGCGTGCCAGTTGGTTCTTGAGGCAGGCGCATCAGGAAAGGGTGGCGAGATTTTCATTTTCGATATGGGCAAGTCGGTCAAGATTGTCGATCTGGCGAAGAAGATGATAAAGCTGTCGGGCTTGCAGCTGGGAAAGGATATCCAAATCTCATATACAGGCTTGCGCCCTGGTGAAAAACTTTATGAGGAGCTTTTGGCAAATAAGGAAAACACGGTGCCTACACCTCATCCACAAATCATGGTGGCCAAGGTGCGCGAATACGACCATGAAATGGCAAACACAAAAATAGACGAGTTCATCCCATTTGTCGAGCGGCAGGACAATTTCAAGATTGTGAAGCTGATGAAGGAGATTGTCCCCGAATTCCTTAGCCAAAACTCAATATATGAAGAGTTGGACAAGGTCAATGGCAAGGCTTGACCTTAATGCATGAATTCAACCTCCTTGAAAAGGAACTTTCTGTCATTGCCAAGTTCATCCACAATGTGGATGCCTCCTGTAGGCTCTACACTTTCAATCTTGCCGTAAAATTCGTTTCCGTCGGGTGTGCGGAATTTGTATGGCTTGCCGGTCCGGTATAGGTTGGCAAAGTATGCATCGTTGATTTTTTCGGTCCAGCCTTCGGCCAAAATCCTGTACCAAACGGCTATTTGGTCGAGTAGCCGTGGCAGTTCTTTTGTCAAGTCGAGCTTCTCTCCCAAAATGTTGAAAAGCGATATCGGGTTTGGAGCGTCGCTAATGAAAGCTTCCTGATTTATGTTCAGCCCAATGCCAATTACTGAATATGTTATGTTTGAGCCCATTAGCTGATTCTCAATCAATATTCCGCAGATCTTCTTGTCGTCGTGGTAGATGTCGTTTGGCCATTTTATCTTGAACTCAATCCCGAATGAATTCAGGTAATCGATGATGGCCAGCGATATCGTCTTTGACAGAAGAAACATTTGGTCGGCTTTTAGAAAGTCGGGACGTAGCAAAAGACTGAATGTGAGGTTCTGTCCAGGTTGGCTTTCCCAAAAAGCGCCAATTTGCCCATGTCCGTTTGTCTGCGATACGGCAATTATGGTGTATCCTTCAGGTACAGGCTCCTTGTCGGCAATCTTCTTGAGGAGTTCGTTCGTCGATAAGGTCTCGCTAACTTTGTCAATCTTGAATTCCATCATAGTGCTTGTCGTTTTGGTGTCAGATGCTGATAAGTTTGTTCTTTATGGCGTACATGATCAGGTTTGCCGTGTTCTTTGAGTTGGTCTTGCTCAATAGGCTAGCTCGATGCTTGTCAACGGTGCGTTTGCTGATGAAAAGCGTGTCTGCTATTTCCTGGTTCGATAGGCCTTTGCATACTTCTTGCAGGACTTGCAGTTCGCGTTTTGACAAAACGGTGTCGTCGGATTCGGATTCCTTGCTGGAATGAAAGCTTTTTATGACGTTGTATAGCAGTTCCTGCGAAAAGTAGCTGTTGCCTTTCATCACTTGATCTATGGCTTCCATCACGTCTTTTATGTCGGAATTCTTGAGCAGGAACCCTTTTACGCCGACGCTTATCATTTTGTAGTAATAGTCTTCTTCTCCAAACATGGATAGGGCTATTATTTTAATGTCGGGATATTTCCCGACGGCGACTTGAGTGGCCTCAATGCCATTCATTATTGGCATGCTGATGTCCATAAGCACAATGTCGGGCAACTTGCCGTCTGCCAGCTGGTTGATGAATTCGCTGCCGTTTGAGGCTTCCATTACCACCTTGAAGTTGCGGACATTGTCAAGTAACAGTTTCAGACCGTTTCGGAACAGCGCGTGGTCGTCAACTAATGCTATGTTTACAGTTTCCATTCTACAGCCTTACCTTTATTATTGCATGCACGCCATCGCCGGGTTTGCTGTTTATGACAAACAGCCCATTTATTGATGCGATGCGTGATGCTATGTTCGATAGCCCCATGCCTTTGTTGGTGGCATTCTGGATTTTTTCTTGGTCAAAGCCTTTCCCGTTGTCATCGTACTTGATGACAATTGTACGCTGTATCTTTTCCAGGACAATGTCGATGTCCGTTGCTTCTGCGTGTTTTAAAGTGTTGTTTATCAGCTCGCAGGTTGCGCGGTATAGCACCACTTCACTGTTGGAATCGAACCTGTCGCTGTCAGTCAGCTTTGTGTCGAATTTGATGTTGATTGCTTTTGATTGGCTGACCTTGAATGAGAAGTTCTTTATGGCGCTTGCCAATCCGAAGTTTGTAAGCACGTGCGGGCTCAGGTTGTTTGAAATCTCTTTTATGCTTTCAACCGCCTCGTTGATTACATTATTCGCGTTTTCAAGCACCTGTTTCGAGTGGTCGTCTCGTTCATATTGCAGCAAGGCTGACATCGACATTCTTGCCGTTGAGAGTAGCGGGCCAAGCCCGTCGTGCAGATCTTTGGCAAAACGGCGCCTCTCGCGTTCCTCTGTCTGTATGACTGCGCGCATCAGTTTCCGTTCGGAACGCTTGCGCTCACGTTCGGCATGGTTCAGCGCATAGAACATTTCGCCAATGAGGAAAACTCCTGCAGTGAACATGAACGAAATTGCCACACCAAGCCAGTCGTCGGCAGGACGCAGGTAGAACGAAAAGTCGTCATTGATGAACTGTATCAGCTTTATGGCCATTTTGACTGCCATAAGTATGAAACCTAACGAAATCAAAATCCACGAGGCACGGTATTTTGTCACTTTGACAAGCCTGATTGCCAGCACTGCGGCCACAATTTGCAGTGTTATCGATATTAATAGTGCTACTAGACGTATCATAATATGCAAAGTTAGCAATGCATTTGAATTGTTGGCGTAGCAAGCGCCACTTTTCTATGTTTCTATAGCTTTGCATATGTTTTTTTTTATTAAACTTGATTGGTTGTTTAAACAATAAGTTATGAAATTTGAAAAATGGTTTTATGGGGGCATGACTAGTGGCATGATCAAGGATATTGACAACATCACCGAAGACGAGATGTGCAGTGTCAAAACCGGTTATGTTGCGAATTGGATAGGTGTAATATTGTGGTCCATCCTAGGTTTGTTTGAATTGTTGGCCTACCATCGGAATGAAGCTGTAATAATGGCAGCGCCCCTTGTTTTGGGAATTCCATGTTGGTTTCGTGTTGTCCGTTTGAACGAATTAAGAAAGCCAATCTCCGATTCGCGAAAAATGAGAATCAGAAAGGCAAGTGTAATAGTTGTTGCTGTCTTGACAATAGGCTGTATTGTCGGAACCTTGCTTTTCAACCCAAGTGTCGCTTTTAAGTGTGTCGATATCGTGTTGGCGTTGTTGTCGCTATTTTATGCGATATGCACTTTCCGTCATTGGAAAAAGGTTGATGAAGAGCGGAAACAATAAAAAAGTTGCGTTGTTTTCTCTATACGTCGTTTCTTCTCCATAAATTTCATATATGAAAATGCTGAATAATTTGAAAACACCAATATTTTTGCATTCAGCATAACCATAAATGTATGGAAAAGAAGATAGCAGTTTTCCCCGGGTCGTTCGACCCGTTCACTTTGGGACACCATTCAGTGGTTGTCCGCGCCTTGCCTTTGTTCGACGAGATAGTGGTTGCCATTGGCAAGAATACGCTCAAGAACGGGTTCTTCAGCATCGACGAGCGCATCGAACTTATTGAAGGCGTTTACGCCAGCGAACCTAAAATCAAGGTTATGGCTTACGACGGCCTGACTGTCGATTTCTGCAAGAGCATAGGCGCCAAGTTCATGCTTCGTGGCATCCGCACCGTTTCCGACTTTGAGTACGAGTGCGCCATTTCGCAGATGAACCAACTGATGCAGCCTGGTGTCGAGACGGTATTTCTGTTGACAACCCCAGAACTGACGCCGGTCAATTCGACAATCGTACGCGACATATTGAGCTACGGTGGCGATGTGAGCCAGTTCGTGCCTCAAGGAATGAACATTAAAGAAGTTTTGGACAAACGTAAGATCAAATGACACTCTCCAAAATCATATCGGTGGCTCTGCTGACGTGCGCATCGCTTTGCGCCTGCGCGCAGAAAACCATTCTTTTCGGGACAAATCCCACTTATGCCAATCTGAAGATTGACGCTTATGCATGTACCGATTACATATCGGGGACAAACACATTGGTGGGTTCAGCCGTTGCTGACAGCTTGGGCAATTTCAGCATCGAACTCGACATAACCGGGACATGCCGCGTTGCGCTGGATTTAGGCCGGGCAAGAGGCATCCTTTATGCTGATACGGCTATGACATACAACGTGGTGTTGCCGGATTACGAGGCAAAGACCAAGGGCGACATGATGAATCCGTTTTTCGAACCGGAGGATTTCCTCGTCGGAATCAAGAATCCGGACAGGTACAATGTCAATATGTATATCGACATGTTCGACTATGCCTATGAGGAGTATCTTGAGCGGAACTATTATACGTTCATGCGAAAGCCCGAAAAGGCGGTGGTCGACAGCCTGATTGCCGATTTAGAGCAGTCTTTCGATACCATACCAAACGAGTTTTTCCGTATTTACCGCTCTTACAAATACGCATGGCTAAAGTATATGAGCTATATGCGCGATTGGCGGTACATGTCTCGTGAGTATTTCAACGACAAGCCTGTGGCCTACGACAATCCTGCCTATATGGACTTGTTTAACCAAATGTTCGGCAATTTCTTGCGCTTTTACATGAATACGCGCGAGGGCGAACGGATATATTCCGACGTGATATTGGCAAAAAGCCCGTCAATGGCAAAGCAGACATTGTCCAATTGCCTGGCCGTGACCAACGATACGCTTCAGGAGATGGTGCTGCTTAAAGGCATTCAAGACGCCCTGTACGATTACTATTTCAAGACAAGCAGCCTGCTTATCACATTGGATTCGATAAAGGCCACATCAAACATCGAAAGGCATAGGCAGATAGCGCAAAATATCGAGCAGAAGAAGCAGGTGGCCAAGGTAGGAACTTCCGCCCCTGGATTTTGCCTTGCCGATACCGTGGGCGTGTATCATGACATTGAGGAATATCGCGGTAAGTTTGTATATGTCAATTTCATATCCGTCGATAGCTACTCCTGTGTCCAGGATTTGGAGCAGATGAAGAAATTCTACGAAAAGACCAAGGCCGTAATGCATGTGGTGTCTATTTCAGTCGATGACGATTTCAATAAGGCAAAGGATTACTTCAGGCAGAAAGGCTATGAATGGGAGCTTCTTGACTATAAGGGCGACCCTACGGTGGTCGAACGCTATAAGGTGAGGGCGTACCCTTCATATTTCTTGGTCGATGTTGACGGAACAATGCTGATATCGCCGGCATCGAACCCATCTGAAAACTTCGAGAAAAGATTCAGACAGATATACAACGAGCGTCAGCATAAGTCAGGAAATTGACGATTAGTTATTCTATGTACGAAAATCACGGGGAACGATGAATAAACATAATTTGGTTTTTGCGACACATAATGCGCACAAGTCGGAGGAGGTTGGCAAAATGCTCCGGGGCTTGTACAATGTACAAGATTTGAACGCCATCGGCATAACCGAGGACATACCCGAAACTGGCGACACTCTTGAGGCAAACGCACGACAAAAGGCTCTCTACGTGCATGGCAAGTCTGTCAGAAATGTCTTTGCTGACGATACAGGCCTGGAGGTCGAGGCGCTTGGTGGCCGTCCTGGCGTATATACAGCCCGATATGCAGGACCAGAGTGCGATTCGGTCAAGAACATGCAAAAACTGCTGGATGAACTGAAGGGTAAAATTAACCGTAGGGCACAATTCCGCACTGTCATTTGCCTGATAATTGGTGAAAACGAATACTTGTTTGAAGGCGTAGTGAAAGGTACCATCGCAAAAAGCTTTGCTGGAAATGCCGGATTCGGCTATGACCCTATATTCATTCCAGACGGATACAGCCAGACTTTTGCCGAGATGCCATTGGAGGAAAAGAACAAAATCAGCCACCGTGGCTTGGCAATCAAAAAACTGACGAAATTCCTTCTCGATTTGGGTGTATAGCGGTTGCAACGACATGCTCCCCCTTTTGGACGCATTCCCGATTCATCCATGTTTCATGACCAATTTATGTGCCAAACATGTACTATGTCTATTCTTACTATGGCAATAATCAGTAAAAAAAAGTCATAGTAATCAGATAATGCATTACTTTTATAGTTGCACTAGAAAACCACATATATGAGTATGAGAATTAATGACGTTAAAATTGGGGTCCGCATTACGGCGGTGGTTGGCATTGCGTTGCTTCTGATTTTCACTGTTTGCATGACAATTATCAGTGGCACAATAGGCAATAGCAAAAAGGAAGATACTGACAGCAAGGAAATGTCCAAAGTGCTGGACATCAGCTATACATTGTCGCAAATGATAAGAGATAGCGAAGAGAAGGAAAGCATAGCTTCCACAATCGTCAAATATCTTGCCGAAAAGATGAGCAACGAAATAGCTGTGACATCGCAGACAGTCGAGTATAAGGCCATAAACCAGGTAAATGGCAGCTCGACATCAGTGAATGTCAATGTGTGGGAGTATGAAGGCGTTTCAGTCCAAAGCAATGACGATGTGGCGAAGAAGATTGCTTCTGATGAGACAAGGACTGAAATGACAGTGTTCCAACGCATACCGCAAGGCTATTTGCGCATATCAACTAGCTTGCTCAACGTGAGAGGAAAATCGGCAACAGGCACATTCATCCCTAACGAGTCGCCGGTGGCAATGGCGCTTACGTCAGGCGAGCCATTCCGAGGCAAGGCCACAATATTGAATGAAAGCTATTGCACGTCATATTATCCTATTAAAAAGAATGGAAAAGTGATTGGTGCACTGTTCTCAGGGAAAAAATATGCCGACCTGAAGCAGATTAGGGAAGTCCTCGAAAACAAGGAGCTGGAGACAAAGTTCGCATATACCTTGCTTGTCGATGATGACGGCGCAGTTGCGATGGGACCAAAACATGTAGGCGAGAGCATGACGAATGCCGATTTCTTTAAGAACATGAAGAACTACAATATGAAGACCGGCAAATTCGATGGTACAATGGATGATAAGGATGTTTATGTGTATTTCAGCCATGTGCCGGAAATAGAGTCGTATGTGGTTACGTTCATGTTCAAGGATAAGCTGATGGCAAGTATCCGGCAGGTTAAGACAAGGATATTCCTGTTGATGACGTTCGGCGAATTGCTGTGTATCTTGGTGATAATAACGTTGAGCGTTTCCATTTCACGCCCGTTGTCCGAGTTGGTCGATTTGAGCAAGAACATAGCAAACGGGAACCTGAATGTGAGGTCGGCAATCAACCAAAAGGACGAGGTCGGCGAGCTGTCGGATTCCTTGAATCTGATGCTGACAAAGCTTAAGGAAGTGATAGGCAAGATAAAGACCGAGGCTGACACGATATATGTTACCGGCGATGATTTGAACAATGCTTCGCTGAAATTGTCGAAGAATTCGGCTGAGCAGGCCGCAAACATGCAGAATGTTTCTTCGACCATCGAGGAGATAAAAAACAACATCGAGAGCAATGCCGAAAGCGCCGTGCAGACCGAATCGAATTCGACATCTTCTTTGCGCATTATCAGCGAGGTGGGCGATTTGGCAAAGCAGACGGCAGACGCCAACAGAAAGATTGTTGAGAAAATTAGTGTGATAAACGAGATAGCGCTACAGACAAATATCTTGGCTCTCAACGCAGCTGTTGAGGCTGCCCGTGCCGGTGAGTATGGCAAGGGCTTTGCCGTTGTCGCCACGGAGGTTCGCAAATTGGCGGAACACAGCAAGGCCGCGGCTAGTGAAATAGTCGGACTTTCGGCAACTAGCCTGCGTCTGGCTGAAACGACGGGTGAGCAGATGCAGGGTGCAATTCCTGTGGTGCAAAAGACAACTGGCCTTGTCCAGAATATTTCGGCCGCGAATCAGGAGCAAAGCTTCGGCATTAATCAGATAAACGAGACGATGTCTCAACTTAGCGGAACAACCCAACATACGGCAACAGTAAGTGTCGAGGTGGCCGCAAATGCCGAAACTCTTTTGACGCAGGCGACTGAAATGCGCGAGCTTGTCGGTTTCTTCAAGATTGACGAAGTGGAAACCGTGTGAGCGTGGACGTGGAATGTGGCCGTAATGTTTTGGACGGGGTGCCATACCCCATTCTTTAAGCGGCTTTGAGCGCCGTAAATCATGCTTGTTAAGTGTATTTCTTATTTTGTGAACAAACTATTAACGCTCAATTATTGGCACTGATAAAAAACGTACATTTGTACCCTGAATGAATCAAAAATGTTCCGCAATGGAAAGCAAAAGCCGAAGATTGGCCTTGATAACAAATATCATTCAGAATGAAGAAGTTGACTCGCAGGAAGTGCTTCTCCAACTACTTATTTCCCAAGGTTGCTCAGTTACACAGGCAACCCTTTCACGCGATTTAAAGCTTCTGAAGGTGTTCAAGCGCCCATCGACCAATGGCAAGTATCTTTATACATTGCAAAATGGCCCAGTTGCGCCATCTGCCACATCAAAGTCGGGCTCGTCGCTTGACGGATTCATTTCAATAGAGTTCTCCGGGAACCTTGCTGTCATAAAGACCGTGCCAGCATTCGCCCAGCCAATTTCGCAAGCCATTGACGACCTTCATGCACCTTCGATAATCAGCACAATAGCGGGTAATGACACTATTCTGGTGGTCATCAGAAATGGCTTTACACAAAAAAGCGTGGCGCAGTCATTGATTCAGCATTTTCCCGAACTAACTGATAAAATTCAATATTAGGACTTATGAAAAACAACATGGACGCCAAACTTTTTTCAATAATCAGCATCGTTTTTGCTGAGAGGGCGGTCCGCTTTTTCAAATGTCGCCAAGTGTGCCTTTGTTTTTACAACGATAATAGTTATACATCAAAATAGAAGAATATGAAAGAAGTAAAGAAAGTCCTCCTGTTAGGTTCAGGAGCATTGAAGATTGGTCAGGCAGGAGAGTTTGACTATTCAGGTTCGCAGGCGCTGAAGGCTATGCGCGAAGAGGGTATCTCAACAGTGTTGATTAACCCAAATATTGCAACTATCCAAACATCAGAAGGCGTTGCTGACAAGGTTTACTTCCTTCCTATAACACCGTATTTTGTTGAGGAAGTAATTAAAAAGGAAAAGCCGGACGGCATTCTTTTGGCATTCGGCGGACAGACGGCGCTGAACTGCGGTACCGCTCTTTACACGTCGGGCGTGCTCGATAAGTACGGAGTCAAGGTCTTGGGCACTTCGGTTGAGGCAATCATGATTACCGAAGACCGCGACCTGTTTGTCAAGAAGCTGAAGGAGATTGACGCAAAGACTCCGGTCTCACGTGCGGTGGAAACCATTGAAGATGCTCTCGACGAGGCTCACACGCTTGGATTCCCTGTCATGGTACGTTCAGCATACGCACTTGGCGGACTTGGTTCTGGCATCAGCACCAACGAGCAAGAGTTCATCGAACTTTGCAACAACGCACTTGCCTATTCAAAGCAGATTTTGGTTGAAGAGTCGCTCAAGGGCTGGAAGGAGATTGAGTTTGAGGTTATCCGTGATGCCAACGACCACTGCTTCACAGTCGTTCCAATGGAAAATGTCGACCCACTTGGCATACACACAGGCGAGAGCATCGTAATCGCTCCTATCATCACTCTGAGCAAGGACCAGATTGCAATGCTTCAGGAAATAGCCAAGAAGGTTGTCCGCCACATAGGAATTGTGGGCGAGTGCAACATCCAGTACGCATTCAATGCCCAGACAAACGACTACCGAATCATCGAGATAAATGCCCGACTGAGCCGATCTTCAGCATTGGCTTCAAAGGCATCCGGCTATCCGTTGGCATTTGTGGCCGCCAAGCTGGCTTTGGGCTACACACTCGACCAGATTGGCGAAATGGGTACGCCTAACTCGGCTTACGTGGCACCTTCAGTTGACTACATCATTGCAAAGATCCCTCGTTGGGACTTGAGCAAGTTCGTTGGCGTCGATCGTGAGATTGGCTCAAGCATGAAGTCGGTTGGCGAGATAATGTCAATCGGCCAGTCGTTCGAGGAAATAATGCAAAAGGGTTTGCGTATGATTGGTCAGGGTATGCACGGCTTTGTCGGCAACAACGACCTCGAATTCGACGACCTCGACAAGGAGCTTAGCCACCCAACCGATATGCGCATCTTCGCTATCGCCAAGGCTCTTGAAAAAGGCTATACTCCAGAACGCATCGAGGAACTTACCAAGATAGACGTGTGGTTCATCAACAAACTGAAGAATATTGTCGATTACACAAAAGTTCTTGAAAAATACAGCAAGATCGAGGACCTTCCAGCTGACGTGCTTCGCGAGGCAAAACGCCTGGGATTCTCCGATTTCCAGATTGCGCGCTACGTTGAAAAGCCTTCGGGTACATTGGAGAAAGAGTTGTTGCGTGTCCGCGACTTGCGTAAGAAGAACAACATCTTGCCAGCAGTTCGCCGTATCAATACAGTGGCTTCAGAACATCCTGAACTGACCAACTACCTGTATATGACCTATGGCAAGACTGAGCACAGCATCAGTTACAATTACAAGAACGACAAGTCAATCATCGTGCTTGGCTCTGGCGCTTACCGCATCGGCTCATCAGTCGAGTTCGACTGGTGCTCGGTGAACGCAATACAGACTGCTCGCAAGCTTGGCTACAAGTCAATAATGATTAACTACAACCCTGAGACAGTCAGCACCGACTACGACATGTGCGACCGACTGTACTTCGACGAGCTGAGCTTTGAACGTGTGCTTGACGTCATCGACCTTGAAATGCCTAAGGGCGTGATTGTCTCGGTTGGCGGACAGATTCCAAACAACCTGGCAATGAAACTGCATCGCCAGAACGTGCCTATCCTTGGCACATCGCCAGTATCTATCGACCGCGCCGAAAACCGCAACAAGTTCTCTGCAATGCTCGACCAGCTCGGCATCGACCAGCCACGTTGGGACGCTTTGACAAGCTACGACGAAATCGACAAGTTCATAGGTGAAGTCGGGTTCCCTGTGCTGATCCGTCCTTCGTACGTGCTTTCAGGTGCTGCCATGAACGTCTGCTACGATATGGAGCAGTTGCATACATTCCTTGGAGCCGCTGCAAAGGTTTCAAAGGAATATCCAGTGGTTGTGTCGCAGTTCATGCAGAATACTAAGGAGATTGAGTTTGATGCCGTGGCAAAGAACGGCGAGATATACGAATACGCAATATCGGAGCATGTCGAGTTCGCAGGTGTCCACTCTGGCGACGCCACATTGGTGTTCCCTGCACAGAACATCTATCTTGCGACAGCTCGCCGCATCAAGCAGATAAGCAAGAAGATTGCCAAGGAGCTCAACATCAGCGGACCTTTCAATATCCAATATCTTGCTAAGAACAACGAGGTTAAGGTTATCGAGTGCAACTTGCGTGCATCACGTTCGTTCCCATTTGTTTCGAAAGTCGTTAAGCGCAACTTTATTGAGACTGCCACCAAGATCATGCTTGGCGAAGCTGTGCAAAAGGCCGATTCTTCCGATTTCGACATCGACCATATTGGTGTTAAGGCATCGCAGTTCTCATTCGCGCGTCTGCATCGTGCCGACCCAATCTTGAGTGTCGACATGTCGTCAACAGGCGAGGTTGGATGCATCGGCACCGACTTCAACAACGCATTGCTTGCATCGCTTTATTCAGTAGGATTCCACAAGCCGGAAAAGGGCGTCCTGGTATCGTCAGGCGATGTACGTGGCAAGGTTGACTTGCTCGACTCATGCAAACTTCTTCAGGAAAAAGGCCTTAAGATTTATGCAACCGCAGGCACCCAACAGTTCCTGGCCGAGAATGGCGTTACAGCCACAAAGGTAAGCTGGCCAGACGAGCACACAGGCGATGTCAATATTACGGAACTGATGCAGAACCACGATATCGATTTGGTTGTCAACATACCTAAGAATCACACACGTCGCGAGTTGACCAACGGATACAAAATCCGCCGTTCCGCTATCGACCACAATATTCCATTGCTTACAAACGCCCGTCTTGCAAGCGCGTTCATACAGGCAAGCAGCACAAAGGAAATGTCTGATATCCAGATTAAAAGTTGGCAGGAATACTAGGCAATTGATAATTGATCCCGTCCCGATAGGTATCGGGATTGATAATTGATAATGAGGGTTGTGGCGCAAGCCACAACCCTTTTGTTTTTTTAGCAATGACATTTTGCCATATTGCGTTAGCATACAACTAAAAATCAATGCCATAAAAGTTTTTTTTTATTTACACGTAGCGCATTTGCGCGTTGTGATTATGTGAAAAAGATGAACAAAATGCCCATTTCGTTCGTATTACTTATATGTGACTAAAACGTTAGATTATGGAAAGAAATACAAAAGTGGTGTCGCGACTAATTGCGACAATTATGATTCTGGTCACATCAGGCATTTCATCATTTGCTGAAGATGGCTATTCATACGATGATGGCACACAAACATTGACAGTTTCCAAAAATTTCGAATACAGCAGTAACCAAGATTATCCGTGGTATGGTTGTCGCATTAGCGTGAAATCCGTAGTAATAGAAGATGGTGTGACAAGCATCGGCAATTCTGCATTTGAGGAATGTCGGAATTTGACATCTGTGGTTATACCTAAAAATGTAAAAAGCATTGGCAATTCTGCATTTAGCAATTGTTATGCTTTGGCATCGGTAACGCTCCCCGATGGCTTGGAAAGCATTGGAAATTCGGCATTTTATAACTGTCGGAGTTTATCATCTGTGGTTATTCCTAAAAATGTAAAAAGCATTGGTGATTTGGCATTTTATAACTGTTGGCAAAATTTATCATCTATAACTCTTCCCGAGAGTTTGACAAGCATTGGCAATTCGGCATTTGCGAAATGTGATAGGTTGTGCTCTATGTACATTTGCGGGGATAGTTTATTGTTTGTTGACGATAATGTGTTTGACGCTAATGTTTGCGGTGGAAATTCCACGCTTTATGTGAAGAAAGGGCTCAAACAGTACTATGAAAAAATGGACGGATGGAACCATTTCGGGAATATTGTCGAATTGAACAAGGTCTCATTGTCATCGTCTAACGAAAAGTGCGGTAAGGTTGAAGGAAACGGACTATATGCTGATGGAACAGTGACAATCAAGGCTACGCCAAACGAACATTGTATGTTTGAAAAGTGGAGCGACGGCAATTCTGATGCAGAACGTACTATATCCATCAATGACAATCTTACATTGGTTGCCTTGTTTGACTCGCTTAAATTCGAAGTGAACATATCCGCAGGCGAGAATGGCTCTGTTGAATATGGAAACATATCGAGCGTGTATTATGGCAAAACCATAAACGTGAAGGCCGTGCCTGATGAAAATTGCCATTTTGTGAAATGGAGCAATGGGTCTGTAAGGGCAACCGATACAATCTTGGTCGTTTCTGACACTGCAATAGTTGCCGAATTTGCACCCCATCAGTATGGCAAATGGGACACGACATTGGTCGCAACCTGCACAATGTCAGGCTTGCGTACCCACGTTTGCGCTTGCGGCGAGGTGAAAACTGACACTATCGCTGCCCTCGGCCATAAGGTTGTTGCAGATTCGGCCGTAGCCGCAACCTGCTCATCTACAGGCCTGACCGAAGGCAAGCACTGCTCGGTGTGCGACAGCGTGCTTGTAGCACAGCAGACAGTTGCAAAACTTGCACATACGGTAGTTGTTGACTCAGCCGTAGCCGCCACCTGCACCGCAACAGGCCTAACCGAAGGCAAGCACTGCTCGGTGTGCGACAGCGTGCTTGTAGCACAGCAGACAGTTGTAAAGATTGCTCATACAGTAGTTGTTGACTCAGCCGTAGCCGCCACCTGCACCGCCACAGGCCTGACCGAAGGCAAGCACTGCTCGGTATGTGTTAGCGTATTTGTGGCACAGCAGACAGTTGCAAAGATTGCTCATATAGTAGTTGTTGACTCAGCCGTAGCCGCCACCTGCACCGCCACAGGCCTGACCGAAGGCTCTCATTGCTCGGTATGTGATAGCGTATTTGTGGCACAGCAGACAGTTCCTGCTCTTGGTCACTTGTTCACCAACTACATCTCCAACCCCGACGCCACCCCCGATGCCGACGGCACCGAGACTGCCGTTTGCGACCATGGTTGCGGTGCTACCGATACACGCACAGCCGAAGGCACAAAGTTGACCGACATTGATGCTACGGAAACAGCCGAGGTAGTCATCTACGCCCACCACAACGTGATAGTTGTTGAGAATGCCGAAAACGACATTTATGTATTTGACGTCAACGGTAAGATGCTTGTTCATCAGGATGCAAACGCTGGTCGCATCGAGATGCATATGGCCGAACAAGGCCTTTACATTGTAAAGGTTGGCGATGAGTCAAAACGTTTAGTGCTGAAATAAAGTATAAATCTTGGTTTTCTACGGATTTCAAAGGCCGCCCAAGATTGGGTGGCCTTTTTTTATGACAGGTTTTATATGTTTAGATTTCACAGCGTTGTTAGTGCGTTTGTCGGTCTTTGGCTAAGACAATCATTGGGTTGCAATATAAAGACTTTGTAAATGGCATAATCCTAAAGTATTGTGTATTAAATATTTGTACATGAGAAGGGTAACGTGCATATTTCATTGTTTTTTATAATTTTGTATGTCGAGTTATGAGAAATACTCGTCACTTTTCATCTGTTTAGCGTGTCCTGCAGGAGAAAATTCCAATATATAGAACACACCTTGATAAATTGACATGGTAATGAAATTGTCTAAATTTTTATTGATGCTGATAGTCCCATTTATGACGGGATTGTTTGTGTGTTGCGATGACGACGATGAGGAAGAAGAAAGAAGGGAATTTGAAAAAAAACTTTCGGTTGGTTCGCCATACGACAAGCTTATAATTGAAAGAATATTTCCGAGCGATGGGACGGGGGACGTGGAAATTTTCTCTCAAGTACAGCTGTCATTGCGTTATTCCCTTGACGGTATCTTGGAAGTGAAATCTGCTTATCTGGATGCGCAATATTACCGTGTTAAATTGGCTGATTTCTTTGTGACAAACCAAAGCAACGGTGAAATTGTCGAAGGCGCACTCAATATGAATGACGGAAAGCAAATTGTTTTTACACCGCGTAATCATCTAGATTTCGGCACTAAATATAGAGTGTATGCTAAAATGGTGATTGAGAAGCGTATAGAGATGGTTTGGTATGAAATTAAAGACAGAAATGGTTCCGACTACTCAGAAGAAAGGACAATAGAATTCACTACAGTTGAGAGGCCGTCAAGTATACAGCCAAAACATGTCTTATATTCGTATCCGGCTGATAGACAAAGAAATTTTCTTGTAAACGAATACAATGAGGCGTATTTTGCAACAAAAATTGACTATTCATATTTGTTCAACAAAAGTGGAAATGAAGGGTTTGAAAACAAGTTGAGAATAACGCCTCATGGAGGATCGCCAAAATATGTCGATTTTGATTATTCTGTTTTTAGCGATACTGCCGATGAAAAATTTGGAATCAGCGTACCTGTTGGAAAATTGAATCTTGAAAAAAATGTTGTATACAATCTCGCTGTCGTCAAGATTAATGTTGGTGGCAATGAGGAGATTTTATATTCCGTTGATTTCCGTACAAGTATATACGGCAATTTCCAACAAAAAATGGATAATATGACTGCCGGAAATGCTTCTGCTTCGCAAATCATCGGCCCCATATATGAATTAATAAGCAGTGTGGACGAAGTGTCGTCAGAGCCAGAAGGTTTCGATCGCTTTGAGTATAATTCTGATACTATTAAAGACAATTTGTTGAAATTATATTTTGATTATGATAATAGCCAATGGTATAAGGAAAAAATAGCACCATTGTTGTATGAGAATGAAGATTTGCTTTCTGTCGTTGGCCCTATTGAGCCACCTATGGACGCCAAAATCGTTAAATTGGCGAGGGTAGATTCAAATGCGGAGCTTTCCGTTGCTGAAATTGAATCGGGAATGTGCAACACACTTGCGAGCAATCGAGTCGGCGCCTTCAATTTGTCTGTTATGAGTGCTGTCAACACCGACTTATATCATTGTCACGTTACTATTATTAATAGAGGTAATGTACCTGAAGGCGCAGAAAAAATTATCAACTCAGATGTGCCATCCCTTATAGAAGGGTGCTATCCGATTATCATTAAGTATGTAGTTCCTGGAAGGAATGAGGTCACTTCAGAGTGTCGGGTTTCTATAGAGTTAGTCTTTTAGTGATATAGCAGACAATGTATTTTGATGGTTCGAACTAGAAACATATTATGGAGTGTTTGTTAATAAAATGGGTTTGTAAAAATACTTTCACCATAATTGTTATTTGATTAAAAATGCCTACTTTTACCATTCGGAAACTAATAAATACTCGATATGAAAAAGTACGCAGTAATAATGATTGCCTTTTTTGCATTGGCCGTAATGTCTTCGTGTGCATCGTCGAAAGGCGGCAACTGCCCGGCCTACTCGCAAAATGCACAATCGGCAGAGCAATTGGCACAACGCTAAATAAAAGACCTCTCTTTGAGAGGTTTTTTATTTTTTTGAATTATGTCTCTAACATATAACTGACATCCATCAGTTTCCGACTTGTACCGAATGCGTTTTCCATACGCTATCTCGTCATTTATTTCAGTGATTTTCGTAAAAACAAAAAATAGCGAATTGCTGTTTGTTTTTACCGCTTGTTTATATACTTTTGAGCGTTTTTGAAAATGAAATATAAAAAGAAATAAGTTTCTGAATTTTAATACTTTAAAAATTAAAAATTATGATTAAAGTTGGTATCAATGGTTTCGGTCGTATCGGCCGTATGGTATTCCGCGCTGCAGTTGAGAACTTCAGCAAAGACATCCAAATTGTAGGAATCAACGACCTTTTGGACGCTGATTATTTGGCTTACATGTTGAAGTATGACTCAGTTCACGGTCATTTCAATGGTGACGTTAAGGTTGACGGTAACTTCATGATCGTTAACGGTAACAAGATCCGCTTGACTGCTGAAATGGATCCAGCTAACTTGAAATGGAACGAGGTTGGCGCTGACGTTGTTGTTGAGTCAACTGGTTTCTTCTTGACTGACGAAACTGCACGCAAGCACATCCAAGCTGGTGCAAAGAAAGTCATCATGTCTGCTCCTTCTAAGGACGCTACCCCAATGTTTGTATTTGGTGTAAACGACAAGACTTATGCAGGTCAAGACATCATCTCTAACGCATCTTGCACAACTAACTGCTTGGCTCCTATCTCTAAGGTATTGAACGACAAGTTCGGTATCAAACGTGGTTTGATGACTACAGTTCACGCTGCAACTGCTACTCAAAAGACAGTTGACGGTCCTTCTAAGAAAGACTGGAGAGGTGGCCGTGGCATCCTTGAGAACATCATCCCATCATCAACTGGTGCTGCTAAGGCAGTAGGCAAGGTTCTTCCTGCTTTGAATGGCAAGTTGACTGGTATGTCACTTCGCGTTCCAACTTCTGACGTTTCTTTCGTTGACCTTACATGCGAACTTGAGAAGGCTGCTTCTTACGAAGAAATCTGCGCTGCTATGAAGGCTGCTTCAGAAGGCGAATTGAAGGGTATCCTTGGTTACACTAACGAAGCTGTTGTTTCAACTGACTTCCGTAACGACTCTCACACTTCAATCTTCGACGAAAAGGCTGGTATCCAACTTGACCCAACTTTCGTTAAGGTTTGCGCATGGTACGACAACGAATGGGGCTACTCTAACAAAGTGTTGGAAATGGCTCGCGTTATCTCTAAGTAATTTAGATTTAGCCAAATATGAAAAGCCATCCTTCGGGGTGGCTTTTTTTGTTTCTTATGACTGACGTCACCAATGTCTTGCGTTGACACAATTACTTATATTTGCACTATCAAAAAACAGGATTTATGTCACGCAAGAAAGTAGAGAAACAGGTTTTTGAGAATGTAGAGATAACCGATATAGCCTCGGAAGGAATGGCAATGGGCCACTATGAAGGAATGGTGGTCTTTGTTCCGTTGGCAATACCAGGCGACATTGTCGATGTAGAGGGCAAGGTTAAGCACAAACGCTACATCGAGGGCCGCATAGTCCGCTATGTCAAGTACAGCGACAACCGCATCGAGCCGTTCTGCAAGCATTTCGGGACCTGTGGCGGTTGCAAGTGGCAGGTGCTGCCTTACCAGATGCAGATAGAGTGGAAGCAGAAACAGGTGTTCGACAACCTGACACGCATCGGGCACCTCGAGCTGCCTGAAATATCGCCTATACTTGGCAGTGTCAAGACTCAGGAGTACCGCAACAAGCTTGAATTCGCATTCTCACCATTGCGTTGGCTTACGCCAGACCAGATTGCCGATGCCGACAAACTGGAACAGCGTTCGCTCGGCTATCACCTGCCACGTTTCTTCGACAAGGTGGTTGACATTGAGGAATGCCATCTGATGCCACAGCCTGTTGATGAAATCCGCAACAGCTTGCGTCAGTTTGCCATCGACAACAACATAAGCTTCTATCATCAGCGCGAGCATCAAGGATTTTTGCGCAACGTGGTTATCCGCAATTCGAATGCGGGCGGGCTTATGGTGATTCTCATCGTGTCGGAAAAAGACGACCGCCAGATTGACCTTGTGCTCGGTTACCTCAAACGCCAGTTCCCGCAGATAACCTCGCTCATGTACATGGTCAACAGCAAGCTCAACGATTCATATACCGATTTGCCCGCATACCTATATTCCGGCGACGACCATATCATTGCCGAGATGAATGGCCTCAAGTTCAAGGTCGGACCGAACTCCTTCTACCAGACCAACACCGACCAGGCTGTGCGCCTGTACCAGGTTGCAAAGGATTTTGCCGAACTGACTGGCAACGAGACAGTGTACGACCTCTACACCGGAACAGGCACCATAGCGTGCTTCGTGTCCGATAAGGCCAAAAAGGTGATAGGCATTGAGTATGTCGAGGATGCCATTGTCGATGCCAAGGTAAATGCTAAGATGAACAACCTCGGCCACCTCGATTTCTACGCAGGCGACATGAAGGATGTACTGACCGACGCATTTATAGCCGAGCATGGCAAGCCCGATGTCATCATCACCGACCCTCCGCGTTCCGGGATGCATGCCGATGTGGTAAAGACCATCCTGGACGCCAATCCGAAGCGCATCGTGTACGTGAGCTGCAACCCCGCAACCCAGGCCCGCGACCTGGCCATGATGACACAGCAGTACCGCATTGCAAAGGTTCAGCCTGTCGACATGTTCCCGCAGACACAGCATGTCGAGAATGTGGTGCAACTCATAAGAATAGAGGATTGATGCAGTCGCGAATCGCATCATGTGCGATTGCTGGCTGATTGACCGTGGTACCTCATCTCGACGATTTTTTTACTTGTGATTCGTGAATTTCAAATTTGTATTTGTAACTTGTAATTCAATATTTGAAACTTGTGAAATGGACGAGGTGAAAAAACTGACAATTAAGGATTGGAACGCTGATGACCGCCCCCGCGAGAAACTGCTCAAAAAAGGTATATCGGCTTTGAGCGACGCAGAACTACTCACAATACTCATATCTACAGGCACACGCAACCAGTCGGCGCTCGATTTGGCGCGCGCTGTCTTGTCGTCGGTCGACAACAATCTGCACCTGCTTGGCAAACGGACAGTTGCCGATTTGATGAAGATAAACGGCATAGGCGAGGCAAAGGCCATAAGCATAATCTCAGCCTTGGAACTCGGCCGTCGTCGCCGGAATTCCGACCTCGAGCGCGCGGAAATAAAAGGCAGTTCAGATGTCTTTGCAATAATGCAACCCATATTGGCCGACTTGCCGCATGAGGAGTTCTGGGTGCTGTTCCTGAACCGTGCAAACCGTGTCATCGACAAGGTGTGTGTCAGCAGAGGCGGAGTGAGCGGAACCATGGTCGATGTGAAGATTGTGATGAAACTTGCGCTCGAAAGACTGGCCTCGTCATTGATTCTTGTCCACAATCACCCGTCAGGAAATACTAACGTGAGCGCCGAGGACCGCAAAATTACAAAGATGATGCAAGATGCTTCAAGCATGCTCGATATTAAGTTGCTTGACCATCTGGTGGTTGCCGACAACCAGTTTGTGAGTTTTGCCGACGACGACATGTTATAGTCTGTCATTTGTTTTTATGACGTGTTTGCGCTTTTTTAGATAATGGCTTTTTGTATCTTAGAAATTTGAATTGGAATTTTCTGAAATGGACGGTTTGAATAGATACATCATTCGTATTGTTATATGTGTGGCGCTTGCAGGAACAGGGCTTCCCGCATTTGGTGTTGAATTTCAATCCGATTCCCAAACCGAGCTGGAATACTATCTCGATAGCCTTGTGCAGGTGTTTAAAGGCATGCCCGACGGAATGGACAGACTCAAGGTGCTCGACGAAATCAGCCTCAATCATTATAACGTCGATTCCACTTACATGTATAGCATGATGGAGCTGGAGTTGGCTGAAAAGCTCAACGATGGCTATTACCTGGCAAACACAAAAGTCTATTTTGGCTGGTATTACTATCAGAATGACGAGTTTGAAAAGTCGGCCGACAACTATTACGACGCGTTGCATTATTACGATTCAAGTTCCTCCTTATATGACATGGCCATATGCTATTATGGATTGGGTATGGCCAAGGGTGACTTGGGCGATGACATAAAAGCCGATGAGTATTACATGAAGGCGTTGGAACTGTATGAGAAGTTCGACAAACAGCTCATGGTGTCGGAAATATATAGAAAATTGGCGCTTGCCAGGTCCGATTACCATCTGTACCAAGTTGCCGAGGAGTACATTCAAAAGGCTTTCGCCATCGACGAGGAGCTTGGCGACAGCGCGTCCCTTAGCGATGACTATACGACTTTGGGAGTAATCAAATACAGGCAGTATCTCGATTTGAACATCCCCTATTTCCTTTTCTCGGCAAAAGACGAGATGCTGAAGGGATATGAATTGGCATTGGAGTCTGGCGAGCTCTTCAGCATTTACTGGGTTTCAGGCGAGCTTATGCGCGTGTTCCAGGAGATAGCCAAAATGCAGGACGGCATCGAAAGGACAATCTCAATGGATAGCTCCCGCTTTTTCCGCAACGTCAACGACGAAATGATTGATAAATGCGCTGTCACCAACCAGCAAATAGATCTGGAATTATGGCAGGCCAACGACTTGTCGCTTCGGGGAGAGTATGAACAGGCTTTGAAGATACTGAACGATATTGAGTCTCGTTCCAAAATGCCGCTGAAAAGCAAGAAGTATCTGTACAAGGCAATGATTTATGTCTACGAATCATTGAATAACGATGAAAAAGCATTGGAATACACAAAGTTGATGTACCATGTCGATATGGAGAACTACAACAGGGACTTCGCCGTCAGGGTTACAAGCGTTGAAAACGAGCGTGAGCTTTCACAAATGAAATTGCGCCAGCAAAAGCAACTCTATACAATAGTCATTGTCAGCCTGTGCTTTGTCATGGTGCTGATACTTGCCATCGTCATTCTGCATGGATTCCTGCGTAACCGCAAGCTAAATGCGCGGTTGGCTTCGCAGAATGATGAAATTGTAAAAAAGAACGAGGAACTGAACGAAAGGAATGCCGAGATTATGTCCCAACGCGACAAGATTGAGGTGCAGCGCGACAATATCGAAATAACTACGCAAATGCTGATGGACAGCATCAACTACGCCAAGCACATCCAGGATGCCGTTGTAACTTCGCGTGATGTAATGCATAGGATATTCGGTGATACGTTGATTTATTGGAACCCCATGAATGTGGTCTCGGGTGATTTCTATTGGGCCATGCAACGCGACAATCTCAAGATTCTTGCCGTGGCCGACTGTACCGGACACGGCGTGCCAGGCGCTTTCATGAGCATGTTCGCCATATCGTCGCTCAACAGCATTGTGTCGCCGTTGAGTTTTACGAATATAAAGGCGTCTGACGTGCTCGACATGCTCCGGGCAAAGATTATTTCCGAGCTTCACCAGTCTGCAGCCAGAGGCGATTCCATCGAGAGCGTCGATATGGCTTTCTGCATCATCGACACAAACAAGATGCAGATGCAGTACGCAGGCGCCAACCGCCCGCTACTGATTGCCCGTGACGGCAATATCGATGTCTACAAGCCCGACAAGATGCCGGTGGGCTTGCATGTGCTGCGTAAGGGCCCATTCACCAACAACGTCATCGACTTGCGAAAAGGCGACACCCTATACATGTACACCGACGGCATTACCGACCAGTTCGGGTACGAAGATGCCAACGCACCGGCTGCCAAATTCTCGACCAAGCGTCTCGGCAGCTTGCTGCGGTCAGTCGCCGACAAGTCATTCGCCGAGCAATACGAAATACTCGACAAGACAATCACCGATTGGCGCACAGCGTCTGATAATGTCATGGTGGAGCAGTATGACGACCAACTCCTGATGGGTGTCAGAATCAGCTGATGGCTATCAGCGGGTTTGTAATCTGAAATCGTCGGTTTTCACAGCGGACAAAGTCATCAGATGTTGCACTTGGTCATGTTTTAATATGCCAAGTGTAGTAAGTCGTTCAAACATCCTTTTTGTTACCTTTACTTTTTTAAATGGTGTCGTAAATGTGGCAATCCCAAAAAAAACTTTCCAAAGTTTTGATGTGCATATTCCTTGTGTGCATTTGGATTTGCATTTATGGACAGGACAAGCCTGGCTGGGTTGAACATAGGATTGACAGTCTTGAATCTCTGTTGAATGGAATGGATGATGGAAATCATAAGCTGAAGGTGCTTGACGAAATTTGTTTCCGGCATTATAATATCGATTCTACATTCAAGTACGCTTCAAGGTTGCTGGATTTGGCTGAAAAACTCCATGCCGATTATCACATAGCCCGTGCCAATGAATTCGTTGGGTGGTATTATTTCCAAATGAGTGATTATGTACAGTCTGATTCATCCTATTCCAATGCATTGCATATCTACGATTCCATTCATGATGATTATGGATCAGCCAAGTGCTATTATGGATTGGCTAATTTGAAATCTACCTTTGTTGGAGATATAGAGGCTGATGAGTATTATCTTAAAGCCTTGAATTTGCTCGAATTGTTAAGTCTTGATGCCGATGCGGGCGAGGTATACCGGCGCTTGGCCATTATCCGTATCGAGTACCATTTGTATGAAGTTGCCAACGACCTTATAGAAAAGGCTTTTTCCTCTGATAGCGCGCGAGGTGATTCGTCGGCATTGGCTAAGGACTATTTTTTCAGTGGCTACTCACTTTACAAGCAATATGCTGATTTTGAAATGCCTTATTTCTTGTTTTCTGCAAAAGATAATATGATGCGTGGCTATGAATTGGCAATAAAATATTGCGAGTTGATAAATGTTTTTTGGATGAGCAGCGAACTGATGTTTTTGTATCAGGATGTAGCAAAGTTGCGGTCGGGCGTTGAAAGGTACAAGTCGTTGGACAGTGCATTGTTTTTCTATAATATGACAGATAGCTTGATTAACGTATGTTCTGATGATGAAGAAAGAGTGTACTTGGAAATGTGGAATGCAAAAAAACACTCTATTCAAGGTGATTACGAACAGTCACTGAAAATACTGAATGACATTGAGTCTCGGTCAAACATACTTGATGAAATCATTGTCGAATTGTATAAAATAATGGCATCTACTTATGAGTCAGCTGGCGATTATGGTAATGCATTGAAATATATTAGGCTTTTTAATGAAAAATATAGAGCGACTTTCAACCGTGATTTTGCCGTGACCGCTACTAGTGGGCAGTACGAACGTGAATTGTCACATCAGGAACTGTTGCGGCAGAAACATCGGTACACATTGCTGATTATGGAAATATGTCTTGTCTTGATTTCTGTAATAGTGTTGGTATTCTTGTTTGGGTTGTTGCGTAAGCGCAAGTTGAACGGCCGTCTGATTGAACAAAACAAGGAAATATCCTTAAAGAATGCAATCCTGAACGAAAGCAATGCCGAGATTCAGACTCAAAGGGAAGAGATTGAGAGTCAGCGCGACAGCCTTGAAGAAACTTCGCTGATGTTGCAGTCGAGCATCAATTATGCAAAACACATCCAGAACGCAGTGGTGACCTCGCGCGAAACAATGAACAGAATGTTTGGCGACACATTGATCTATTGGAAGCCGATGAATGTCGTCTCTGGCGATTTCTATTGGGCCTTTCAGCGAGACAATTACAAGATTCTCGCAGTGGCCGACTGTACCGGACACGGCGTGCCCGGCGCATTCATGAGCATGTTCGCCATATCGTCGCTCAACAGCATTGTGTCGCCGTTGAGTTTTACGAATATAAAGGCGTCGGACGTGCTCGACATGTTGCGTGCCAAGGTGA
The DNA here is from genome assembly GCA_045640185.1 of Bacteroidales bacterium. Classification (GTDB taxonomy): domain Bacteria; phylum Bacteroidota; class Bacteroidia; order Bacteroidales; family SZUA-534; genus RUG13583. The sequence continues at coordinate 55,101 of JAZUEN010000077.1, forward strand.
TAGGCGAATTTCATCAGACCGCGGTAAACGGTGATTCAATTGAGAGTGTTGACATGGCTTTCTGCATCATCGACACCAACAAGATGCAGTTGCAGTATGCCGGAGCCAACCGCCCATTGCTGATTGTACGCGACGGCAAAATAAATGTATATAAGCCCGACAAGATGCCCGTAGGTCTGCATGTCAAGCGCAACGGGCCTTTCACGAACAACATCATCGGCTTGAGGAACGGCGATATCCTTTATATGTACACCGATGGCATTACCGACCAGTTTGGCTCCGACGACGAAAATGTCGCAAACGGGAAATACACGTCCAAGCGACTCGACAACTTGTTGCAGAACATGGCGGGCAAGCCGTTTGCCGAGCAAGCCGAAATACTCGACAAGACAATCACCGATTGGCGCACGTCGTCTGATAATGTCATGGTGGAGCAGTATGACGACCAACTTTTGCTCGGTATCAGAATTAGTTGAGGCAATGTTCTTTTTATGTTTCGTTATTAGCCATAATAACGTTAGTTTTGCATCGTTTTAAAACAATTGACAAAATGGAAGCAAAAGTAGCACCTTCGTTGTTGTCGGCCGATTTCGGAAATTTGGCGCGCGATATTGAAGTAATTAACAAAAGTGAGGCTGATTATCTGCATGTTGACATAATGGATGGTGTTTTTGTGCCAAATTTGTCAATGGGTTTTCCGGTGCTCAAGGCTATCAAGAAAAATGCGCAGAAGCCTTTGGATGTGCATCTAATGATTGTCAATCCTGATGCCTACGTCGAGCGCTTTTGTGAGGCCGGTGCCGATGTGCTAACTGTTCATTACGAGGCTTGCACACACCTTAACCGCACCATCGCCCATATAAAAAGTATGGGCGTGAAGGCTGGAGTGGCGCTGAATCCGGCAACACCAGTCGAAGTGCTTGCCGATATCATTCAAGATGTCGATTTGGTGCTCATCATGACAGTAAACCCAGGCTATGGCGGACAAAAGTTCATTGAGCATTCGTATGATAAACTGGCCCGTCTTCAAAAATTGATGAAGGAAACCGGTTCAAACCCGATGGTTGAGGTTGACGGCGGAGTCAATTTCGACAATGCTTCAAAACTTGTGCAACATGGCGTTAATGTGCTGGTTGCCGGAAGCACGGTCTTCGCCTCGCAGAATCCTGCCGAAGCCGTGTCAAAACTGAAAGTGCGCTAAATCAATGCCTGCTTTCGTATCAATGGCTGGCGCGTGATGTCTTAATAGAGAGTGGCCTCTACATTTATCAGCGTTGCGCCTTGGATGGTATATTTCAGGTTAATCTCCGAAAAATCAGGCTCTAAAACGCCTTTGCCGTCGATGCTGTATGAGTTTACAATCTGCCCAGGTATGATTATCGAGTCGCCTGTCAGGTAGAATTCAACGTATGAATCTTCGCCATTCCCGAGATTGTGCAAGTTGCTGAACACATACATTGTAGTGTCGTACGGGTCGTTCATTACGGTGACAGTGTACTTGCGGAAGCCCAGTTCCTCGCTATCTTCGTCGCATTGCCAAATACCGAAAATTGAGTCGTGGTCGTTTGCCTTTTTGCAACCAGCCAGTGTAATGGCCAAAACTGCGAGTAGAATCCAACGTTTCATTTCTTGTATGTTTTTCCTTGATAATAGATTTTGGTGGTATTCAGCCCTTCGTTGAAGACGACCAGGTCGCCTGCCGTGAAGTATTCATTTACATTGTATGAGATTATCTTTTTCTCGCCATTTTCAAACACACAAAGATATCCGTTTTGGTCGATGTAGGTGAGGATGTTGCCTTTTATGCTGTAACTCTGCGGTACATAATTCTCCACAAGGTACGATTCGCCATCGGTAAACGTGTAGAATTGGCCTTGAAGACTGTAAACTAGCAATTTGCGTTCAAGTTCGTACATGTCGGGGGCAAATCCGGATATGTCGTATAGTTCGCCGTCGCAGAACAGGCGGAAATTCTCCATGTCGTTTACGAAAGCCACACGCTCATATCCGCACTTGAACGATTTTGGCGTGAACTGCTCCACTTGTTGAAGTTCGCCGTCGTAGAAGATGCGGAAAGCCCCGTCCGACTCATCCACAATGGCTCCTATGTTACGGCCAAGACCTATCTTTATGTTGTCGATTACGTTGAACAACTCGTACATCCTCTTGCCACAGATGAGCCTTAGGTTGTCGTGCATGTCGATGAATGCAACCATGTTGTCGCCACACCAGAAGCGGGCATCGTCGCCAACAATTATGTCGGCAATCTCGTGCACCTGCCCGTCGATGTATATTGATAGATAGTGCTTGTTGGTGTCGATGAATGCCACAATGCTGTCGCCTACCATGAACCGCCCCACAAAGCCCGTGAGCAGGCGCCTGTTGCCGTTCTCGAAAACGTACAGTTGCGAGCCTACCTGAAAGGTGAACAGGTTGTCGGTTATGGTGTAGTTCGATACCGATGGCGACACGTCGTACTGCAGGTGGTTGGCGTAGGCCTTCAGGTATCCGCCGTTGTTGATGTAGGCCACGCATCCGCTACCTACGGCAAACGACCGCACTTCCTGAAACTCGAGTTGGCGGAAGGTGCCGTCGTCGAAGACGTAGAAATGCTTGTCGTAGTCGGTAAACGCGCCAAGCGATTGGCTCATTGCCGTATGCAACGTCATTGCCAGCAGTATGGTCAGTATGGCTCTGTCCACAGGCTATTCCCTTATCACTTTCACTTCGCCGTTCTTGCCTATCTTCACAATGCCCGATGCCTTGTGCTTGGTGATGTCGTCCTGGCGGTGCTTTACAACGTAGTCCACACTGTCGATGATGCGCTGGTCAATCTCGTCGAAGCAGGCAGGCGCGGGCTGTCCGCTTATGTTCGCCGATGTCGACACTATCGGCTTGCGGAAACGCTGTATCAGTGTAGGGCAGAAGTCGTCGGTGGCAACGCGCATTCCCACGCTTTGGTCTTCGGCATTGATGACGTTTGGCGCAAGGTTCTTGGCGCCTTCGAAGATGACGGTAAGCGGTGATGTGGCAAGGTCGATAAGGTCGAACGCAATGTCGGGCACATTGTCGACGTATGACGATATGCGGGCCGAACTGTCGACCAGCAGGATGAGCGCCTTGTTGTCGGCGCGTTGCTTTATCTCGTAGATGCGTTTCACGGCCTCGGCGTTTGTGGCGTCGCAACCTAGTCCCCAGATGGTGTCGGTAGGGTAGAGTATCACTCCGCCTTTGCGCAGGACTTCAAGCGCTTGGTTAATATCCTCATTCATAGTCATATTTTTTGCCAAAGATACTAATCTTGTCGATAGTTTGTCATCGACGGAGTGGCATTCCCATTTGAAATTCATCTCTACCAGAAACTAGTAACCAACGGCTATCAACTTAACCACCCCTTATTTTGTGGAAAACATAATGGCTGATACTGATGTTTTTTGGCAAGTAAACCCCTATTTTTCAATTGCTGAAAATGAATGTTTGTTTGATATGCAATACATTGTAATAGAGGGAAATATTGGTGCCGGTAAATCCACTTTGGTCGATATGCTTGCCAAAGATACGGGTGCGCGCGTGGTGCTTGAGCAGTATGCCGACAATCCATTCTTGCCAAAGTTCTACAGGGAGCCCGAACGCTACAGTTTCCCATTGGAACTGTCGTTTCTGGCCGAGCGATACCGTCAGTTGAACGACAAGGTGACACAGTCCGAACTGTTCCAGTCGTCCACCATTGCCGACTATTACTTCGTCAAGTCGCTCATTTTCGCCCGCATAACACTCGAAGATGACGAGTTCGCCCTATATCGCCAATTGTTCGACATCATCTGGCAACACATACCAGTGCCGTCGCTCTATGTCTATCTGCATTCGTCGGTCGACCGCGTGATGAAGAATATCAAGATGCGTGGCCGTGAATATGAGCAAAATATGGATCCCGAATATCTCAAGAAAGTCCAGCAGAGTTACCTTGACTATTTCAAGACTGCCGACCGCTTCCCGATAGTCGTCATTAATACCACAAATCTGGATTTCGTCCACAATCCTGCCGACTACGAGTTCGTCAAGGATGCCATCTACAACCACCAATACGCCAATGGCGTGACTTACATTTAGGTTGTGCAGGTCTGGGTTTTGCGCGCATTGCCCAAGTTTTCTGTGCCAATAAATAATTTCGGCAATCAGGTTATGCTACTTAAAAACAATTATGTTTCAAATGCGCAATATGTGTGCGAAATCTTGTTATTTAAGCATGATTTCGTAAAAATATACCTTATATCTTTACGAAATCTATAAAAATTAACAGTGTTTCGTAATGTTATAATTTATTTTTTATTTATTTTTGCTTTGGTAATAAATTCAATATAAGTATGTTGATAGGAAGAGAAAAGGAAATAGACAGGGTGAATGTGCTCCTGAACTCATCTCGTTCAGAGTTTGCGGTGATTTATGGACGCAGGCGTGTTGGCAAGACTTATCTGATGAGAGAGGCTTTTTCTCGTCATTTCACTTTCTATCATACTGGCATGGCCAATAGTGGTATGGCTGATCAATTGGAAAAGTTTGCCATGTCACTGTCAGACGCAGGATGCAAGTTGAATTCTAAGTTAAGTAATTGGAATCAGGCATTCCAAAACCTTAAAAAGGTTATCGAGCAAAGTAAGCATAAAAAGAAACTGATTTTCTTGGATGAGTTGCCGTGGATGGATACACCTAAAAGCAAATTTCTTCAGGAATTGGAACATTTTTGGAATTCGTGGTGCTCGATGCGAAATGATGTGGTCCTTGTGGCTTGTGGCTCGGCTACTTCCTGGATTATTGATAATGTAATCAACAACAGGGGAGGCTTGTATAATCGTGTGACTTGCCAGATTTACATCAGACCATTCACGCTGAAGGAATGTGCCACTTTTTGCGAATGCAACAATTTGAAATTCAGCAGACTTGACATCCTTCATTTTTATATGATTGCTGGTGGAATCCCTTACTATTGGTCGCTGTTGAGTTCGGACTTGCCCTTGTCTCAAAACGTAGATAAATTATGCTTCTCGCGTGGCGGAGAGTTGGTGTCGGAATATCATCGTCTATATTCTTCTCTTTTCAAGAAGCCCGATACCTATTTGAAGATAATATCTTCTCTCGCTAAGAAAAAAATTGGAATGACGCGCGACGAATTGGCGAAAGAGAGTGGCATTGGGCAAAGCGGTGTGCTGACTCGCATGCTGGCGGAATTGGAACAGTGTGATTTCATTCGGAAATACAACTTTTTCGGGAATCGTAGCAAAGGCGCCATGTATCAGTTGATTGATGCATATACGCTGTTCTATTATAAGTTTATTGAATCCAACAGTCTTGCTGACGGTTTTTGGAGTAAGATGCAGGGACAGCCAGTTTATAACACATGGTGTGGTTTGGCGTTTGAACGCGTTTGCCTTCTTCATACGGACGAAATAAAGAAGGCGCTTGGCATATCAGGCGTGCTGACGTCAGAGTCGGCATGGTACGTGTCGGCAGAAAAATCGCCATTGATGATGGGCTCGCAAATCGACCTTGTCATTGATAGGCAGGATGCGGTGATAAATCTTTGCGAGATGAAGTACAGCAAGGGTGATTGTCTTTTGGATGCAAACGACGAGCAATGTATAAGAGACAAGAACTCAAACTTTTCCGCAACCACCAAAACCCGCAAAGCCCTCCGCAATACATTAATCACTACTTTCAACGTGGTGAAAAATACTCATTTTGGTGTGTTTGACAATGTGTTGACGCTTGACGATTTAATGGAATGATACGTTGGCAAGTGAGCATATTTGATTTAGCCAACGTGTCACAATTATCAATATGGTCAAATGTCAATCGTGCCAAAACCGCAATTGTGGCACCAGGTCATATCGTCTATTTCTGAATATTGCTTGCCGTGCGACTTGCAACCGACAAAAGCACGTACACAATGACAATCAGCGGAATGGCGCTGAATTGAAGCAACACGATGAGCAGAAGGCTCAAGGCCAGGAACGAGTAGCGGAGTTTGTTCGCCTTGAATCCCCATGTCTTGAACTTAAGCGCAAAAAGCGGAAGTTCGCATACAAGCAACAGCGACATTACCAGCGACAGCGGAATCAGCACTTCGGGAGTGATTATGTATTGCGCAAACCAGCCGTCGGCATTGTATTTCATGATGAAAGGCATTGATGCCCAAATCATTGCGTTGGCAGGAGTTGGCAGTCCGATGAATTTGTCGGTCTGACGCTCGTCGATGTTGAATTTCGCAAGGCGCAATGCCGAAAAACCGGCCATGATGAATGGCAACAGGCACAGAACCATGGTCAGCAATGGCAATTGAGCAAGGTTGGCGCCGTCGGCGTTCAACTGCCGGCTCACAAGCATGAAGGCTATTGCTGATGGTGCGACGCCGAAACTGATGTCGTCGGCAAGCGAGTCGAGTTCCTTGCCAATGGCCGAACTCACTTTCAGCAACCGTGCAACCATTCCGTCGAAGAAGTCGAAGATGCAGGCAATCAGAATAAACAATCCTGACAGTGTGAGATTGCCTGTGAATGCGAATGCCACTGACATGCATCCCGATAGGGCATTCATCAGCGTTATGGTGTTGGGTACGAACGAAAGAATGTTTTTCTGTGCCATTTCAAAATGTGTTTTTTAAGTCGCGCAAAATTAACATATTCTTTCAAAAATAGCATTTCGCCCCAATCCTTAATCAATTCACCAAAAAACATATTCTATACGCGCCAATTGCTTAAATTTGTAATTTATTGTAATGTCGATTTGATGAATTTGCATCGTATCATATTGGCTCTTGTGCTTGTTTCGCAGGCATTGACGGTTCGCGCCCAGCATTTCACCAACGATTGGGTGAACGTCGCACAGGACTATTACAGGCTGGCCATCCCGCGCAACGGCGTCTATCGCATCTACCGCAACCAACTCGAATCGGCGGGCGTGCCCATCGGAAGTTTCAACCCGCAGAACATACAACTGTACCAGAACGGCAAGCCGTTGGCGTGCCATATCGACGGCGAGTCGTCGGGTCTGCTCAACTACATCGAATTCTATGCCGAGGGAAACACCGGCTGGTTCGATGTCGAGATGTTCGACCGTCCCGAGAGCCAGGCCAATCCGCATTACAGCATGATAACCGACACCTCGGCCGTGTTTATGACATGGAACGGCAGTTTCTCAAATTCCAGATATGCCCAATGTGCGTCGCAAGGTGTCGAAACCGCCGAAATGGCAAACTATTGCATTGTCGATACGGTCTGCCAATATACGGCGACGTATCTCGGAGGCGAGGAGAACTGCTTCTACACCGAGGCCGAAGGCTGGTTTGACGCATCGGC
>JAZUEN010000078.1:0-92157 GCA_045640185.1 Bacteroidales bacterium
TATCAGCCATACAACACACGTGTTGTATTCCAATAGATACAATCTACCCATAGACATTCCATCATTGCCTTGTCTTGTGTCTTATCTGAAATTTGTGAAGTTTCACTAAACCAAGAACAAAGCGCAATAAAACGCTTTCAATATGTCTGTTCGCCCCCATCCGCCCAAAGGGCATCTGCAAGTTGAACATACAAATATATGAAAAACAGATGTCGTTTAATGAAACAATTGCAAATTTGTCAGAGCTGATATGAAACCATCATTGGCGCATTCGGCAGGAAAGCCATCGTAAACAATATTTCAGCATTGGCAATGCCAATAATCGGTTCGTTTTCTAAATTTGCCACCAAATAACAGGCAAAATGGCAAAAACAGCGGTTGTAATACTAAATTGGAACGGAGAAAAATTCCTGAAACAATTCTTACCGTCAGTGACAACTCTCTCCACTGCCCCAGGAACAGAGATATGGGTGGCCGACAATGGCTCAACCGACAACAGCATCGGTTTCCTGGAAAAAGAATATCCGTCGGTAAAGATTCTGCCATTCGACAAGAACTACGGTTTCACAGGAGGCTACAACAAGGCGCTGAGGCAGATAGAAGCGGAATATTTCGTTCTTCTGAATTCCGACATTGAGGTGACGGCCAGCTGGCTCGAGCCACTGGTCTCATTTATGGACACCAATCCCGACGTTGCCGCCTGCGCGCCCAAACTGCTGTCGTTCAGCCAACGCACCGAATTTGAATACGCTGGCGCATCTGGCGGATTCATCGACAAGTTTGGATTTCCGTTCTGCCGTGGCCGCATATTGGGCGAGATAGAGACCGACAACGGCCAGTACGACGACACCCGCGACACTTTTTGGGCAACAGGCGCCTGCATGTTTGTCAGAAGCAAGGTTTTTCTTGAAGCAGGCGGACTTGACGAGGATTTCTTCGCCCACATGGAAGAGATAGACCTTTGCTGGCGAATGAAGAATATGGGCTACAGAATAGCCATAGTTCCGCAATCGGCTGTTTATCACGTAGGTGGCGGAACCTTGCCAAACAACAATCCGCGCAAGCTGTTCCTCAACTACCGCAACAACCTGTTCATGCTGTACAAAAACCTGCCTCGCAGGAAATTCCACCGTACACTGTTCATGCGAATGGTGTTGGACGGAATATCGACAGGGCTGTATCTGGCAAAATTCAATTTCGGATTCTTCTGGGCCGTGCCGCGCGCACATTTCGCCTTCTATCAAAACATTGGCAAACTGCGGGCAAAGCGGAAGGAACTGCTTGCATCACGCAAGGCGGAACACCATGCCGAAATATACAGCCACAGCATTGTGACCGATTTCTACCTAAAGCGCAAGCGGAAATTCAGCGAGCTGGGGAAACTGTAATCCCAGCAGTTGCAGGAATTACAGAAACTCCACAAATTCAGACAAATCCTTGCGTTTCTTTTCCGGGACATCTTCGGTGGCAGGCACTCCTATCGGCAACAACACCACCGGCTTGCAATTGGCATCGAGGTTGAAGTCGCGGGCAAGCATTCCGGCATCGAAATTGCAAACCCAGCAAGTGGCCAGCCCCATGTCGGCTGCGGACAAGGCTATGTGGTCGGCAAGAATGGCGACATCAATATCGGCATGGTTCTTTCCATCGACACGAGTCCAAGCCTTGTCAGTCTGGGCACAAAGCATGAGTACGGCAGGCGCCGTCTTGAACCACTCGCGATTGTAGGCCTTCTGCACCTTTGCAAGGCTATCAGGCGTATTCAGCACAAGCACGCGCCACGGCTGCGCATTTGTTGCCGACGGTGCAAAATGTGCAGTTTCAAGCACTTGCTCGATAAGCGAGTTATCTATCCTGATTGAATTGTAACTGCGGCACGAATACCGCATCTGTACCAAATCTGAAAAGTTAGCCATAGTGTATAAATTAAGGGGACTTCTATAAATTCCCCGATTTTATTTTTTAAAACAGAACTCCCACCTTAACGTTGCTGAAGACGGTCCAACTCCTCCTTATCGAAAAGAGTCGGATAATTGCGACCAAAATCTTCATGTATCTGAGTCATAATGGCCTCGCGAACTATTTTCACCTTGTTCTCGACCTTGTACTTCCTGCAATATGTTTCCAAAGCCTCTGCCTCATAATCATTTAACGCGATTATGAGCTTATGAGTCCGTCGAAGTTTCGGGTCGCGAGTCTGCATTTTCATCCGTTTTTTGACAAATATAAACCTAGAGCGCTTGACGTTGTTGGCTTTGGGCATCATTTAATGAACCTAATTATCAACAAAAGGCATATTAGGCAGGTTCATCAACCAACGGGCATTTCTCACATAGCAAGCTGTACAACAGTCTTTTGCTCAATTTCATAAACATTATAAAAGGCGAATCAATCCAAAATGTCCAACCCGATGTTGCAGAAACCAGAAGCCATTTTATAGACATTGCCAATATTGTTCACCTTTTGCGGATCTAAAGTCGATTCAACAGTGACAATGCGACCTATGCCCGCACCTACAGCCGAACGGATACCGGCATACGAGTCTTCGAACACCAGGCAATCGGCAGGTTTCACGCCAATCACCTCCGCCGCCTTGATGAAAATATCAGGTGCAGGCTTGCCTGGATACGTTCCGTCGTCATAAATCACATTGTTGATATCGAACCATTTACCTAATTGCAAATGACTAAAATAGAATTCGACATTAGGCCGATACGAACCTGTGGCAATTGTAAACGGAATGCCTGTGGGCTTGAGCATGTCGAGGAAATCCTCCACTCCTGGCGCAAGATGATGCAAGCCACCTGGAGCGGCGCAACGAGTCCGATACAGCAGCTCCTTTTCCTCGGTTATCGACTTGAGCTGTGATTCAGACGGCTCATAGCCAAGCAGATATCTTATTATCTGAAGATTGGTGCGTCCTTGCAGATTAAGGTAAAACTCCTCTATCCCCAGAGGTTCACGACGCAGCTTTGCGGCCATTTCTATCCACGCACGCTCATGAAGTGGCGAGTCGAGAAACATTGTGCCGTTGAAATCGAATATTACACCTTTCATAGTTTGTATAAAAATGGATGTTCCTTAAAAGCCACTACATGCGATTTATGGAACTCCAAATTACTCCTTAACAATCACCGAATTGGCAAAATAGCCATCGGCAAAAAACACTTGGCAAACATACAAGCCTTGCCGTAAATTGGCAATATCAATCGTAACGGTTTGCCGCGCTTTGGCATCAAAACGCATGACGGCATTTCCGTGCATGGTGCAAATGCTGACATAACCAATTGGCTTTTCGGCAGATATTTCGACATGCGATTGTGCCGGATTTGGACAGATGCCGATTTGCGCCGGCGAAGATTCCAATTCGATGCCTGTTGGACGACATGCGCCACTGACACTTGTCAACGGCTTGCCTTCAGGATTGAGCCAATGTGCAAGTTGCAATGAATCAAAATCATATCTATCATAGCAAACCGACAGCATCTGGAAATAGTCGTTCATTGGGTAACTGCAATCGGCATCGCCACCAGCCAAAATGCCGACAACCTTATGGTCGGAATTGAACAAAGGCGCCCCGGAAGAACCTTGCTCTGTGGTGCCGACATCCCACTCGGCGACATTCCAAAACGTCTCCTTGTCGAAATATCGGTATGAAGCCACCCGCAACGAATCAAAATCGACGGCCAGCATTTTGGCATTGCCGTTTGGATGATGTATGCAAACACCCATGTCAAGCTGGCTGTCGCCAACATACCAGCCTGCATAATAGGCATTGTATTCAGCAGGGACATCGGCCAGACGTACCAAAGCGAAATCGAGATACCCATTGTCGTTGTCCTTTGACGCCACAAGTGTCGAACCTGCCACATACTGCTTTTCCGACTGTTCATCCTCGTAATTAAAGTAAAAAATACTGTTTTGAGCCTGACGTTCGGAACTTATGCAATGACGGGCAGTGAGCACATACGGTTCAAACGACTGATTGGCAGTGTTGAGCAGAGTCCCCGTGCACAAGGTCGTTCCGTTTACCAGGATACGACATACGGCACGCTTCTCGTCTTGCCAATCGGCGCCAAGCTCCGAATTGACATCGACCTGACACTCCGACAAAGATGCCGTATCGGCGGAAAACGCGCCCTTGAAGTCGTGTGCCACCTGAACTATGTTGAAGAACCCCTGAAACTCGACATCGGCTGGCTCGACATATTCGACATAGACCACATCGCCAACGATAGGAATCGTAGGCAACACCTCGGCATTGTTGTCCGACGAAAAGGCCCCGACGATTTGCGTCGTATCGGAATTGTAAAGAAAAAGCTCGGCTCCTGGTGGCAGTACGAAATCGGAAAATGTCAGATTTAGCGAATATGCATTGGGCGAACTGATGGCCAAACGCCAGACACGCTTATCATCGACAGTCTCCCACTGTCCGCTATTGCACGGATTCAAATCCGTCGCCAGCGGGACTGCGAATGCGTCGGCATTGCCCGAAAAACCACCAAAGTCGCACTTTGCAAGTTGCTGACGCGAAGGCAATTGACAAACTTCACGCAAAACAGGCATCGCCTTGCGTACCGACATTGGCCTGCCACCGCAAAACGGCTGTGAAAAGGCCACTACAGTCATCAACACCAATACAAAAAGACAAAATACAGACTTCATAGACCACAAATATATTGACATCGACAGATTCACGATAAAAAAAATTCATCACCAAAGCCGATGTGTATCCCGAAAAATCATGAAAGCGCCGTAAGTCACATTTTGCAAGTCATCATGCCATAAGCCGACCGCTGGCCTATCGACACATCTAAACAAAATAATATTCAAAAAAGCCACAAATCTCAATAACTCACATACTAACGTTAATATAAAGTTCATAAGGTTTTATTTTGATGAAAGGTAAAATAATAACTTTACCCCGCAAATAAACATCGTATGATACGATTCGACAGATTTACACTGGACAACGGATTACAAGTAATTGTACATCAGGACAAAGCGACACCCATTGTAGCATTCAACGTACTATACAAAGTGGGCGCCCGCAACGAAAACCCCGAACGTACAGGATTTGCCCATCTGTTTGAACATCTTATGTTTGAAGGTTCAAAAAACATCAGTGACTACGATTCTGCCATACAAATTGCCGGAGGCGAAAACAATGCGTTCACAACCAACGATTACACCAACTATTATCTGACCCTGCCCAAGCAGAATATTGAGACTGCATTTTGGCTGGAATCGGACCGAATGCTCGAACTCGATTTCTCCGAAGAAAAACTCAACATCCAGAAAAATGTCGTCATTGAGGAGTATAACCAACGCTACCTGAACAAGCCATACGGCGACTGGATGATTATGATGCGACACATTGCCTACCGCAAGCACCCATACATGTGGCCTACCATTGGCAAAGACCCGCAAGAAATAGAATATGCAAGCCTTCAGGAAGTGAAGGACTTCTTCTATAACTATTACGCACCAAACAATGCGATACTGGTTGTGGCTGGCGACGTGGAAACAGAGCAAATTAAGCGCTTGGCCGAAAAATGGTTTGGACCGATACCAAGACGAAACGTTCCTCAAATGCACATTACCCCAGAGCCCAAACAACGCATACCGCAACTGCTTGAGATAAAACGAAACGTCCCAATAAACGCAATATACAAGTCGTTCCATATGGACGGACGTCTGGGCGACAGATACCACACAGAAGACCTGATATCGGACATATTGGCTGGCGGAGAATCGTCGAGACTGTTCCAACATCTTGTAAAACAGCAAAAAACATTCACAAACATAAACGCATACATAACTGGCGACGTTGACCCAGGGCTATTCATTATAGGAGGCAAAATGAGCGACGGAGTATCGTACGCACAAGCCGAGGAATGTATTGAAAACGAGCTAAAGGCACTTTGGGAAAATCCAATTTCGGAAACAGAACTGACCAAAGTGAAAAACAACATCGAAGTCAAGAAGATAGTGTCGGAAGTGAATGTATTGAACAAGGCTATGAATCTGGCCTACTGCGAAATGCTGGGCGACGCCGAACTGATAAATGTGGATGCCGACAAATATCAGAAAGTCACGACCGACGACATCATCCAGACAGCAAGCCAATTGTTTGTCAATGGCAACAGCTCCACCATCCACTACAAATCATCGCAAAACCAGACGCCATGAACAACGAGCCAAACAGGAAAAAAGCTCCTGAAATACACCAAATATCAAGCATAAACATTCCCGTACTGGAAACCGGATGCCTGAAAAACGGAATCCGATACAACCTGCTTAAAGGCGGCTCACAGGAACTGATATACATTGAACTTGTGTTCAATGCAGGAACCACATACTCTAACCAAACATTAATAGCGTCAACCACAAACATTATGCTGGTTGAAGGCACACGCCACCATACCGCACAACAGATTGCCGACACATTCGACTTCTACGGCGCCGACTTGCGCACCGACAGCAATTTCGACCACGCAATTGTCGGGCTCTTCTGCCTAAACAAATACCTTGACAAACTGTTGCCTTTGTTCTGTGAGATTATTGAAGAAAGCATATTTCCTGAATCGGAACTAAAAACCATCATAGCCGACAAGAAGCACCAGCACGTTGTCAATCAGGAAAAGACATCGATATTGGCAAACACCGCAATGTACAAACTGACATTTGGCGACCACCCCTACGCAAGGCGCGCCGAACTGCCCGACTATGACAAGGTTACAAGCCAACTGCTTCAGCAATTCCACGCAAGGCACTATTGCGCATCCAATTGCCGCCTGATGATTCTGGGGTACGTCACCGACGATGTTATGAAATCGATCGACACAAACATCGGCGGACTAGGAATCGGCCAAAAAGTTGAACTTGCCGAAACTCCAATAGCCACCAGCATCGACACAAAACCGAACATAATTAAGAAGAGCCAAACCGTACAATCAAGCCTGCGTATGGGAATGCGGACAATAAAAATGAACCACCCCGACTACCACAAACTGTCGATGCTCGTCACCATTCTGGGCGGTTACTTCGGTTCAAGGCTGATGAGCAACATCAGAGAAGAAAAAGGATACACTTACGGAATATATTCACAACTGTCGCCACAACTGCAAAGTGGCCTACTGATTATTGCTGGCGACGTGAAATCGGGCTACTCGCTACAGGTTGCCGACGAGGTTCGCAACGAGATGAAACGGCTTAAGGACGAACCTGTTGGCGAAGATGAACTTACAATTGTCCGAAACTATATGATGGGCGAACTCCTGCAACTGTTCGATGGCCCGTTTGCTTGCTCCGAAGCCATTGCAAAAGCCATCGATATGGGCGTCGGAATCAATTATTTCAAGGAAGAGCAGAAATCAATTTTGACAACCACCGCCACCGAACTGCAGGAAATAGCCAACAAACATTTCGATTTCGACCAACTGACAACAGCAATCGCAGGCAATGAATAGCACACCTTTCTACGAAAGCAACGATTTGATAATAAGGCCATATCGTCAAGGCGACGAAGCATCATTGGCACTCTACTCAAACGACAAACTCATAGCATCGCAAATGGAACGCTGGTTCCCGTCGCCGTTCACTTACGACGATGCCTGCGTGTGGGTTTCCGACAACCTGCAGAGCAACAGCAACTTCCCGATTATCTTTTACGGCGACGTGATTGGCAATGTGGGATTGCACAACATCAGCAACGGAAATGCAGAACTTGTGCTGTGGATTGGCACGGAATTCTGGAATCAAGGCATTGGAACCCGCGCTTCGCAATGGATGAAGGATTTTGCAAAATCGCAACTGAATATCAGCCACTTGACCGCAAGAATCAATCGCGACAACACACCTGCATTGCGAATAGCGGAAAAATGCGGAATTGAAATTGTTGCACAATAGACCACAAATCCGAGCCCGAAAACGACCATTTGCAACCCCGCTTTACAAATAACAATGTTTTATTAAGCGACGCTTTATAAAAATGTGCATTTTCATTAAATGACACTTAATATATTTTACAATTTTTATTAAACGGCACTTAATATATTCCACTTTTTTATTAAACGATACTTAATACATTTTTATCTTTTTATTAAACGACACTTAATAGATTCTACCGCTTTTATTAAATGGTGCTTTATATATTTAATCGATTTTATTAAATGAAATATTACAAAATGAATGGTTTTTATAAAATGGCACTTTATAATAATAAATATTTATAAATTTGCATTTAATAAAATGTCAGACTATTTAAAGCAGGATTTAACAATCCGGCAAGTATGAATGACAAACAATCGAAAATACAACTAATTATCAATAGAATATGGCTATCAGCAAGGACAAACTGAAGGAAGTTATACTAAACAACAAGAAAGACGTTGAACAGTATGAAATTGTATCGAGAGACATTGAACTCGACAAATTTCCACTGCAGATATTTGTCGGTGTCCGAAGGTCGGGAAAATCGTTCCTGCTATATCAAAAAATGAGGGAATTGCTGAACGACGGCCATAGTTGGGACGAGTTGCTGTACATCGACTTTGAAGACAACAGGCTTGACGGCTTCACCGCATCGGATTTCAACCTTATACTTGAATGCCACGCCGAACTTTACGACACCCGTCCTATCCTTTTCTTCGACGAGATTCAGAACATTGACGGCTGGGAAAAGTACGCCCGCACGTTAGCCGACAAGAAGTATTCGGTGTTCATCACTGGAAGCAACGCTAAAATGCTCTCGCAGGAAATAATGGCTCCGCTAGGCGGTCGGTACCTTCCTGCCGAAGTGTTTCCGTACGGATTCAAGGAATTCCTGAAATCAAACGGCACGGCATACGACACGAAATCGCTACTTTCAACCGAGAAAAAAGTTCAGTTCCTGAAGGCGTTCAACGAGTATTTCGTATGGGGCGGACTGCCCGAATCGGCGAACCTGCCTGTAAAACGGCACTACCTGTCGAGCGTGTTCCAAAAGATTTACATTGGCGACATCGCGTTGCGCAACAACATATCAAATGTGCGCCTGTTGCAACTGATGATTCGGAAAATGGCGGAAAGCGTTATGCAACCAATTTCGTACAACCGAATATCGAAAGTGCTGTCGAGCGTAGGCGGGAAAATCAGCGTGCCCACCATTGCGAACTACATTGCCCACGCCGAAGATGCCTGGCTCCTTTTGCGACTCCGCAACATCAATGCCCCGCTGACCGAAAAGGAAGGCATCTGCAAATATTACTTTATCGACAACGGGATACTGTCGCTGTTGCTGATGAACGCCGAGACCATTCTTCTGGAAAACATTGTGGCGCTGTCGCTTTTCCGAAAATATGGGCACGATATGGAAAATGAGCGCGTGTTCTTCTTCAATGGCAATGTTGAAGTCGATTTTTACGTGCCCGAAGACGAACTGGCCGTGCAGGCATCGTACAGGCTCGACTCGACCACCACTCAATACCGCGAGGCGGAGGCGTTGCGCAAATTCGCGAAGACACACACCTGCAAGCGTCGCGTCATTGTAACATACGATGAAGAACGCACCATTGCCGACGAGTACGGGACTATAGATGTTATTCCGTGCTGGAAATGGCTTCTGGAAATTGAAAAATAAAAAGCCTATTCCGCATCAACAAAAAAGCCTCCCGAAAATGGAAGGCTTTTTTGTTATCGAATGATTCAATTCTACTTGTCCAAGTTTGGCTTTTCGAGTCCGAAACCCTTTCGGGCATCTTCGCGCTTGAGCAAACAGGCAATTACAATTGCCACAACGCCAAACAGCGCAAAAATGGTCATTGAAGGCGTATAGTTTGTAACGCCATCAACAGTGTTGGCCTCGTTTACCTTGCCAATCATAATCGGGACAAGCGACAAGCCGATGTTCTGGATATAGAAAATAAGCGCATAGGCAGAGCCAAGCAGTTGCATTGGAATGATTTTTGGCACCGACGGCCACATTGCCGACGGCACAAGCCCGAATGCGACGCCAAGAACTATGATAACTGCGACAGCAAGCCACCAAGCATTTACACCTGGCAATGCGAAAACCACGTGGACAAATGTCATAAGAACCGAGCCAATTATCATCAGGGTTGCGCCCTTTCCTATCCTGTCATAAAGACTGCCGAACAACGGAGTAAGGATTATTGTTCCGAACGGCAACATTGCAGGAATCAAACCTGCCAATTCTGAAGGAACTCCGTATTTGGATATCATCAGTTTGGTAGCAAACTTGAGGAACGGGAACACGCCTGCATAGAACATAAGGCAAAGAACTGCAATAAGCCAAAAGCCTTTGCTGGTGAATATCAACTTGAGGTCAGACATTTTAAACCCTTCTTCTGGCTTTTCGTCAGACGCATAAGAGGCGTCGAGTTTCTTGTCCATAACGCAATAGACCAAATAAGATATCATTCCAATGCAAAGCATTGCAACACCCAGGCCCACCGACGATGGCACACCTCCCATTTTTTCGGCAAACGGCAACGAAAATGCGAGTGCTCCTGCAGTGCCGACACGCGCCAACGCCACTTGCAAACCCATTGCCAAGGCCAACTCGTAACCTGTAAACCATTTAACCAAAATCTTGCTGACGGTTATGCAGGCAATCTCGCAACCTACGCCAAAAATGGCGAAGCCCAGACAAGCCCAGATAACCTGCATCTGATATCCAAACAAATGGCCTTCAAACTCGTGTCCAACGGCATACCACTTGATAAGCGCACCCGCAAACATCAAAACAGTTGACATCACGCCAGTAAAACGGATTCCGAACTTGTCGAGAATAATGCCTCCAAAGAACAGCATCAGCAGGAAAACGTTGAAAAAGCCGTAAGAGCCTGAAAAGAAGCCATAATCGCCACTCGACCAGCCAAGACCGCCATCTTCCTTTGCCAGCGTCAGCAACTGTTCGAGCGGTGACATTACATCAGTAAAAAAATATCCGAACATCATTGTGAACGACACTATGGCAAGCGCCGTCCAACGTGCGACTTTAGAATCGCGAAGTGATTTTATTGTTTCCATAATCATACTTTCGATTGGTTACTTTAAAGGTATGTTTTTCAATGTCTCGACAATCCAACGGTAGTAACGTTCAACTGAAGCGATGTTGACGGCCTCGTCGGGCGAATGCGGGTGAACAAGATGCGGTCCGCAGGCGACCATATCCCAATTGGCGTATTTCGAGCCAAGGATGCCACATTCGAGTCCTGCGTGGACGGCCTTGATTTCAGCCTCCTTGCCGAAGACGGAAACCGAAGTCTTGCGCATAACATCAAGGATTTCAGACTTCATATTTGGCTTCCAACCTGGATAGCCACCCTCGAACTCGACTTCGGCATCAGCCAAATGGAACACACAGCCTATCTGCTCTGCCAACTCAATTTTAGCAGACTCGACAGACGAACGCAACAAACACATAATCTGTATCTTATCACCTTCCAATTTGACAATTGCCAAGTTATTTGACGTTTCAACCAAACCCTCGACATCAGCACTCATACGGGCCACGCCATTAGGGCAAGCATAGACAGCCTTGACCAATCGGCTCTGAACGCCGTCAGAGATAACCTTTGCAGGCATTTCAGCAGGTTCGATGCCGACCTTGAGCCCTGGGTCGGCAGTATTGAGTTCAGCCTTGACAACACGCTCGAATTCAGCAACATCGGCAGTCATCTTGTCGGCATAGAATTCAGGAACGAGAATTGTGGCGAAAGCCTCGCGCGGAATGGCGTTTCGCAGACTGCCACCCTGAATATCGGCCAAGCGGATATTGAATTTTGCCATTGCGCTATTCAAATATCGGAAAATCAACTTGTTGGCATTACCACGACCAAGATTGATGTCGATTCCCGAATGTCCGCCACGCAAACCCGTAACCGACAAACGGAAAGCCTTATGATGCTCTGGGGCATCTTTCAGTTTTGCGTCGAAAGTGAATGAGCCGTTGATGCCACCTGCACAACCGACGCAGAGTTCGCCTTCGTCCTCATAGTCGCCATTGATAAGTATATCGCCCTGCAAAACTCCTGATTTAATGCCATTTGCACCCGTCATTCCTGTTTCCTCGTCGCAGGTGAACAAAGCCTCGATAGGGCCGTGCTGAATATCTTTTGAAGCGAGAATGGCCATTGCGGTAGCAACGCCAATGCCATTGTCGGAACCAAGCGTAGTGCCGTTTGCCTTAACCCACTCGCCGTCGATGCGTGGCTCGATAGGGTCGTTGAGCCAATCGTGTTTCTTGTCGCTGTTTGCCTGCGGAACCATATCCATATGTCCCTGAAGGATAACGCCTTTGCGGTTCTCCATTCCTGGTGTGGCTGGTTTGCGGATTATCACATTGCCAATCTCGTCGGCAAATGTTTCAAGTCCCAATTTCTTTCCGAAATCGAGAAGGAAAGCACGCACCTTCTCTTCGTGTTTCGAAGGACGTGGCTGTTGTGTCAGTTGGTAGAAATACTCCCAAACTGCTTTAGGTTCAAGGTTTGATAGGGAACTCATTGTTATTTAGGATTTTTTTATTTAGGA
Organism: Bacteroidales bacterium; assembly: GCA_045640185.1. Classification (GTDB taxonomy): domain Bacteria; phylum Bacteroidota; class Bacteroidia; order Bacteroidales; family SZUA-534; genus RUG13583. Next base: position 12,538 of record JAZUEN010000078.1, read on the forward strand.
TGTAGGATTTAGGATTTTATATTTTCAATTTTCAAATTGATCAAAGATTCTTTAGCAGGAAGTTAAGTTTCTTTGTATAAAGATGATATATTGTGTTTCCGCCACGGATTCCGTGGTTGCGGTTTGTGTAAACAAAATATTCGAACTGCTTGTTGGCCTGGACAAGCGCTTCGCTCATTTCTGCCGAGTTTTGCCAATGAACATTGTCATCGGCAGAACCGTGTATCAGCAACAAGTTTCCTTGCAATTTTTCAGCGTGAGTAATAGGCGAATTCTGGTCGTAGCCGTCAGGATTTTCCTGCGGGGTGCGCATAAAACGTTCAGTATAGATATTGTCGTAATAACGCCAATTGGTTACTGGCGCAACGGCTATGCCTGCCTTGAATAGGCCGTTGCCTTGAGTAAGGCAATTGAGAACCATAAAGCCACCGAAACTCCACCCCCATATTCCAATTCGGTCAGCATCGATAAAAGGCAACGATTTGAGAAAATTGGCGCCGTTGATTTGGTCGGCCAACTCGTACTTGCCAAGTTGCAGATATGTCATCTTGCGGAATTCCTCGCCACGCGCGCCTGTACCGCGACCATCACAGCAGAAAACCACATATCCGCTTGAAGCCAAAACCTGCTCCCAACCAATGCTGAACTCGTTGAGCACCTGCTGTGAGTTAGGTCCGCTATACTGCACCATAAGCACGGGATATCGCTTTGCGGAATCAAAATCGACAGGCTTTATCATCCACGCATTCAGGCTGATGCCATCAGGGGTGGAAAATGTCAGGAACTCTTTCGGGCAAACTGATTTCTGTTTCAGCGCTTCGGCAAGTTCACTGTTATCTTCAAGCACCCTAATTGCCTTTCCATTGCTGTCGTAAAGCGTGTATTCCGATGGCGTATTGGCATCTGAAAATATGCCTATGTGATATTTATAACCTTGACTGAATATGGCCTCGTTTGTACCGTTGCGCTTAGTAATTTTGGTTTTGCCCGAGCCGTCGGTCTTAATAGAATAAACATCGCGGTTGATTGGCGCCGACTCGGCACTTTGGTAATATGCAATGCCGTTTTTTTCGTCATATCCGATAAAGTCGGTGACGTCCCAATTGCCCTTTGTAACCTGATTGATTAAAGTTCCGTCGGATTTGTACATATATATATGGTTCCAACCGTCGCGCTCGCTCATAAAGAAGAATTTTGACCCGTCGGAATTGAATGTCAACGAATTGAACTCGCCTTCGTCGATGAACCACTTGTTTTGCTCATCGTAAAAGACCTGCGTTGTGCCGTCAGTCACATCGGCATACAGCATTTCAAGATGATTCTGCAAACGGTTCAGCCTGAAAATCACCAACTTTCCTGCAGGCGACCACGTTATGCGCGGTATGTACTGGTCGGTTTCTGGGCCGACATCGATTTTTGTTTTCTGCTTATTATCAATATTATAATTCCAAACAGTGACTATTGAATTGGATTCGCCTGCCTTTGGATATTTATATGAATAGGTTGCAGGATAGAGTTGATTCTCTGACAATTTAGGCGCATCGCCCGCGAAAACCGAGAAGCCGAAAGTTGGCACAGCCGACTCGTCGAAACGGCACCACGACAGATTCTTGCTGTCGGGCGACCAACAGAATGCACGGTTGTAGCCAAATTCCTCCTCGTAAACCCAATCGGGAATGCCGTTAATGATATGGTTGAACAATCCGTCGGTAGTCACCTGCATCTCCGTATCATCATTCAAATTCCTGACATACAGATTGTTATCGCTAACATACGCCACCATAGTACCGTCAGGCGAAAAAGTGGCGACTTGCTGACGGCGTTCGTCGGAGACGGCCGTCAACTTTTGCGATGCGATGTCCCAAACGTAGTATCTTGCTGTAAATGAACGGCGGTAGATATCTTGTCTATCGACATAGAAAAGGATTTTCGATTCAGCGCCGTCGAAAATGTAATTAGTTATCGACTTTATTTCAGGGTTGCCGAACTGCCCGACCGATGCGATTGTCGCGACCTTCTGCCCTGTCTTGTAACTGTATTTAGATATTTGTATGCTATCTTCCAAAACCGAATAGTGTGCGCCATCGGACATTGACGATATACGAACTATTCCCGACTCACTAAAAGTGCCGTTCAAAAGGACATCGTCGAGCGTTATTTTTTGTTGTTGGCCCATTGCTTCAATAGTAATCGCGAAAGCGAAAAGTGTTGCTATCAGTCGCATTGTCAATAATGTTACGAATAAATGCCGTCAATTGACGAAACAAAAAAGTCCACCAAATTGGTGGACCTTAAGTTATTTATTTTTTTCCTTTCTGGCATATTCATCTTCAAGCACTTTTTCGAGCGTTTCTACGTCGATGCGCTTGGCAATGATTTTCTTTCCGCGGTCGAGCAGGTAAATCGACGGTGTGCTTCGGATATCGTAGAACAGTCGGAATCCCGACTGATTGTACGGGTCCCAAGCGTTAATCCAATTTTCGAGTCCCTGGCTCTCAATGAAATCGCCCCACTCCTTCTTGTCGGTTTGGGTGTAGACGCCAAGCACCTCAACGCCCTTTTCCCAATATTTGTCGGCAAGCGCCTTCATCTTTGGAGTAGCCTTCTTGCAGTGTCCGCAACTTGGCTCGAAGAAGAACAGAACCGTATATTCGGCATTGATTCCCGATATGGTGACTGGGTTGTCGTCGTAAGAGTATAATTTTAATTCAACAGCCTGATTTCCAACCTGATTGTAGCGCAATTCTTCAACCCGTTCCTCGAGTTTGGCCAACCACGCAGTATCGGCCCAAGTGGCCCTGCCATTGAGGTAATAGTTGTCGCCAAAGAAAACGAGCACCTTGTCCATTCCCATAATGTCGCTGTTGTTGTACTTGTTGAAGATGGTCTGCACAACGAAACGGAACATCTCGTTGTTTCCTTCAGACTTGTCAATAAGCATCTTGCTTTCCTTGATGATTGTGTCAGGAATCTGGAGAATCATCTTCTCCATATAGCGGTCGAGTTTTTTCTGGAAGAATTCGGTACGCAACAGCCTTGAGTCGTCGAAATCGACATAGTCGAAATAGTGCTTCTTGTAATATTTATATTGAAAAGCCGAATCGAGCACGTTGCCTGCCGAGTCGCGCGGAAAATCAGGGACGTCGATGTCCTTGTTTATGCGCAGAACCGATGCCAAAAGTGAGTTGTGGTGATTGTTCTCGATATCGTCCCAACGAGCCTTGACTTCGGTATAGAGCAAATCGAGGCTGTCGGTGATGGCCTTTCTTGCATCACCCGTAGCCTGTGGCGCACGCTTTCGCAACGATATAGCCTTGTCGTTCTGCGACATCATAAACTGCTGGTAATCGACATACATCTTGACATCGGCACTGCCTTCAGTCTGCAGATATTTCGTAAGGTCGGTTGAGTTGCCTGTATATTTTGTCGAGAGGCTGAACGACTGCTCTTTGTCAATCATCACTTCAAAGATTGTGTTGCCTGGCACAAGCACAAAATAAATGCCACCCTCAAGAGGCTTGTCGCTCTTGAATGCGCCTTTGGCTTTGTGGTCGAGCACCAACGTGTCCTTGACATATTGCTTGTCGCCGAAATAATATCCCAAGTACACCGTGCTGTCGGCCAAGCCGTCGATATGCACCTTGATATTATAGCCTTGCGAAAAGGTTGCGCAACTTGAAAGCAACGCCACGCACAATGAGAATAAACGCTTGCGCATCAGAATCGGTTGTTAAAATTGATACATTATGCCAACGCCTGCAATCTCCTTAAATTGTACGCGCTTGCTGAATTTTGTAGTTCCGTCGTCGTTAACGCCGACAGGAACATCAATATCATCATCATAAATAAGGTGAGTCGATACATTGACGGTTATGTATTTGTTAACCTTCATTGCAATCTGTGTCTCCCAACTAACATCGATGTTTTGAGGATTGTGTGCATAGTTTGAGAAGAAATCGGCCTTTGATGTTATTGAAAGATTCTTAAGTGCTTCAGCCTCGAAATCGTTCTTGCTGAACAAGATACGCAAGTAACCGCCAAACTCGCCACGTGACTTTTTGCCGTGCTTCAGCAAATTGCCGTTTTCATCAAATTCGGCCTTGTCGACTCCGTATGAGCCCGCATCAGCAAGATCCTGATCGTTGACAATGGTGTATTTAAGAGTTACAGGCGCAAGAAAAGCGCTGAAGTATGAATTCGGCTTGTAGTCGAGACCGATGGCGCCTACGACGTAGGCTGGAGCCAAGAAAGCGGAAATCTTGTTTTTGGTGGTATCGTCAACGTAATCGTAGCCGTTGTCCATTTGAGTCTTAAAATTCAGCATCACAGCATAGTACAGCGACTTACGCATCTCACGTCCGTATTTTGACGAGAAATCCAAACGGTCGTCGGTCTTGCGGAAATCGGCATCCTTGCCTTGTTGCATAAGGCCGTAGCCAATGTCGAGCGTATTGTCCCACGAATTTTTGCCGTTTCTGTAGTTGGCGAACGCGTTGAACGCGCCATTGATTGATATTGAATTCTGTCCGCCACCGACCCAATTGGTAAGCGAAGTCTGTGTGGCATTTAGTGAAGCGACGCCACCCAACTTCCAACCGTTTACTGTGTCGGCATTTTGCTTGCGCAAAGCAGATTCAGCATCGGTAATCTGCGCAGAGACAATTTGAGAGCACCCCAAAAGTGCAACTAAAGCGATAAATCTGATTTTCATTTTCTGTAGTTTTAATGTAACCAACAAAAATATGAATTTAGAGTTACATATAATACTCATTACAGAAAATATAAAGCCGGCAATAAAATCGACATCCACAAAGGCAGATACTGAAAAATAGCACAATTCATTTTGCAGCATCAATAAAAACACCACATAAAGCATTGAAATCCAAATGCGACAGCAGGCAGGAAACGTAACATGACGGCAACCGCGCGACAGATTGCCACACAAGACGGTTCAAACGGACATAAAAACGCAATCATTTTATGCCGATTATCAATTGCCAATTTTGAGCAAAATGCTATCTTGCTAAATATTATTTATTGCGAGCCATGACTGAGAAAAACATTGATACAAGCGATGAAAAGCGCCGTCAACTCATTGATGCCATAAAGGAAGCGAATCCTGATTTGGCCAATGAAGTCGACAGCTACATCACCTCACTGAATGAAAAGCAAAAGGATACCGAGGCAAAACTTACCGAAAAGACACACGAATCGGAACGGCTCAAACTTTTCAGCGACATAAGCACCCAAAGTGCCATTGTGCTGGAACGCGATGCCGATTCGACCAATGAGCTTCTGACATGGAGGATTGTCAAGGCAAACCCTGCAACAGCAGAAATATTCGAAACCGAGCCGGACGGATGCATCGGGCACAAGCTGTCAGACTTCATGGAGGCAAGCTACGACATAACATTGCCAGACAACATTGACGAGAGCTATGCCGATGCCGTTGAACTTGACGCCCCGAACATCGACAAGCACTTGGTTCTTTACATACACGGACGACACAGCAACAACAACATAATCTGCAGCATTGCCGACCAGACTGAGACATACACCCTACGCAACCAGCTTAACACGCACCTGCAACGATTCGAGCTGATAACGGAATCACTCATAACGCTGAACTCGCACAACGCATATTCAGAGACATTCACGCTAGTGCTTGACCGCCTTGGATTCCACCTTTCGCCCAAACGCGCACTTATAATAATAGACAACGGCAAGGACGTAGGCGAACTCAAATACCAGTGGAATGCCACAAACACAAAGCCAATACCACAAGATGCCACAATTGAATACAAAGATTGTCCATCGTGGCGCAAAATGCTGATTGAGCGCAAAATGATTCTAGGTTTCCAACTAAAAAAGCTGCCAGAAGACATTGCCAACCAGCTATCGAGATTCGGAATGAACAACGCCTACATCTTCCCTCTAAACGTAACCAACGAGGAACTGTACGGCTCCCTCATAATTGAGACACCAGAATACAAGACCATCGACAACTTCGACATCAACTACATAAAAATCATATCAATACTGCTGTCGGGCCACATAATGCGAAAGCTCATAGCCGACGACCTGATAAAGGAAAAGGAACGCGCCGAAGAATCAGACCGGCTGAAATCGTCGTTCCTTGTGAACATGAGCCACGACATCCGCATCCCCGTAAACTCAATATTGGGCTTCAGCGACTTGCTTGCCGACGAAGACATAACACAAACCGACCGCGAGGAATTCATCTACATGATTACAAAAAGCGGACAAGACCTTGTCACGCTCATCGACAACATAATCGACATTTCGGAAATCGAGACAGGCCAGATGAAAGTGAAAAAGGTGGATTGCCAGCTTCAGCCTTTGCTCGAGAATATTATCGGCATGTACAAGCACGACCAGAAGCTTGCCGAAAGCGAAGACCTTACCCTGCAACTCGACTTGCCGACTAAGTTCCACGACATCCACATAGTTACCGACAACTTCAGATTCAAGCAGATATGCACCAACCTGATTGACAATGCGCTGAAATTCACAAACAGTGGCACGGTAAAACTAGGCATCAGCAACATAAAGGACAACATGATAGAGTTCTACGTACAAGATACCGGCATTGGCATTGCCGAAAAGGAACAGGCAATGATTTTCCAACGGTTCAGCAAGGTGGACCGCTCTTTCGCCAAGGAGTACAACGGCACCGGACTCGGGCTGTCAATCTGCAAAAGCCTGATAGAAATGCTGGGAGGCGAAATACACGTGGTGTCGGTATTGGGCAAAGGCTCGACATTCTACTTCACGCACCCGCTGCCTATTGCCAACAGCAACGATGTGATAAACGCATCGCATGAGACCAAATCACCTTACAACTGGTCGAAGCGCTCCATTGTCATTGTTGACGACATTGAACAGGACAAGAAATACCTCAACTACATTCTGTCGAGCACAGGCATCGACATTGTGTGGTTCAACAATGGAGAGGAAGCCATCAGGTTTTTCGAGTCTGGCAACATGGCCGACATAATGCTGGTTGAGATGACGCACAGCGCGATGGAGGCCGCCAGGAAAATACACAGCGAATTTCCTGTTCCTATCATTGCACAGTCGCAAGACAACAAGACCGATAGCGACCGCACTCTTGCCATGAAGTCGGGCTGCGCCGCTTTCATAAGCAAGCCTCTAAACGTGCCATCGTTCCTGAACACCATTGACAAGACATTCAACAAGATTTGACGGGACTGCAAAGCCATAACCGGAAAAAGACAATCGCCAGCAGGCGGTTGTCTTTTTTTTATCGGCATCAAGAAGCTCGGCCCTTTGCCCGAACTACTTGTATATTTTGTTCTTGTTAAGCGCCTTGCGATATTTTTCGGCATTGGCGTTGTGCTCAATCAGATTGCGAGCGAACGCGTGGTAGCCCGAGAAATCGGCCTTTGCGCAGAAGTACAGATACTTGTGCTTGTTGTAGTTGAGCACTGCGTCTATCGACGATTTTGACGGAATGCAAATTGGGCCTGGAGGCAAGCCACGGTGCTTGTAAGTGTTGTAAGGGCTATCAACCTCAAGATGCTTGTTGAGAATCCGCTTTATCTCGAAATCGCCGACGGCATATTTTACCGTAGGGTCGGCCTGCAGAGGCATTCCAATGCGGATGCGGTTCAAGTAGACACCTGCGACATCCGGCTTCTCATCGTTTTTTATGGTTTCCTCCTCCACTATCGATGCAAGCGTGTAGACCTCATCTGGAGTAAGCTTGACGGCGTCGGCCTTTTCACGTCGCTTGTCGTCCCAGAACTTGACAGTTTCGGCATACATGCGCTCAATAAACTGCTCGGCACTGGTGTTCCAATTGAAATGGTAAGTATCGGTGATGAAAAGCGTGAAAGCCGTTTCACGCGTCTTGCCGAACTTTGACAGGTAGCTGTTGTCGGTCAGCAAGCGGTACAATTCATCAGTATCCGCCTCGAGTTTTGAGCCGACGGCTTCGGCCAGCTTGCGCATTGAGCGCACCTTGTTGACTGTTATCTTGACAGGCTCCTGCGCACCGCTCCTCAACAAATTGACTATCTGATTATTGCTCATTCCGTGCCTTATCTTGAACCGTCCGGCCTTGACCAGTTGCGGGTAGTTTTTCTGGCGCGCCACCCAGTCGAACGATTCACTGTCGATGATGAACGAGCTATCGGTCAACATCTTCAGCACATCGTCATAGGAACTGCCTGTATGTATGTATAAGAACGCTGTCTTTCGACCTTTCAAATCGACATTCGCACGCTGAACGTCGTTATAAATGTTGTACGCCATGAAAGCAAAGACAACTGCGCCTACGAACCCTGCAAGCGCAAGTCTTCTGCCTAATTTTCCCTTTTGCTTTTTTGCCACTGTAAGTTGTTTTTTTTGAGCGCACAAAGGTGCGAAAAAAACACAGATGGTGAAACAAAAACGAAATGAAGGATGAACTGCGAATCTAAAGAGCTGACATACAGACGATAGCCAATGTCAAAAGTTTAGCGACCGACAACAATGGCATCAAGCATGGGCTGGCAATCAGACGGCAAATCATCAACATCAAGCGGTTAATAACCAAATAGTTTTACTATTGAACCATATGCTGCCCAAACATACATTTATGGTAATGATTGGCTATTGGCGAAAAGCCAGGAGTGCCAAAATATCATATTCATCTACAATACTTTAAAAATGAACAGCATATATGCAAAAATGCTTGCGTCGCGTGCAGTGAAATCGGTTTTGGCCGTGGCCTGCACAATGCTTGTGGCTAACGCCAACGCACAAGACGCCAAGGAGTTGAAGCAGCAACTGCAACGCACAAGCGACAAAAGCGAACAAATAACCTTGCTGAACCGGCTTGGCGACTTGGCCCGCAATGCCAACGCAACATCCGAAGCCATAGGCTACCACAAGCAAGCCGTCGGCATTTGCCGTGAAATTGGCGACAAGTCGAACGAGGCCAAATCGCTAAACTACATAGGCTCAAGTTTTTGGCGTTCAAACAATTTCGATTCAGCACAATACTACTACTCCCAAGCACTGGAGATAAGTACGGAAATCGACAATGACGAAGACAAGATTCGCATCCTGAACAACATGGCACTTGTGAGCCAAAGCCAAGGCGACTATTTTGCCGCAAACTACTACTACAAAAAAGTGGCATCGAGCTGGCTTGCAATGGACAACAAGACCGAATATGCCGCCACCATAAACAAGATTGGAAGCATGTTCCTGTCACGCAACCTGTTCGACTCGGCCCTGGTACAGTACCGGAAGGCACTGGAAATCCGCATCGAGCTAAAAGACACGGCAGCCATAGCGCTATCGTACAACAACATAGCCACTTTGCACAAGAACCAAAACCGGTTTGACTCGGCTTTGACAAACCTGAACAAGTCAATTGAACTGCTGGTCGCCATCGACGATAAAAACAGCCTTGCCGAAGGCTACAACAACCTTGGCGGACTCTATTGGCAGAACAAGAAATACAAGGAATCGCTTGCCAACTACCTTTTGGCCCTCGACATTCGCGAAAAGTCGGGAAACACAGAACGGATGGCCTCGACGATGAACAACATAGGATTAATCTACAGAGACTTGAGCAACTATGACAAGGCTCTTGAATACTTCAACAAGTCGCTAGAGCTATATGCTTCGACCGACAACCAATTCCTAAAATCGGAAGCTATGAACCTGATTGGCGGAGTCCATTACCAATCAGGCAACTACGAAGAGGCCCTAAAAACATACAAAGAGGTTTTGCGACTGAGGACAGCGGTTGGCGACAAGAGATACATAGCCCGCGCACACACCAATCTGGCGTTGGCCTACAAGAACCTGAACATGCGAGACTCGGCCTTGGCTGAATATGACAATGCCCTGAAGATATACAGCGAACTTGGCGACCAGATAAACGAGGCGTCGCAAATAAACAACATTGGCAACCTATACCTTAAATTCGGAGAGACAGACCTTGCATGCTCCAAATTTGAACAGGCCCTGGCCATTCGCAAGCACATTGGCGACCAGACAGGCATTGCATATTCCGACCTCGACCTCGCAAAGACGTTCATATCAAAAGGATATACCGCAAAATCGGCAGTCATGCTGAACGAAGCCCTGAACATGGCCAAGCTGATGAAAAACAGCGACCTCGAAAAAGACGTGCTACTTGCCCTGTCGGAGACATACGCCAGACAAGGCAACTACGGCAAGGCCTACAGCTGCATCAACAGCTACACTGCCATAAAAGACAGCATACTGAACATTGAAAGCATAAAGCGCATTGCCGATATGCAAATAAGCTACGAAACCGAACAAAAGGAACGTGAACTAAAAATAAAGGACATACAAATAGTACATGAACAGGAACGCAACAGCCGACAGCGCATAATGCTATGCTTTGGCGCCATCGGCCTGCTGATTGTGCTGGCATTCGCAACTGTGGCCACACGGCAAAACACGCGCATACGCAAGGCAAACGAAATGCTGGACATGCAAAACAAGCAGATAATGCAGCAAAACGAGGAGATTGAGCAACAACGCGACTACGTGACAATGCAGCGTGACCAAATAGCCGAGCAAAAGGAAAAGATAACGGACAGCATCGAATACGCAAGCCGCATACAAAACGCCATGCTGCCTCCCAAGGAGACTTGCGACAAACTCCTGCCCAACCACTTCATCCTGCTAAAGCCCCGCGACATTGTCAGTGGCGATTTCTACTGGATCAAGAAAGTCGGGAAGCTGACTGTCGCCACAGCAATTGACTGCACCGGACACGGCGTTCCCGGCGCATTTATGAGCATGCTAGGCTCCACCCTGCTCGAACAGATTGTCTCGACCGGTAATTTCAACAGCGCCGCCGACATTCTGGAAAAAATGAGAACCTTCGTGAAGACCGCACTGCACCAAGACGACAAGCTGACATCACAATCAGACGGAATGGACTGCGCCTTATGCGTGATCGATTTTGACAACCACAAACTGCAATATGCCGGCGCTAACAATCCGCTGATAATAGCACGCGACAACAACATAATAGACATTGAGGCAGACAAAATGCCTATCGGAATACACGTGTTTGAGGAAAGCCCTTTCACAAACCATGACGTTGATCTCCAAAACGGCGACACCATCTATATGTTCTCCGATGGATTTGCCGACCAATTTGGCGGAAAATCTGGCAGGAAACTAATGATGAAGAACTTCAAGAACCTGTTGCTTGAAGCCAGCCACAATCCGATATCAGAGCAGAAAGAACTGCTAAACAGCAAGTTCGATGAATGGAAAGGCGACTATAAGCAAATTGACGACGTGTTGGTCTTGGGAATAAAAATAATATAATCCGATGCCACAATTTTGCCATCACAATGATTGTAGAACAAGGTTCTGGATATCGGCATAAAAAGGAATTTGTCAACCACAATAAAAAACTAATCATATGACATTCAAGTATTTGGCAATATTCACATTCTGCGTGGCGGCAACATTTACGCAAGCGCAGAACAAAGCCGACTCTTTGGCCGAGAAAATAGCTGCAAGCCCCGATTCAAGAAAATGCGAATATATGCTGCAACTTGCCGAGATGGACCTGAACACCTATCCGTCACAAGCCAACGACCTAATTCACAAAGCATTGCTAATCGCCGACGAGACAAACGACTACGAGTCCTTTGCCGGAGCATTGATTCTACGCTTAAAACTGCTATGTGCAAAAGACAGCATTGATGAAGCTCAAAAAGTCATGTCGAACCTGAAAAAAGTCGCAAAACGCAGTGGCATGAAGGAACTTCAGGCCAAGGCCAATCTTGCCGAAGCCGACCTGCAAACTGCCACTGGCGAATACGACAAGGCGATATCATCATACAACAAGCTGATATCAAGCTGCATGAAAGCAGAATTACATGACATTGCCATAATCTCCGCCAACCAGCTTGGATATATCTACCGCGAGAAAGCCCAACCAGAACAATCGCAAAAATCGTTTCTGAAAGCAATTGAAATAGAAAGCCACAGCGACTACCCTGAACTTAAAGCCGTAAGCCTCAACTTTTTAGGGAGCCACTACTGGCGAAACGGACAATACAGCCTAGCTCTCGACTACTATTTGCAAGCTCAAGACTTACGAAGCCAGTACTGTGGCGAATACGAAATGGCCACATCACTGATAAACATTGGGAACACATACCAAAACATGGGCAATTTCGACATGGCCATCGACTGCCAAAGCAAGGCTCTGCAAATGGCACAAAACTGGGAGAACAAATTGCCCGAAGCCCAAATAATGAACTACATAGGCAACATTTACTGGCGAAAAAGCCTTTACGACAGCTCCTTGGTTTACTACGACAAGTCGCTGGCACTATATGCACAAATGGGCAACCTGCTAAAAACGGCAAGCCTATATGACAACATTGGCAACGCATTCAAGATGAACAGCCAGTTCGATTCAGCAATGTACCACTACAACAAGGCTTTGGCCATTCGTGAAGAATATGGCACAAAATCCGACATTGCCTACTCCCTGTCAAATCTTGGCTCAATTTGCCTGAAAACGGCAAAATATCCGCAAGCTCTCGACTACTACTTTCAGGCACTCAACATCCGCGATGAATTGGGCGACAAGGCCAACACCGCCAGTTCAATGGTCAACATAGGCCTGATTTACAAGGAACTGTCGGACTATGAAAAAGCCATAAAATACCAAAACGATGCACTATCGATATACCTAGCCATCGGCAACAACGAACTCACTGCATCCACGCTGAACCAAATGGGCAATGTACATTGGACTTCGGGCAACCTGCCGTTGGCCCTCGACTGCCACATGAAAGCCCTGCGCCTGCGACAAGAAATTGGAGACAAGAGCGCAACCGCATCGTCGCTCAACAACATTGGACTGATCTACAGAGACATGAACGACACCATCAATGCCGAAAAGTTCTTTTTAGACGCTTTAGACATTTACGACAAATCGGGCAACTTGCAATCGGCGGCTTTCGTGCACAACAACATTGGCGACCTTTACACCCGTTGTGGCAAAGCCAGCCTGGCTACCGCCCAATACAAAATGGCCCTAAAGGTATTTGAAGCCAAAAACGACAAACGAGGCATTGCCATAACGTCACAAAACATTGGGCAATTCCTATATTCAGCGAAAGACTACGCCAATGCCAAGGCATTCTACGACAGGGCCATGCAAATGGCACGACAAATAAACGACATTGAAATCATAAAAAACGTAAGCCTTGACAACTTCAACCTGTACGAAAAGACAGGCAACCAAGCCAAGGCCTTGGAATCGTATAAGCTGTACATTGCCTGCCGCGACTCGATAAGCAATAGCGCCAACATTCAGCAAATGCTCGAAATGCAATCGCTGTATGAAATAAATGTCAGGGAAAAGGAAATTGAACTGCTGAAAAGCAAGGCCGAGAACACAACACTGAAAATAAGCAGCCAGCAACGGCTGATACTATTCTGCGGCATAGCCCTCGCCTTGTCGCTTGCGCTCTGCATAACCATCTATTTCAGCTACCGCACAAAAAAACACGCAAACGAGATGCTCCGCAAGACATTCTCCATCATCGCACACGACTTGCGCAGCCCGGTAGCCTCTCTGTCAAGCCTGACAGGACTACTTAACCAAGACGAAATAGAGCTTGACAATGACGAACGCAAGGAATTGCTGGAACAAAGCGAACAGCTGACTCATTCGACATTGCACCTGCTTGAAACCCTGCTCGAATGGTCACATTCACAAAATGGCGACATTGTTGAGTACAATCCCGAAAAGCTGAAAATAAGCGCATTGGCCGATGAGGTGATTTCAACGGCAAAGCCTGTGGCCAAAAACAAGCAGCTAAACATTGTCAACCAAATCGACGATAGCGGGCTTCAGGTGCTTGCTGACCGAAAAGGCTGTCTGCTCATCCTGCGCAACCTGATAATGAATGCTGTAAAATTCTCAAACAAAGGTGGAGAAATACAGATATCGGCTCGTAAAGAACAAGGAACAGCCATTATTGGCGTCAAGGATTTCGGCATCGGCATTGCTCCCGACGACCTGAAGCGCATCACGCAAGGCCTAAATTCGACATCACGTCGCGGAACGATGAACGAAAAAGGATTCGGACTGGGTATGAGGTTCTGCATCGATTTTGTCCATGCCAACAAAGGCCAGCTATGGGCTGAAAGCGAGGAAGGCAAGTTCACCGTATTCTACTTCAGCCTGCCACTTGCCTAATCAACTACAACCCTGCCACTTGACACAGAATCGACGAGATGTACGCGGACAATATACATACCCTTTGGCAAATCGCCTAAATTGAGCGTGACATTGCCGGCGCCAGCTGATTCCGATTTCAGTATTGTTCCGAATACCGAAACAATGTCGATTCGGACAATGTCTTTGGCACACTCCACATTTATCTGTCCATCAGTAGGATTCGGGTAGATAGACACCGGCACATCGGCGCATTCACGCCTTGCGGCAATGCCTACACCGCGTTTCGGCTTCACCGGTCCCCGATGCCACATTCCCTTATAATACGGGTCGAAATTGTATGAACCAATCCAAGAACTCTTCCCGTCAGGCGAAAAGCATAATGCCGTGTATATATCGACATCGGAATAGAAATCGGCATAGTTTGTAAACGACTGGCCGTCGTCGGTACTGTATGATATGCCGGAAATGAATCTGCCTCCTGAAAAGTAATCGCCTACAGACACCAACGTATCGGTTCCGGGGATGTAGCCTATGGCCGTTGGATAGAATCTGTCATGCGACGCTATCAGCGACCACGTATCGCCTCCATCGGCGGTGCTGTAGCCTGCGTATCTATCGGTAACAGTTCCTTTTATTACGCCTATGCCGTCGTTTCGGAACGCAATTGCGAAATTGTCGGTCAACGGAGTCTGCGACACGGTCCATGAAAAGCCCCTGTCGGCGGATCGGAACAGGCGCCCGTTATCGGTACTGAAATAAATATGGTCGCCACATACGGCATATGATGCGACTAGGCCTTTTTCGTCCTTCCGGTTGGCTGGAATACGCGATGCCGGGACACGAGTCCATTTCTCGCCGCCATCGGTTGTCGTATATATTTCGAAATAGCCTCCATTTGGGTCTCCGATGCAAACGCCGTTTTTCGAATCCCAAAAATGGACAATGTTCGGGAATGCGTCCTTGCCGTCGAATGTCGCAGTCGGCTGAATATTCCACGAAATGCCTCCATCTGATGTATGGACAATCTTTCCGCCTGAAGGCGAAGCTGCATCGACACAGACATATACGGCGGCCCAAGCCTCATCAGCACTGACCGCACTTATCATCGATATTGAATAGTTCCTGAATCCATTGAAATTGATGTTCCGCGATTGCCAGGTTTCGCCGCCATCGGTTGTCTTGCAATAATCGATACACTGTCCGTTTGATTGGAGTCCGTCAAAAGCCGACGCCCAGGCCGTATATTCGTCAACGGCCGAAATGTTGCTTATGCCTCTATTGGCTGTCCTAAACCCGGAAGCCTGCATTGTCCATAACATGGGCGATTCATTGTCTGGCTGAATTCCGATAACCGCATCAATGTCGTTGCTGTAGAATGTCGATTCCAGGACCATGTTGTCGATGAGGTAATATCCATCGTAATCGCCTCCCCAGCCCCAATTGACATGCAGATAGCCTCTTGAGTCGTATCCGTCGACAATCCATGCATGTCCGTCTCCCGACTGGCTCGCACCTGAACAATATACCGGACGCTTGCAATCAATTTCATTTTTCATCAAGGCAAACCATGCATCTGCATCATATTCGTCATAAATGCAAATCCTCATCGTATTTGGGTTGTACCTGAAATAATTTGCCATTGCAGGCATCACATCACACGAAAAAGCACCTGAAAAGTCCTTGGTGTACGACATGTCGACTGCGACTCCTGCATGATAAAGCAATTGCGCCACCGCCACCTTGCTTTCAGGAGTGGAATAGTCGCGAAGCTTGTCTGGCATCAAATCCCAATGATATGTCGTTGCTCCGAAATTCGCATGCTGTCTTCCATACGAAGTATCATCATGGGGGATGTAGCTATGGCTGCCTCGCCCTTTTTCCGGCCATTTGTAATAGCGCATAATCTGCCCCATTGCCAATGCAACGCACCCGACATACGTTGGACAAGAATCGTTATATAAACCAACCTGATCCCACTGCGAAGTTATTAGCGGGGAATTTGGCACGGGCTCATTCGCAAGTTCGCCGCCTGCACTATCAGCCTCAGCTTTAATCTTATATGAAGATTTATCATCAATTGCATCGATATAAGGCTGCCACTGTCTGCGAGCATCAATACGCGACTGATTTTGGCTTTTCAGTTCCGAAATTTTTCGTCCATATCGGTCCAACTGATACATCAGCGGCTTATTTTCTGCCACATCGCCAGCCTTTGATGCCAACGAATATCCAAGAACCGGATTGACATCGTTGTCGGCCGATATTATGGCGAAACCGCCGTCGGCATACCCATAGACGAAATAGACCGTATCGCCTTTTTCGATGCCCACATGTTTCAATTCGATATGAGATGTCGATTTTTGGGTGTTCTTTCCGAATATCCTTTCTGCGGCAATCCTTGCCACAGATTCTGGCACAGACTCTGCCTTTACTGTCGCGACAGCAAGAAGCAATATCAGGATGAAAGGTATCCGTGTGTTCACTTAAAATTTACTTATAGGTTCATAAACAAAGCAACAGGCAACGCCATCATCCCCAGAAAATATATGCAACGACTATTGCCGCAACAATGCTCGCCAAATCGGCCAGCAAGCCACAAACGACGGCATGCCGTGTCTTTGATATGCTGACGCTTCCGAAATAGACGGCCAAAATGTAGAAAGTAGTATCGCACGACCCCTGAAAACAGCAAGCCAAACGGCCAGCAAACGAGTCGGCTCCCAAAGTGTTCATTGTGTCAATCATTATTCCACGTGCACCCGAACCGCTCAATGGCTTCATAAAGGCCGTCGGCAGGGCATCGACAAAACGCGTATCGGCACCAAAAACCGAAAACACTGACCGCAAGCCGTCAACCAGATAGTCCAATGCGCCCGAGGCACGGAACACACCTACGCCAACCAAAATGGCTATCAAATACGGAATAATCTTTATGGCTACGCCGAAACCTTCCTTTGCGCCTTCGATAAACGCTTCATAGACATTCACTTTTCGCCTGATTGCCAACAATATAAACGATATAATTATCACAAAAAGTATTACATTGGCCATTAGCGACGATTGTGCATTCACCTGCTCGCGTGGCAGACTGACGAAATACCATATCAGTCCGCTTATGATGAGTGAAAACACGACGAAATATCCAATGAACACCTTATTGAACAGATTGATTTTCTGATATATGGAAACCGCCAGTATGCCTACTAACGTACTGAAGAAAGTGGCTATGAGTATTGGAATGAATACATCGGAAGGGTCGGCCGCTCCCATTTGCGCACGATAAACCATTATGCTGACTGGTATCAGCGTCAGGCCCGAAGTGTTCAGCACGAGGAACATTATCATTGAATTTGACGCCGTATCCTTTTTCGGGTTGAGTTCCTGCAACTGACTCATCGCCTTAAGGCCAAGCGGTGTGGCGGCATTGTCGATGCCGAGCATATTTGCGGCAATGTTCATCATAATGGAGCCGTTGACCGGATGATTTTTAGGTATTTCTGGGAACAATTTATTGAAAAAAGGCCCCATTATCCGTGAGAATACCTGTATCATTCCGCCCTTCTCGCCTATTCGCATCAAACCGAGCCACAAAGTCATCACACCAGTCAAACCAAGAGAAATCTCAAAGCCCGTCTTCGACATATCAAACGTACTGCCGACCATTGCTGAAAAAACCTCCGTGTCGCCACAGAAAATCAAGCGGGCAAGCGCCACTACGAACGCTATGACGAAAAATCCTATCCAAATATAATTGAGAGCCATCTTGTATTCTTATTTTATCTATCCGATCATTTTATAACAAATTACAATCAATGCGGGCCATACTATTCGGCATCGTATTCATTCCGACTGTCGTTCTTGCTTATCAACTGATTCAAAATATTCCGCATCTTTGCGCCATTCCATTGCGCCATTCCGCCCTTGCGCATTAAAATGTTGCCTTGCGCATCGATGACAATCGTCACAGGCAATGAATTGACTGACAATTGTTCGGGTGCTTTCGTCATTGGCTGATATATGGGCAAATCAATCTTTTTGCGCTTCACGAATTTTGCCACATCCGAACGCTTCTCGTTTGTGACGAAGACGAAATTAACCTTATCGGAATAATCACTGTAAAGTCTTTCGAACTGCTCCATCTCGGCCAGACATGGAGCGCACCAAGTTGCCCAATAGTGTATTATGGTTGGCTTGCCGTCAAAATCGGCCAATGTGCAAGTGTCGCCTTGCAAAGTGCGCAACTTCCATTCTGCCGATGCATTGAACAGCGGAACCGGCTTATTCAGCAATGTAGGCTGATAGGCAAACAAGGTGGGTTTCAGCACTAACGCAATGGTGCCTTTTCGTGTCTGCGGAATCATTATGAAAATGGCCAACAGCACTATTGTCAAATCGATAGCCAAACTTAGTTTTGACTTGCGTTCAAGTAGTTTTTTGAACATTTCATGCATTTTTTACGAACGCAAGGTAACAAACTTGTTGGTAAAAGTCATACGTTATGGCAAGCAAGTTCAATGTTTTTGGGGGTAGAAGCCTTGCACTTGAGCCATCAGATGTTGCACAAACACACTGACGCCTATTTTTCAGACAATGAAGATATTTCCGAACTGGAAAGGTCTGTCGCCTTTGCCACTTGATCTATAGACAAACCGAGTGAGATAAGGTTTCTTGCTATTTCGATTTGCTTTTCCTTGGCACCTTCTGCTCGACCTTCTGCTCGACCTTCTGCTCGGCCTTCTGCTCGACCTTCTGCTCGACCTTCTGCTCGACCTTCTGCTCGACCTTCCATCCGACCTTCGGCACGGCCTGTCTCTATCACACTGCGCTGGTATCGAAGGTTCTCCATCATATTATAGTAACTTCGTTTTTCATCCTCATTAAGGGAATCTATCCGTAAACGTTCACGGGCTTCTGCCAAGCCTGGCGCAGTGGCTGTTTCTGGAATCTCGCTATGCTTCAAGAAACTTATCCACTCATCCAATGGCGTTTTTGACACATCGTCGAACATATCGACGCGCAACAGATAATACTCTGGGAAAATGTCGGACGGAACCTCACACCCGAATGCGTCTTGTTGCGCTTTTGAGAGTTGCAACACTTCTGTTTCGTCGTGCATGCTGACAAACTGCGTTGTTCCCCTGTAGGCATAATCCTTGCCCTGTCCAAGCGAGAAATAGACTATGTTGATTGAATAGACCTTGCGAATCTTCTCGTACGGCTGTCCTGCCTTCATATATTCGGCTATGGCCTTCGATGTGCCGTACGCCATGCGATGGAAGTAATCGAGTTCACGGTCGTTCTGTATCTCGAATATCATCAGTTCGCCGTCCTCGCCTTCGGCCAGCACGTCGACTCGGTTGAACTTGTCGTCGGCGCACTCCTTGTTGCCCTCACTTTCGAGCAACTTCTGAATGGTTATCTTTCGGCCCAAAAGCACAGTGAGCAAGCCCTCAACTATGCAGAAGTCTGCCTTGTCGCGCAACAAGCGCTTTATTGCCCAATCGAAACGAACAAGATCCATATCCTTTTTGTCATTTTTCAGGCAACAAATATACCATTATTTTTTTGAGTCTTTGGATTTTTGTCGACAACTTGCTGACTGTCACTCAACCACCAATTTCTGCATTTGCGATTGACCGTCGATTGTAACAGTCACAACATACACGCCTGCACTCAACCTAGGGGTCAACTTGATTATTGGGCTTGATGTATGGCAAGAGATGCTGTTGACAACCTTTCCTGCGACTGTGCTGATTGACACCTGCACGTTGCTGTTCGACGCTATGCCAAGGTCGATTGTCAAGCCTTCGTTTTTATAAGGATTTGGATAAACCTTGACTGCCTGCAACGCAGACTCCAACTCGGCTCGCCTTACGGCCACCTTGCTTGAGAACTTGAACTCGCCGTTATAGTCGGTCTGCTTGAGCATATAGTACGATATGCCGTCTAATGGATAATAATCGGTAAACGAATAGTTGATTGTATACGTGCTGTTACCTGCACCTGCAACGGTGCCAATCTCCTCGAATATCTCGCCGTCGGCCGAACGATATATTGTGAAATAGTCGTTGTTCTGCTCGCTCTCGGTTGTCCAATAGACGTTTACGCTGTTTGTCTGGGCTGATGCGGTGAATGCGGAAAGGACGATTGGCAATGGATTTTCATATTGACCCGAACCCTTCTTTACTGAACCGATAGAAAAACTTCCACTTGTAAACTGAGATATACAAGGCTCTCCAGATACAGTATTACCATCTTGACAATGAAAATCGCCATATACCGTCAAAGCACCACTTCCAACAAAATGGTTGGCACCACCGTTATTTGTCCATACAATACTCAAATCTCCATTAATTGTCAATTCTCCATTCATCGTTGAATTTCCATATTCCAATGAGAAATCTCCATCAACAAACATTTGGCTATTACCACTCATATTCAGATTTGAATTCGCAAAATTAACATCTCCATTCACTCCTATTATCCCGCCCCCACCAACACTTAACACAGAAGTACCAGATTCATTTAAATTACCTTTAATTAGCACTTCACCTTTAGGACCAATAATCATACCAGAATTGCCACTTATTGTTGCGTTTCCATTCACGACTAAACTACCACCAACATCTATAGTGGGATTTCCGCTTATAGATATTCCTTCAACATCAGAATACTCACCTGATTCTTTCTTTTCTCCGATAACAACAGCAGAACCTTCGTATGTTTTGAATGTCACACTACCTCCATTAAGCGATAACGTGTTCGAATTAAATTTTCCAGAAGTTTCAAATGTTGCACTACCCAAAGATGTTGCGCCACCTACCACTATTTTACTGTCAGACGTTGCAGTCACTTTCACTGCACCACCTTTCAAAGTAAACCCATTGGCTATATCCAGAGATCCCTTAATAGTAACATTAGGATTCTGACCAATTGTCATACTTCCCGCTTTTATGGTTGAATTCTCATCAATAACAACATTACTGTTTTGGCATGAAATTGCCATTGTATTGTTTCCTAACGCTAAATTAACGTTAACTAGATTTAAACTCGATGTTTGCCCCCACGTAAAATCACCATTTACTGTAATTGTATGCCCATGTCCATTAATAGTCAATGTAGCACCGGGCAACCAACTATTAATAGAATAACTTGTAATTGTGATGTCTTTTGTCAAGTCGATAGTATAATTGCCAGAAAAATTATTCATGGCATTTTTCCAACTATTCTCATCATTCACATCAACGGCGAAAACACAGTTTACTGTGAATGCCATCAAAACTGCTAATGTAATCCCCCAACGTTTCATAACAGTAAGCATTAATACGTAGATAATTCTCCGAAAATCCCCCGCACAAATTTATGATTTACAATACGAAATTTGAAGGCATAAGTTCTAAATATTTACAAAGTTTTGACGATTGGAATCTTTTGTGTGACTAATGAACCGAATGCAAATAACGGCAAAAAAAAGGGCGGGTTGCAACAGCAACCGCCCCTATCATATTTCGTTTTTAAAGTCTGTTACTTTCCCGCAACTTCCTTGCAGGCCTCAAAAATTCCATCGAACATTGGCTTAATGTCGGACTCGGCAACTGCCGAGAATGCTATGCGAATCAAGCCGTTTATGTTGATTGTTCCAATGCTGTACTTCTCTATCAGCAACAAGCGCAACTGCTCGGCATCAATGCCGTCGGCAGGCTTAATGCACATAAAGTAGCCCGAATTGTACGGCAGAGGCTTGAAGCATTCGGCGTATTTGGCGTCTTTCAGGGTGTTGCGGACCGCATTGTAGCGACTTTGCATTATGGCCAATTTGGCTTTCTTCTCGGCAGAATATGTCGGTGATTCAAAGGCCTGAACCAAAAGCGATTGCGACAGGTTGCTCGCATTTGAGATGTTGCCACGCACGGCGCCTGCTGTCTTGTTTTCCAAGGCTTCGTACAATTGAGCGTCGCCACCTTTGACTGCGAATGTTATGAATCCCACGCGGAAACCCCATACGTAATCTTCCTTGGTTGGTCCATCGACCTTTACCGCAAGCACATTCTCGTGCAAATCAGCCAAATATGCAAATGGAGATTGCAAATCGACACCCTTCTCGTAAACCAATCCGAAATAGGCATCGTCGCAGATGACTGCAATCTTCTTGCCCTTTTCAGCAGCATTCTTAACTGCAGCTACCAATGCCTTCATTTCCGATTCGGTTGGCGAATAGCCTGTAGGGTTGTTTGGGAAGTTGAGCAACATAACCTTTTTGTCGCCCTCGGCAAGCAAGGCAGCCGACAAAGAATCTATATCCATTGCATCGTTCTTGAACAAGTTGTATGTCACAATCTTGGCGCCGTAGGCGTTTTGCAATGCTAGGTTGTAGTTGCCCCAATATAGATTCGGGACAAGTATCTCCTGCCCTTCGTCGAGCAACATATATCCTGCCATACTGATGCCGTGAGTGAGCGCATTTGTCGCGATAGGCATACTAATTGTCACACCCTTCAAGCGCGGATTCTTTTCTGCAATCATAGCCTGCCAACGCTTGCGGATGTCGGGACGGCCGAAACTTGGCGCGTAAAGGAATGCCTTTGCAGGATCGATATCGATTTTTGAACTGATGCTTTCAAGACGCATTGGCGTGCCGTCGTCTTCTATGGCAGTGCCTAATGTTGCATTGATGCGTGTGCCTTTGGCTTCGGCTCCTTGCGCCAAAATACCTTTTTTAGGAAAGAAGATGTTCTTTCCGCGTTCTGACAAAAGGTCGAATACCGCCTGATTCTTTGAAGCA
This sequence comes from Bacteroidales bacterium, assembly GCA_045640185.1. Taxonomy (GTDB): domain Bacteria; phylum Bacteroidota; class Bacteroidia; order Bacteroidales; family SZUA-534; genus RUG13583. Next base: position 35,556 of record JAZUEN010000078.1, read on the forward strand.
ATAACTTCGTTCAAACTTTGTGCTTGTGGATTCATACTGTTCATTTTTATCGGGTGGCAAAATTACACGTTTTTCACGGCATTTCAATATGCATTTCACGTAAAGCACAACCTATTGTTTGATGAAATATTTTAGGCAACCCTATGGCACATTGCATTTGTGGTTTTCCGTCGGCATAAACTACATATTATTACCTTTGCTCGAAATAACCGTCGCTAACGTGAATTTGGAAATCACCATATTGTCTGACAAACTGGCATCGGGCCGATGCGGTTCGGAACACGGACTTTCGTTTTTGATAGAGGCTGACAAGCGCATCTTGTTGGACACTGGCGCATCCGACCTGTTTCTGCGGAACGCAAAAATCATTGGCATCGATCTTGAAACAGTTGACACTGTTGTGCTGAGCCACGGCCACTACGACCACGGAAACGGACTACAATTTGTCAGCGGAAAGACCATTGTAATGCACCCCGACGCCTTTGCGCAACGCATATCGGAACGCTCTGGGCGTAACATCTCCATTGCCGTCGACCGCGAATCGGTTGAATCGAGAAACCGCATTGTCGAGACCCGCGGACCGCTGTGGCTGTCGGAACAAATTGCATATCTTGGCGAGATTCCGCGCATTGTGCCGTTTGAAATGGAGTGCTCGACACCGTTCCACTTTACCGACGGAACGCCCGACCCCGTCATCGACGATTCTGGTTTGGCCGTAAAGACGGAGAATGGATTGATTGTGATTTCGGGTTGCGCCCACTCGGGCATCTGCAACATTGTGGAACAGGCGCGAAAGGTGACTGGCACTAGCAATGTCTATGGCGTGATTGGCGGATTTCACCTTACGGAAATAGACGAACGCCTGCAACAGACAATAGACTACCTTAAAAATATTGGCACTGAATACGTTATGCCGTCGCACTGCACATCGGACGATGTGCGGGCAATTTTCAGGAATGAGTTTTTCAGCCCCGAAGTGAAAACTGGGCTTGCATTTGAGTTTTGAAAAGCTCAAGAGGCGTCCATTCAGTTCCAAGCAAATGCCACCGAAATGCACTTTATTGGGAATCCATTTATTGTTATGAAAACCAAGACATTGACTTAGCAAACGCTCCGTTTGCCTTTTATTGACAGCCGTTTATCACAAAAAACGAAAACGAGCTGACCTTTTAATTACATTTGGAGCGATGTTTCGACACTTAATGCCCATATTGACAATCTGCCTATGCTGTTTGAGCGGGATAGCTCAAGACAAGACTATTGCGTTAAGCAAGAGCAAATGTGGCAACAATCTGCAAATCAAGCAAAACAGCAACAAGCGATTCTCAGCAAACGTCAATTTCGATGCAATAAGAATAGAGAACAAAAGCTCAAAGAACGGCGATTTCTGCGAACTGACAATTGACGGCACCTATAAGACAGGCGATGAAGGCGAACCAGAACTCCCCGCCTTGCGTAAACTGGTACAAGTGCCACACGGGTGCCAATTCAAAGTAAGGACAAGATGTGCCGACACTGCCGTCTACAACCTTTCGGACTACGGGATAGAAAAACAGATATTTCCGCACCAAAGGTCATACACGAAAGACGTTGACCCTAATTCGCAGAAAATCAAGAAAAACAGAAAGGCTTACAAGCGCAATACATTCAACACCCAGAATCTGATTCAAGTTGAACGGATTGGCACTCTACGAGGCATCGACTTGTGTCAAATAACAGTCAATCCTGTCAGGTATAATCCTGCACAAAACACCATACAGGTCTTCAACGACATTGACATCGACATCGACTTCACAAAAGCCACCAGCGCAAAATCGGCGTCAAACACCGCATCGCCTTATTTTGAGCCTATATTCAACAGCATAGCCAACTACAAAAGCACAAGTTCCGACCTAACCAAATATCCTGTCAAATATCTGATAGTCACCCATCCTGATTTTGTCGACGCCCTCTCCGACTTCATCTTTTGGAAAACACAAAAAGGTTTTGACGTCGTTGTCGCCACAACAGACACAATAGGTTCGTCGGCCAGCGAGATAAAAAAATGGATTGCGGCACAATATGCAAGCAGTTCACCCGCGCCGTCCTTCTTGTTGCTTTGCGCCGACACCGACAAGATACCTTGCGCAAAGACAGGAGCATCATCGAAATACGGCACCGACCTATACTACGCCTGCATGGATGGTGACGACGACATAATTCCGGATATGTACTATGGACGTTTTTCCGCACGGACTGCCGAACAGATGAAGGCCATTGCAGACAAGACTGTGACCTACGAAAAATATCAGTTTGAAGACCCAAGCTTCTTGTCAAAAGCCACCATGATTGCAGGATACGATGGCACTTACCGCTCCAACGTAGGCATACCAACCCTAAACTATGTAACCAGCAACCGCATAAACGCCAGCAACGGATACTCAGCCGTGCATAAGTTCACTAATCAGTATGCAAATTGCTATGCCGACACATGCATTGCCGTTGGTCTTATGACATATACTGCACATGGATCGACAACCACATGGGAAGATCCAGAATTGACAAAAACGAAAGTCAAAGGTTTTACAAATTCCGGCAAGACCCCATTTGTAATAGCAAACTGCTGCTTATCAGGACAGATAACGACAGATGAATGTTTGGGCGAAGCATGGGTAAGGAAAGAAAACAGCGGAGCCGTCGCTTATATCGGCAGTTCGCCCAAGACATACTGGCATGAAGATTTCTATTGGGCAGTTGGCGCCCATGAATATAAAGCAGGGAAATATCCGACTGTTGAAGGCAGTTCAATGGGCGCATTCGACGCACCATTTGTATCAGACTTCGTATGTGGCGGAGCAATCCTATTTGCCGGCAACATGGCCGTCACCGAAGCCATCGACAACAACTATCCATGCAACGTTAAAAGCCAATATTACTGGGAAGGCTACAACTATTTGGGAGACCCTTCGCTATTGGTGTATTTCGGTGAAGGTGCAGACAACCCCATCACGCACGAGACCGCACACCCGATTTCTGCTCCATCAATAAATATAAGCGCTTCAAGCAAAACATATGTAGCCATTTCCCAAAATGGCAAATTAATTGATGCTGGATTTGTATTGGATGGAGAGAACAACATTACACTGAACATTCCACAAGACATCAATACTGGAATCATTGACATCATTGCAACAAAAGCTCGCTACAAACCTTACATCGGAACCTTAAACCTAATAACACCTGACCAGCCATTTGTCACTCTAAACAGTGCATGGTTCAACAATGGTAAAAACATCAAAAATGGCGATGTGCTAAACCTCAACCTTGCATTGCTCAATGTCGGGCTGCAAACTACAAACAACGCAATGGCAAGCATCTCATGCAAAAGCAATCTTGTCAAATCATTGACATTGAACAAAACGCATGTCAATAATATTAAATATATGGAATGCGATACAATAAATGATATCTGTTGCATAGAACTATCGAACGATATTCCAGACCAAACTAAAATTGACTTGAAAATAGCCATCTCCAATAACGAATACACTTTCAACATTCCATATTCATTCCGCGTAAATGCACCCAAAATACAACTATGCGACACTGTTTCTATCGAGGCCGAAAATGATTTTATAATGCCTGGAGACACAGCATCAATAGGAATAAAAATAACCAACATTGGCCATGCCGACCTTGAAACTGCCTCAATAAACATTATTCCGGACGAAAATCAGCCATTCGCCTCAATAGTATCAAACACAACTCTAACACTAAATGACTTAAAAGTGGGTTGCACGGACATTTTCCACTTTTCCCTAAATACCGACATCAATACTGATATAATGACAGATTTCCATTTTACTGTCATTGTTTCTTCCGAAACTCCGCAAATCTCCGACACGATGCACTACTGCTTGACTATTGGCAAGCTATCGGAAATTGCTCTTGGCAACGGAAAGACAAAACTGACATACCTTTTCAACAATTACTACAAATGCGGGAAAAGCCAACTCATATATACTGCCAGTGAGTTAGGCGACTCACCCAAAAGGATAGATGAGATTTCGTTTGACATTGCCTATACCATTTCACCAAATGATTTTCCAGGCTATAAAAACATCCTGATAAAAATTAAGGAAACAAACAAAAACAGCATCTCCGAATATTTTAATATGGATGATGCACAAATTGTTTACAGCAGAGACAAATTCGACATTATGGGAACTGGACCTGTCACATTCGTATTTGATTCTGCTTTTGTCTACAATGGGAAAAACAACATTGTACTGGAATTGACTTGGGGCGTGAATGATGGCTATGTATCAAAAAGCAATAGAACACAAGTATTTTGTAGCGAGACAAGCACAAATACTATAGGATACGATTTTGAAGATGTCATCAATGAGTTATACTTTTATAATGCCAACAATTATAGACCAAATACGACATTCAGATACAAAAATCCTCAATGGGCCATTTTCAACTTAGTAGACAACAACACTGGCGAACCTATTACAAATGCAAGCATATCAATAGGTGGGAAGACCTTCAGATCAAACACAAACGGCAAATATGAAATAATGTACTTCGACAACATTTACAACAAGCCATATCACGTAAATTCTCTAGGATATAAAGACATAAACGGCATCTTCACACCACAAGGCGATACGACAACTTTGAATCTGAATCTAACATTGGCCGAACGACATACAATCACTTTCCACACCACCGATTCCTCGACCGGCACAAACATTGCAAACGCCAGCATAACTATCGGTGGAAAAACAATCTACACAAACAATACAGGATTGGCGCTGATGGACAGCATTCCTGAAAGCGAGACATTATGCCTAATTGAAAAAGACGGTTATTTCTCATATAGCAAAACAATCCTATGCACTTCCGACAGCACGTTGGCCATCGCCCTGACTGCCTATCCTACCATTAGCATCCGAACCATGGCAAATGACGCTGGCGTGAACAATGCCGTCATTCACATCGACAGCCAATGCGATACGACCGATGCCAACGGCTACGCATGCTTCAGGATCCCGACTGGCACCCACAACGTTCTGATCATGCACAGCGACTATGCCGAAATCCGCTGTCCGATAAACAGCTTGCGCGCCAACATCGACACAACATTCAGCCTGACCGAATTGCCAGACGTCTGCTTCAAGATATATTGCGACAACAAGCCTTTGGCGAACGCCACAATCACCGTTGACAACGACTCGTGCCTGACAGACGGTTCAGGAACGGCCATATTCAGCCATGTCAGAAACGGACAGACACATGAATATTCCATATCCGGAAACATGATAAGCAATCAACATGGATCGTTCTGCAACTCACTCAACGACACCACCATCAGCTTAAGTCTTGAAAGTTCTAGGGCAACAGTCATTTTCTGCATTACCGACAACAACGTACCACAAGCGGGCATGAATGTCTGCGTATATGGACAGACTATCAAGACCAACGCCGACGGAATAGTCTCCTTCAGCAAACTGGTCTTCGTAAAGAGACTGCCATACAGCATCGGCAACGGCTATTCGTTCTGCCTCTACGACACCACCGCCGTCGACAAAGACACTGTCAAAATCAACATCGACTTGGCTAAAATATCGTTTGAAGCATCGTTCTTCATATCGGTCAATGCGCTTCCGCTTGAATCGGCATCAGTCACTCTAAACGACAGCACCAAACTGACCGATGCCAACGGATTTGCAACTTTCGGCGGACTGAAAGCCGGCGACCTGATGAATTACACCATTCGGAAAGACGGGTACACTACTACCGACGGAAAGACTGAAGCATCTTGGTCGACAATATGTGGCGGTGACACAAAAATCGAAATCGAGCTCGTGCCTGCCGACACGACATCTGTCACTTTGCAATCAGCAAACATAAGCATCTACCCTAACCCGTCGAACGGATTGCTTCACACTTCACAAACACTTGACAATTGCCTCGTTTCGGTATTTGACTTGAACGGGAAACTGATAAAGTCATTCACCACATCGGGCAACAACATCGACTTGAGACCAATCCGTTCTGGTTCTTACACGCTCACTATCAAATCGGCAAAAGGAACGACATCCTTGCTGATTGACATTCAATAGCCCCGGACCTTGCCCGCACGCCGGCATCAATTCATTTTTGAACTTTAAAGCCAGCATATATGTGCAATACTTAATTCGAAATTCAATAATAACCGACTATATTTGCGCTTTCAAAAAAAAACAAAGAAGTTATGGATATCCAAAAGTTGCTGAAAGACACAACTGCAAAGGCCATCAAGACTTTATACTCGGCCGATGCAAACCTTGACCAAATATCGTTCACAACCACCCGAAAGGAGTTTGTAGGCGATTTCACGCTCGTCGTTTTCCCGTTCCTGAAAATATCGAAACAGAAACCGGAAGACACCGCCAACGCCATTGGCCAATTTCTGAAGGACAATCTGTCGGAAGTGGCCGATTTCAATGTTGTCAAGGGATTCCTGAACATTCAACTTTCATCAACCTACTGGACTGAATTCCTGAACGATGCCATAGCAGATGAACGCTTCGGAATGAAACCTAAAGGCTCTAGCGGCAAGACATTCATGGTTGAATATTCATCGCCAAACACAAACAAGCCTCTGCACTTGGGGCATATACGCAACAACCTCTACGGCTACTCGGTTTCACAGATTCTGGAAGCCAACGGACACAATGTCATCAAGGCGAACCTTGTCAACGACCGCGGAATACACATCTGCAAGTCGATGCTGGCTTGGAAGAAATGGGGCAACGGCGACACTCCTGAAAGCCTCGGCATTAAAGGCGACAAACTGGTGGGCGACTACTACGTGCGTTTCGACAAGGAATACAAGAAACAGATTGCCGAACTCAAGGCTCAAGGCCTAAGCGACGACGATGCGGCAAACAAGGCGCCTGTCATTCAAGAAGCCCACGAAATGCTCCGCAAATGGGAAGCCGGCGACAAGGATGTTGTCGACCTGTGGAAAATGATGAACAGTTGGGTATATGCCGGGTTCGACGTAACCTACAAGGCACTGGGCATCAGTTTCGACAAGATTTACTACGAGTCGCAGACATATATGCTCGGCAAGTCGATTGTGATGAAAGGCTTGGAAGACGGCGTTTTGTTCAAGAAGGATGACAATTCAATCTGGATTGACCTTACAGCCGACGGCCTCGACCAAAAACTTCTGCTCCGTGGCGACGGCACTTCGGTTTATATGACTCAAGACCTTGGCACCGCACATCAGCGTTTTGAGCAATACAAACTCGACGAACTTCTGTACGTTGTTGGCAACGAGCAACTTTACCATTTTCAGGTGCTGAAACTTGTACTCAAGAAATTGGGATTCGACTGGTCCGACCATATCACACACCTGTCATACGGAATGGTGGAACTACCTGAAGGCAAGATGAAATCACGCGAAGGCACTGTTGTCGATGCCGACGACTTGATTGCCGAAATGGTGAACACCGCCCACGAGACATCGGACGAACTTGGCAAACTGCAAGAGTTCGATGAAGAATACAAAAATCAGATTTACAATATGGTAGGCTTGGGCGCGCTCAAATATTTCATTCTGAAAGTCGACCCAAAGAAGACTATGCTCTTCAACCCGAAAGAGTCAATCGACTTCAACGGAAACACGGGCCCATTCATACAATACACACACGCACGTATCTGCTCCGTATTGCGCAAGGCTGAAGAATCGGGACTGAAGGTTGCCGACAAGATTGACAATTCACTTCAGTTCAACGAGAAGGAAATGCAACTTGCAAAACTATTGTTCGACTTCCCTGCCGTTGTTGCCGATGCCGGCACAAACTACAGTCCCGCACTCATTGCCAACTACCTCTACAGCGTGGCAAAGGAATACAACCAATTCTACCACGACTGCTCAATCCTGAAAGAAGAAGACAACACCGTCCGCGAGTTCCGTCTGGCGCTGAGCAAACTTACCGCAAAAGTCATAAAGACAGGATCTGCGCTTATGGGAATACAAGTTCCTGAACGAATGTAATCTGACTACATACTATTATAATGATAGCCTTCGGCAACAAACCGAAGGCTTTTTTTTGACTATTGGAATGCAAAAAATCAAAAGTTGCGGAATAAATTGACAAAAAGTTACGGAACAAACCGACAAAAAGTTGCGGAATAAATAGACAAAAAGTTGCGGAATAACTTGCATAATTAATTATTTATTAAGACTTTTACAAAAGCAAAAACAAGCAAGAAAATGAAGCAATACAAACCAAGAATTACGGACAAAATTTTAGGGCAAAAACTGCAAGGCAAAGGAGCCATACTTATAGAAGGCCCCAAATGGTGCGGAAAAACCACCACTGCCAAACAGCAAGCCAAAAGTATTCTTGATTTAGGCGACACTTCCGTATTGAGCGAAGCACAAAATACATTTATGCTACGGCCGAAAGCGCTACTCGACAAAAAAGCGCCACTTCTTATTGACGAGTGGCAAAGTATGCCACAATTATGGGATATGGTGCGTTCTGAAGTCGACAAAAGGGACGATTTCGGTCAATTCATACTGACTGGCAGTAGCGTGCCCATTTCACAAGACAAACTGCTACACAGCGGAACAGGGCGCATTGGCAGAATCAGTATGCGGACAATGTCACTATGGGAATCCGGCGAGTCAACCGGCACGGTAAGCATCAAAGACCTTTTTGACGGCATCGGCATTGACACCACCGACAACTATATGGACATTGAACAAGTAGCATTCCTGCTATGCAGAGGTGGCTGGCCAAAAGCGACGCAACTGAAAGGCGACATTGCGCTTAACGAGGCTCGCGACTACTACGAGGCAATATACAAGACCGACATTCACCGCGTCGACAACACACGACGCAATAGCGAGCGCACGCGCCTATTGCTTAGGTCGTACGCACGCAACCAAGGTGCGGCCATTAGTTTCAACAAGATAAGCTCCGACATTAAAGAAAACGACAATCAGTCAATATCTTACGAAACAATTTCCGACTACGTGGATGCACTCAAAAAGATGTTTGTACTAGAAGATATGCCTGCCTGGAATCCGAATCTGCGTAGCAAGGCTGCCATTCAGACTTCAGAAACAAGATTCTTTACTGACCCAAGTATTGCAGCCGCTTCGTTATTCATAAGCCCTAACGACCTGCTGAACGACCTGCGGACATTCGGCCTGCTATTTGAATCAATGGCCATACGCGACCTGCGCGTCTATGCCGACGCACTTGACGGACAGATATTTCACTTTAGAGACTCATCTGGTTCCGAATGTGATGCCGTATTGCACCGCCGCAACGGCTCATACGGCCTCATCGAAATAAAACTTGGCGGCAATGAGAACATTGAAAAAGGTGCACAGACGCTACTCAACCTGTCTGGCAAGATTGATACAGCAAAAATGCCACAGCCATCGTTCTTGCTGGTGCTCACAGCCGTAGGCAAATATGCATACCAAAGAGCCGACGGAGTTTATGTAGTCCCAATAGGTTGCCTAAAGCCATAATTATGGCTCAAAACAGATGTGACATTTAAAAAGTTGCGGAATAAACTAATCAAAAGTTGCGGAACAAGCCAATCAAAAGTTGCGGAACAACTCTTGTATATCGCTATAATTAAACAAGATAACAATCGGTCATTATATTCATAAAAAAGACGATATCCAATTGCCCCGACACCTGCAAGCATCATCTTTTGTTGACAACAAAAAAACGCCCTTCAGCAAATGCCGAAGGACGTTCTTTGTATCAGAAGCCGAAAATCGGACTATGCTTTCCTGATGTAGTTGACAACCCACTCGCCTACTTCGCTGGTGCTGTGGGCATTGTTCTTGTCGATATCTTCAGTAACGTAATTTGCGTCGAGCGATGCGGCAACTGCCTTGCGAATCAGTGCGCCCTCTTCCTGCAAGTCGAATGCGTATTCGAACATCATAGCGGCCGACAAGATTGTTGCCAATGGATTGGCAATGTTCTTGCCTTTGGCTTGCGGATATGAACCGTGGATTGGCTCGAATACGCTTGTGTACTCGCCGATTGATGCAGAAGGAAGCAATCCCATTGAACCTGAAATTACAGAAGCCTCATCGGTGAGAATGTCGCCGAATGTGTTTTCGGTAACCATAACGTCGAAAAATGCAGGATTGGTGATCATTCTCATTGCGGCATTATCAACATACATATAGTCGGTTGTAACGTCAGGGTACTTTGGAGCCATCTCCTGTGCGATTTTTCTCCACAAACGGCTTGATGCCAACACGTTAGCCTTATCGACAACAGTAACGTGCTTTTTACGCTTGCGGGCGAATTCGAATGCGACCTTAAGGATTCGCTCAATTTCAGGACGTGAATAGAAATTGGTGTCAAAAGCCTCTTCAACGCCTTTGTCGTTTACGGTAGGCTCTTCCTTCTGTCCGAAATACATACCGCCTGTCAATTCGCGAATGCAGAAGAAGTTGGCGCCCTTGACCAAATCTTCCTTCAATGGCGATTTGTGCAAAAGGCAGTCAAAAGTCTCAACTGGACGGATGTTTGCAAACAAGCCCAATTTCTTACGCATAGCCAAAAGGCCTTGTTCAGGACGGACCTTTGCCGTTGGGTCGTTATCGAACTTCGGGTCGCCTACTGCGCCATAAAGCACTGCATCAGACTCCATACACAACTTGTGTGTCGATTCTGGATAAGGGTCGCCATAGGCGTCAATTGCGCAAGCGCCTGTAAGCGCTTCCTTATATTCAAGTTTGTGGCCGAATTTCTCGCAAACTGCCTTTGTAACGTCCAAGGCCTGTTTCATAACCTCTGGACCGATTCCGTCGCCTGCCAAGACGGCGATTTTCAGATTTTTTCCCATTGTATTTGTTTTTATGATTTGCTTTTCTATTTAATGCCCACAAAAGTGGCGAAGTTGAAGTGTTTATGCAATACCGATGTTTGCAAAAATCCGACTTGCCTCATCAAGTCAAGTTGAAACGACAGTGTCTGCGGAGTGTCCTCCGATTCGTATTTTTGCAGAAATTCATCCACTTCATTTGGAACGTTCTTCCGCAACACGCTCTTCCATCCGTCAAGCATTAGCGCGTCAATTTCTGGCGTCTCGCCAATCACTATGTCGTTCACGAAGAACAGCCCGCCTTGCTCCAACGCATCGTACATTCGCCCGTAAATCGATTGCCACTGTTGCATTGTCCGCTGGTGGTGCAACGTTGTGCCTGCCGTCACTATGGAATAACGCTCAACGCCGAAATCCACCTCGTTGTAATCTGCATTCACGCACACGACCTTTCCCGATGTCAAGGCCGACACTCGTTTTCCTGCCTCCTCAAGCATTTTTTCGCTTATGTCGACAAGCGTGAAATTTGCCGTCGGGAACTGTTGCGCCATCTTGACGGCGTAGTTTCCGCCACCGCATCCCAAATCCAATATGGCTTCGGCCTTTGGATTCATCAGTTTTGCCGTTTGGGCAACAATCTCCATACACAATGGCGAGTCAATGGCCGTGGCCTGACCTGTTTCAATGTTCAGGAACCGATCGACCTGCCCATTGAAATTACTGCGTATTTCCTCTATTGTCGATTTCATCACCCAAAGGCTATAAGAGTCTATTCCTCAATTATATTCAGCATCTTGATTGTTGCCTTTATGGCTGCCATTGTCTGGTCAGGGTCGAGACCACGGGTGCGGAACTCCTTACCCCTCATCTGCCAAGTGATTGTAGTCTGAACCAAGGCGTCGGTGCGTCCACCTGGCGGAATGGTAACGTTATAGTCAATCAGTTTAGGAAGTTCCTTGTCCAAATTGGCGTAAATCTTCTTTATGCAACTCATAAACGCATCGTACTGGCCATCGCCTGAAGCGGCCTCCTTGTAGAATTCGCCGTCGATCTTGACCATTACCGACACAATCGACTTCAGCCCTTTTGCCGTACTGAAGTTGAAGTTGACCACATCGACCTTATCTTTAATTGATTGACTACGAAGCACATCACTAATTATGAACGGCAAATCCTCACGAGTAACCATCTCCTTCTTGTCGCCAAGTTCGATAATGTGCTGTGTAACCTTGCGCATTGCCTCGTCATCAAGTTCGATGCCCATTTCCTCAAGATTCTTCTTGATGTTTGCCTTGCCCGATGTCTTGCCGAGAGCATAAGTGCGGTGGCGTCCGAAACGTTCGGGCACAAGCGCGTTGCAGTAAAGGTTGTTCTTGTTGTCGCCGTCGGCGTGGATGCCTGCGGTTTGCGTGAACACGTTCTCGCCAATAAGTGGCTTGTTGGTTGGTATGCGGATGCCTGAAAACATCTCCACCATACGGCTGACCTTGTACAATTTGCCTTCGTCGGCATTCACTTCGTAGCCGAAATGGTCTTTGACAATGGCTATTATGCTCGATATTGTGACATTTCCTGCACGTTCGCCCAAACCGTTGATTGTTCCGTGGAACGAACTTATGCCCGCCTTTATTGCCGAATAGACATTGGCTGTAGCCAAATCGTAGTCGTTATGCGGATGGAAGTCGAACTTCAGGTCTGGATAGCGGTTGCGCATTGCCGACAGGTACTCGAAGGTGTCGTCTGGATTCAGTATGCCGAGCGTGTCAGGCAACATAAAGCGCTTGATTCCACTGTCTTTCAGCGAGTCGAGCATAAAATAGACATAGTCGGGCGATGTGCGCATTCCGCCTGACCAATCTTCAAGATAAATGTTCACGCTGATGCCACGTTCGGTAGCAAGAGCAATTGAATGCTTGATGTCGGCCAAGTGCTGTTCGGGCGTCTTGCGCAATTGGCATTGGCAATGCTTGAGCGAGCCTTTGCTCAGCAGGTTGATCACCTTGCAACCTGCCTTCTGTAGCCAATTGAGCGATGTCTCGCCATCGACAAAGCCAAGCACCTCAATTCGGTCGATATAGCCGTGTGAGTTTGCCCAATCGCAGATTTTCTTCACTGCCTGGAATTCGCCTTCCGACACACGGGCCGAAGCCACTTCAAGCCTGTCAACCTTCAAGTCTTCAAGCAACAGTTTTGCAAGGCTCAACTTTTCATCATCGGTGAATGCCACTCCTGACATTTGCTCACCATCGCGAAGCGTAGTATCAAGTATTTCTATTTTCATTATTTAGCAGTGGCACAATATATTTGCGCCTTTTTTATTTAAACTGCAAATGTAGAAAGGTATTGCAAATTTATCAATAGGAAATAAAGGCTTTATTATGATGGGCTATCTAGCAACGGCATTGTCGCTGGCAATCGCTGGCGACAAACAAGTATTATGAAATAATAATTGATTTACAAAAACTTACCTTATCAACACTGATAACGTCTGTTGATTTGATTGTACAGATTGGCAGAAGTTCGTTTTCACAATTCCTCGACATATTTTTCAATCTGCCTCTTCAATACAGGAATATCTTCCGTCACAACCGACCATAGCACGTCAAAATCGACAACAAAATAGTCGTGTACCAATATGTGACGCATCTTTTCAATCTGACTCCATGGCGTAGATTGGCGACTTTCCTTAAAATCTTTTGTCAAGTTATATACCGCCTCTCCTATTATCTGTATATTATATGCCGTGGCATGAATGCGCATTTTATCAGTCGCCATTTGCTCCATACCAACGCCATACGTATATTGCTCCACGCTATCTATAGCCGACAGAATGTGTTGCAGACGGCCTTTATCCTTAATGCTCTCTCTCATAAATAAGAATACGGTCTTTCATGGCGCTTTTTTCCGCGAACTGCAACAAATGGCCTTCCCTTACCATATCGACAGGACGGTTAAGTCTTTTTTCCAAATCAACCATCATGCCATAAAATGACAGCCCCATTTTAATGCCTGGTGAAAGTGCCACCATTATGTCTACGTCACTGGCATCATGCTCCTCATTTCGGGCAAAAGAGCCAAACACCCAAGCCTTGTCAACTGGCTTCGTCTTTAAATACTCTACAATGGTATTTGTAACGTCGGCATTCATTTTTTATTTATTTATACAACACAAAGTTATGCTTTTATTTCGCAAAAATCAACACGAAATGTGAAATGCAGTACACACAAAAAAAGCCCCGCAAACTGCGAGGCCTTGTCAATATAAATCATTATCCGTGAATCTCGTTTATATCGTAGGGTGTCTCCTGATATACGAAATAGTTCAGCCAATTGGATATCAGCAAATTGGCGTGTGAGCGCCAACGCACCATCGGTTTTTTTGTCGGATCGTCGTCAGGGAAATAGTTTTGTGGCAACTGAATGTCGAGTCCCTTCTCCTTGTCGCGGAAATACTCGTTGGCCAATGTGTCGGGCGCATATTCTGGATGACCGAACATAAAGAATTCGTTGCGATCGACACTTTTCACGAGACATACATCGTCGTCGGTCGATTTTGACAGCACCGTAAGTTTCTTTTCCTTCAGCACATCGTCCATATGCACTTCGACGTGTCGGCTGAACGGCACATAGAATTCATCGTCAAAACCACGGAATATCGGATTCATCTTGTCGCAGACAACGTGCTTGAATACGCCGAAACGCTTTTGTGGCAAAGTGTATTTCTGTATGCCGTAGTAGTAGTACATTGCGGCAAAGGCGCCCCAACAGATGAAGAATTTAGATGTCACATTGGTACGAGCCCAATCGAGTATCTCCTTGATTTCATCCCAATACAGCACATCCTCGTATTCAACAAAATCAAGCGGTGCGCCGTTTATTATCAGGCCGTCGTAACGATTTTTCTTTATCTCGGCGAAATCGATGTAGAAGGCCTTCATATGCTCGATAGGCGTGTTCTTCGATGTGTGGCTCTTGAGTTTAATGAATTCGAGTTCGATCTGCAATGGCGTATTCGACAGCAAACGCACAAAATCGGTTTCTGCTGTAATCTTCAACGGCATAAGGTTCAGGAATGCTATTCGCAATGGCCTAATATCCTGTGATGTAGCCCGTTTGGTGTCTATCACAAATATGTTTTCCTTTTTCAGTGTCTCTATTGCAGGCAACTTTTCTGGAATGTTTAACGGCATTTCTACTACTTTTAAATTTTCTGCAAAAATAGATATTAACTATCAAATGGCAAAAAGAAGTCAAGGCCACCTGCACAGCAAGTAGCCTTGTCCATATTTTTGCACTAAACGACTACCTGCTTTGCTCGTAAGCCTCAATCTTGTCCTTAACCGACATAAGGTAATCAATGTCGTCAAGTCCGTTCACAAGGCAGTGTTTCTTGTAACCGTTTATGTCGAATTTTTCCGAATGGCCTGTAGCCTCGTTTGTAACGGTCTGGTTCGGAAGATCGACAGTGACCATTGTCTGCGGATCTTTCTCAATGGATGCAAAAAGTTCCAATTGGAACTCACGACTGACAATAACTGGCAACACAAAGCAGTTGAGCAAGTTGTTGCGGTGAATATCGGCAAAACTTGACGATATCACTACACGAATGCCATAGCCTGCTATTGCCCATGCGGCATGCTCACGGCTCGAACCTGAACCCCAATTCTGACCACCGACCACAATCTCGTGGACACCCTCGCGAGGTGCTTCAGAGAACTCTGGCTTGTTCATCACAAAATCAGCAACTGGCTCGTTTTTGGCATTGTACCTCAAATCGTGCATGAATGCCTCGCCGTAGAATTTTGGGTCGCGGGTGGTAAATGCAAGATAACGTGCAGGAATGATGTTATCGGTGTTGTTGTTGTCAATTGCAATAGGAATGCAAGTTGACTTTATTACGTTGAATTTCTTATTCATTTTTAATCTTTATTTTGAACGCAGATTATACTGATTTAACAGATAATCGCAGATTTATTTATAATCATTTTCGAATACTTTCCGTCGAATGCCTGGCTTTTTACCAAAATTGAGTAATAATCCAACCTCATATTTTGTTGCCTTCAAATAATTCAGCAATTGAGTTGCATGAGAACTGGACAATTCTTCTGTTGCTTTCAATTCCAATATAACCAAATCATCAACTATCATATCCGCCCTATAATTTCCGACGCAATGACCTGCGTAATAAACCCTTATATCCTTTTGAACTTCACAATTAAATCCATTTTCAGTCAATTCGTAATAAAGAGCATTTTGATATACATTTTCAAGAAAACCATACCCCAATGTGTTATAAACATTGTAAAAATGCTCAATTATTTTCTCCGTCAACTCTTTATGTAGATAATCATTTGAAAATTCAAAATCCATAACATCTGTTTAATCTGCGTCATCTGCGTTCCGATAAGCTTTACAATTTACGTGGGTCAGTGACAACTCCTGTAAGGGCTGAAGCGGCGACAACCAATGGCGAAGCCAAGATTGTGCGGGCACCTGGTCCTTGACGGCCGACGAAGTTGCGGTTCGACGTCGATATCGCCAACTTGCCTGCAGGAACCTTGTCTGGATTCATTGCCAAGCACGATGAGCACGAAGGCAGACGTAACTCGAATCCTGCCTCCTCCAATATCTTGTCGATGCCTTCGTCGATAACTTGCTTGCGGACAGCCCACGAGCCTGGAACCAACCAAGCCACAACGTTTGGCGATTTCTTCTTGCCCTTTACTATTGATGCGAATGCACGGAAATCCTCGATACGTCCGTTGGTGCAAGCGCCAAGGAAGCAGTAGTCGACAGGATGTCCTTCAAGTTTCTCGCCTGGCTTGAACTGCATATAGTCGAGTTGTGACATAAGTTGTGCTACTTCAGCGTCATTCATTCCGTCAAGAGTAGGAATGGTCTCGTCAATAGCAATGCCAGAGCCTGGATTTGTTCCAAATGTGATACGAGGCTTGATGTCTTCGGCACGATAAGTAACCTCCTTGTCAAACACAGCGTCATCGTCACTTTTCAGAGTCTTCCAATAAGCTACAGCCTTGTCCCAATCCGCACCCTTTGGTGCATACTCGCGACCTTTCAGGTAAGCGAAAGTGGTCTCGTCTGGAGCAATTATGCCTGCACGCGAACCCATCTCTATTGACAGGTTTGACAATGTCAGACGGCCTTCCATCGACAGGTTGCGGATAGTGGAGCCTGCATATTCAACGGCATATCCTGTTGCGCCCGATGTCGTCATCTTTGCCATAATGTAAAGCGCAATATCCTTTGCAACCACACCTGGCTGAAGTTGTCCTTCAACATTGATGCGCATAGTCTTTGGCTTGCCCTGCAGAATGCACTGGCTTGCAAGCACTTCAGCCACTTCACTTGTTCCGATGCCCATTGCAAGAGCGCCTACAGCACCGTGTGTAGATGTGTGCGAATCGCCACATACAATTGTCATTCCTGGCAACGAAAGTCCCTTTTCAGGACCTACGACGTGGATGATGCCGTTGTCCTTCGTTCCCATTGCAAAGTGCTTGATGCCGAACTCTGCACAGTTTTTTGCCAAAGTCTCAACCTGCTTGCGACCGATTGGGTCGTTTATAACCTCCTGTTGGTCAGAAGGCGTGTTGTGGTCTGGCATTGCGACTATATGGTCAGGGCGGAATGCCTTGATACCCTTGTCGCGCAATGTGTCGAATGCCTGGGGCGATGTAACCTCATGTGCATACAGACGGTCGATATAAAGTTGGGTCGGGCCGTCAGGTATCACCTGAACGACGTGCGCATCCCAAATCTTATCAAATAATGTCTTTCCCAAAGTTTTTAATATTTAGATGATTAAACAATTTATACGTTTCTCGTTCACGAACCGCAAAAGTAAAATTGAAAACCAACATTTAAAAGCATTATCTTGATTTTACGGATTTTCGCAAATAAGTTTCTGGCTCAATGGCTATTCAACAACACAGCACCATTCATCTGCATAAGACATTTAGATTGTAATGTAAGGCCATATATGACAGAGATAAATTACCCCCCGTATTTTCATCGCCGATCCTTTACCTATTCATCTTCCAAAGCCAAGTCAAGGTAAGCGCATTTATGGCTATCAGCAGCAAGATGAAACTGCTCCATCCGTAACCCGACAATACGGTTCCTGTGCTTGTGCCCAACACTGACGAACCGAAATAGTAGAACAGCCAATAGAGCGATGTGGCGGTGCTTCGGCCCTCTCCTGCATTCTGCGACACAATTCGGCTCGCAAGAGCGTGAGTGCCAAAGAAACTGAACGTGAACACACCCAATCCAAGCCCCAATGGCAACAGATGAGTGCAAGCCATCAGCAATAGTCCGATAATGTCGCCTACCACAAAATAGCGTATTATCGATTCCGGACGGTAATTTGCCGACAACCGTCCTGCAGTAAGCGAGCCCGCAATGCCTGTGGTGTACATCAGGAAGATGAAGGCTATAAGCGTATGAGGCAACGAATATGGCGGTGCCTCCAAATGAAATCCCGTAAAATTGTATATGCTCACAAAACAGCCCATAAGCAGGAATGCGGCTGAATATGCCCTACGCATAACCGGCGTACGCATATATTGTCCCATCTGGCGCACCTTCGTCTTCAGTAGCACTTTCTGTGGCCTGAAATTACGCGATTCGGGAAATATCTTCCAAAAACACAAGCCAACTGCCAATGTGAGCAAACCGACTATGGCAAGAGTTGCCCGCCATCCAAGCCATCCCGACAGGAAAGCCGAAATAATTCGTCCGGACATTCCGCCGACGGCGTTACCGCTTAAATAAAGGCTTATGGCCATGCCCAACGAACGTTCCTCTATTTCTTCGTTGAGATAAGTCAGCGCTACTGCTGACACTCCCGACAGCAACGCCCCACGGATGAAACTCACCGCCACCAACGGCCAAAACCACGGTATGAATGCCGATGCCAATGTCAGTACAGATGACGCAAGCATTGAGAACGACATCAGTTTCTTGCGAGGCCACGAATCTGCCTTAAATGAGAAGAAAAGCAAGCCCAAAGCCATACCTGCCGTGGCCGACGACACTGCCCAACTGCTTGCCGCAGGGTTCAAGGCGAATGTCTTGCTCAAGTGCGGCAACATTGGCTGAAAAATGTACAATTGAGAAAAGACCGACAGTCCCGACAGAAACACACCTATCTTGATTAACCCGAATTTATGGCTTTCACGCCCGACTTTGGTTTCCAACTCTGTCATTTTCAGTAGTGTTAAATAAAAAATCCCGCCACAAAAGTGACAGGATTCGGCGGAAAGACAGGGATTCGAACCCTGGAAGCAGTGTGACCCGCTTGCCGCATTTCGAGTGCGGTCCATTCGACCACTCTGGCATCTTTCCTTAAGGCGGTGCAAATGTAATTATTTTCAGCAGTCAATTACAATCTTCAGAAAAATAATTGCAAGGTAAAAAGGCACCTTCCATAAAATAGCAAAACCCCCGCAAACAATTGTTTGACAGAGGTTTGAAAGAGTTTGTGACCCCGGCGGGATTCTAACCCACAACCTTTTGATCCGTAGTCAAATGCTCTATACAGTTGAGCTACGGGGCCTTAAAACGGTTGCAAATATACAGACTTTTTCATTTGTTGCAACCGAGTGCGATGTTTTTTTGAAATAAATTTTTCTCTAAAAATAAAACACTGAACTATTGATAGATATCAACTACTTAACAGTACTCATAAGGTCCTTTATCTTGCTTTTCAGCGATTCGCTGACGGTAGCCAACGGCAAACGGACGACATTTTTAGCCATTCCCATCTGTTCCAAATAGGCTTTTACGCCCGAAGGACTACCCTCGGCAAACATTGAATCGATAATTGGAAGGAACTTGTAATGCTGTTCGCGAGCCTCTTCGAATTTGCCGTCAAGAGCCAAATGGACAATCTTGCTGAACTGTGCCGGATAGGCATCCTGCAACACTGATATTACGCCACAGAAACCGCACGCTATCAAAGGCAATGTCATTGCATCGTCACCCGAAATCAACAGGAAATCCTTTGGACAACGGCTTGCCAACTGCATACCCTGAGCCGCGTTTCCTGATGCCTCCTTTATGCCGATTATGTTCTTGCACTCGTTAGCCAAGCGCACAACAACATCTACAGAAATGTTGATGCCCGTGCGTCCTGGAACATTATAAAGCAGGATAGGCTTGTTCACGCTGTCGGCCAAGGCCTTGAAGTGTGCATAGACGCCGTTCTGGTTTGGCTTGCTGTAGAATGGCACAACCGAAAGCAATGCCGTGATGCCGTCGTTATTTTCATATTCCTTAGCCTGTGCTATCAAATCGGCCGTATTGTTACCGCCACAGCCTACAACGATAGGCACTCGCTTGGCCACTTTGTCAATGATAAACGCAAGAACTTCAGCCTTCTCGTCTTTCGACAATGTTGCTGGCTCGCCTGTCGTGCCTAGTGCCACTATATAATCTGTACCATTATTTATCTGCATCTCTATAAGTCTCTCGAGTGCAGAATAGTCAATTTTGCCGTCTGAACTGAAAGGCGTAACCAATGCCACGCCTACTCCCCTCAATTGTTGCATCATTGTTTTGTTAGTTAAATTTCTGTAGATAAAATAAAATCTGTTCAAAATAGTATTTCGCGTCCCTATCGTCGCCAATGCTGATCATAAGGTCGAATGGCTGATTGTCGGAATAACGGCCAACCCTGAACCTTGCGCCTGAATTGTAAAGCATCTGCCTCAACGGATAATATCCTGCCGAATTCAGGTCGACAAGCACATCAAACTGGCTTTTCGCAAAGTTGGTTGCCATCACGCCTTTCGGACGAAGCAGAAAGTCGAAGTCATTGTCGGTAATAAGTTGGAAATAACTCTGTTGCTGATATTTAGGCAACTCCTTGCGATTTACGACATATCCCAAAGCCTGGACATTGGCATTGACGTTTCTCATCTGGTTAAAGACAAGACTGGCATCGGCCAAATCGGCATCGGAAGCAACGGCGAACAGCAATCCCACCGACTTGGCCCTCTGCAGTGCGCAAGGCACAACGACACGTTTTGCATCATCGTGCTCGCCAACAAACATCTGGCTCAATTTCAACCTGATGGGATTATACCGTTTTGTCTTCATACCTATTCGGGCAAGTTGATGCCGTGACAGTTCTTGAATTTCTTGCCACTTCCGCACGGGCAAGGATCATTGCGACCAACCTTTTTCTCAACTCTTATCGGCTGAACCTTCTTTTCTTCAGGACGGCCTGGCTGACCCTGCTGGCCTTGCTCAGTACGACTGGTGTTGAAACGGCTCATATCGAGTTGACGACGTTGCTCAATCTGACGGACTTGCTCTGGGTCCTGAACTGGCAAATTGCCCTTCATAATGATGGAAACCAATTCAGAATTGATTTTCTCAATCATAGTCTTGAACAGGTTGAACGATTCGAACTTATAGATCAAAAGCGGGTCTTTCTGTTCGTATGTCGCATTCTGGACAGACTGTTTCAAGTCGTCCATTTCACGCAAGTGTTCACGCCAAGCGTCATCAATTGTAAGAAGGCTGATGCTCTTCTCTATTGAAGTCACCAAGTCGCGACCTTCCGATTCGTATGCTTTTTTCAGATTGGTGACAATATTATATGTACGTCGTCCGTCGGTGATTGGTATTACAATGTTGGTATAAGTCTGGCCTTGTGTTTCATATACATTCTTGATGACTGGCCATACACGTTGCTGAATTGTTGCCGATTTGCGCTTGTAGGCGTCAATTGCGGCCTGATACAGGCGTTCGGACAGTTCTGCCGATGTTTCCTTGCCAAATGTCTCCTCGTCAAATGGCGTATCGATAGAAAGTGTACGCACATTGGCAAGTTTCAGTTCCTCATAGTCGTTTGCCTCTTTGTATTCTGTCGCAATCTGCTCGCACACGTCATATATATTGTTGACGATATCCACTTGCAGGCGTTCGCCGAACAATGCGTGGCGACGGCGTTTGTAGATGACCTCACGCTGGTTGTTCATCACGTCGTCGTACTCGAGCAAGCGCTTGCGAATGCCGAAGTTGTTTTCCTCAACCTTCTTCTGCGCACGTTCTATCGACTTGGAAATCATTGAGTGCTGGATGACCTCACCTTCCTGAATTCCCATCTTGTCCATAAGGCTTGCTATGCGGTCAGAGCCGAACAGGCGCATAAGGTTGTCTTCGAGCGAAACGAAGAACTGTGACGAACCTGGGTCGCCCTGACGTCCTGCACGACCACGCAACTGACGGTCGACACGGCGCGACTCGTGACGCTCGGTTCCCAAAATGGCCAAACCGCCTGCTTCACGAACTTCAGGCGTAAGTTTGATATCGGTACCACGGCCTGCCATATTGGTTGCAATGGTAACGGTTCCGCTTTTGCCCGCCTCGGCCACAATCTCGGCCTCGCGTTGGTGCTGTTTGGCGTTCAGCACATTATGCTTGATTCCACGCATTTTCAGCATACGGCTCAAAAGTTCCGATATTTCGACTGATGTAGTACCGACCAAAACCGGACGTCCAGCTTCGTTCAGCTTAACAATCTCGTTGATTACGGCATTGTATTTCTCACGGGCAGTCTTGTAAACCAGATCCTCGTAGTCGATACGCTGAACAGGCCTGTTTGTAGGAATTACAACCACATCGAGTTTGTAGATGTTCCAGAACTCACCTGCCTCTGTTTCGGCTGTACCTGTCATGCCGGCAAGTTTCTTGTACATACGGAAGTAGTTCTGCAGCGTAATGGTTGCGAATGTCTGTGTTGCAGCCTCGACCTTGACGTTTTCCTTTGCCTCGATAGCCTGGTGCAAGCCGTCGGAATAGCGGCGGCCTTCCATAATACGGCCAGTCTGCTCATCGACAATCTTGACCTTGTTCTCGACAACGACGTATTCAACATCGCGTTCGAACATTGCGTATGCCTTAAGCAACTGGTTGATGGTATGTATGCGCTCGGTCTTGATTGAGTAGTCCTGAAGCAGCTTGTCCTTTTGCTCGACAAGTTCGGCCGTAGGCAGATGCTTGCTCTCGAGTTCGGCAATTTCAGCGCCAACATCGGGCATTACAAAGAATCCTTTGTCTTCAGTATCGGTAGATATCAAGTCGATGCCCTTATCGGTCAGCTCAATCGAGTTTTGCTTCTCCTCGATTACGAAGTAAAGGTCGTCGGTAATCAGATACATGTTCTGGTTGTTGTTCTGCATATAGAAGTTATCGGTCTTCTGCAGCAGGACCTTCACGCCTGGCTCGCTCAAATACTTGATAAGCGGCTTATGCTTTGGCAGACCTTTGTGTGCACGCAGCAACAGTTTTCCGCCCTCTTCCTCCTTGCCTTCGGCGATGAGTTTCTTAGCGTCGGCCAGGAGTTTTGTGACAAGGTCGCGCTGAGCCTGATACAGTTTCAGCACTTGTGGCTTGAACTGGTCGAACATCTGGTTGTCGCCTTTAGGCACTGGTCCTGAAATGATAAGCGGTGTACGGGCGTCGTCAATAAGTACGGAGTCGACCTCATCGACAATGGCGTAGTTGTGACGGCGCTGAACAAGGTCGTCAGGGCTGATTGCCATATTGTCGCGCAAGTAGTCGAAGCCGAACTCGTTGTTTGTACCGAAAGTGATGTCGGCTTGGTAAGCCTTGCGGCGTGCCTCAGAGTTTGGTTCGTGCTTGTCGATGCAATCGACGCTCAAGCCGTGGAATTCGTAAAGAGTGCCCATCCACTCGGCATCACGTTTGGCCAGGTAGTCGTTGACAGTGACTACGTGAACGCCACGATGAGTAAGTGCGTTAAGGAACACTGGCAATGTAGCCACCAAAGTCTTACCTTCACCAGTGGCCATTTCGGCTATCTTGCCTTTGTGAAGGACCGTTCCGCCAATGAGTTGGACATCGTAGTGGACCATATCCCAAGTGATTGGCGAACCACCGGCCGTCCAGGTATTGAACCAGATGGCCTTGTCGCCACGTATCTCGACGCTGTCGCGACGGGCGGCGATGTCGCGGTCGAACTGTGTGGCCGTAACCTCTATTTCCTTATTCTCCTTGAAACGGCGTGCCGTATCCTTCATTATGGCAAATGCACGTGGCAAAATCTCGTCAAGAATATCGGCTATTTTTGCATCGATGGCCTCTTCCAACTTGTCAATCTGGTTGTAAAGGTCTTCCTTCTTTTCGATATCGAGTTCCTGCTCAATCTGCTGGCGCAAATCGGCTATCCGTTTATTCTCGTCGCTGATACGATTTTGTATAATTTGTTGCAATTCTGCACTTTGTTGGCGCAATTCGTCATTTGAAAGCGATGCCAGTTTTTCGTATTCGGCATTTGATGCGACAACGTAAGGTGTAATTTCCTTAATATCCCTATCGGACTTGTTTCCGAACAATTTTGTCAGGATACCATCTATCATTCCCATAACTAATTATTTATCAGTATAATTATTAATATTTTCCTATTTTTCACAAATAGGGCAAAAATAAGTGTTTTTTATAGGGAAATGCAACACCAAAAACAATAAAGATTCCAACGACAGGCAATTTTTCAAGTTTTTGGCTTTAAGTTTTTATGTTTTAGTTTTTTGTGACTACATAAAACGGATTATTGACAATATCGATTTTTGTCTGCCAGTGTGCCAATCTGCACAAAACGCATAAAAAGGCGAAGCGAAATGAAATGCCGATGCCGACTTCCATTCCCCCAAAAACAGCAAAAGTTATCAGTAGGATATGCATTCCCATTTTTTTCAGTTGAAGCACACGCTTCACCACGCTTTATGATTTTTACTTGACATTTCCACACCGCCACTCGACGTTTGTTGCCTGGCAAAAGTTACAGGGAATCAAGTTGCCTAATGATTTTCTATGGCTAAAAATCAAAATTTTCCATATCCACAACCACTACATTATTTTATGGAAAATTCCATATATTTCCTGATAATATTTTTTTAGAAATCCCCTTATTTTTGTTTTTTTATGACCATAAAAAACTAAACAACTATCAAACAACTAACAAAATGAGAACTAAAACGATTTTACCAATTTGCTTGCTTGCAACACTTCCGTTGCAAATGGACGCCCAGTATCTGGAGCATATCTACGATTACATCGAAAACACAAATGTTTTTGAAGAAAATCAACAAGATGGTCACGCCTATTACATAGCCGACCAGCATTTATCACTAAATGGAAATTGGAAATTCCTTTTTGCAGAAACGCCAGAAGCCATACCATTAGATTTTTTCCAACCTTCGTTTAACGATGGAAAATGGAAACAAATCCCAGTTCCAAGCAATTGGGAAATGTTAGGTTACGGCGATGCTCAATTCAGAAATGTTGCATCACCATTTAAAGCCAATCCGCCATACGTTCCTAGAGAATACAACCCAACTGGAGCATACCGTCGCGTATTTAACATTCCGCAAGACTGGGACGGCCAGCAAATATTCTTACGACTGGAAAAGACCCAAAGTGCTTCGTTTGTCTGGATCAATGGACAACAAGCAGGATACAACGAAGGCGGACAAGAACCTGCCGAATATGATATTACCAATTTTGTCAAACCCGGAAAAAATACAATTGCCGTTTGCGTGTTAAAATACAGCGATGGCTATTATCTTGAAGGTCAAGATTATTGGCGTTTGGCAGGCATTTTCGACGATGTCACGATTTACGCAACGCCAAAAACCCGCTTGTTCGATTGGTTTGTCACCACCGACCTTGACGATAAATATGCAGATGCAAACCTGAAAATCAATGTTGATGTAAAAAAATATGATGATAATGCTTCTAATTATTCTGTAAAGGCAACTTTGTCCGATTCCGATGGAAACATTGTAAAAGAACTACAATCAGAAAAACTATTGGTTAACACAAAAGAGAAAAAGACATTTGAACTATCATCTTTGATTTCAAATCCTAAAAAATGGACATCTGAAACTCCTACTCTTTATACACTAAAACTTGAATTGCTCAACGATTCAGGAACGTCCACACAACAAATATCTAGTAAGATAGGATTTAAGGAAACCGAAATACGAAATCAAACATTTTATCTAAATGGTCAACCAATAAAGATAAATGCCATAAATACTCACATGCAACATCCCGTATTAGGACATGTGATGAACGAAGAAACCATACGCAAGGATATGGAAATCTTAAAACAACATAACTTCAATGCTGTAAGGACATCACACTATCCACCTGTAAATAAATACCTTGAACTTGCCGATGAATACGGACTTTACATAATAGACGAAACTGGCGACGAAGCACACGCCACAGAGTACATTTCTAATAACAACAATTTTTTACAAATGTATTTGGAACGTGTACGCCAATTGGTTTTACGTGACCGTAATCACGCTTGCGTGCTATTTTGGAGTGCCGGCAATGAAAGTGGCGAAGGTTCTATTATTACAGAAGTTGTTAAAGAAGGGAAAAAATATGACCCTACACGTTACTTTATGTACGGAGGCAATGCTTATGCACATCCCGGCGAAGAAATAATTGGTCCTCGCTACCCTACTCCTTACGAACTTGAAATGAATACAGCCTTAGTTCCTGAATCTGAAGATCCAAGACCTTCGTTTATGGACGAATATCTTTCTGTTGCAGGTAATGCAGGTGGTGGATTGGATGAATATTGGGATGTAATTCGTCGTCATAATCGTTTGATGGGTGGCGCAATTTGGGATTTTGTAAATCCTGGTCTATCTGAACACGTACGCCCATTGACTGACAAATCACCTTTCAACACGCCTGCACATCTTATGGGAAATGCCAAAGTGGAAAATGGCGTTTTACATTTAAGCGGACATGACGAGTGGGTTGAAATTTACCGTAGCAATAATGTTGAATTAAAAAGCAATGCACTTACAATCAGTTTTGATGTCAAGCCTGGCAAACTATGCGGAATGCACGAAGGCGCGCCATACATAACCAAAGGCAACACTCAATTTGGCGTGGTTCAAAAAGGTGAAAACAAATTGCAATTTTATATTCACTCCGGATTAAAACATTCATTAGAAGTTGATTTGCCTTCAAATTGGATTGACAATTGGCATCACGTTACAGCATCTTGGGATGGCAAGGAAATGAAACTGTATATCGACAAGGAACTCAAAGGTTCTGTTTCAACAATTCCTGAAAAACCGGTTAATAGAGGTTGGGGAAATCAACCTGTTGAAAGAGGCTTTTTGAGCAATTTCCCATATCCTATAAACATAGGTCGAATTGCAGGAAACCACGCTCAAGATCCACAGACAATTTTCACTGCCGATGCCGAAATGGACAATGTGGCTATTTACGATAAATGTCTTGCTGATGGCGAAGGCTCTGCAAATGATGCCGTCTTGTATCTTACATTTGATGGGAACGGCGATGATGGCACATTTTTCACCATTGGAGGAAACATGCGTACATACGGTTGCATTTGGCCTGACCGTACAGTACAACCTGAAATGTTACAAATGAAATGGACAACTCAGCCAATAAGCATAAGTTTGATAGATGCAGAAACTGGAATGATTGAGGTTGCCAACCGTCTTTACTTTACTGACCTTAACCAATTTGCAACTCATTGGATATTAATGGCAGATGGAGATGTCTTGGAAGAAGGTGATATTCAATTTACTACTGCACCTCAACAAAAACAGATTATTAAGATTCCATATCACAAACCTATTATAGAACCTGGCAAAGAATATCGAATAAACATAACATCTTCAATAAAAAAAGATGAACTTTGGGCAAAGTCGGGATTTGAAGTTGCTTGGGATCAATTGGAACTATCGTCATGGAATATTCCTGCAATATCTGAAAAACCATTGTCTTCAAAAGTTAATGCTGTTGAAAACGAAAATGAAATAAAAATAAGCGGTTCTGATTTTTGCTATGTAATAAACAAAGCAACGGGAAACCTTGAACAAATTGAAGTAGGTGGAAAATCTTTATTAAAAGAACCATTGACCTTCAACCTTTGGCGAGCACCATTAGCCAACGAATTTGACTCTTGGGACGCTTTTCGTGTAAATGGCGGATATGCAGATGGTTTTGGTGGAATGATTTCCACTTTGTTTTATTCAAAAGGAATAAATCAGTTGAAAATTCGTCCTGCAAGCATTCAACTTACTCACAATGAAAATGAGACAACAGTAAAAATACATCAACTTATACAAGTAGGTGCAACTTCTTTTGGTGCGTTAGACCTTTATATTCAAGGAGTTCAGATGGCTGGTTTCACCATAGATTACACATATAATTTCTATGATGACGGAACTGTAAAAATCTCCAATCATTTAAGTCCTCAAGGCAATTTGCCTGAATTACTGCCACGCATTGGATTTACAACATCAATATCAAACGATTTTGACCAAATAACTTGGTATGGACGAGGTCCTGAAGAGAACTACCCTGACCGCAAGACTGGATATCCTGTTGGAATTTGGACAAAATCTGTTGCCGATATGTACGAACCCTATCTTTTGCCTCAAGACCACGCATTGCGTACCGACAATCGGTATGTCAAATTATTAGACAAAAATGGTAATGGTGTACAAATATCAATGAATGAACATTTTAATTTTAACGCTTATCAATTTTCGACTGATAATCTTACAAAAAGCCAATTTACTTATCAACTAAAAACACAAGCCGACCGCTATACTTTCAATCTTGACTACAACACTACAGGTGTTGGTTGTACTTGTGTATATGTACTTGACGAATACAGAGTTAAACCTGAATCTTACAACAGAGTCATCACTATCAAGCCTATAAAAAAGTAAATAAGCAGGCATAATCCGCATTTGACAGCGTCTAAATGCGGATTATGTCTTTACTATTTTCTTATTTCCTGCTCTATGGCATCAAGGCTGTTGAAATCAACAAAATCGACAGTTTGATTGTATGTGGCGATAATGGCCCTAACTTCGGCGGTTTTCTGTTCTTCAGGCATCTTAACGCCTCTGCCATACATCATTTTCAGCAACATCCTATGCTTGAAGCACAATCTGGCATAGTCTATCCCACCCCTCAAGTGAAAAATGCGGGCCTGGCGGAATATATCCTGTGGCAATTGTGTTGCCATATTGTTTCTGATATTCTGAATATTTTCAGCATCGGCAGGATCTGTCACCCCGACAGAGGCGATGACAATTTTTCGGCTTGTATCTGGCGCAATCTTGCTGAATGTCTTTCTCATACCAAGAATACCGCCTGCATATAACGCGCCAATATAGATTATTGTTTCATAATTATTTACATCGTCAATTTCTTCATAATTCATTGCCTCAATGCCTGTTCGTCGGGCAAGTTCTTCGGCATACCTTTTGGCGGTTCCATATCGGGAGCCATATGCAATAATCTTCATATTATTTTGTTTAAAAACCAAGGTTTAAAACTATTAAAAAGTTGGTATGTTCTTTCAAAAAACAAAGAAAGCCCGTTGCTTGCGCGACGGGCTTTCTCTTCAACTAAAAACTAATATTAATTAAGCGATAAATGCTTACTTACCAAATCAATAGTGTTTTCAACCGTTAAAAGTTGCTTTGCTTCATCTTCATTGATTTGAATGTTAAAACGCTCTTCCACAAAACACAAGAAACATTTCCAATCAATATCGTCGAAGAAGAAATCACCTGACAATGAAGATTCTGGATAAATATCGTTGCGTTTAACCCCGACCTTGCGAAGCGCTCTGTAAACTCCCAATCTAACTTGACGTTCCATATATCTTATCTATTTTATTTCATTTCCAACACATATAAGACAATTAACCAGCACAAAACCCTACGTTAATTGGCAACTTTTTTTTTACAAAATTTGATATTAATCTATATCTTATTGATTTACTTTAAAATATAAAATGATTTTTATATATAATTTTTTGCATTGCAAGCAAAAAGTAAACTTACAAGTAGCATACTTTTGCATCGAAACAGAAAAACAACGATGGACAGGCAGAAAAAATTCGAAATCATGACAACCAAATCAGAGCGAAAATTGGTGTGCGAATTTGCCGTTCCGTCCATAATATGCATGCTGTCAAGCGCATTCTACAACCTTGTCGACACTTACTTTGTAGGCAAGATTGACACACAATCGACAGCGTCACTAGGCATCGTATTTTCATACATGGCCATAATACAAGCCGTATCGTTCTTTTTCGGCCACGGCTCAGGCAACTTCATATCGAGAGCCCTAGGTGCGCGCCATGCCGAACAGGCTGAAACCATGGCCTCGACCGGATTTTTCTCATCAATAATACTCACCTCGGCATTTGCCGTTGCCGGTTTCGTGTTTATGGAACCGATACTGTACATGTTGGGCTCCACTCCGACCATTCTGCCATACGCAAAAGAGTACTTCACATATATATTGATAGGCACGCCGTTCATTTCGGGCGTTTTTGTACTGACAAACCAGATGCGACTCCAGGGCAACGCATCGCTGTCGATGATTGGCATAATGACAGGCGCGGTTCTGAACATTGCCATCGATCCCATACTCATCTTCGGTATGGACATGGGCGTTGCAGGCGCCGGACTTGCCACTGCCATATCGCAGTTCATCAGTTTCGGCATAATGCTGAAAATGGCAGGAATGCGAGGCGGAATAAGCATCAGACTGTGCAACTTCAAACCGACAGCCGAACGTTTTGCGGAAATTTTTGCTGGAGGCTCGCCTTCGCTTGTGCGACAATGCCTGATGGCCGTTGCAAGCATCTGCCTCAACAACTACGCAAGCAACTACGGTGACTCGGCCGTGGCGGCATTTTCGGTGGTGAACCGTGTGATGATGCTGGCCACGTCGATACTGCTTGGTTTTGGACAAGGATTCCAGCCCGTGTGCGGGTTCAACTATGGCGCAAGCCTGTACGGACGCGTACGCAAGGCTTTCAAATTCAGCGCTTGCATCGCCACTGCATATTGCATGGTTGTAAGCGTCACTGGTATTGCGTTTGCCCGCGAAATAGTGCAGATATTCCGTGCCGACGACCCCGAAGTGATTGGCATAGGCGCCATGGTACTGCGATTCCATTGCTACTCGTACACGCTGAACGGATTCATTGTGCTGTCGAACATGTATCTGCAGAACATAAGGAAAACCATGAGCGCACTGCTGGTGGCCACCGCAAGACAGGGATTGTTCTTCCTGCCGATGTTGATTATTGGCACGAAATATTGGGGATTGACAGGAATCATAGTTGCGCAACCTCTATCCGACATTCTGTCGTTTTTGATGACCCTTCCGCTTTGTCTGGGTGCCTTAAAGGAACACCCGTCAAAATAATAAAGGCCGGGCCACATTCGTAGTCCAGCCTTACGTCGCCATTTAACTATAAACTTACGCGGCAAATTTCATCGCCCATACCGCCACTGCTACATTTTTCTGCCAATGTAAAAAACATAGCCATAGTACTGATGATACTTTTTATACATCTCAAACTCGTGACGCTGATTGGCTACAAAGTCTTTTACAAACAGGCTGCCACGATGTTGCTGAAGGAATCGCTCCTGGATTTTGGCTTGTGGCAGATAGAAATTTTCGGTCCAGCAAATTTCAGGCAACACGAATGTTGCAATCGGCCTGTAACCTTGTCGGGTCATTTTTCGTATATTGTTTGATAATGTATCCATTTGCGGATATGCATCATCCCAAAAGCGCTGAATTTCAGCAGGTCGCGAATCGGTAAGCCACGTTGACTCCGACACTGCGACTGCACCGCCCCGCTTCAGCAAGGCATGCCATTCGGCCATCGCGCGCCCAAATCCGATATTGTAAACCGCCCCTTCGGACCAAATCAAATCCAGACTATTTTCGCAAAACGGCAAATTTGCCATATCGCCCAACTTGCCAACCACCCTGCCTTGCAAATTGAGCCGTCGGGCATCGGCATTCAGCCTGTCAATGAACTTCGGGTACAAGTCGATGCCAACTATTTGGGCATTTGTATGCCGTGCCAAAACAAGCGTTGGCGTACCTGTTCCACAACCGATGTCGGCAACAAGCGAGCTTGAATCTAATTTATCAATAAAACTCAAAGCGCGCAGTGTTTCAAAATCACTGCCTGGTCCCTGACGCTGAAGGTTTGAAAAATATTCACATATGAGATTAACGTCGAAATCATGTATCGATTTTATATCTGTTTCCATATCAAATAAAATATATGACCGTACGAATTGCCGTTCGAACAAGCAAAATGAACAGGCAACCCGACGGAAAGTCTTGAAAAATAAAACAATAAGATAACTTTCCGACAGAGCATCGGAATAAACTTTAAAAATAATTAACTGATTTACAATTAATTATTTTACAAAACCGAATCCAAAATATATGACATCCAAATGTTTTACATGCGAATGTACACAATTAAATTCAACCCAAGAACTATCTGACGGAGATAAAACGATTCATCACATATCGGCACCCTGAAAACTTTTCACGAAGTGTTTGGTTGGCAAATAATGTCGATTTATCGATTTTGAGCAATAGCATATTATATATGTGAATATATTGGCGTCTTGTAAAAAATGACACATCTTATTAATTAAACAACGTGATATGAAAAAAGCAAAACTAATTTTAGCGTGCGCAGTTGCCATGTCAATGACATCATGCGCAAATGAGACGCCAACAAACGACCCTTCGCTAAAGCCAGAACCTGGCAAGACCCGCAACCTGCTGCTTGAAGCAGGCTACACACAAGAACAAATAGACGCAAAACTGAATGAAACCTTTTATGGCGTTTTTGAAGGCCCGAACAAAGTCTATTTTGAAGTAGAAGACTCACTGGCCTACATTTCAGACATCAAGAACCACCACGTCCGCACCGAAGGCATGAGCTACGGCCTTATGATTACCGTGCAATGGGACAAGCAGGAGATGTTCAACAAGCTATGGCGCTGGACAAAGAAATACATGCAGCATCAGGGAGGCAACCGCGATGCCTACTTTGCATGGAGCTGCAAGACTACAGGCGAGCAGAACTCGCCCGGTTCGGCATCAGATGGCGAGCTTTATTTCATAACCTCACTTTTATTTGCATCGAACCAATGGGGCAACGATGGTGAAATCAACTATCTGGCCGAGGCACAACGCATACTGAATGCAATGTTCTCAAGAAAGGGCTACAATGACAATCCCGGCTTCGGACCATTTGGCCAAAGACCTCCAAAACCAGACAGCACCAAAAATGCCGGCCAGAAACCTGCACAAGCACCTCAAATGCCTGTATTCAAGCCAGGAATGAAGTTTCCTGAACCTGAAATCCTGAACATCATCAACACAAAGGAAAAACTAATCACATTCGTACCTGATGGTTTTGGCGCACGCTACACCGACCCTTCGTACCACATTCCTGCCTTCTACGAAATTTGGGCAAAATATGCCGAAGACGGTCGTGCCGATTTCTACATGGAATGTGCCCAAAAATCGCGCGAATACCTTCACAAGGCTTGCGACTCAATCACTGGCCTGAATCCTGACTACTCAAACTACGACGGATCAGTCATGCAACCTGCCCGTGGCGACTGGGGCGCAAAATTCCGCTTCGACTCTTGGCGTGTTCCAATGAACATTGCACTTGACTATACATGGAGTGGAGCCGATGCCGACTGGCAGTTCGACTATGGCTACCGCATGCAGACATTCTTCCGCAGCCAGGGCGTAAGCACTTTTGTCGACCAATACAACCTTGACGGCACACCTTGTGAGAACATTGCAGAGGCTGGCGGTTACAAGGCTCTTCGCCACTCTTTAGGCCTAGTGGGAACACTTGGAGCATTGTCACTTACACAGCCACTGCGCAACAGCCGCGACTTCATTGACGAACTTTGGAATGCAAAGCACGAGCCATACGAGGACGGATATTTCGACGCTTACTACGACGGCCTGCTGAACCTGTTCGCTCTAATGCACTTGAGCGGAAGATACACCCCTATAGAAAAGTAAGTTAATAATTAATAGCATACAGGGCGGAAAGGCATAAGCAAAGGGCAAGACCTTGCTTATGCCTTTTTTTGCGCCCGCTCCACTCCCCACCGCAACTCTGAAGGCGGTGCACTGCTCCTTCGTCCGGCCAAACAATCTGCCTACATGGCCATTAAAAAAAATCCTTAACATAAAGCCAAAACATCCACCATCGGCAAAAAAAAAATCAATACATTAGTCCAACTTTAATCGGATGGTACGACAAATAACACATTGTTGGAGCATGGCTTTGTGCGCCATACTCTCATGGGCATCGCCACAAGTGGCTTCCGCCGTTGATTTCCATAGCGTCAACGATATGTACCACATATCGCTACGCGAGACGAATTCGGTATGCAAAGACTGCAACGGATTCATATGGGTATCGTCAAAAATGGGCGTGATGAGGCTGACAAACGACGACTGCCGCATATACCAATTGCCGTATGACAAGATAAACATGACAACGGTGAAACTGGTTTGCCGTGAGAGCCTTCTGCTAGCCTACTGCAGCAGTGGCGAGATATACAACTACAATCTGTCAGCCGACCGGTTCGACCTCTACACCGACTTGTCGAACACGCTTAACGACAACGCAATGCGTGTGGGCAGAATTCTAATAGACAGCAAAGACAACCTATGGATAGCCACGGCTACAGGCCTGTTCGTCTATGAAGACAGCCAACTGAAGGCAACCGGCAACACCGAAATAACAGACTGCATCGAATGGCTCAACGACACAAGCCTGATTGTGACACGCCGAAACGACATTCAGATTGTGAACACAAACACCCACGAACCGGAATTCGCCATACCAGGAACATATTCAATCAAGCCAAGCATATATTACAACTGCGAATACGGACAAATATGGGTTGGCACAAAGTCAAACGGACTGTTCATGTACGACACCAAGACGAAATCATACAAGGAGGTCGATGGGCAACAGATACCCAAGCAGCCAATACTTGCACTTGAGCCACTTAACGACAGCACTCTGCTGGTTGGCGTTGACGGGCAAGGCATTTGGGTACTCAACAGCCAGACATACAAGATAATAGACATCTACAAAAAAGACAACAACAACCCAAACTCGCTTGAAGGCAACGGCATATATGACATTCTGTGCGAGCCCGACAACCGCGTTTGGATATGCACCTACAGCAACGGCGTGGCCTTCTTCAGCATTGAGTCACAAGCCATTACGCAGATAAAACACAAAATAAACGATGTCAATTCGTTGAGCGACGACAATGTCAACGACATTATCGAGGACTCGCACGGCAACATATGGTTCGCCACAAACAACGGCATAAACCGCTACACTCCAGCTACAGGGAAATGGTTACGGATGTTTGTCAACGAGCAAAACCAATCGCAAGTGTTTCTGTCGCTCTGCGAAGATGCCGACGGACACATTTGGGCCGGCTCGTATGCTTCCGGGCTGTACATCATCGACGCTGACGGGCACATTATCGCCCACCACTCAAGCAAAGATTCCGACGGCCAATATGCCAACGACTTTGTATTCGACATAATAAGAGACAGCCAAAACGACATCTGGATTGGCGGAGTCAACGACGATGTGTTCCGCTACAGATGGCTCTCGAGAAAATTCGACAGTTACGGGTATGTCCCGCTGAACACTTTTGCCGAGCCCGACGACAAACACATAATGCTTGGATGCGTAAACGGCCTCATGCTGCTCGACAAGCAGACAGGCAAGCAAGAAACCCTGATAGACAGAAACATAACTAACGACATAATTGTCATTGACAGCACTGCATGGGTTGCCACAAACGGCTACGGGCTACGCAAGCTGAACCTGGCAAACGGCGACATCAAGCAATTCACCACCCAAGACGGGTTGCCGTCGAATTTCGTCACAAGCGTCATATATGCAGGCGGGTTCCTATGGATTGGAACCGAGCAGGGGCTTTGCAAGTTCGATACAGAGACAAGCCAATCGTTCGTCTTCACGTCCATTCCACAGCTGTCGTCAGTGTCGTTCAACCAAGGAGCACGCTGCCGGCTGAAGAACGGCACAATAATGTTCGGCACAAATAAGGGTGCGATAGAATTCAACCCGTCGGACAAGCTGGAGAAGCAATCGACCGGCAAAATATACCTGCAAGACATAACCGTGGCAGGCAGCTCGCTACGCAACCTCCAGCCTCAAGGCAAGCCACTGGACCAGCTCGACGAGCTGAAACTGAAATATACGCAAAACACAATGCGCATCGAACTGGTGCCGACCGGCGACATTGCCGGGCCAAAATTCCAATGGAAACTTGAAGGCCTCGACAACAGCTGGAACCAACCCACAAGCGACCGCATCATAGCCTACTCAAACATTCCCGACAGGCAGTTCACCCTGAAGATACGCCTATACGACAACACAATGTCGTCGGTAATTGACGAACGGACCCTGCAAATTTCAGTCACCCCCCCATTCTGGCACCGCTGGTGGTTCATAATAGCCTGCTACCTGATTGTCGGACTTGGATTGTTCATCGCCATTTCGGAATACATCGGGAAGCTGAAACGCCAGCATGCCGAAGACAAGGTCAGGTTCTTCACCAACACGGCCCACGACATACGCACTTCGCTGACGCTGATAAAAGCGCCCGTAGAGGAACTGCTGAAGGAGAAGAACCTGTCGCCACAAGGCTCTCACTTTCTTGAAATGGCGACATCGCAGACCAAGCAGCTTTCGGCCGTGGTAACGCAACTGATGGACTACCAAAAGGCCGACATTGGCAAGGAACCGATAACTCTTGCAATGGTCGAACTGGTTGAATTCGTAAACAACAGGATACAGATGTTCGAGACAATAGCAAGCAACAGCAGGCTGAAGCTGACTTTCGAGCATAACCGCAACCAATACTGCACAGCAATCGACAGCATCATGATGAGCAAGGCAATCGACAACCTGCTGTCAAATGCCATAAAATACTCGGTCAATGGTGGCGAGATTCTGGTAAAGCTCGACTGTGGCAACGTCATCTGGAAGCTGTCGGTCACCGACCACGGCATAGGCATAAACGACAAGGCCCAACGGCACCTGTTCAACGAGTTCTTCAGAAGCGAAAACGCAATAAACACGAAAGTAATAGGCTCGGGCATCGGACTAATGCTTGTCAAGAACTACGTGGCAATGCACGACGGCCACGTTAGCTGCACAAGCAAGGAAAACGTCGGCTCGACATTCAGCTTCGAGATACCATACAAAAACGTCGCCACCATACAGGCTACCGACGAAAAAGCCGAAACGACAGCGCAAAAGGCAGAGTCCGCCCCCCTGCCGCAAGGCGAGGCAAGCCAAACTGCGGCCAAACTGCTGATTGTAGAAGACAACGACAGCCTGCTCGACTTCATGCGTCAGGTGCTGTCAGCCGACTTCGACACCTCAACCGCCGCCAACGGAGCCATAGCCTGGGACATGGTGCAAAAGACACAGCCCGACATTGTCATTTCCGACATAATGATGCCAGAAATGGACGGCTACGAGCTTTGCCGGCTGATGAAATCGACATACGACACTGCCCACATTCCGCTGATACTGCTGACCGCGCTATCGGAACGGACCGAGCAACTGCAAGGCCTGGGACTCGGCGCCGACGACTATCTGACAAAACCATTCGACATGGATCTGCTACGCCAAAAAATACTATCGATTGTCAGGAACAGGAAAGCCATTCGCGACAAGATTCTTGAAAACATAGCTACTGATTCGGCTACCGCAACAGTCACTGGCAACAAGCAAAATGACGAATTTGTGCAACGGCTACGCAATGTAGTGATTGAAAACATGAGCAACTGCGATTTTGACAAAGACCAATTCGCTTCAGCCATGAATGTCAGCTCATCGCTCCTATACAAGAAGATAAAGGCTCTGACCGACCAATCGCCTACCGATTTCATAAAGACCGTACGGCTTGAGCACGCAATGCAGCTGCTTAAATCGAAGGAGCACACAATAACCGAAATCAGCGAGATGTGCGGGTTCGCAAGCGCCGGCTACTTCAGCACCGTATTCAAGAAACAATACGGGATGTCGCCTAACAGCATCTCCTGAACCGGCATTCCGCGGAAGCTTCGGCCTAGTCCGCAATAGCCAAAACGCAGCCTTATACGCAGTCAAAATCTTGGCCACACATGATTGCTCGATTCAAGCAAAAAAATCCACCTGCGCCTCCACAAAAAGCGTAAATTGCAACCGATTTCACAAATGGTGGCAAAAAATCTGACGGCAACGCCTCATTTGGTATCAAAAACAAAAGTTTTAGAAACATTGCGGAATACAAAAACACAAACACATACATTATTATTACGTTACGAAATAAAAAAAAACAGCATTATGAGAAGAATCAACACAATTGCAAGCTGCTGTCTGATAGCCAGCACAATTCTGGCATCCTGCCAAAACGGGAGCCAAAGCCAGCAAACACAAGCCGATGCCCACTGGGTTGGCACATGGGGAACCGCCGTACAGCTAACCGAACCGCACAATAATCCGCCAGAGCCGGGATTGAGCAACAACACACTTCGGGAACGCGTACGCGTGTCGATTGGAGGCGAAACCCTACGGCTGAAGCTGTCGAACGAATTCGGCAACGACACCCTTCAGATAAAGGCCATAAGCATTGCACCGGCACTTGAAGGAAGCGCCATCGACTCAAGCAAGGCCGTCAACGTTCTTTTCAATGGCGAGAGAAGCCTGAACATCGAAGTCGGCAAATCGGTGATATCCGACGCATTCTCATTCAAGTTGACACCACGCATGGATGTGGCAATAACCATATCGTACAACAAAGTACCAAGCAACATCACAGGCCACCCAGGCTCACGCACCACATCGTACATACTGCCTGGCGACGAACAGTCGAACACCAAGTTCGAAGGCGCTGTGACAACCGACCACTGGTACTCGATAGAAAGAATCGACGTAATGGCACCGCAAACAACCTCCGCAATAGCCATTATAGGCAACTCGATAACCGACGGCCGAGGCTCCACCACAAACCACCAGAACCGCTGGGCCGACGTGTTTGCCGAAAGGCTTATGGCCGACTCCACGACAAGCAGCCTTGCAGTGCTCAACATGGGCATTGGAGGCAACTGCGTTGTAAGAGGCGGACTTGGCCCCACAGCATCAAAACGCTTCGGACGCGACGTGCTTGAACAGCCTGGCGTAAAATACGTCATAATATTCGAAGGCGTAAACGACATTGGCGGCTCATTCAATACCGAACAAACCGAGAAGAGCCTCATCGAAGCCTATACACACATGATTGACACCGCCCACAGCCTGGGCCTGACCGTCTACGGCGCCACAGTGACACCTTTCAAGGAAAGCTTCTACTACACTCCGGAAAAGGAAGCATGCCGAATTGCCGTAAACAACTGGATCCGCACTTGTGGCAAATACGACGCCGTAATCGACCTTGAAAAGGCGATTTGCAGTGAATCGGACACAACCATAATGAACGAGAACCTGCACGACAACGACCACCTGCATCCCAATGCCGACGGACACAAGGCTATCGGCTCATATATCGACCTAAACCTTTTCAAACAATAAACAAAAACGACTAATGAGAACTAACATTCTAACAACAGCATTTGTGGCAACAGCAACCATGCTAATGGCCTCATCATGCACAAAAACGGCAAAAGAGGCTATTGCCGAAAAAGCCACAAACCCGATAATCTGGGCCGACGTGCCAGACATGTCAATGATGAGGGTTGGCGACACCTATTACATGAGTAGCACGACAATGCACATGAATCCAGGCGTGCCAATCATGAAATCAAAAGACTTGAGCAATTGGGAGGTTGTCAACTACGCCTACCAGACACTTGGCGACAAAGACGAGACAATGCTGCTTAACGGGAAAAACACCTACGGCAAAGGTTCGTGGGCAAGCTGCATCAGATACGTCAACGGCAAGTTTTTTGTAAGCACCTTCGACCAAGTGACGGCAAAGACATACTTTTTCCTGACCGACGACATTGAAAACGGCACTTGGGAGCGTCACGAGTTCGAGCCTTCGCTACATGACCATTCCATTGTATTTGAAGAAGATGGCCATGTATATATGGTAAACGGAAACGGCAAGATATTCATCCGCGAGATTGAACCCGATTTCAGTGGCGTGAAGCCGAATTCAGAGCAAGTGCTGATTGAAAATGCAGGCCTTCCAGCCGGCGAAAACCTTATGCTTGGCGCTGAAGGATCGCAAATGTTCAAGATAAACGGCAAATACTATTTGTTCAACATCTGCTGGCCACGTGGCGGTATGCGCACCGTAATCTGCCACAGAGCCGACAGTCTGTTCGGTCCGTACGAAGGTAAAGTCGTTTTCATGGACAAGGGCGTTGCACAAGGTGGCCTTATTGACACCCCCGACGGCAAATGGTTCGCATATCTGTTTGGCGACCGCGGTGCCGTTGGCCGAATCCCCTATCTTGTGCCTGTTGTCTGGGAAGACGGCTGGCCAGTAATCGGCATTGACGGCAAAGTGCCAGACACACTTGACTTGCCTGCAAACACAACACTTGTGCCCGGCATTGTCGATAGCGATGATTTTGACGGCGACAAGCCAAAACTGGTATGGCAGTGGAACCACAACCCAGTAAACGAGCTGTGGTCGCTAAATGAACGCAAAGGCTTCCTTCGCCTGAAAACCGACCGCATCGACACATTGTTCACGCAAAGCCGAAACATGCTCACGCAACGTACATTCGGCCCAAAATGTTCAGGAAGCATCTGCCTTGACGCAAGCAACATGAAAGATGGCGACATTGCAGGGCTTGCACTTTTGGCCGGAAAATTCGGTTTTGTCGCCATACAGAAAAATGGCGACGAAAAGACAATTGTAATGGTTGACAACCAGCCAGACGGCAACGGAAATGGCAATTGGCCTCCACGTCGCGGCGTACAGCACATTGTTGACAGCATTCCGGCAAATGCCGACATGGTTTATTTCAAAGCCGACTGCGATTTTGAACGCATTGCCGACGAAAGCAACATTGGCAGTCACGGCGTCGACACAGCCGGATTCTACTACTCGTTCGACGGCAAGCAATGGAACGCCATCGGCCATACGCTGAACATGTCGTACAACCTCGACCATTTCATGGGGCAACGCTTCGCCATATTCTACTACTCCGCCAAGCAATCGGGCGGTTCCGCCGATTTCGACTGGTTCCGTGTTGAATAAGCCAAAAACGCATACAGCAAAAAAGGCTTCCTGCAAGAACAGGAAGCCTTTTTTGTATCGGTGTACCATTGAACCAGAAAGACATCAATCCATCCAGACAAATCTTGGCCCTTCGTCACCCATTTCCCCATTGGGGACGAATCCTGCTTTCTGAAGGACTCGCCTTGAGGCGACATTGCTTTCTTCGGTTTCCGCTTCTATCCGCATTACGCCTTGTTGGGTGGATGCCCATTTGACGACTGCCGATACTGCTTCCGTCATCAAACCTAGTCCTTCAAATTCGCTATTCATTCCATATCCAATCTCGAGGACTCCGTCTGCATCAAGTCCCTTAAACGACAGGTTCCCGACTGCGGTATCGCTCCCGTCGTTTAGTTCCATATTCCAAATGGCATACCACTCCCGCTGGCTGGGATGCTTCAGGCAACCGTCAAGCATCTGCCGGTACGCTTCTTTCAGGTCTGGCGAAGACTGTCGGGCTATCAGGCGTTCCATTTGCTCGTTCGATGCGGGATATATGTTTAGGCGTCTTGTTCTTACAATCATTTTACAAATCAATCCAAACGGTTTTCAAATCTTTGTAAAAACGGCATTTCAGGGCGGTGAACTTTAGTATGCAGTAGTCGGGGTCGGTTTTGCCACCTTTATAGAACATTTGGTCGCCACGGCGCCAAATCTCGTCCTTTATGCCTTGCTCCGTCAGCACTTGCATTGAACCAACCAGCATGACTCCCACGTAACTGAAAAGTCCGCGTTTGTAGAAATAGATGCACGCTTTCCCGTTCGCGTTGTATTGCGCGACTCTCATTGATGATGTGTTTGTCGTAAAGTAGAAGTCGTTGCCGTCGATTTTCCGTGGCGAAAGCATTGCCTTGGTGTTCGGAAAGCCTTCACCATCGACAGATGAAACGATGGCGGTTTTCCGTTTTTTGATGAATTCAAAGACTTGTTCCCTTGTCATACAATCTTCGTATTTGCTAATAGTTTCAAAATTATGCCTTTTTTCAAAAAAACCGGATTTTATTGTCAACGCATCGGCATTTGGTGGTTCGCAAGAAATAGGCAATGCCATTCTTTCGGTTTAGTGCTTTGCAATAATCGCGATTGCACACGGCATCTTGCCGTTTTCCGGATTGGACATCTTCTCAAAGAAGTCATAGAATCTCTACGCCTTATCGCAAAGCATTTTGTTATTTGATAACTGACTTTCTGGTACTAATGGTTTGAAAAAATTGCCTATTCTGTCTTGTATTCCATCCAGTCGAAATCGGCAACGCCGTTCATGCTGTCACCTTGGGCAAACACGCCAATCATTACCCCCGTGAACCCTCCTATCACCTCAGTGCTAAGGTAGCGGAAGTCCATCTTGGCAAGAGTTTCGAATGCATTTCCATCGATAGAATACTCCATAGCATAGTAGGCTCCGTCAGAGGCGACACGTAGATATACTTTGGCATTGCTCAACAATATTTCTTGCTGAGAATAAGACAGTTCTCCCAGGCGGATATTTGGGCGCAGCACAAGACCGTCACTTCTTCTTTCCACCAAAACGTCGTAATGGTTGAGTGGGGCCGCGTAGGCGGTGATACCAGCCTGCATTCCCTCTTTCATTCCTGACGCATCAAGCAACACGGTAGCCGAGAATTTCTTTTCGGTCTGACGTCGTGCCACAAATGTTGGCGAAGTTGCCTCGTCGAGAGTTGTCGGTTTAGGATGCAGGCGCAACCAGCCTGTCCTTTCGGTGAGCGAGTAGCATTTGAGGTCGGGATTACCAATGCTGTGCCATCCCCAAGAAAGGCCAATTGAATGATAGCTATCGGCAGGCGCGTCGCGTTTCACATAGTTGAATTCCTCGCGATTGCTGTCGGCTGTAAAGGGGACTTGTGGCAGTGTCTCGCACTGCATGTCGATGCTGAGTGTGCCGTTGCCGTTTACCACAGGCCAAGCGTTCTTGTCCCAACGGACTGGCGCAAGGAATGTTTCGCGCCCCATCACGTGAAGAAGATATCCGCTGGTACGGTATCCAAGGCATATCATCCACCACGAAGAGTCTGGCGCCTGAACAAGGTCAGCATGTCCGAGACCTTGAATCTCGCTATTCTGCATCTCCATGTTGAAGTGCGAGAGAATTGGATTTGCGCGGTTTGGCTCGTAAGGGCCAAAAAGGCTGCGACTACGCAGAATGTTCACCTGATGCCCCTGCTCGGTGCCACCCTCTGCCAACATCATATAATAATAGCCGTCTTTCTTGTAGATATGAGGGCCTTCGGGATAACGCCCGCCAAGTCCAGTGCCGAGGTGATGTATCTCGCCCAGCTGCTTGCCGGTTGCGACATCAATCTCACAAATCTTTATATCGCCCTCTTTCCAAAGGAAATAGCACTTGTCGCCCTCAAAATAGAGAGTGGGGTCGCAACTGCCAATGGCAAAGTCGATGACAACAGGTTCGGACCATTCGC
This sequence comes from Bacteroidales bacterium, assembly GCA_045640185.1. Classification (GTDB taxonomy): domain Bacteria; phylum Bacteroidota; class Bacteroidia; order Bacteroidales; family SZUA-534; genus RUG13583. The sequence continues at coordinate 79,066 of JAZUEN010000078.1, forward strand.
CAGCAGGATTATCCGTCCATACGTAAAAATGGCGTCGCGACGGGAACACCGTAGTCACCATATAGAAACGGCCTTTGTGACAACGTATTGTGGTGGCATATACTCCAGCGTTGGTCCAACCAAGTTCAGGGTTTGCCTGACTATAGAGACCTGAGAGGTCGAGTTGAGACTGACGCGATAGGCAGTTGCCAACTTGCTCCCAATGGATAAGATCCTTGCTGTGAAACACTGGCACACCTGGAAAATATTGAAAGGTGCTGTTTACTAGATAGAAATCGTCGCCATTGCGACACACGCTAGGATCGGCATGAAACCCAGGAAGCACAGGATTGCGATATCCTTGAGAATAGACAAGCGAAGCACTGAATGTCAATAAATTAATCAGAGACGCCACAAATATTTTCTTCATAATAAATAAATGTTTTTATGTTTTCATAAGATATGCAGCCACAAATATAAAAAACCATTTTTAAGTCATAATTCCAATTGTGGGAATAAAATCTTAATAGGAAAATATTCCGAACCCGCAGTTTGACCTGGTTTGAAACATTTCTCCATATCTGTTTTCTAACTTTCAAGATTTGATATTGTAAGCTGAAAAAACATACCCGACAAATCGACATTTTTCACACCAGCCACCAATGATTCGAATATCGAATTAAGGAACATTGCATCTTTTCTTTTTCACACAAAAAAAAGGCGACAGCCCAACATAAAAAACCGAGCCTACAAATTATTCACTATCTATAAAATTGACAATCACCACATTATTACATTACAGCCTTTCTAAATAATATCTGATTTTAGAAATCAAATATCTAAAATTGGAAGGCGAAAAGCATTCTTGACCAATATTTTTATCGCAAACAAAATTGAGCAAAAATTGTTGCACGGTTTTTATGCAATCGGTTTCAATAAATAAACAACTGCACAACGACCTGGCAAACAAACAACAGATAGAATGAAAAGCAACCCGACTATGGCAAGTCGACTAACAACAGGCAAACCAAAATCGGGAACTATAATTAATAACTAAAAACAAATTATGATGAAACATCAATTATGGAAAAGGGTAGCGACAGCGCTGCCAGCATTGTTGTTCTCATTCTGTACAATGGCACAGACTCACAGCGTGAGCGGCACCATCACAGATGAAGGACAGCTCCCGATACCGGGAGCAAGTATAGTCATAAAGGGTACGACAACAGGTACCATTACCGCAAGTGACGGCTCATTCAAGATGCAAGCCGCCGACGGCGATGTACTTGAAATATCCTACATTGGCTATACAAGTGAAGAAGTTACCGTAAACGGCAACACACCTATCAACATCAGCCTTGCGCCTGACATGGTAGGACTAAGCGAAGTTGTCGTAGTTGGTTATGGTACGCAACGCAAGGAGGCCGTTACCGGTTCTGTTGCCACAATGAAGGGCGACGTTGTCAGGGAGATGCCGGCCGCCAACATTTCACAATCATTGCAAGGCCGTGTGGCTGGTGTGGAAATGCAGCAGACATCATCAAAACCTGGTGCTGAAATGCAGATTCGTATCCGTGGTACACGTTCACTGAACGCAAGCAACGACCCATTGGTTGTACTTGACGGAATTCCTTTTGCAGGTTCGCTTGGCGACATCAACCCTAACTCAATAAAGAGCATCGACATTCTGAAGGATGCCTCTGCAACCGCAATCTACGGTTCACGCGGCGCCAACGGTGTCATTCTTGTTACAAGCAACAAAGGCAACCTAAACCAAGACGCTACAGTCACTTACAGTGGCTATGTTGGAACAAAGACTGTATTCTCAAAATATCCAATGATGAATGCAGAGCAGTTCAAGAAGATGCGTGAAGTTGCCGACTATACTCTTAAAGAAGGCTCTCTAATGGAGCAAACCGACAATACCGACACTGACTGGCAAGACGAGTTCTACGACAATGGCTTTGTAACCAACCATGACTTGTCAATTGTAGGTGGCACCAAATCAGCAGCATACAGCTTTGGCGGAGCATACTACAAAGAAGAGTCTGTACTGCCAGGCCAAGACTACTCACGCTTGTCTGCACGCGCATCTATCGACCAGAAGATTGGCAACTACCTGAGATTCGGCTTCACAAGCAGCAACAACTACACCATCTCTAACGGTTCTGGCCTAGGCTTGTACAGCGTGCTGACCGCATCTCCACTAATCAGCCCGAAAGACGAAAACGGTGAATTGCGCCGCACTTTCGACATGCCTGAAGATCCTAACCAATGGATGTACACCCGCGAGACAATAGAGAACATTGTCGACAATGAATTGTGGGTGAACAAAAGCACCAATTACGGCACATACAACAGCTTCTACGGCGAAATTGCGGCTCCATTCGTTGAAGGGCTGAAATATCGCGTCAACGTAGGCTTGAACTTCAAGTACAGCGAATCTGGCAATTTCCAGGCTCAAGGCATATTCTCCGGCAATGCCGATTCTCCATCGACAGCATCACAAAGCAAGGGAACAACCTACAACTGGGCTGTTGAGAACCTGCTTACATACGACAAGACATTCGGCAAGCACACAATCAACGCCGTCGGCCTGTTCTCAGCTGAAAAATCAGTCAACTACAGCTCATACATTTCAGCAAAGAATATTCCATCAGACTACATGCTATATTTCAACATTGCACAGGCTCCTGCCGAAGACCTCAACTTCAACCCATCATCACAAGGCTACAGCGACTCTGGCCTGAGATCACTGATGGGACGTGTGATGTACTCTTACGACGACCGCTACATGTTGTCAGTTGCTGTCCGCAAGGATGAATCTTCTCGCTTGGCAAAAGACAACAACGCCCACACCTACCCTGCAGTATCTGTTGGCTGGAACATAGCAAAAGAAGGATTCATGAACAACTTCTCTTGGCTAAACAACATGAAGCTGCGCGTCGGCTACGGCGAAACTTCAAACCAATCAGTAAACCCATACAAGACTTTGGGTCTGTTGTCGCAGCGTGCAACCAACCTTGGCGACGCTCAAGTCTACGCTTACTACGTATCTGAGCTTCCAAACCCTGAACTTGGCTGGGAATACTCTAAGACAATGAACTATGGCGTTGACTTCGGATTCCTTGACAACCGCATATCGGGCAGCTTCGAATACTACGTACAAAACACCCACGACGTGCTTTTGGCTGTCAGCCTTCCAGCAACAACAGGTGTCAGCAGCATCATGAACAACATAGGCAAGACACAGAACAAGGGTTTCGAATTCAACTTGAACGGCGTAATCCTCGACAACTGGAATGACTTGACATGGGAAGCTGGATTCAACATGTATTCAAACAAGAACGAACTGACAGCCTTGGCTACAGGCACTAAGGAAGACAAGGCTAACTGGTGGTTTGTCGGCCATCCTATCAATGTAATCTACGATTACGAAAAGGTTGGCATTTGGCAAGCTGAAGACGCCGACATCATGGCAATTGAGGAACCTCAGGCCGAAGCTGGCGACATCCGCGTGAAATACACTGGCGAATTCGACGCAAACGGACTTCCTGTCCGCCAAATCAACGAAGACGACCGTCAGATAATGGAAGTCGACCCTAAACTGCAAGGTGGTTTCAACACACGTCTTTCTTGGAAGGGCTTCGACTTGAACATCATCGGCGCATACAAGGTTGGCGGCAAGCTGATCTGCTCGCTATACGCAGCTAACGGTTACCTGAACATGTTGACTGGCCGTCGTAACAACGTTGACGTTGACTACTGGACTCCAGAAAACACAGATGCAAAATACCCTCGTCCAGGTGGTTTGAGGAGTGGCGACAATCCAAAGTACGGCAACTCACTTGGATACTTTGACGCATCATATTGCAAAATCCGCACCATAACATTGGGCTACACCTTCAAGAAAGACAGCTGGGATTGGATGAACACCGTAGGTGTACAGAACATCCGCCTATACGGAACAATCCAAAACCCATTTGTAATTGCATCTAAATTCCACAAAGAAACAGGTCTTGACCCAGAAACCAACTCTTATGGTAATGAGAACATGGCTTCAGGAAGCTACCAGAGACGCTTGCTGACAATTGGTACAAGCACTCCACAAACACGTAGTTTCTTGGTAGGATTGAACATCACATTTTAATAACTGAAGAAATGAAAAAGAATTATATCATAACATTGCTTGGCGGCGCAATAGTTGCATCGCTAGGCTTAGGTAGCTGTTCCGACGTATTGGACGAACATCCACGTGCCATATTCACACCTGAATTCTACAAGACAGACGCAGGCATAATTGGTGGCATCAGCAACATGTACAACAACTTGCGTAACATGTACGGCCAAGGCTACTACTACAACGCCGTTGAAACAGGAACCGACGAATTTACTTGGGGCGTAAGCGCTGACGCAAACTTCAAGGATGCAGACCACTCTGACGGCTCTGCCACGCTGAATTCACAGAACTGCCGATGCGATGTCATCTGGCAGCCTATGATTATCAACATCAACTCAGCAAACCAGATGATTGAATACGGCGTGAACGCTACTCCTTCCCTGATTGCTGAAGCATACTTCTTCCGTGCATTCGACTACTTCTTGCTTGTACAGACATTTGGCGGTGTTCCATTGGATTTCGGTTCTGGCGAATTGAAGTCAAACGCAAAGCCTGTAAGGTCTTCTGTACGCAACACAGTTGCTGAAGTCTACACCAAGTGCATTTTCCCTGACTTGGAATATGCCGCACAGGAGCTACCTGACGCACCTCGTGCAACTGGTACCGTAACAAAGACTGTAGCAAAACTTTACCTGGCTAAGGCATATCTTACTTATGGCTGGTGGTTGGAGAATCCAAACAACATTCCTACCTACCCTGCTGTTGACGGACAGTTGAATGGCCCTCGCAAGGACCCTAACGGACTTTCTGCAGCACAATATTTCCAAAAGGCTTACGATGTTGCACTGGATGCCATCAACAATCCTGGCCCTTACGCATTGCAAGAGACTTTCTACAACATGTGCATTGCCTCAAACGAGCGCAATAACGAGATGCTTTTGTGGGCTGACCACACTGAAAGCAGCGAATTGTACAATGGTGGAAGCCTTACATACGGATCAGGTGGAGCACCCGACAACTTCGCATTCTGGATGTGCAACTGGAACTATCCTAACATGGTTGCTTATGTAAACCCAGAATTGGATGCTAACGGCAAGATGCAAGAAGGAGCAAACCCTGTAGCCCGTGAAGCTAAGCAAGGCTACGGCCGTCCATGGTCGCGTATGGCTCCTACATACAATGTATTTGCCGAGACTTTCGCCGACAAGACAAACGACTCACGCTACGACGCCACATTCCAGACCGTTTATCGCGCAAACTGGAACCAAAACGGCATGACCTATGAAAAGCTATACTGCGCAAACGGAATGCCTATAGAGATTGGCGACGCTGTCCTTACATTCCTCGGCGACAACAACAACAACATCAACTACAGTGACGTAATGACCGATGGCGGTTCTCTTGGCCTTGGCGTCATGGAAGGTTGCGCAAGCTATGTTGTCGATCCTCAACACGTAAGCCGTCTCCGCTACCCTGGCCCATTCAAGATTAGCGACCAAAGAACCGACTACAACACAAGCACCGGCCTTGGCGATCCTAATGCCGGCAGTGTCCGTCCTTTCTACATCGCAAAATTCTCTGAACTTTACCTGGTTGCCGCAGAAGCAGCAGTAAAGGGTGCATCTGGCGAAAAGTCAGCACGCGACCTCGTTAACGTATTGCGTGCCCGCGCTGGCAAATGGAACTATAGCGTTGCTGATGCAAAAGCTGTCAGCTACGACTACAGCGAGGAAATGATTGAGGCTACTCCTGCCACCATCGACATCGACTACATTTTGGCTGAACGTTCTCGCGAATTCTTCGGTGAAGGTTATCGTTGGTACGACTTGGTTCGCACACAAACATGGAAAGAGAAAGCATCATCATACAAAATCTGTGGCATTACTGCCTCTGATTTAACTCTTGAAACATTTGAACGCGACATTGACGAACACCACTATCTAATGCCAATTCCACAAGGCCAGCTTGATGGTCTGGAAATGTCTGAAGAAGAAATAAAGGCTTATCAAAACCCTGGTTATTAATGGTTTCTTAAGCAACCACGAATCAACTTTGAAAATGGATTTTCATATAAAATAAAGTTTTTCCGATTAGAGTTGTTAGTCTGTCACTGTTTGACTACAGATAGTGACAAAGGGGAGTGCTGGTAACACTCCCCTATTTTTTTTGACGCACATACGTGTAAAAAGAAAGCCCGCAGGCTATTGTCTGCGGGCTTTCTTCATATTAATCAAGTCTGATTAAAGAATCAATTCGTTTCCGACTTTTCTTGCCCTGTCTGGCTTGTCAAGGTCGATGCCGAATGCCAGGCCAATCTCGACAAGCAGGTTCCAACCTGCGCAAAGCATTACGTATGGCTTAAAGTCGCCTGCCTGCGGAACCTTTATTGTCTGGAACGGAGTATCGTGGTCGGCAATTGCCACAACCTTCAGCCCGACACCCTTTTCAAGCACTTCCTGGAACTTTTCTATCTCTGCCTCAATTGGATCAATCACAAATACAATATCGCATGGATTCATCACTTCCTCAATGCCGTGAACCGCATACGTACCTTCAAGAAAATCCGATTTGTGCCGTGTAATCTCATTTGTTTTCAATGTCAATTCTTCGGCAACACCATCGTTGTAGCCTGAAAAATATATTGTTTCTGAACGTTTTACATAATCGACAATATCTGATGGTATTGGCAATGTCAATGCCTGCTCCAACAACGAAGGAAGCTTTTTCAATTCTGCCGACTTGTCTTCACCCTTCACATTCCAAAGGATTGACTCATAGTACAAAGCCTGCTCTACGACACTCTTGGTTGCGGCCACGGCCTGTTCCCAACCGCAATTTAGTATGTGAGTGCTTACACAAGCCTTTGACAGCATTGTCTCTCCGCAAGCGGTAAGTCCGAATATGTCTTTCTTTCCGCTCTCCTTCAATTTCTTTGCAAGAAGGATCACCTCCTTTGTCCGGCCTGAATTGGATGCGCAGCAAACTGTGTATTTCGACAAGTCGTACTCATACGACTGGCGAGAGCCGTCTGTCTGGATGTTCAAGTCCATGCCCCATCTTTTCGCCTTTCGCATTGTGTTCTTTGCCGGGAAAATTCGGCTCGATCCTTCTCCCGTCAAATATAGTTTCTCCGATTTCTTTACAACTTCTGCAATATTCTTTGTTGCTGATGGGTCAAATTTGCTTACAGTTTCAATGGTTCCCATCATTTCTTGCACTAACGCATAGTCTGCGTATTTTTCGTTTGTTAAGTTCATAGGTTTTGTATTAAAAACGTTTATACAAATCTTCAATATGCTTTTTGAATGATTCTGTCTCCTCGCGGACTTGCAGTATGAAGCTGTTTTCTTCCAATGGCCCGATGGCAGCAATCATCTCATCATTGTTTCTGTATGTATTCTTCCGGTATATGTTGTCATAGTCTTTTTTCCTTGACAAATAAACCTGTTCGCAAATATATCGTTGTATTCCGATGGCGCGTTGCAGGACATCATGCCACATTTCGGTTGTGATGGTTTCCGTTCCAAGCAGATAGCACAGCGACATATATGCGTGACGCAGCTTATCTTCGTCATATCGAGCCCATATCTCATCGTAACGGTTGTGTATTGCCTCCCATGTATTGAGACGGCCACACCTTATGTCTTCCATCAACTGCTCCAAATCAGTTGTCTGCATCAGCTGTCCACCAAGGTTAGACCATTCTTTCTGACGCCGGCCATGCATCATGCCTGCAACCGTGCCAAATGTAGCCTGTGGGCTATTTTGCAGATACTTCATCACATTCTTTACGGCATAGTAAAGAAGCATTTCGCCATATGAATGATATGCATCGTAAACTTTCAGAATTCTGACACGGCGTTTGCCTTTTTCCATGTCCTCGCCGAATATCTGAAGGCTATCGACGTCCTTTCTGTCACCGTTCAGTAGTTCCTTGCCCACCTCGCGCAATGCCTTGTCACTCTGCCCATCGACATTCTTGCCTTGCGTACGCAGCCATGCCTTTGCTGTCCAGATTTCAAGCATCTTACGGCCTGATATCACTTCTTCCATGCTGTCTGGAGCGTATGCATCGAATTCTATGTGCTGGAACTTTCGCTTGCGCAAATCGCGTTTCTGATACTTCCATGCGTTCCGTGCCAGAGCGTACATGTCATACATCCACCAGAATGCAGGCATCACCTCCAATTCATTTGTATGCACATTGTTGTTGACAAGCGCAAATGGCAGTCTGATATCCATTTCCGAAGGATAGTCGGCCTTGCTTAGCAAGGTGAACGATGCGAATCTGCTAGAGTGCTTTACGCTTGAGCAAAGACCAGGCCAGAAGCCTCGTCCTGCCTGAATCTCGTTGTCGTTGGTACGGCTGTTGTGGTTCGAGCCCATTGTGGCGCCTGCCGCAATGTTGGTCTGCCCCATAAGCACGGCAGCCACAAGGAACGAGTTGTTGTGGTGCTGTTCGTGAGCCGGGAAAATAAGGTTGTTCAGCACCTCGCAGCACGATATTGTTGAATTGTCGCCCAGAAACGAGTGAATGAGGCGTGCGCCATACTTCAGGTTCGAGTTGTTGCCGAGCACGAACCTTACTGCCGTACACGAATAGAATATATGACAGCCATAGCCTACAATTCCGTTTACCAGCACCACTCCCTCGCCTATCTGCGACGGCTCTTCAGCCGAAGAGTTTATTGTTATATTCTTCAGCTTGCTAGCTCCCTTTATGTAGCAGCAATCGCCAATCTTTACATCTTTCAGTATTGCGGAATTCTTTATTACGCAATTGGTACCGATTGTACCATAATATCCGCGATGTGAGTCAAAACGTGTCTGGGTCAGATATGCCAATTTCGCCTGCAGTGGCTTGTCGTCAATATATTTAGCACACAAGTACGCATCAGCGGCGATCATTCCGTCAAACGGATACACCTTGCGACATCCTGTTTCGTTCATCAGGTCAAGACTGATGCGCACCTCATCAGGCTCGCCGTCTTTTACTATGCCATTGCCGAACTTGGCGTGATTTGTGCAACACATCTCCTGAATGTTGAAGACTATGCAATTGTCGCCAATGATGTAATGCGACATATAATGGACATCGTGAATGGCCACATTGTTGCCAATGTCGCACGATGTTATCACGCTGTTGGTTATGCCCACGTTAAGGCGCAAATCGTGGTACTGCAACATTGCGTCGCGCACTTCGCCTATTCGGACAAGGCCGTAGAATTTGTTGTTTTTTATCTGCTTAGGGCTGAACTCGTCTGTTACAAGAAAATCATCCCAATTCTCGCAACTATTGTTGTTCTTTACCAATCGTTCAATCTCGTCAGAGCGCAAATGACGCCAGCCATTGGCGGGCTCTTTCGTCTGCTTGTTGCGTAGGTAATACTCATCTTTGCCATCTGGCAGGAACTCCTTCTCCACAAATTGCATTTTCATTTGTGGACCGACGAGCATCCTCACCGTATTATCTGCGTCCATAATCAATTAAGTTTAATTAAAAATACGTTTCAAATATATTTTATAGACAAAAAACGGCACCCAAAACCCTACCTTTTTTTTCATTTTTTTTCTACAATTAGTAATATACGTAAAACGTATTCCATGTTTTCCATTATCATGAAAATGGCCTTTTACTGATTTTTGCCCTTTTTCCCGACTTCAGCATTATACATTCCTAGCAGAATCATTGCGGTGCCAAGCACAGCGAACGGTGTTATACGTTCGCCTATTATTACTGACGCCGTCACTATTGCCACAACCGGATTGAAATATATGTAGTTAGAGGCCTTCACCACACCGATGTTACGCATCACCACATTCCACAAGACAAAGCACAAAAGCGACGCCACAAGCCCAAGGAAAAGCAGATTCATATAAACCTGAGGTTGGAACAAAACACCGGCATCGGTGCGCAAGCCTGTAAATGCCATTATCGGCAACAATGTCAGCAGTCCGTAAAAGAACACTTTCCTTATGACGAACAGGTTGCTGTAGCCTTTAGTCAGCCGTTTGGTTATGAGCGAGTAGAACGCCCAAGACCACGCCGCGGCAAACGCAAGCAAATCTCCTACAGGCGACAGTTTCAGCGCAAACTTGCCGTTAAGCACGACAAGCACCATTCCTGCAAATGCCACAAACGAGCCTATCTTCTGCCTGACATTCATCCGCTCGTCCCTATTTCCGATGCCAAGCAAAATCGATGTGAGAATTGGCGTGATGCACACTATCAGCGACACATTGGTCACTGTTGAAATCTGCAATGCCGTATTTTCCGTCAGGAAATAGAGAGAACCGCCCGTGACGCCAAGCGCAACCGCCAGCAGTTCATCCTTCACATTGTCGCAGAACAATTTTCGAGGCGATATGATCCATATGCAGACATAGGCGATAAGAAATCGGTAAAAGAACACGTCCAGCGGTCGCAACCCGTTATTTATCAACACCTTGCTCGATACGAACGTCGTTCCCCAAATACACACTATGGCGAATGCCAAAAGATGAAAAAGAAAAGTTCTCCTGCTAGACATTTTACGAACGCTTTTACTATTTTGCCATCTCACACCTGTTGATTACGCTTTTCCAGCACCTTGCGCAACGCTGTCGCCAACTGGTCGGGACACGATGTGGGCTTCATACCGCACTGTATGCCAGCCAATTTGCCGACAACCGATTCTGCAGTCTGTCCGTCAATCAAACGACTTATGCCTTGCAAATTGCCGTTGCATCCGCCATAGAACTGCACGTTGTGTATGACATTGTCATCATCGAGTTCAAAATCAATCTGTTGACTGCAAGTTCCTATTGTTTTGTATCTATATTTCATAGCATATTTATTTGTGGCAAAAATAAACCTTGACACATTATTTCAATAAAAAAAAATAGTGGATTTCCACACCTGCAAGCAATATCTATGGACATTCCGGCTCAATGCCAAATGGCGGTGTCTTGGCAACATTTATCACACATTTATAATATAAGTATAGGCTCTAACGATGAAAAAAGTAATTTTACAAAACGCAAAACTGACTTTAGCACGCTTTTTGTTAAAGTCCACGCATCGATTGACGGTCAACGCCAATTCACTGGTATTTTCTAATGAAATAACAAAAAATACAAACCATACAAAGTAATGAAAGGACTAAAAATCATCGTCTTGGCCAAGCAGGTGCCCGACACCCGCAACGTAGGTAAGGACGCAATGAAGGAAGACGGGACCATAAACCGCTCCGCCCTGCCGGCAGTCTTCAACCCCGAAGACCTCAACGCCCTGGAACAAGCATTCAGGCTGAAGGAACAATTCCCCGAATCAACCATCTCCGTTGTAACTATGGGACTGCCAAAGTCAGCCGAAATCATACGCGAGGCACTTTACAGAGGCGCAGACAAAGGCTACGTTGTAACCGACCGCTCGCTTGGCGGTGCCGACACATTGGCCACTTCATACACTCTTGCACAGGCAATCAAGAAGATAGGCGAATACGACATCATTCTTGGCGGACGTCAGGCCATTGACGGCGACACTGCTCAGGTTGGCCCACAGATTGCCGAGAAACTCGGGCTTACTCAGGTCACCTACGCCGAAGAAATCATCTCCATAAATCCAGAAACGAGGAAAATAGTCATCAAGCGCCACATCGACGGCGGTGTCGAGACCGTGGAAGCCCCGCTCCCGCTGGTTGTCACTGTCAACGGAAGCGCCTCGCCTTGCCGACCACGGAACGCAAGGTACATTATGAAATACAAAAAAGCGACTATCAAGGCTGAGCGTCCTGCCGATGCTCCAATGCCCGACAAGCCATACCTTGACATCACGCAATGGGGCGCCGACGACATCGACGCCGACCCTGCACAGATTGGCAAGGCTGGCTCGCCGACAAACGTCAAGGAAGTCGTCAACATCGTCTTCAAGGCCAAGGAATCGAAAAGGCTGACCAGTTCTGACGCCGATATTGAGAACCTGATAGTTGAAATGTTGAACGAAAAACTGATTGGCTAATGAATAACGTATTTGTTTACTGCGAGATAGAAGACACACAAGTCAAAGATGTCGCCCTAGAACTCCTTACCAAAGGACGCAAACTTGCCAACACGCTCGGCGTCAAGTTGGAGGCGGTAATTGCCGGAACAAGACTTGACGGCATTGAGAATCAAGTCATTAAATACGGCGTCGACAAAGTTCACATTTTCGATGCCGAAGGATTGTTTCCATACACGTCAAATCCACATACAGCATTGGTTGTCAACCTTTTCAAGGAAGAAAAGCCACAAATCTGCCTAATGGGCGCCACCGTCATCGGACGCGACCTTGGGCCACGCGTCAGTTCGGCACTTCACAGTGGCCTGACTGCCGACTGCACCGAACTTGAAATAGGCGACTTCGATATGAACGTCAAGAAAGACGACGGCTCTTTTGAAAAAAAGCATTTTGAGCAACAACTATACCAGATTCGTCCCGCTTTCGGCGGAAACATTGTTGCAACAATAGTCAACCCCGAGCACAGGCCACAAATGGCAACCGTACGCGAAGGCGTGATGAAAAAGGAAATACTGGACGAGAGCTACCAAGCCGAAGTCATTCGCCACGACGTGGCTAAATATGTGCCACAAACCGAATACGTTGTCAAAGTCCTCGACCGCCACGTCGAGCAAGCCAAACACAACCTTAAAGGCGCATCAATAGTCATTGCAGGTGGCTACGGCGTAGGCTCAAAAGAAGGATTCGACAAACTTTTTGAACTGGCCAAGGAACTCCACGCCGAAGTGGGCGCAAGTCGTGCCGCAGTTGATGCCGGATGGTGCGACCACGACCGCCAAATCGGGCAGACCGGACTCACAGTCCGCCCCAAAGTGTACATCGCTTGCGGAATATCCGGACAGATACAGCACATTGCAGGAATGCAGGACAGCGGAATCATCATCTCCGTCAACAGCGACCCCGACGCTCCAATCAACAAGATTGCCGACTACGTGATAACCGGAACAGTAGAAGA
>JAZUEN010000079.1:0-5075 GCA_045640185.1 Bacteroidales bacterium
TGCCTTCCTTTTTTTTGTGTTGTTCACTCTATATGACGCTCTCAGGAGGTTTTGCACCTCCTGCCGCTAGGCAAACCTCTGCAAAGGAATTTTATCATCTTTTTCCTATCGCAGAAATTGCACTTCTATCTTGAATCTTCACACGAAGAAAATGCAAGATATTTATCAAAAAGTTGCAGAAAAATTTGGCGGTCTGTTTTTTTTTTTTTGATTTTTCGGTGCGCTAAAAACCAATGCGCATTTTGAGTAAAATTAGCCTCCATGCCTGGCGGAGAAAGGCAGGGCGGAATTTTCTAATTTTAATTTTATTAACAAAACATGAAAAACAAATTGATTTTGAGAATTGGAGCCTTGGCTTTTGCTATGGCAACCGTTTTTATGGTTTCTGCACAAAAAAATATTTCTCTATCAGAAGTAAGTGCATACGCTGATGGTGAAAGTGGCAATGTTGGCATAGTTTGCAGTTGCAGGATATTTGGTGGTTCAATATGCTCATGCACAGGTTGGGGAAAAACATGTGCAACTTATCAAGGCAATGGGCTTTGCGAAACATATGACTCAAATTGCAGATAATAGGTTTTAATCTATGAGAGTGTATCAAAATTTGATAATTGCGATACACTCTCACTGTAATCAAAAAAAATTAATACGCTATATTGCAGGCACAAACACTATGGAATGGTCGAATAATTGCTTAGCAATTTGGCAAAAACTACTGAACAATAAGGTTTTCTTTGATGAAATGAAACAAAACATGAAAAACAAATGTATTTTAAGAATTGGAGCCTTGGCTTTTGCTATGGCTACCGTTTTTATGATTTCTGCGCAAAAAAATCTTTCTCCATCAGAAGTAAGTGCATTTGCTGTTGCTGAAAGTGGCAATAGCGTAGTTTGTTGGTGCAAGTTATTTGGTGGATCAATATGCTCAAGCACTGGCTGGGGAAGCCCATGCGCGACTTATTCTGGCAGTAGACAATGTGAGATGTGTTACGCTAATTGTCATTAAGAGGTTATAATCAACGAGAGCGGTCAAAATTGAATGATTGTGATACGCTCTCGAAAGAATCAAAAAATATAATGAAATGAAATTCAATTCCAACACCAAGCTGTTGCTTCTATTTGCAACAATGATTTTATCGTTTGTCGGTTGTAATAATGACGATAGGGACAAATTCTTTGCCACGCCACAAAACAGCCCAAAAGAAATCAAATACGATTCGCTCAAGTTTGAAATGCAAAACATAACTCTGCCAAATACAAGCTTCAAAGGATATACAGCGGTCAGAAATGACACCATTTATTTCATGGATAAGTATTTCATTTGGCTATATGTATTTGACAGTGAATTGAATATTCATGGAAGACATGTCGGTCAAGGCCGTGGACGTGGAGAAGTGCCAACAAAAAATATATATGGATATGCCATTGATGAAAATGGCAACCATATACTGATGAGTACGACCGACAATATATATACGATATCCCCTTCGTATGAATTTCTTGGCACCACATACTATCATTACTTTAACATCGGAAACAATACAGAACCCGTATATAAGCAGCTCCGACATTATAGCCCGGTTTATGAAGATTTGTACATTAATTTTTATCATGACGAACTGTTTATTGCAGTTGAAGGAGCGAGCGATGACTTGATAGACTTCACCCAAGTTGGCGAGAAATGGTACAAAAAGTCCCGAATAATAATGGAAATAGACAAGGACAAAGGCGAGGTAGATAGGGTGTTTGGCCGAGTATCGCCAAATGTGCCAATGTGCACAGCAGTGTATGAGCATTTCTTCCAAATCGATGGCGATGGCAATTTCTATGTCGGCTTTCAAGCTGATAGCGTAATGTACAAATATGACAACGACTACAATCTTTTGTCGGCTTTCGGCTACGATGGAATAGGCATTACAAAGGATTACGGAAAAATACCAACTGAACTTGATAAGATAAATCCGTTTCTCCGCAAGGAATTGGCAGAAAAAGGCTATTTCACATCAATGACCATGGCCAACGGACACATTTTCCGCACCTATCGCACTGGTGGCGACAACAACCAAGACCGCATGCAGATATACGAAGGCGAGACTCTCGTGGGCGATGTGGCAATACCTGAGCAGTTTAAGGTGACGGGCTACATTGCCCCCTACTACTACTCCAACATTGTATGCGACGAAGACGAAGAACGACTTACTATCTATAAATTCAAACTTTAAACTTTAATGAAATGAAACACTTGCTGATTGCCCTTGTTGCATTACTTACGCTTGACGCTAATGCCCAGACAGAAACCGCAGTGACAATCGACCCGCAAAAAGCAACCACTTCGGAAAGCCTTTTCGAGTCGTACAGCATTGTGGCGTTACAGTCGTCAAAAGAGTCGCAAATGTCGCCGTTGAGTGTGGGCAAAATAAAGAAGTATCTTGACAAATATGTCATTAGCGACATTGACGACAACTCTTTGCTGATATTCGACAGTAATGGCAATTTCATAAACAAAATAAAGCTACAAAGCTCCATAATGGATTTCGACATATACAACAACGCCATATACATACTCGACAATAGTGATAATCAGCATATTATTAAATACAGCATTGATGGCAATTACGCAACACAATACCTAACTGGCAGTTGGTACAAGAACCTTGTGGTGCTCAACGGCAAGGACATCCTGCTGTTCTCGAACCATTCAAACAACAGCGGATTCAACTATGTGATATTCAACGCCGAAAAACAACAGACAACTATCAGTTGGGAACCAATGAAAAACGAACATTTCACGTATGCCATGAATCCTTTTAGCAGAATCGGAAACGAAGTGTTTGCCACTAAGGCATTTGACCATACCATATACCGATTCTGTGGTAACAATCTGTGCCCGTATCTCAATTTGGAATTTGCCAATACCGACAAGTTGCCCAAAGCAAAAACTATTCTGAAAAAAATTGAAACGGCAGGAAAAGTTGTTGATAAAATAGAAGACATCACACGAACAAATAGGAATTTGTGCTTTAGTTATTCATTAAAGAATAATGGGAGATTTATGAAATACATCTGCTCCATTGACAGCAAAAACAACCTGACTGCCAATGTGCCAATGTTTAACCAGGCACAAGATGCGAAATTCCCGGTTGCAGGTACATTCTGCTCGCTAACTGAAGGACACTGCATAATGTACCTATCTGTATCAGAAGCGCAGGCCTTGTCAGGCAACGGAAACTTCACTCCTGCCGATGCCGAAAAACTGAAAAATGCAGGCAACCTTGTAATACTGGATTATAAACTCAAATAGAAAGATGAAATTGTCTAAAAGTAAAATATTTGACATTGCATGCGTGTTGGTGATTGTGGCTTCAATTGTTATAATTACGCGTTATACACAAACAAAACCAGTTGCACAGCCACAACCGCTGTCAGCCGAAATGACAGAAACGGACACTGTGCAATATGAGCGTTTGGAGAAAAGTTGCCTCTCACTTGACCATTCTGTAATCGACTTTGGAACAGTAACGGATGACACTCTGCTGGTTGCCGACTTTGTCGTGACAAATGTATGCGATGATACCGCTTATATAGAGGGAGTTAACCCTGAATGTACGTGTACGTCATATTCCGTTTCGAGGTACAAGGTGCCAGGTAACGATACCGCACTCATCAGAATGACACTTGACACTCATGGCAAATACGGCGATACAAAAGTTTATGCCACATTGAAAGACAACTCAATGGAAATGCAGATTTTGATGTTGAAGGTTAACGTTGTAAATTGAAAACCAATTAACTGTATTCTATACTGAATCCCATATTGATAAGTAATAGCATAGATTCAAGACAGAAGGGTGCAAAAGAAAACTTCAATATAAAGAAAATGAAATCTCATTCGCTTTGCATAATCGGAGCCACATTGCTGATAGTAGCAATATCATGCAATTTAGGTTCTGTAAATAAAAAAGAACTATACAGCAACCTTAACGAAAAGGAATCGCAATCCGCCGATTTCCTTCTTGAAAACGCAAGGCATTACTACACAACCGACAATGCCGATTTACTCGATTTTTATCCGTATCTCGATTCGTTGTCACTAACCGATGTCTCGTTTCACGAGGAGAAGAAACTGCTCGAAAACTTTTTTCAGACTCACCGTTCAGCGCCTACTCGCTACATACCCGACATGCGTCAGCTTACAGCCGAATACCTGAACCGCAACATAAAAAGCGCATTCCAATTCTACGGGCAAAGCTGGAATTCGCATCTGTCGGATTCCGCGTTTTTCGAGTATGTCTTGCCATACCGCATTGGCGATGAGTATCTTGAAGACTGGCGCAGTGGTGCAATCTTTTTCTTTTCGAGAACCGCAAGCTGATTTTCAGTTGCCGGGTGCAGGATTATTTGCCAACCGGGCAGGCATATAATGGAAAATGATATATAATCAAATGAAATACAATATTTTAATCATTGCAGGCGCATTGTCGCTGACATCATGTTTTCGTGCGCCCTCGGCGCTTGAACAGGCGCTTGAGATAGCTGGAGACAACCGTGCAGAGATAGAAAAGGTTTTAACACATTACGAGGCTGAAGGCGATGCCGAAAAACTAGAGGCTGCAAGCTACCTGATAGCCAACATGCCGGGGCATTTTTCTTATGCAACCGACCGCATCAACGATTACTACCAGATTGCTCTCAACCTTGCACGTTCGGGCATGGAGCCGAGCAAGCAGTCCGATTCGTTGCTTTACTTGTCACAACATCAGTTTTTGGGATTGAATAGCCAGACGATTCAAGACATCAAAATAATGAAGGCAGATTATCTTATCGGTAGCATCGACAAGGCGTTCGACACTTGGCGGTGCAACCGTTTTGCCGAGCACGTGACATTTGACGAGTTCTGCGAGTGGCTGCTTCCCTACAAGTGTGCCGAGATGCAGAGCCTCGATGCATGGCGCGACACCATGGTGGCGCACTATGGCGCATCGCTCAGCGAGTGGCTGCCCAACGACGAGAGCTACTATTCAACATTTGCTGCACTTGAAAAGGTGCGCGAATATGTGCTTGAGCGTTTAGGCCGT
>JAZUEN010000080.1:0-53659 GCA_045640185.1 Bacteroidales bacterium
GTCATAAATAAAAGTACTACTACTAACGATGTTATTGAATTCACAGATTCTAATGGTGTTTTAAAATTGATTTATAAAGGAGGGGTCTTTATTCCTTTAAAAGATAGGATTGTGACAGATGGAAATTCAAAAAGTTTTGGATTGCTAATATCCGATTTTTGGGATGATAGTATTTTTCAAACAAATGCATCTGAAGGAAATGTTGATATGAAAAATGGTAAAAAACCTGAAAAACTACTTCAAAGAATAATAAATTTAACAACAAAAAAATCAGACATCGTTCTTGACTTTTTCGGTGGTTCTGGTACAACATCTGCAGTTGCGCACAAAATGAATCGTCAATATATCAGTTGTGAACAAATTGATAGTCAAATGGAGTTGATAACATCACGGTTACAGAATGTTATCAACGGCGAACAAGGAGGCATCAGCAAATCCGTTGGATGGAATCCGCAAAATTCGTCATTGGAAGATAGTGCAAATGGTCGTTATAACCGCAATAACTTTGTTTATCTCGAACTCAAGAAATACAATCAGGCATTTATTGAAAGAATTGAAGAGGCAGACTCTTCGGAAAAACTTCTGAAGATTTGGAAACAGATGAAAGAAAAATCTTTCCTCAACTACAATGTGGACATCAAAACGCAGGAAGAGAACATCGAAGACTTCAAGCAATTGGAGTTGAAACAACAAAAGCAGGTACTCTGTGAGTTGCTGGACAAAAACCAACTCTATGTGAATGTGAGCGATATGAACGACAAGCGTTTTGCCACAACCGAAGAAGAAAAAAATGTTACCAAAGCGTTTTACTCTAATTTGTAACAAATTATGCCACAGCAATTTCTATATGATACAATACTTACTGAATTTGGCAAACGGACAATTTCAGAAACAGAAATTCCGGATTGTATTTCCAAGAATCTAAAACACACGGTGCGCCCATATCAAAGGGAAGCGTTTCAGCGTTTTATAACTTTTTATAACAACGAATTTGACGGCAAACAGCCACGCCCATATCATTTGCTTTTCAATATGGCAACGGGTAGCGGGAAAACTATGATTATGGCCGGTGCCATGCTGTATTTATACGAGCAAGGCTACCGCAATTTCCTGTTTTTCGTCAACTCAAACAACATCATCCAGAAAACAAAAGACAATTTTCTGAATGCCAACACGGGCAAATATCTTTTTGCGGAGAAAATTATTTTTGGAGGAAACGAAATCGCTGTGCACGAAGTGGAAACATTCGACGAGTCGGATGATAAAAACATCAATATCAAGTTTACCACCATTCAGCAATTGCATATTGATTTGAACAGCACGAAAGAAAATGCGCTCACATACGAAGACTTTCAAAACAAGAAAATCGTGCTGATTGCCGACGAAGCCCATCATCTGAATGCAGGAACAAGACAAGGCGAAATGTTCGGAACATTTGAAGATACCGTACAGAAAATCCACGAACAGAATTACGACAACATTTTGCTTGAATTCACCGCAACAGCGGACTATGAGGACTCGAACATCAAAACCAAATACCTGAACAAAGTGCTGTTCCGCTACGATTTGGCGGAGTTTCGCAAGGACGGATATTCAAAGGAAATCAATCTTCTCCGTTCGCAATTCGATGAAAAACACCGTATCATTCAGGCATTGGTTTTAAATCTTTACCGTCAGGAATTGGCGACTTCGCACAATATCAACTTAAAACCTGTTATTCTTTTCAAGGCTAAGAAGACCATTGTAGAAAACAATCGCAACAAAGAGAATTTTCACAAATTGATTGAAAATCTTACTGCAACAGAAATAGACGAAGTCCGTAACAATCAGCAAATAAAGATTCTGAACAAAGCGTTTTCGTTTTTTGATGCAAAAGGCGTTGACAGCAACGAAATTGTAAAACGGTTACAATCAAATTTCAAACCCGAAAATTGTCTCAGTGCCAACGATAACGAACTGGAAAAGAATCAGATATTACTCAACACGCTTGAAGACGAAAATAATCCTATACGTGCCATTTTTGCAGTGCAGAAACTCAATGAAGGCTGGGACGTGCTGAATCTTTTCGACATTGTGCGTATGTACGAAGGTCAGAATACCGGCGGAAGCAATAAAGGAAAGATTGGGACAACAACAATTTCAGAAGCGCAACTTATCGGTCGTGGCGCAAGATACTATCCGTTTGCGTTGGAAAAAGGGCAGAACAAATTCACCCGCAAATTTGACAGCGACATCGACAACGACATGAAAGTTTTGGAAGAACTTTACTATCACACAAAAGAAGACAGCCGTTACATTTCCGAACTTAAAAAAGCCCTTGTTGAAACCGGCATTTACGAAGATGAAGACGATTTTGTTGAAAAGGAATTGAAATTGAAAGAGTCGTTCAAACAAACGGATTTTTACAAGAATGCCAAAGTTTTTTACAATCTAAAAATTGAAAAATCCCATGATAAAGTAAAATCACTCAAAGACTTGAATGTAAGGAAAACAAATATTGAATTTACGCTATCATCGGGAAAAGGCGCAGTGACCAATGTTTGGGATGATACGGAAACAACATCATCAGAAACTTCATTGAACGAACGTAAAAGCATCACAATTTCGCAAATGCCTTACCATGTCGTGCGTTATGCTCTGACAACCAGCCCTTTTTTCTATTTCAATAACCTGCAAAAGTATTGTCCGAAAATAAAATCCTCAGATGATTTCATTTCTGAAGAAGACTATTTGGGAGGATTTGGTATTACTTTTATTGGAGACAAACAGCATATCGAAAAAATCACAAATGCCGATTATTTGCAAGCCTTGAAAATCCTTTTGAAAAGCATTGAAACGGAGATTAAGCAAAATGATGCTGAATATGAAGGGTCGGATTTCACCTACGGAAAACTGTACGAAAAATTCACCGACAAGAAACTGCATATCAATAAGAAAGTGAACGAAGAACGCACTAAAGGACAAGAAGATTTCTTAGCAGATAAAGACTGGTACGCCTATAATGCGAACTATGGCACAAGCGAAGAAAAGAAGTTCGTGGAAATGTTCGCTGGGCGTTTTAGTAATTTGCAGGAAAATTTCAGTGACATTTACCTGATTCGTAACGAACAAGTGTTAAAGATATATGATGAAATAGGACGTGCTTTCGAGCCGGATTTTGTTCTTTTCTGCAAAAGAAAAACAGGCGAAGAACAGGTTTTGCAAGTCTTTATTGAACCCAAAGGCGGACATTTGGAAAGCAAGGACAAATGGAAAGAAGATTTTCTGAAGAAAATTCGAGAAAAGAAATTGACATTTGAATCGGACCATTATCGGATTACGGGTGTACCGTTTTATAATTACGCTAATGAGAATGAGTTTGTCCAAGAATTGGATGGCGTTTTGGAAGGTAAAGATTCAAGATAGAAGTGCAATTTCTGCAATAGGAACAACACAAAAAAAAGGGAGACAAGTGCCCCCAATGTAAAAGATTAACATGATGCCGCGCATAAACTCATTGCTGAAAAACTGAATGTCACTGTGTACTTTGCCGATTCTTATTCCTCGTGGCAAAAAGGCGCCATTGAAAATGCCGACAAACTTATCCGACAATACTTGCCAAAAGGCACAGACTTGAGTTCCGTGTCGAATAAGGCACTGCACAATATTCAGTTGAAAATCAACAGAAGACATGGGGAAAAACTTGACTTTTCTACGCCGGCTGTTTGAATTCTACAAAAATGTAGCTTAATTATTGAATAATTAATTGGGCTTGGTTGTTTACTCTATATATTCTATAGTTGTTAACTTAACGATGATAAATTTAAGTTTCAGCATGAAATAATTACCAAAGAAATAGTTTTCTTTGCACGCCGTTAAGTGATGGTGAAATCTTATGGACAACAACTCCAAAATCGACAATCTTGACAAGCAAATCCTGTCAATAATATCGAAGGATGCGCGGACTCCTTTCCTTGAAGTTGCGCGCGAGTGTGGAGTGTCTGGGGCCGCCATTCACCAACGTGTCCAACGGCTAACAAATCTTGGCGTGATAACAGGATCTGAATTCATTGTCAGCCCACAGAGCCTTGGCTACAAGACTTGCGCATTTGTCGGAATCAACCTAAAAAAAGCGTGTCTCTACCACGACATAGCCGAAGAGTTGCGCAAAATTCCGGAGATAGTTGAATGCCACTACGTCACAGGAAACTATTCGCTTTTCCTGAAAGTAATGGCACACGACAATGAACATCTTCGTAAAATATTGTCAGACAAACTGCAACGGCTCGACATTGTAGAACGCACGGAAACAATCATTTCGCTTGAGGAGAGTTTCCGCCGCCAATTCCCAATAGAATCAACAGAACAATAAAATTCATATAAATCAAACAATTAAGAAGATGAATAAAGACAACGTGGTATTCGACCTTATCGACAAGGAATATGCCCGCCAGAAACGTGGCATCGAAATGATTGCATCAGAGAACTTTGTGAGCGATCAAGTTATGCAAGCAATGGGATCTTGCCTTACAAACAAGTACGCAGAAGGCTATCCTGGCAAACGTCACTATGGCGGTTGTGAGGTCGTTGACGAAGTTGAGACACTGGCTATCGAACGCCTGAAGAAAATCTACGGCGCCGAATTTGCCAATGTTCAGCCTCACTCTGGCGCACAAGCCAATGCCGCCGTGCTTTTGGCAGTACTGAAGCCAGGCGACAAATTCATGGGCCTTGACCTTTCTCACGGCGGACACCTTTCACACGGTTCAGCAGTAAACACATCAGGCATCATCTACCAACCTTGCGCATATCACCTGAAACAAGAGACAGGCCGCGTTGACTACGACGAAATGGAAGAAGTGGCAATGCGCGAAAAGCCGAAATTGATTATCGGTGGCGGTTCAGCCTACAGCCGCGAATGGGATTACAAGCGCATGCGTGAAATAGCAGATGCTTGCGGCGCACTTCTGATGGTTGACATGGCACACCCTGCAGGACTTATCGCAGCAGGACTTTTGGACAACCCTGTAAAATATGCCGACATTGTAACATCAACCACCCACAAGACATTGCGTGGCCCACGTGGCGGCGTCATCATTTTGGGCAAGGATTTCCCAAATCCATTCGGAAAGACTACCAAGAAAGGCGAAATCCGCTCAATGGGCTCACTCATCAATTCAGCAGTGTTCCCAGGACAACAAGGTGGCCCGCTTGAGCACGTAATCGCAGCCAAGGCCGTAGCATTTGGCGAGGCATTGACTCCAGAGTTCAAGGATTACCAAAAGCAAGTAAAGGCAAACGCCGCCGCACTTGCCAAAGGCATGATGGACAAGGGATTCTACATCGTGTCAGGCGGTACCGACAACCACTCAATGCTTGTTGACCTTCGTCCTAAATATCCAGAATTGACAGGCAAGGTTGCAGAGAAGGCACTTGTAGCAGCCGACATCACCGTAAACATGAACCTTGTTCCGTTCGACACACGCTCGGCAATGCAGACAAGCGGCTTGCGTCTTGGCACACCAGCCATCACGACACGTGGCTTGAAAGAGTCCGACATGGACATCATTGTAAACATGATTGACCGCGTACTGGCTGACCCAGAAAACGAGAAGGTGATTGCAACAGTCAAGGCAGAAGTCAACGAGATGATGCAACCTCGTCCAATGTTCGCTTGGTAAAAAACTGACGTAACATACCCAAAAGCCTAACCTTAACCGGTTGGGCTTTTTTGTGGAAAAAAAGTACCAAAAAAATCGGTTTTTGAATCGATATATGATACCTTTACCACAAATGACAATTGAAGCATTTTGAACCTGAAAAACCACAACATATTTGACAATTGCAAATGGATGATAGCATCTGTCCTATTGGCGTGCGCAATTGTATCTGGCTGTTCGAAAAGCAGTTGTCACAAAAATATAAAGGAAGGCTCAATAAAATACAAAATCACATACCTCTCGTCAGAAAAGGAAAACCCGATAATTGGACTGCTTCCTTCGAACATAACAATGAAGTTCAAAGACGACAATGTGCTTTTGGAACTTGAAGGCTGGCTAGGCATATTCAAATCATCGTTCATCAAAGACAATGACCAAAACGCCTATACCCTCCTGAAAATCCTAAACAAGAAATTTCTTTACATTTCAACGGCAGGCGAAGGATTTTACGGTATGGAAAAGCCTGACAACATGCAAATCGAATTCGATGACATCACAAAAGACATCATCGGGTTTAACTGCAAACACGCTATAGTCACAATTCCCGACATTTGTGAGTTCGACGTATTCTACACTACCGACATAAAAATCAAAAATGCCACGGCCAACACGCCACTGAACAAAATTCCGGGAATGCTAATGGAATTCAGGCTGAACATGAACGGCATACCGATGCAAGTGGAAGCAACTGATTATTATGACGAAAAAGTGCCAAATACAGCATTCGAAATACCTGATGGATATGAACGCGTAAGACGCTCGCAGATGGACAGCATATTCAACGCTATTGGACAAAAACATTAGACAACATTTTGCGCACTTTTCCGTTTGCACAATAAAGCAATACAATGACAAAGAAAAATGACTCAATTGATGACTCTGCAATAAATGTCAGTGACCGCAGACGCACTATCGCAGGATTGTGCATAGCATCACTTTCGGTCTATCTGACTTTTGCATTCATATCATACCTGTTTACATGGCGAATCGACCAAAGCACACTTGACGTGCCACTCAACAAGCTATTCTTCAACCCGAACATTGTGGCAAGTAACTGGTCTGGCACGCTCGGAGCATTCCTGGCACAACGGTTCATGTACAAATGGATCGGACTGCCGGCTTTCACTCTAATAATTGTGCTGTCGACAATAGCAATGAAACTGCTAAAGCTGAAAACATGGCCAATCGGACGCACAATAAAACTGTCGATAGCCTACTCCATTTGGGGGTCAGTTGCCTTGGGCTATATTTTCCACCATTCAGCATTTGTACCAGGCGGCGCCAACGGCTTTTTCGTAAGCGAATGGATGAATGCGATAATCGGCAAACTCGGCACAGGCATTGTGCTTGCAACCGTGCTGTTCGTCATATTGTCGTTCACCTTCGACAACTTCATATCACGCACAAAGCTTTTCGCAAAGAACCTACTCGCACAAAAAGTTGTTGAATCTGACTTGCCAGTAGATGAAGAAAATGAAGAGCAACCCGAATCGGAATCCTTGACGTCGGAAAGCGAAGACGACGCACAAGCATCAGACACAGCCGACGACGAACAACCCGTATTCCCAGGATCAGATGAGGAACCCGACATCAATGACATCGAAACCGATTCGGGCAACAATCAAGATGCCGACCTCCTGAAATTCGAAATAACCACCACTACAACAGTCGAACAATCTGACAGCCAAGAAGAAAGCCAACCCCTACAATATGCATTCGACAATCTGAATGACATAGAATCGAAACTGATTGACGACAATCCAACTAATGACGAATACACCAATGACAATCAGTTTGAAATCATCGACACAACCAAAAATGAAGGGAGCATAGACGAAGACTATCAAGACGAAGACAGCTCGGAAGATTCGGCCCGGGATGATAACGACGAAGTGGAAATGGCTGTGATTGACACTCCTGAAGAAGAAAGCCAATCAGCCAAAGAGATCGACCGCGAAGAAATGGGCCCCTACGACCCCACTCTTGACCTCGAAAACTATAAGTTGCCATCGATAGACCTGCTTAACGACTACGAACAAAACAACAATGCCGTTACCGAAGACGAACTCATTGCCAACAAGAACAAGATTGTTGAGACGCTGAACGACTATAAAATTCAGATTGACAAGATTAACGCAACCGTCGGACCAACCATCACCCTATATGAGATTGTTCCTGCCAAAGGCATAAAGATATCGAAAATCAAGAACCTGAGCGACGATATCGCCCTAAGCCTTGCCGCTCTAGGAATCCGTATCATTGCTCCTATTCCTGGCAAGGGAACAATAGGCATCGAGGTGCCTAACGCCAAGCCACAAACAGTGGCCATGCGTACCGTGCTGGCCTCAAAGAGGTTTCAAGAATCGAACTACGAGTTGCCTGTGGCCATCGGCAAAAACATCCAAAACGAGACATTCGTGTTCGACCTAACAAAAACTCCACACCTGCTTGTGGCTGGCGCGACTGGACAAGGCAAATCTGTAGGCTTGAACGCGATACTGACATCGTTGCTATACAAGAAGCATCCAGCACAACTGAAACTTGTGCTTGTCGATCCAAAGAAGGTGGAGCTGACGCTTTACAAGAAACTGGAAAAATACTTCCTGGCAATGCTACCCGATGCCGAAGACGCCATAATCACCGACACTCAAAAGGTAGTCAATACACTGCAATCGCTTTGCATCGAGATGGATAGTCGATACGACTTGCTTAAGAACGCAGCTTGCCGTAATATAAAGGAATACAACGCAAAATTCATCAACCGACAGCTCAATCCCAACAACGGGCACCGTTTCTTGCCTTACATTGTTGTGGTTATTGATGAGTTTGCCGACCTGATCATGACCGCAGGCAAGGAAGTTGAGTTGCCAATAGCACGTTTGGCACAATTGGCCCGCGCAATCGGAATCCACTTGATAATTGCCACACAAAGGCCAACTACAAACATCATCACAGGCTTGATAAAAGCCAACTTCCCCGCCCGAATCGCATTCCGCGTAATGAGCATGATCGACTCGCGCACCATTTTGGACGCGCCTGGCGCCAATCAGTTGATTGGCCGTGGAGATATGCTGATATCGCTCGGTAGCGAAACGACACGCGTGCAATGCGCATTTGTCGACACCCCTGAGCTGGAAAAGATTATGGACCACATTGAAAGGCAGCAAAGCTACCCCACAGCGTTCATACTGCCAGAATATGTGCCTGAAGGAAGCATCGACGGCGGAGGTTCAAGCGACATAGACCTTTCAAAACGCGACTCGCTGTTTGAAGAGGCCGCCCGTATCATAGTAATCAGCCAGCAAGGATCCACTTCGTTAATTCAGCGTAAATTCTCAATAGGCTACAATAGGGCCGGGCGAATTGTCGACCAACTCGAGGCCGCTGGAATTGTAGGCCCGTTTGAAGGTAGCAAGGCCCGCCAAGTGCTGATTCCCGACGAACTGGCATTGGACAGACTACTTGAAACTCTTCATTAATATCGAAATGAAAAAAGCACTACTATCCTTAATTGTTTGCTTGTCGATCAGCTGTTTCGCGCAAAAAGACCCGGAAGCCAAAGATCTACTCGACAAAGCCGCACAAAAAGTATCCACATACAAGAACATAAGCACCAGTTTCGACTACACTTTCGAGAACCTAGCCGACGGCAAAAGCGAGAGTTATAGTGGCAAGCTTCTAATAAAAGGCAAAAAATTCAGAATGGATGTCGACAACACAGTAACTTTCAGCGACGGCAAAACCCGTTGGGTTTATCTTACCGAAAGCAACGAAGTGACCATCTCCCCTATTGAAACGTCAAGCGAAGATGCGCCTGAAGACCTATTTCTAAGCGACCCACTATCGCTTTATACAATTCACAACCAGAAATTTAAATATGTCATGGGTGACATTGAGGAAATAAATGGCAAGACAATGCAAATTGTAGAATTGGCTCCAGAGGACATCAAGAAGCCCTACTTCAAGATCAAATATTGGTTCACACCCGACAACAACCTTTATCAGATAAAATGTTTCCAAAAAGACGGGACAAGATATACACTGACGCTTTCCAAATTCGACACAAACCAAAAGATTGACGAATCGTCACTCAATTTTGATGTTAAGGAATACCCAGGCGTTGAGATTATCGATATGAGGAATTAATCTGCCTTTATCGCGCAAAAGCATTACTGTTCAACGATATGTCCGTTATCGCGATGGATATCGTCAATCCAGTTTCCTGCCGACTGAGGCTTGTATTGCAACAGTTTTACAATCACATCTTGAGGCGTGTCGGCAAACTGCACAATATGGGCGTGCGGCTCCAACAACATTTTCTGGCTTATCATAAACTCGAACTGCGACTTCAGATGCCGATAGAAATTATTGGCATTCAACACCACTACTGGCTTATTGTGGAATCCCAACTGTCCTTCTGTCAATATTTCGAACATCTCCTCCATGGTGCCGAAACCGCCTGGCATGACAATAAAGCCGTCAGACAATTCGTTCATTTTGGCCTTGCGTTCATGCATTGTCTCAACAGAAATCAACTCTTTCAAACCTGGCTGAGTAAGATGCTTGCCTGCCAAAAAATGAGTTATGACGCCCGTGACCTCACTTCCGCCGGCAATTGCCGCTTCGGCCATGCAACGCATCAGCCCGACATTGGCACCGCCATATACGACATTGAATCCGTTTGATGCCAACTCCGCTCCCATCTCCGTTGCCACCTGCTGGTATGTCGGATCCGTTCCCAAATTGGAACTGCAGAAAACGCAGATGGTCTTCATGCTATTTGTTGTTGCTGTGTATCATCTTGAGAGTATGCCCCATGCGCTCCTTTTTTGTGCGCATGTAGAACTCGTTGTACTCGTTAGGCTCAATTTCGATAGGCACATTCTCGACAATCTCAAGTCCGTAAGCCTCTAGTCCGATACGCTTTACGGGATTATTCGTCATCAGGCGCATCTTGCTGACACCAAGTTCGCGCAATATGCTGGCGCCAACGCCATAATCACGTTCATCGGCATCAAAACCCAAATGAATGTTGGCATCAACGGTATCGTAACCCTGTTCTTGCAATTCGTATGCCTTGATTTTTGCCATCAGGCCTATTCCGCGACCTTCCTGGTTCATATATATGATGACGCCTTTGCCTTCGCTCTCAATAGTCTGCATCGCCTTATGCAACTGCTCGCCACACTCGCAGCGCTTTGAGCCGAAAATATCGCCCGTCATGCATGACGAATGGACACGAACCAATATCGGCTCGTCCTTATCCCATTTTCCCTTGATAAGCGCAATGTGTTCCTTGCCATTTGATTTCTGGAGGAATGGTATGAGCCTGAAATCGCCATAAGCAGTAGGAAGATGCACTTCCGAACCGCGTTCGATAAGTGATTCCTGTTGCAGACGGTAAGCAATGAGGTCTTTTATGGTGATAATATTGATGTTGTATTCATTGGCAATCTTCTGTAATTGATCCATACGTGCCATGGTGCCGTCCTCGTTCATTATTTCGATGAGCGCGGCTGCAGGATTGAGACCTGCCAAACGGGCCAAATCGACAGCCGCCTCGGTATGTCCAGCGCGACGTATAACGCCTTTGTTTTGAGCATACAACGGATTAATATGCCCAGGACGCGCAAATGTTGATGGTTTTGAATCAGGATCGGCCAATGCCTTGATGGTTGCCGCCCTGTCTGCGGCCGAAACGCCAGTGGTGCAGCCTTCTATCTTGTCGACAGAGACAGTGAATGGCGTTCCCAAAATAGATGTGTTGTTTTCGACCATGTGGTCGAGCTCCAATTCGTGACATCTGTCAATGGTTATTGGCGCACACAATACGCCGCGCCCGTTTTTCAACATGAAATTGACTTTCTCGGGAGTGATTTTTTCAGCGGCAATCACAAAATCGCCCTCATTCTCACGATCCTCATCATCGACAACTATCACAAAATCGCCGTTTTTTATTGCCCGAACGGCTTCTGGTATTGTATTCAATTTGAATTCTAGATTGTTCATCACAAAGCATTTTAGTCTGCAAAAATAAACATTTTAGCAATGGCATTGCTGTGAAAGAAACATTCACATACCAATATAACGACAAGTGCAAGGCAAAACACGTGACTAATTATCTGCTGGGCTTTTAAGGTTTTCTGTCGAATTGTCGATCCATTCCTGCAAATAGGCCTTTTTCAGATTGTTATACCATTTGTCGCCACGAGTGTAATCCAAGACCTTCTGTTTGGGATCTGCTCCGGGGTGACGTCTGAAATCACGGCGGGCCAATTCAATGCCCAGTTTCGACTGACTCTCGCGTGCCCACATCGGCTCGAAATATCTGCGATACAGTTCATCCAAAAGTTTTAGTGATTTCTTCAATTCGTTGATGTCGGCATAGTAAACGACAGCCACGTCCAATAAGCCTGAATACTGATTTTCAAACACATATTCAAATACGTCCTTGTGTTTTATGCCAAACTTGTTTTTGCAGCTATCCTTGAAAAATTCAGTTGCGGCCACATATGTCTCAAGAGCTTTCGAAAATTCCTTCTGCTCAAGCAACGGCTGAATGGAATTGACCATTTGCTGATACTCACATATTGTTTCTATGTCGTCAGAACGCTTTTGAACCACAGAATCGGTCAAGTTGCACTTGTAGTTTGCCCTGGCAATGCCTGCCGCCTTTGACAACGTTGAACGAGCCTTAATGAATTCCTTTTGCTTTATCAGCCGTTCGGCCGAACCAACCTGTACATTATAGTCGAACCAAGCCTTGCTGCACTCTCCGTCGCTCAAAGCGGCCGACAAATCTGCCAATGCCTTTTGCACTTCCTTGTCTTTTGTGACCATGCCAGTTTCCGCTACCGACAGTGCCGTCTGATATTGCTGCCCTGCATTGCCCATCTGCAACATATTGGCATACGATATGCCCAAATTGCACAACTGGACGACATACATGACCGATGCTTTCTTGTTCTTAGTCACCCAAGCAGTATCTGCGACTATCGGTTGTGTCTTGTTTATCGACAATGCCGATGCATAAAAGGCTATGGCCTCACGTGGCTGTTTGCTTGCCAATGCGGAATCGCCCTCTTTCATCAGACCATCGTACTTGACTTGATAGGCGGCGGTGTGCAATTCATCAGCCAACGCAAGTTTTTTCAGTTCCCACTTCTGCCGGTACAATTCAGCCTCATCGAGCAAGGCCAATGCCGAATCGGCAAATTCTTCCTCTACAACGACACCGACCTCAGCCAACAACTGCGCATACTTATGCGTACGGCTTTCGAAAGCCAGTTTTTCCAATTCACCGGAACATTCCACTGATGCGTGATTCCTGCAAATGGCTGTTGCCTGATCGAACGCAAGCAATGCCTCTTCTGGTTGCTCTACAGATACCGATTTTCCATAATCAATCCATGCCACATACAAGTCATTCAGCAATTTGTCCTCTGCCTTTGAATCTATGTCGAAATTTGGATATTCGGCACGCAATTGTGAGGCAGAATCAGCATATAAGGTACTTTGCCTCAAATCGTTATCGGCGAAATACTCTTGAGCCTGCTTGATAAGCTTTGCATGAATGGTTCCATACAGCAAGGCCGACAACTGATCGAATTCCTCGAAATTGCGAATGCCTTTTATGCGCTTGCAATACTCCTTGCACTCCGACAACATCCTGAAACCTCCGTCAACATCTTGCTTCTCGACATAGCCGTTGACCGAATCGATAAAGATATACATTACGCGTTCCGCCAACTTTATGGTGTTGTAGCGTGTGTCTGAATCCGGATTCATATCAGTCACCACGCGGGCACATGTGTCAAGCACCTTGTTGTACTGCTTGTCGTCGAAATCCATCAAAGCCAGTTGATAATGGGGTGGCGCGAAATTCGATTTAGCCTCGACCGACCGGATGAACATGTCTTCAGCCTTATCGCCCCTGCCCCAATTCAAATAATCCATACCCTTGGCGTAGTAGGTTTCCCACATGTGGCTTACGGCATAGTCTAGTTTTTTCTTGACGTTTTTGTTATCCTGTTCAGCTTTACTGAGATGAGATGTCAAGTCAATTGGGTCATAATTGGCCAAATCGAGTTTTGTGCCGTAATGGACTGACTTTATGCTGTTGAATGTCGCAATATTGTCAATTGTCTGCTGGCGGAACTGGTCCAAAAGTTCGATTGAGTCTGTTCTAATCTGTCTCAACTCCTGTTCCATCATATTGAGCCTTGCATCAACATTGAAATAATTGTCTATCAATGTTATGAAATCCTCGGCCTCACGTGCCCCCGACTTGCTGAAATGCAAATCGACCTGTACAATGCGCAACTTACAGCCAGACTCTACTTCGTCATCGTAATAGTAGCGCACCATGTTATGGCCCGCATCGAAATGTTCGTTTTCGACGACCCAGCGCTTCAGCTCCTTTTCATCAGCCGACAATAGCACCAGTTCAGCATTGAACAAGCTTGGCACCAAAACCTGATTTATGCCAAAGCCCTTATACTTATGTTCTTCGGCCACATTGAACTTGGTGTTGTCAATTGTAATAAGTATCTGGCCTCCAACACGCGTCACCTTGCTCGCAACTTCCAGTTGATACGTCAAAAGACGATCGCCACCGTCAGAGAACACAACATCGAGCAAATCATTGTCATAACGGCTATCGCCATTCACTTCAGAAGATATGGCCGTGGTTTCCTGAAATAAAGTGGATTGCCCGTAAGTGAATTGACAAATCGAAAACACTGCCAGCAAAGTAATTACAATGCGCCTCATATTGTTTTGTTTATGTTTATAATTAACTGAAAGACTGATACAAAGCCAATTTTGCGACTTTGTAAAACACAGCACAATGTAATCGATTTTGCACATCAAAATAATGGTGTTGCTTTGCCGTATTCAACAAGTAGCGGTTAATAGCTTTTTGCATATGTATCAGTGTGCCACGTGCTAAATCAGACTTGTGACCGCAATGCTTTATAAGGCTACTTTTCGAAAATAGAATGGGCAAAAAAAAGCGCCACCGAAAGGTGACGCTTAAAATATGATAATATACGTATTTGCCTGTTACAATATGAATTCAAATAAATAATTACCATAACTGCCTTGATCAACTGTTATACTAAATTCCACGGTATAAGTTCCAGAGCAAGTATCGTAACTACCGCTTACAATTGTATATGTATAACCCGTATAATCAGCCATGTCCCATTCAGCCAAGTCTGGCGCCAAGACGAAAGATTCACCAACATTGCTAATGTTGAATGTGTTCGGATCTATCTCCAAAATGATATTTGTACCATAGTCAGAAAGACCTTCGACATTTTCATTAAAGCCCAAAACCTCAAAAGTGAATTCTTCTCCCTCAACTTGGTGTATCTCCACATCACCTGCAGCCTCCCAATCTTCACTGATACAAGCATAAGCACCTTGCGCATTCTCAGCGCTGAAAGGACATTCAATAAACTTTATCCTATCGGCAGCGACTGAACGTGTTGTCACATCATTTTTTGTTGTCAAAACATATATATTAAGGACATCAGATGTTTTAATAGTTGTAGCATTGACACCAAGCGCGGAGAATACACTTTCAGCATCAACACGGACCTTTGCAGGAAACGCATCTATCTGTCCAACAATAGCTGACAACGAATCATTATATACAACTTCTATCAAGCCTGCATCAACTTCATCTCCATCTTCCAATGTCACATCGAACTCAACGTAACTTGAAGATAAGTCAGTAGTGTAAAATACGGCAGGGCTCATCGCTCCCATAATAGGCACAACATTTTCGCCTCTCGACTTGACTGGATTCTCGTTTGTATTCTCGCAAGCTGTCATCAAGCCTAATGCCAACAATGGCAATATAATTCTTGAATATTTCATAATAGACAATTTTAATTGGTTACAAAAATTAACGAGTTCCACCTGCCCACCAAACATTATCCTTATAAACATCAATTGCATTGTATGCGTCATATACGTTAGGATTTGTTGTAACGTCATCAGAGCCATATGCAAAACGCAAAGGAAATTTTTCGGGATGTGGATGAGCAAATATCACGGGTTCTTCGCCTAAAGCTTTCCAACGACGTATGTCATTATAAGCTTCAACGGCTTCTTCTTCAAAGAATGAAATGTATTTCTGAACTGCAACTTCATTCAAGGCATTTTTATCCGAATTCATGCTCGGCAATACATAATTATCTACATATTCAGATATGGTCTCCACATCAAGACCGACATTAACCTTTTGGCATGCTGCAGTAACTGCATTTGCGCAAGCCTCTTTAGCTTCATCCACCTTACCTAAACGAGCATAGGCTTCAGCCTTCAAGAACTCGATTTCGTGATAACTCAGCAAATATGTTGGCGCAGTTTCCGTAGAAAGAGCAGATACTGCATATACACCTTGCTGCTGGACTGGATCTCCATTAGGTGCCAGTTCAAAAGCACCCGAACCTGGATACTCCATATAGAAAATCAATTCACGAGGGTCATTCTTCGATACCAACAAATCATCGAAGCTTTGACTTGCCGCCAAATAATCACGATCCACAAAGAATTGATAAAATGGGCTAGTAGCCGCATCTCCTTCATATAAAGCGAACTTAGCTTCTTCTGCTGCTGAACCAAACGATTTGTCGGCATACTCTATTACTTTGCTATAATCTTTGGTAAGATTGGACAATCTCATTGTATAACGAGCCTTTAATCCCCATGCGAACTTTGTCCACATATCAATATCACCTCCATAGAACAAATCTTGCTCGCCAATTTCATATAGGCAATCCTTTCCGAAATTTTCAATTGCGTCATCAAGATATTTGAATATTACAGCATAAATAGACTCTTGACTATCAAGGTTCGGCGTATATATAACACCTGGTTGCAAGGCCTCCGACCAAGGAACATCGCCGAACAAATCCGTCAATATTGCCAAGTTATAGGCTGACAAAACTTGCACAATGCCTAATCCATAATAGTTACCAGACTCGGTTCCGCCTTCGCTACACTTCTCAATGCACACCTTCAAATTATACAAATTTCTATATAACTGCGACCATTGGTTGTTATATGTAGAGCTTGAAGTGGGCTGAGCTCCTCTTATTTCAGCGGTGTATAACTGGTTATACACGCCCACACTATGTTCAATATAGCATGATGCGTAAAATGCCAAATCTGCCCCG
Source organism: Bacteroidales bacterium (assembly GCA_045640185.1). Taxonomy (GTDB): domain Bacteria; phylum Bacteroidota; class Bacteroidia; order Bacteroidales; family SZUA-534; genus RUG13583. Next base: position 16,889 of record JAZUEN010000080.1, read on the forward strand.
ACTATATTAAAGGCAGTACTTGTCATCACATCGGTAACAATAAACTTAGACCCCATTTCTGTAGGGTTGTTCTTATTCTTATTTATCTCATCCATGGTGTCTTCATCGCAAGCAACAAAAGGCAAGCAGAAGGCAACTAACGTAAATATTCCAAAAAACTTTTTCATTTCTATTCCAAATTAATAATTAGAATTTAACCTCTACGCCAAAGCCAAAGCTCTTAGTCTGAGGCATTGAAAAACGTTCAAAACCACCAGTCATGTTTCCCGTACCTTGAGATGATTCAGGATCGAAATTATCGAGTTCTGACCATAATAGCAAGTTTCTTGCGAATGCAGACAACGACACATTCACTTTAGGAATAATATTGGACGGCAAGCTATACTTAACTGCCACCTCGCGTAACTTCACGAAAGAGTTGCCATAAATAGCGGCTTCTGATATGTTGCCCAAGACATCAGCATATAACACCTCATACGCATCTGGATCATTTGCACCACCACGCACGATATCATTTTTTGTTCCATCTGACTTATAGCCATCGTAAACAAATGTTGATGTTCTATCTTCTGTTTTGGCAGAAACACCATACATATCAAAACAGTTATTAGAGCCATTATACATGTGTCCACCTTGTTTCCACTCCAATACCGCACTTAAAGTGACATTCTTATATGTCAAATCTGTGCTAGCGCCGAATATGAAATCTGGAGAAACTTTTGCTAAAACTTTTTCTGAAGCTTCCATTGGCATACCATAATCCCATGCTGTTGGGTCTTCATTTACAAGCACATGTCCATCCTCATCACGGGCAAAAGAAATACCATATATCACTGGCATTTCATAGCCAACGCCCAAGCGTACTTGAGGATCGACGAATCCACCTAAGAAAATGCTTTCAACACCATCGGCTAGTTCATCAACAACATTCTCCATCTTTGAATAGTTGAAATTCACATTCCACAACCAATCATTGTTACGTACTGGTGTCGTATAAACAACAACTTCATGAGTATTAGTATGAGCCTTTCCTGAGTTCATTGTCAATGAACTCATGCCTGTTGACCCTGCCAAAGGAACATCGAATATTTGATCCTCGATATTTTGTTTAGAGAACGTATAATCGAAGCCTAATCTATTCTTGAAGAACTTCAAATCTACACCTAGCTCAAAACTCTTTGTGTTTTGAGGCTTAAGATTTGGATCATAAATTGAAACTTCAGGGACATAAGCCTTAGCACCATTAATAGGATATGTAACTGGAGTGCCAGACCACATACCTCCACCATAAGCAGGTGTTGTATAATATGGTTCATAATAACGTTCTGCCATACCGACTTCTGCAAAAGAGAACCTGACTTTACCAAAAGAAAGCCAGCTCAAATCCTTTAAGGGTTCAAGTTCTGATGCCACAAAACCCAAAGATACAGAAGGATAGAAGAAAGAACGATTTCCATGAGGCATCTTTGAAACAATATCATTACGTCCTGTGGTATTGATATATATCATATTCTTTATATCCAACGAAGCACTGTAGAAGAAACCCACGTTACGATACGTCGATTGTGTTTCAGAAACAGATGGTATTCCTTTCAAATTGTCGACATGGTTCCATCCTCCGAAATTGAAGTCTTCGCCATACTGATAGTAATACTTATATCGTTCATGGTTAAGCTCATTACCGAGCATCAAGCCGAAATTCATGTTTTCTGTTATATTCCAATCGTAATTGATTGTCAGCAATGAATTAACGGTAGCGTCTGTTTCTCCCTCATTTTGGATTATACCTGCAGCACCCTTACTTCCGTACCCACAAATACTCTGATAATGAGTAGTATACATATCCATACCTATTTGGTATTTCGCATTGATTTTCATTGTCTCGTTCAAAGCGGAAGAAAAGCCAATGAACGTATTTCCAAAGAATCGATTTGTTTCCTCATTGTATGTATTGTTTTTTGCCACCCAATAAGGATTATCAAATGTCAAACTACGATAATAGACCTGAGTGTAAGGATCACCTGGCACATTACTTGGGATTCCCTTTAGATCGTAACTAACCGGAGCCATAGCAACACCTTGAAGTGACGCATCGTTTGCACCTGCCAATTTGTCGACAACCACATTAGAATAGTTGGCATTGATGCCTGAAGTAAAACGAGAGCCCAACTTACGTTCAGCCGAAGCATTTCCTGTCCAACGTTTCATTCCGGTATTGAGAGCGATACCATCTTGATCTGTATATCCAAGGCTTACTGAATAGTTGCCGTCATCTGTGGCTTGACTGATGTTTATACCAGTTGTCGATGTAACACCTGTTTGGAAATAATCCTTCCAATTGTTGTAAGCTTCAGGTTTTGCCCAAGGGTCCAAACCTGCTTCTGCACGTTGTGGCACATAATACATCCCCTCATGCATGCCATATTCTCTTGTGTATGGATTATCAGTATTACCGCCATAAGTTGGGTCATACGGCAAATCCTCAATTTTACAGCCCCAAGACATTGATGTGTTTGGGTTATATACTCCACCTGAACCTTGAGCATAAATTGTTTGGTATTCCGGATTGCGGGAAACAACATCAAAACTCATGTTTTCAGATACTGTTACAATGGTTTTTCCCTTTTCTCCGCCTTTGCCACTTTTGGTTGTTATTACAACAACACCATTTGAGGCACGCAAACCATACAAAGCAGCCGCAGCTTGTCCTTTCAAAACATTGATGCTTTCAATATCATTAGGATTTATGTCAAGCGAACGGTTTGAAAAGTCTGAACCAGTAACACTTTGTCCCGTACTAGGAGCTGATGATTCTATAGGCATACCGTCTACTACATATAGAGGAGCATTGTTGCCTGTGAATGAACGTGATCCACGAATAACAAATTGTGCGGATGCACCTGGCATACCACTAGACACCTTAATATCAACGCCAGCCACCTTGCCTTGAATTGCTCGGCTTAAATCTGAATTACCGGCCCTGGTCAAATTTTCAGATTTCACTTCCTGAACTGCATAACCTAGAGCTTTTGCCTCTTTCTTAATGCCCAGAGCTGTTACAACGACTTCATTCAGGCCAATTGCCTCTGGATCAAGAGTCACATCGAATTTTGACATTGAGCCAATTGCGACTTCCTTAGTTTGCATTCCCAAGTAAGAGAAAACCAAGGTTTCAGCTTCTGAAGGAACGCTTAGACTGAAATTACCATCAAAATCGGTAATTGTACCTGTTGTGGTCCCTTTCACAATAACACTGACACCTGGCAATGTCTGATTATCTTCTGATGAGATAACCGTACCTGTCAGAGTCTTGTTTTGTGCATAAACCAATTGCATGCCAAGGGATAAAAAGCATACAATCAGAATCGTAAATTTCTTCATAAACTCTATGAATTTTAAATTAAATGAACTGTAATAGTCATAATGAGTTCCAAAGAAACAGAAAAAAAACTTTTTATGCAACACATTTATTTAGCTACCAACAGCTCATATTGATACTGGCTATCAATGCATTAGCATTTTATGCAATGTATAAATATACAGCCTATTCATTTTTCAAAAAAAACAGTCGCGTAAATCAGCATTGCCGATTTATCATGGCATTGCCATGTTTGTGTTGTGCTAAATGCCTACTACCTGAAGTTTTGCGTACTTCAGCAGTAATTTCTTCTCTCCTGCTTTTGGAAAGAAGATTATAGCCGTTCGGCTGTCGGCTTCTCCTTCCATTTTCAAGACACGCCCCTGCCCGAACTGCTGATGCACAACTGTTGCGCCTGCCCTGATGTCGGAAATGGCAGATGGAACGAAATTTGGCGTAGGGTTGCTAGGCGCCTGCCGAATCTGCAACAGCCTACGGTGTGCCGCATCGCTCGCATTTGACGGAATTCTTGATTGTCCAAAGCCACTCATGCCAAACGTGGGGCGAGTGGCGGTTCTCGACTCCCTTCTTGACAAATATATGGGATCAATGTCCTTTATGAATCGGCTTGGAGTTACCTGCTCGCGTGCGCCACCGTACTTTGAACGATTCCGGCTGTATGATATCGACACCTGTTTCATTGCGCGCGTTATGGCCACGTAAAACAGTCGGCGCTCCTCTTCCAATTCGCTTTGGCTGTAAACCGACATTGACGACGGGAACAATCCTTCCTCCATGCCGACAATATACACGTATGGGAATTCCAGCCCTTTGGCAGAATGGATTGTCATGAGCGTAATGCTGTCCTGGCTTTCGGTTTTCTTGTTATCCTGATCAGTTATCAGTGCGACATTTTCAAGATAACCCGCCAATAATGGCACGTTGCCGTCAGAACTATTTGAAATGACATAGTCGTTTATGCCTCTCAGCAATTCCTCAATGTTTTCCAGACGGCTTTTATCCTCAGTATCATCGGAACCCTGAAATTCATTTTTAATGCCGACCTTGTCGATAATGTTTCGCGCCATATCGTAGGCGTCCAGCTTCTGCGACTCTGCGACAAATGATTCTATCAGTTCGATAAATTCTCCAACCTTTGAAAGTGCAGACTTATTTAGCCCTGCGGGATTTATGTCTGGTCGCTTGATTATTTCCCACAAACTGCAATTGTTCAAAGTCGCCGCTTCCGAGATTTTCTCAAGTGTCGTTTCGCCAATGCCACGCGCCGGATAGTTGATTATGCGTTTAAGAGCCTCCCCATCATTATGATTGACGATCAACCGCATGTACGAAATTGCGTCTTTCACTTCCTTACGTTGGTAAAAAGACAGTCCACCATATATTCGATATGGGAAATTGCGCTTCCGCAAGGCTTCCTCAAATGGCCGGCTCTGCGCATTGGTTCTGTATAATATCGCAAAATCTTGATAATGAAGATGTTCATTTGCTATTTTCGCAAAAATGTCGCCAACCACATTATAGCTTTCCTCTATGTCGGTCAATGATTCAATGACATTTATCGGGTCACCTTCATCCTGTTCAGAAAACACATCCTTGGGTATCTGATGCTCGTTCTTTTTTATCAGGCTGTTGGCCGCCGACACTATGTTTTGCGTCGACCGGTAGTTTTGTTCAAGTTTAAAAACCTTACATTCGGGATAGTCGTTTTGGAAATTCAGTATATTCTCGATCTTCGCCCCGCGGAACGAATAGATACTTTGTGCATCATCGCCTACCACGCTTATATTATGATGTTGCTGCGAGAGTTTCTTTATTATCAGATATTGGGCATAGTTGGTATCTTGATACTCATCGACAAGCACATACCTGAACTTTTGCTGATATTTGTCCAACACGTCAGGATTGTCGCGGAACAATATGTTGGTATTCAGCAGCAAATCGTCAAAATCCATTGCTGATGCCTGACGACAACGATTGACATAGTTGCGGTAAATGACATGTATCAAGGGCATCCGGTTTGCATTGTCGGCAGACATGAGTTCCTGGCTAGCCTCATAGGCATCGCATGTGACTAGATTGTTCTTTGCCATGGAAATGCGATTCAGGATATGGTTTGCCTTGTAAACCTTGTCGTCTAGACGCATCTCCTTGATAATGGACTTTACCAAGCTCTTGGAATCGGACGAATCGTAAATTGTAAACGACGAAGGATACCCCAAACGGTCGCTTTCCATACGTAAAATCTTGCTGAAGATGGAATGGAATGTTCCCATAAAAAGCGATTGCGATTCGGCTCCAACCAATGTGGCGATTCGGCTCTGCATCTCACGCGCAGCCTTGTTGGTAAACGTGAGTGCCAATATGTTCCACGGGTTGACACCTGTTGCAAGCAAATGTGCGATACGATATGTAAGCACTCTTGTCTTGCCGGAACCTGCGCCGGCCACAATAAGACTTGGTCCAGTCGCAGCAACCACAGCGGCGCGCTGTGCTTCGTTTAGTTGGTCGAGATAATGCATTTTGTTTCCTTAAAAATCGATATCGGGCAAATGTACTTTAAAAAAAAGAAGGAATCCGATTGTTGGAAAAATGAATTTGTTAACAACGGCAATAGTCAAATCGAGTAAATACGGGGAGCGTTTCTTGTGGCATTTAGGCATATTTTTATAATATTGCGTCCGATTTTGAGTTATACCTATCGACACAACAAACAACAATGATTCGACACGGACTGATATTATCACTATGTTCCTGCCTGTTGGCAATATGCGATGAGGCATTGGCCCAAATAACATCAAATGCCGAGCGGGTTGACTCAACACAATACTCAACAGACTCCATCGCCAACGACCCCATATTCATCTACTATTCCGACCCACGCGGATTCAGCACCGCAGGTACTCTCAGCGCTTCAGCTGGCGACAGCTCAAATCTGACATTCAACTGGTTTTTGTACAACGAAAAGACACACGACTTTGACATAGCCCTGAAAACAGAAAGCGGACTTTCAAAATCGACAAGAAACGAGTGCACGCAAGGCGGATATAAAGTCGAGATACACAATAGCGCAAATACATGGGACACTGCATTTTTTGCATGGATATTCCAAAACGAGTTCAACATTAGTGCAATAAACGTCTACAATTCGACATGCGAAACAATGGAATTTCAGACCACATTGGCATACGATGAAGAATTTGAATATTACGACCGCATAAGTGGCGAGCCATTGACGTATTTCAGCGACAAAATACGAAACTTGAAATACAAATGGGAGGCGACACCTTCCAATGGCGAAATTCCTTCGGTCAAGAATCCAGTATTCGATGCGCCTACCAAGCCGACGACATACCGCCTGACAGTTGAAGACTCGCACGGAGAAAGCAGGACAAAAAAACTTGAAATTGATGAAGGAGATGACAATGGTGATGGCAACATATATCTGAAAGCAGTAAAGGCTAAATTTGCCGCAAGCCGCTACTTTGTCCCAATCGACGAGACCGACAGCAGCGGTCAAGCACCACTGCCAATCCAATTTGTCGACAGCTCGGAAAATGTCACAGAATGGTGCTGGTACATATACAAGCAATACGACCACCGCGCCTCCGAAGCTGACTCGCTCCTTACCGACAGCATAACGACCCAATATCTGCCAGATTCAATCACGTTCATAATGCCTAACGAGCAATACGGATATGACGTGGCACTGAAGGTTAAAGGGCCGACGTACGTAATCGACGGCGAGCAAAAGCAATGTGTCGATTTCCTGCTGAAAGAAGAATACATAAACGTTGACTCGTCGTATATCGCAAAAAAAGCAGACATTCCAAATGCATTCACTCCAGGTGGCGCCAATCCCAGATTCGTATTCCAAGACGAGACATTGCCACGCTCAATAAAATATTTTCAAGTGAAAATATATGACCGTTGGGGCCTGAAAATATACAGCTACGAAGACAATTGCGGGAATTGGGAAGGCTGGGACGGTGAAACATTCGGTTTTGGTTCAGCCCCCGCCGGAGTCTACTACTACACGATATATGCCGAAGGCTGGAATGGAGAGAAGTTCCACCGCCATGGATATGTCCACCTGTTCAGGGAAAGATAGAAAGTCTACAGGCACACACAAACCTACTCTATGATTGTGCCATCCTGCATTGTCACCATGCGGTCAGACATTTTTGCCAAGCCCATGTCGTGTGTTACTATGACAAATGTCTGATTGAACTTGTCACGCAAATCAAAAAACAGATTGTGAAGTTCTTCCTTGTTATGCGTGTCAAGATTGCCAGATGGCTCATCGGCAAGAATTACTTCTGGAGCATTAATCAATGCACGCGCGACAGCAACACGCTGTTGCTCACCGCCCGACATTTCCTTAGGCTTGTGTTGCAATCTATGGCCAAGATTCAGATATTCGAGCAATTCGACAGCTCGCGATTCACACTGCTTACGTGTCGCATTGTTAATCAACGCAGGAATCATGACGTTCTCCAATGCAGTGAATTCCGGCAACAACTGGTGGCTTTGAAAAACAAACCCGAGATTCTGGTTTCTGAACTTGGACACATTTTTCTCCGACAATGACGTAACATCTACGCCACCAATTTCAACCTTGCCCGAATTTGGCCGTAGCAATGTACCGACAATCTGCAAAAGAGTGGTTTTTCCTGCACCGCTTTTGCCGACAATCGAAACGATTTCTCCTTTTTCGATCTTGAGGTTGATGTTCTTCAACACCTCAACATCGCCATAGGACTTGCGTATGTCGGATATCCTTATCATTGCAGTATGTTGTTTGTGTGCACCAATTCCATTCGGGCAACTTTAGCTAAAATACAAAAAAAGGGCACCCAAACGAGTGCCCTTTCCTTGCCTTATTATTATTATTTATTAGAAGCTTCAGCAAGTTCCTTTTTCTTTGCGCTACGCGAAAGCATATCGAAAGTAAGAGGAGAAGCGATGAACAATGAAGAATAAGTACCAACTGCGATACCAATCATCATTGCAAAGATAAATCCGCGGATAACCTCACCACCAAAGATGAAGATTACAATCAACACCATCAATGTTGTTACAGAAGTATTGATTGTACGGGCCAAAGTACTGTTAACCGCAGCGTTGAACAATTCCTTCAATCCACGTTTAGACTGTGTAGCCATATATTCACGGATGCGGTCGAAGATAACCACTGTATCATTGATAGAGTAACCAACCACTGTCAATATTGCGGCGATGAACGACTGGTCGATTGACATTGAGAATGGCATTACGCTATAGAGCAACGAATAAGCAGTGAATACGAACAATGTATCGTGAACCAATGCAATCAAACTGCCTAGACCGAATTGCCATTTCTTGAATCGGAATGCGATGTAAAGGAATATTACAATCAGTGAGAAGATGACTGCCAAAGCAGCAGAAGATTTAATGTCCTCAGCGATTGTTGCACCCACCTTTTCGGAACTCATACGATAGTCATTCTTGAATGACATGAATGAAGTGCCCTCTGGCAAGAAATTATCTTTCAGTGCCAAATAGAACTTAACCTCTACAATATCATCAATTGAAGGTTCGTTTTCTGTGTATTGTGCAGCTTCGGCAAAATCGGCTTCTGAAGCGACAGAGCTTGCGGCATACAAGTATTTTGAAGTAATCTTGACTTGTTCGTTGCCACCATAAGTTTTCACTTCTGGAGTCTCACCAATCTTACTTTCAATTGCGTTTTGAATTTCGATAGTGTTGACTGGCTTATCGAAGCGAACAACGTAAGTACGGCCACCAGTGAAATCGACACCGAAATCAAGGCCACGCGTGCACAATGAAATGATACCAATCAGCAATATGGAGCCTGATATGGCGTAGCAATACTTGCGTGCACCGATAAAGTTGACACGGGTATTCTTGAATGCTGTTGCAGTTCTCTTTGTAGAGAATGATGGAGTCATGTCCTTGTCAAGCATACGCTCGAAAATCAATCGAGTGATAAATATTGATGTGAACAATGATGCCAAGATACCTATGCCCAATGTAACTGCAAAACCGTGAATTGGACCATCACCAAACTTGCCAAGTACAAGAGCTGTCAGCAATGTTGTGATGTTTGAGTCGAGAATTGCAGAATACGCATTTGAATAACCATCCTTGACAGCAAGCTTTATACCCTTGCCTGATGCCAGTTCCTCTTTGATGCGTTCATAGATAAGCACGTTGGAATCGACTGCCATACCTAATGTAAGGACTATACCTGCGATACCAGACAATGTCAATACGGCACCAAGTGAAGCAAGTACTCCGAAAATCAAGAATACGTTCATCAACAATGCGATGTTTGCTGCAAGACCGCCATTTCTGTACCACAATAACATGAACAGCAACACGCAAATAAACGCGCCAAGGAATGACATCATGCCTTTATTGATTGATTCCTGACCTAGAGATGGTCCGACAATTGTTTCCTGCTCAATACGTGCAGGAGCTGGCATCTTACCTGACTTCAAGATGTTGGCCAAGTCCTTTGCTTCAGCAACAGTGAAGTTACCCGTGATAGAAGAACGTCCACCCTTGATTTCAGATTGAACAGTCGGGTAACTATATACATAATTATCAAGAACGATGGCAACACTCTTGCCAATGTTCTCCTTAGTGATACGAGCCCATTTGCGAGCACCTTCAGCGTTCATGCTCATAGAGACTTCAGAGACGCCACGACCTTGTGCATACTCATCTGATGCGTCAGTTACAACATCACCGGAAAGAGCTGGCTGGCCATCACGGCTAGTAATCTTAATAGCTATCAGTTCAAAGAAGTTTCCGCCCTCATCAAAAGCCTTGACACTCCACAGAAGTTTCAAGTTGCGTGGGAACAAAGCCTTTACAAGTGGCTCCTTCAACATTGCATTGACTGTGGCGGTATCCTTAAAGTGGCAATAGCCAATTGCCGCGCCAGGCATTGGGCGTCCATCTTGATAGTAACGTGGTTGAAGCAAAGCAAATAATGGATAGTTCTTTGAGACTTCGCTGTTTGTTGCATCAACGACATTTTCTGTTGAATCTGTGGCCAACTTGCCAATCAATGAATTTGATTCTTCAGATGGTTCGGCAACTACTTCCTCTACTATCTCCTCTTCTTCAACATTGGAAGAATCGGCTTCCTTCAAATCATTTAACTCCTTGATTTTTGCATTTGCGGCATACAAATACTCCTGAAGCTCAGCATTGTCATAAGTTTCCCAAAACTCCAAGTTTGCAGTTCCCTGCAACAATTTGCGGACACGTTCAGAATCCTTGATACCTGGCAATTCAACCAAGATACGGCCTGTATTGCCCAAACGTTGGATGTTTGGCTGAGCAACGCCGAAACGGTCGATACGAGTACGCAAGATCTGGAATGAGTTGCTGATTGCGGCTTCTGTCTCATCACGCAACACATTCAAGACGTCTGCATTTGACGAATTGAAGTTGACCTTATCCTTTAGTACTGTTGTATTGAAAATGGCGGCCAATTTTGCATTCGGGTCAACCTTCTCAAAGCATTGACCAAACAATGTCACGAAATTGGTTTGTCCGCCTTCATTCTTTTGCATTTGCTTTGCCATTTCCAAAGCCTTGGCAAAAGTTGTGTCAGTGCTGTAGTTAGACAATGACTTGATGACATCGACTACACTTACCTCAAGGATAACGTTCATACCACCTTTCAGGTCAAGACCTAGGTTGATTTCGCGTTCCTTACACTCGCGGTATGTATAACCGAACATTACTTTCTCACTTGCCAACGAATCCAAATAATTGTTGTAAGTGGACAAGTTCAAACTGCCGTCAGCCTCTGTAGCGTAAGCTGTGGCTTTCTTCTCTTCACGTGTTGTTGCTACTGTAAAAAGCAATTGAAATGCGCATACCAAAACCAGCGCAATAGCAACAAACCTAATAGCTCCTTTATTCTGCATTTTTAAATAGTGTTATTTGATTTCATTTTTACTTCAGCAAAATCTATTTTGCATAAAGCACGCAAATATATCGGTTTTTTTAAAAAAGCGAAACAAAATTACTCTGCTTGGCCATAATAACGAAAAATGTTTGCATCATAATGTATATCAATATCATAAATGTTAAAATTTATTTATTTGAGCTTTTTTTGCACCACATAATGCAAATGGAGTTCCAATACCATAGTGGACGTTTATAAAAATTCCGAATAAAACGTTTATTGCACAACATTTTGTGGTTCCTGCATTTTTGTCGCCTATTGCATGCTTCCATGTCACCATTTTACCTGGTTGGCACTACCTGCTTTTTCAAAATCACAGCGTGGCACACATGGACTTAATGCCAAAAAAAATGCCGCAGAACATCTGCGGCATTTTTTGGAGATATCGTCCTTTTTATGAATTCATTGAAATAAAAAACTCCTCGTTGTTCTTTGTCTTTAGCAAGCGATCGCGGAGGAATTGCATTGCCTCAACCGAGTTCATGTCTGACAGATGGTTGCGCAATATCCACATACGGCTTAACGTGTCCTTGTCGACTAGCAGGTCATCGCGACGGGTGCTGCTCAAGTTGATGTCGACAGCCGGATATATACGCTTATTGGCCAATTTGCGGTCGAGCTGAAGCTCCATATTGCCCGTTCCCTTGAATTCCTCGAAAATGACTTCGTCCATTTTTGAGCCAGTTTCGGTCAATGCTGTTGCCAAAATCGTCAAAGACCCACCATTTTCAATGTTGCGGGCCGCACCGAAGAACCTTTTGGGCTTATGAAGCGCATTAGCATCGACGCCACCAGACAACACCTTGCCTGATGCAGGAGAAACCGTGTTGTAAGCGCGAGCCAAACGTGTTATTGAGTCAAGTAAGATAACCACATCATGGCCACACTCAACAAGGCGCTTTGCCTTTTCCAGAACAATTGAAGACACCTTTACATGCTTTTCGGCAGGCTCATCGAATGTTGAAGCGATTACTTCTCCGTTAACGCTACGTGCCATGTCGGTCACTTCCTCTGGGCGTTCGTCAATAAGCAATACTATAAGATAGACTTCAGGGTGATTGTACGAAATGGCATTTGCTATTTCCTTAAGCAGCACAGTTTTACCGGTCTTTGGCTGTGCAACAATCAAGCCACGCTGTCCCTTGCCTATCGGCGAGAACATGTCGACAACGCGCGTTGATATTGAGCATTGCGGATGGCTTGTCAAATCGAACTTTTCCTCAGGGAAAAGAGGTGTCAGAAAATCGAACGGCACACGGTCGCGAATGCTTTCCGGGGTGCAGCCATTAATGGTTTCAACCTTTATGAGAGGGAAGTACTTCTCCCCGTCTTTCGGCGGGCGTATTGTTCCGGTAACGGTATCGCCAGTACGCAAACCGAATAGCTTTATTTGGGATTGACTTACATAAATATCGTCAGGCGAATTCAGGTAATTGTAGTCCGACGAACGTAGGAATCCGTAGCCATCGGGCATGAGCTCCAATACGCCTGTTGCGCTTATCAGCTGGTCAAATTCGTATTTGGTCTTGTCGTCATCCTTTTGTTGCTGGCTCTGTTGCTGATTCTGATTCTGTTGCTGATTCTGGTTTTGATGACGATTATTATGGTCGTTACGCTGCTGGAACCGCTGTTGCCTATCGCCCTCGTGACGATGAGCATTATGATCAAGTTGTCCTGCTTGTCCTGCTTGTCCAGCCTGAGCAGATTGGTCTGCTTGCATTGTCTGCTCGGCAACGGGTACTGGCTGCATTTCGGATTCGTCTCTTTCTGACGCCTCCTCAATCAGGGCATCGTCAAGAGGCTGATGGTTTTGTTGACGTTTTTGTCGCTCTTGTCTAGAGAACCGCGGAGAATAGCGATGTTCCTGTGAGTCTTTCTGTTCCTGAGTTTCTTCAGGCTTGCTACGGTCTGAGAATGACGGGAAGTTGATTGTGCGCTGACGTTGTTGGTTGTCGTCAGACTTGGCGACGGGGGCCTTTTCGTATTGTTCTGAAGTTGCCTCGTTGTTGCCATTCAAAGACACTCCCATGACACGCTCGATACGAGCGCCCAAACGGGTGCGCTTACGTGGCTGACGATCCTTTTGTTCAGCCGGTTGTTCGGCTGGCTGTGCTGCGGCGCTCTTTGGTGCTTGTGTGGCTTGAGCGTCAATAATTTTGTCGATGAGTTCCTGCTTTTTCAGCACCTCGACGCGCTTCATGCCCATACCTTTTGCTATAGCCCTTAAATCTGGCAGTAGCATTTTGCTCAAGGACGAAATTTCGTAATCCATAAAAGAAAATGATTTGTAAAAGATGATTACAAGATTTAATGTTTGAAAAAGGATTCAAAAATTTAGATGTGATTTTTGCTCGGGCAGATCTGCCCTCACCTTTCGAAAACGTTGCAATTTTAGTGATTTATTGCTTTTATGCAAAAAAAAACAACGAATAAAAACGTGCTTCGACTTTGTTACTCCACATTAAATCTATATAACTACAAACCAACACGTTAGCTCAAAAGAAAGGAGTCATTTCAACAACGTCAACTGAACAAACAATGAGCAATATCATATTAATAGATGGATATTGACACCAAAAGTGCGACTTGTTGCAATTAAAAATTGAAATGAAACGACACGCACTTGGCACACAAGTGCCGAATTTGAGCGCATTACGACAAATAGCCGGCAAATGCCAATGCAACCTCAAATTAGGATTAGCATTAACACAGTTATCGACAACATTCGCAATATAATGTTGTCACGAAATCCAATTTGCCATTATCATTACAAATTTCATTCAGTCACAGTGCCGTTACCTGCTCAGTCAAAACGTCCGGCAAAAATTTCGGTTTCATCACAAGCAAATTATAGAACTTCCCTTTAATTTTCATCTTCGTTTTTCTACCTTTGACGCATAAATCGAAAAACAGAAATGCGGAAATTATCAATCTTGGCCATTTTGGCAGTTCTTACTTTTGGTACACAAGCGCAATACAGAGAGCAGACTTTCAAAATGACGCGTGTACTAAGCCTAATCAACGAATTGTACGTTGACACCGTAAACCAGCCTAAACTTGTGGAAACCGGCATCATCGCAATGCTTAAGGAACTCGATCCTCATTCGGTTTACATATCAAAAGAAGAAGTAAATGCGATGAACGAGCCGCTCGAAGGCAATTTTGAGGGCATCGGCATACAATTCAGCATTCTGAATGACACATTGATGGTTGTAGCTGTCATTCCCGGAGGTCCATCGGAAAGAGTCGGGCTAATGGCCGGCGACCGTATATTATATGTGGACACAACCAACATTGCCGGTGTCGGGCTCACCAACCAGAAAGTGCAGAAAATGCTGCGTGGCAAAAAAGGCACTACCGTAAATGTCAAGATTATGCGTCATGGCGACAAGGACCTGATTGATTTCAGAATCACACGCGACAAAATTCCAATCTACAGCGTTGATGCCGCCTATATGGTTGACACAAAGGCAAAAATAGGATATATCAAGATAAACAAATTCGCAGCCACCACCACACAGGAATACAATGACGCCATAAAGAAACTGCGTGAGCAAGGCATGAAAGACCTGATTGTGGACTTGACTGACAATGGTGGCGGATTTCTGAATTCGGGGTTCGACCTTGCAAGCCAATTCCTTGAACCTGGGCAAATGGTGGTATTCACAAAAGGCTCAAAAGTTCCAAAACAGAACTATGCCGCCTACGGGCATACCAAAGACGAGTACGGCAAAGTTGTTGTCATGGTAAACGAAAATTCAGCATCGGCAAGTGAAATTGTATCTGGCGCGCTGCAAGATTGGGACCGTGCAGTGCTTGTCGGTCGCCGCACATTCGGCAAAGGATTGGTCCAAAACCAATTCCCGCTAACCGACGGCTCGATGATGAGGCTGACTGTTGCCCGCTACTACACTCCAACCGGCCGTTGCATACAACGTCCGTACAACGACGGAGTTGACGAATATGAGAAAGACTTCATCGACCGGTACAACAACGGTGAGCTGAACAACGCAGACTCCATTCACCTGCCGACATCTGAAAAATTCTACACCAAAAAGAACGGTCGCATTGTTTATGGTGGCGGTGGCATCATGCCAGACATCTTTGTTCCAATCGACACCACCTACTACACCAAATACTATGCACAAATGGTAAGGAAAGGCATATTCAACAAATTTGTGCTAAACTACATTGACAACAACAGGTCCGAACTCGAGCAGAAATACAAATCGACAAAAACCGATGCCGATTTCAAGGCATACAACTCGAATTTCATTGTTACCGATGAGTTTCTGAAACAACTCACCGACTATGCGGCGAAAGAAAACCTACCATTTGTTGAAGACGAATTCAACCGGAGCAAGGAACATATGCGCATAAACCTGAAAGCGGCCATCGCACGCGACCTGTTCGACTCTGGCGAGTTCTATCAGATAATAAACAGCATCGACCCAATATACATTGAGGCCGTCAACGTCATCAAAAACGACAAGTTGTATAATTCGAAACTTCAACCCACAAAATAGGAAGTGGCAAACTGGCTGGTTCAAAACTGGTTGGAACTGTTCGGCGTTGTTACGACAATAGCCTATCTGACGCTTTCGATACGGCAGAGCATTTGGCTTTGGCCTCTAGGGGCATTGTCGTCGGCCATATACATTGCCGTCTATTTTGCCAACAAGTTCTACGCCGACATGGGGTTGCAAGTTTACTACCTTATAATCAGCACATACGGGTTCATTGCATGGGCACTTCACAAGACAAACACGGGCAAGGCTTTGCCGATAATCAAGACAAATAGACGGCAATGGATTCTTTTATCTGCCATGACAGCAATGCTATGGGTTGCGCTATACTGGATCCTGACGTGCCTGACCGACTCGCCAGTGCCAATCGGCGACTCATTTACGACAGCACTGGCGATAACCGCAACCTGGATGCTTACAAGGAAAATGATTGAGCAATGGATGCTATTCATTGTTGCAGATGCCGTCTCGGTGGCGCTATATGCAGATAGGGACATGAGGCTTACTGCAATTCTTTATGTCATATACACAATAATGGCTATTGTAGGATACACGAAATGGAAAAAGGAATGTCAACTACAAAAGTGATTGTGGCCACCGGCGCCGAATCAACTGGCAAGACCGAAATGTGCCAACACTTGGCTACGGTTTTGAAACTGCCTTGGGTTCCGGAACTTTCCCGCAGTTTTGTAGAAAATCTTGACCGACAATACACCTATGACGACGTTGTTGAACTTGCGCACCTGCAACATGCTGAATTTGAGCAAATGACAAGCCAAGGCTACGACGTTGTATTGTTCGACACTGACTTGATAATAACAAAAGTATGGCTTGATGTAGTCTACGGCAAATGCCCGCAATGGATTGTAGATACAATAGAATCGCACCCTGCGGCACTTCACCTGTTCTGCGACACTGACATTCCTTGGGTTGCCGATCCTGTACGTGAAAATGGCGGTGAAATGCGTGAAAAGCTATCTAGCATATACAAGGCAGAACTACAGCAGTTTAAATTGCCGTACACAATCATCTCCGGCAAGGGCGCGGAACGGTGGGAACTTGCAGAGAATGCCGTAAGAAGCGTTATGGGAACATGCCGATAGGTTCCCAATCAAGCCCTACTCGACATACAGCACCAATCCCTTAAGATATTCACTTTCAGGATGGAACATTCCAATCGGATGGTCAATAGGCTGTGACAGCTGATGCAAAATACGGACATTGCGCTTTGCATTGACCGACGCCGCAAAAACAGCCTTACGGAAATCCTCCTTGCACACCGCCTGCGAGCACGAGAATGTAAACAGCACACCACCTGGCGCTATTTGCTCAATGGCCCGCTGGTTTATACGCTTGTAGCCTTGCAATGCGTTATTGAGCGCACTTTGATGCTTTGCAAAAGCTGGCGGATCAAGAATAATCACATCGTACTTATCCTTTGATTGCGCCAAGAAATCGAAAGCGTCCATGGCAAAACCCTGATGCCTAGGACAATCGCCAAAATTCAATTCCACATTACGGGCCGTCTGCTCTATAGCCAACTTTGACACATCGACGGTATGGACCAGATTGGCGCCAGCGCTCAATGCGTATATGCTGAATCCTCCAGTGTATCCGAAAATGTTGCAGACACTCTTGCCTGCCGAATAGGTTGCCAGCAACTGGCGATTCTCACGCTGATCGATGAAGAAACCCGTTTTCTGACCATTCTCCCAATCAACTTCGAACTTGCGACCATGCTCCATAACATCGTTCGAGCATTGTTGTCCGTACAGATAAGCATCGACAGGTGTTATATCGGCCTTGAACGGCAATGTCTGGGAACTTTTATCGTATATCGACTTGATTTTGTCGCCAAGAAGTTCGAGCAATATTTCAACTATCATCTCCTTAAGCAGGTACATTCCGACTGAATGCGCCTGAAACACCACAGTGCCATTGTAATAATCTATTACAAGCCCCGACAAGCCGTCGCCTTCACCATGAACCAAGCGGAAAACATTGGTGTCGGAAGAATTGAAAAACCCCATCTGACGACGATATTCGATTGCCTTGCTGATTTTATCCTTAAAGAATTGTTTATCAGGTATCTTATTTTCAAAAGTCAGTATTCGCACTGCTATTGAGCTTGGTTGGTAGTGCCCCCACGCCAAAAATTCTCCCTTGTTATCGTAAACTGAAACCAAATCGCCCTCGCTGGCCTTTCCCTGCATCTGCTTGATTGCACCAGAGAAAATCCATGGGTGAAGGCGCTTAATTGATTGTTCCTTACCTGATTTTAGAAATATTTGAGCCATGAAATATGGATTTACAATTAGATGAATATTCGCCTACTCAATGACAATACTTGGATCTGCCTTCAGCTCAAGCAGGCGGTTGTAGATTTCGAGCGACACCCATGCATCGGTGGCGGCATAAAGCTGTTGTGCCTCTGACAGATATTGCGCTTCCCAATTTGATGTCTGTTGCGCCTTCGATATGCGGAACTCCAACAGTAACGCAGTCAACGGCTTAAGGCCCGAATGCTCTATCCCAAGCTCCTTGGCCAATGATTGCAAATCGACAAATCCGCCTGGTTCGAAATTGCAGATGCCACGCAATGCCTTTATGTCATCACGGATGGCGGCACCGACTTTCGTAATTGACGAATCGGACAACAGATGGCGCACAACCTCGGGTAACCCGATTTTGTTGATTCTGAAGAGGAATGCTCTGTCGCCAGCCGACAGTTGCAACAAGGCGACCTTGTTATGCTGGCCTTTGCGGAAACATGGCCGTGTCTCAGTATCAAAACCCAATAGCCGATATTGGCTCAAGTACGCAACTGCCTCATTGATTTGATCTTGGGTCAACGGTATTGATATATGTCCATCAAAAGCCTTAAGTGGCAGCAATGCTATTTCTTCCTTTGTTATCGACTTATTCATTCCAATACCCTTCCTGAACGTTATTGCCATTGCGTTCCCACGATGGACGATCATCCTCCGGCTCCACTACCAAAGCGTCTGTTGTATTAAGTGGCGCTCCGCCATAGAGCAGATGATGCAACACCCTGACTATATTCAGCAAACGTTGTCCCCAATACTCACGGAAATTGCGGGCGCACTCCCAAATGGCGTCGTTCATCATTTCGGGCGAGCCCATCTGCATAAGCATCAGGTAGTCCTTCAAATCCTGGAATATGTCGGCAAAGCCTTCAGACAAGCTTGACATGGCATCGGCGTTCGACAACGGGTCGTAAACCTCCTTGTAGCGGTCGAACTTGGCAAGTTTGCGGGCCACGGCGTTGTGAACTTCGTCCCACTCCTCTTGCGTGACTGATTTTTCAATCATGTCTTGGTCAACCACATCAACCGACGGCAGACTCAATGTCTTGATGTAAAGCAGAGGCAACAACCTATGCGCCTTGTCAATAAAGTCCTTCTGAGAGAAGGCGGCCACGGTGTCAATAAAATTGCAATATTCACTTGCCAACGCGGTAAATGCAATCACCTCGTCGGAATAGATGATTTTTTCGAAATCGTCAGACATCGGCGCCAATGTTAAAATCCGAACATATCATCGCCCATCTCCTCGTTCTGCTGAATACTCTTTTCCTTAAGGTCAGAAAGGTATCGCTCGATTCGGTCGGCCACAGGATCCTTAATAAGTGCCATGAAGCGTCTCAAAGGATCGGCCTCATAGTCTTCTTCGTACATACGGATTGCCGTACGGCCCTCAACGTCGGCCAACGTAATGCCACGCAAAAGCGCCTTGCCGTCAGGGCGGACAATCAAGCGTACGTAATCGAACTCTCCCAAATTCTGTGTCACCAACTTCAAAGAATCGCCATTTGAATAGTATTCCATCCAGCACTCCTGCCCATCGACATTGTCCTGCTGAATCATGGTGTCAAGGTTATGGCGCCATGACGGTTCGTCCCAATGGTTTGAAATGTTGCCCAATACCATGAAGTACATCTGGTCGATAACCATGCCACGCATGACTTGACGCTCCTTTGGCAAGAACAAACCTACAGCCACTGGAATGATGGCCAATATGGCAACTGCAACTAAAATTTTCGTAACAAGTTTCATATCAATGCATTTTAATTTTCATTCAAATCTTCACAAAATTACACAAAGTTATCAATTAGTGACAATAGACAAAATAATATGGTTGCGTATTGTCAACCTATGCGATTTTCGAGGACACACAAGCGTATCACTCTGTATGTGTATCAATTGCACACCTCACAAAGGCATGATTGGAATGCACCATGTGAATAAGATAATATTGCCGAAAATAAAAAATGGCACAAACTTTTCATAAGTTCGCTATCACAAAAAACATTTGTTTTGCAAAATAATGATACAGACAACGGAAAATTTCATCTTGCACTTTACAAAAAATGAAACTGATAACACTCATTGTCAGTCTATTGGCTTTTTCGACGACATCAATGGCGCAGGCAAACCTGCAAGAAATGTACGACTTCAAACGCGAGCACCCCACCACCACTCTTGAGATGTTCAAGGACGACAAATGGGGCAGTTCGTTCTTCTTTGTCGACATTTACCATCCTAGCGGCAACAACTACCTTCCTGGCGAGTTCTACACCGAAATATCAAGGGCAATCAACTTTTGGCAAGGAAGCAAACTCGGCGTCTTGAGCGCACACGCCGAGTGGAACGGCGGACAATATTCCGCAAACGCATGGCTGTTTGGTGCCGAGTATTTCATTCACAATGCTGAATTCAGCCAAACCCTCACACTTCAAGTTCTCTACAAGAATATTCGAGGCGGGAGCAGCAATGTGCCAGTGCAGTTCACCGCCGTCTGGAATGTGGACGACATATTCAATGTAAAGGGCCTGTCGTTCTCTGGATTTGCCGATTTCTGGTGGGAAGATGTCGTTTGGAATCAGGACGATGAGACTTCGACTGTGTTTATGACCGAGCCACAAATATGGTACAACCTCGGTCGGCACTTCAGTTGCGAGAATCTCCACATTGGCGGCGAGATTGAGATTTGCAGCAACTTTGCTGGCGGCATCGACTTCAAGAAAGGCTGGCAATTCAATCCTTGCCTTGGCATTAAATGGACTTTCTGATTTTTCCGGAAGAAAAATATACAGAAGTTTGAATATTTACCCCACATACGGGCCACACTTCGGCAACCGGAATAACATGAATAGCAAACAGCATTGATTACTAAATATTTATTTAATGATATTTTTGTACGGTTTCACTTTTTTTAATGATTGGAAAAATCTATTTTTGCAACCGCAAGAATATACAAATATACTGCATAAATATACATTGTTATTATAAATGGAAAAGTACAACGATTCAATTAAAATCATGGTTGCCGACAAGAGCCACTACACATACGTGGACGAGATTCTGACAACCATAGCAGAGGCCGCAAAAGTACGTGGCACAGGCATTGCCAAGCGCAACCCAGGATACGTAAAGCAGAAAATGAGTGAAGGCAAGGCCGTAATAGCACTCGACGGCGAGAAATTTGCAGGATTCAGCTACATAGAGACTTGGGGAGGAAAACATTACGTAACCACTTCAGGACTGATTGTCCCCGAGCAATACCGCGGACACGGACTTGCCCGCCGCATTAAGCACGTCACATTCACACTTGCACGCATGCGCTGGCCACAAGCCAAGATTTTCAGCCTAACATCAGGCGCGGCAGTTATGAAACTCAACACTGAGCACGGATACGTACCTGTAACATTCGCTCAACTAACTGACGATGAGACCTTTTGGAAAGGATGCGAGGGTTGCATCAACCAAGACATCCTGAAACGCACCGACCGCCGGTACTGCGTGTGCACAGGCATGCTCTACGACCCTGAAAGAGCCCGCAGCGTACGCGACGCAGATGAGGAATTGGCCAACGACCCGAATGTCGTGGACATTATCAAATCAAGATTTCCAGACGGATTTCCTGAAGAAGACGCAGTAAACGAATAATTAACAAATAGAATAACAAAGATATGGAACAGAAAAAGAAAGTAGTTGTAGCCTTCAGTGGCGGACTCGACACGTCATACACGGTAATGTATCTTGCAAAGGAAAAAGGATACGAAGTATATGCAGCCTGCGCAAACACTGGCGGATTCAGCGCCGAGCAACTCAAGACAAACGAGGAAAACGCCTACAAACTTGGTGCAACCAAATATGTGACACTCGATGTCACAAAGGAATACTACGAGAAGAGCTTGCGCTTTATGGTTTACGGAAACGTATTGCGCAACAACTGCTACCCTATCTCGGTTTCGTCGGAACGCATTTTCCAAGCCATTGCCATTGCACGCTACGCAAAGGAAATAGGCGCAAGCGCAATTGCCCACGGCTCAACAGGCGCTGGCAACGACCAAATCCGCTTCGACATGACATTCCTGGTCATGGCGCCAGGCGTTGAAATAATCACGCTGACACGCGACGGCAACCTTAGCCGTCAGGAAGAAGTCGACTATCTTAACAAAAACGGATTCTTTGCCGATTTCACAAAGCTCAAATACTCATACAACGTCGGCATTTGGGGCACGTCAATATGCGGTGGCGAAATCCTTGACTCAAAGCAAGGCTTGCCAGAATCGGCATACCTGAAGCACCCTGTAAAGGATGGCCCTGAAATTCTGAAACTTAGCTTTGAAAAAGGCGAACTTGCATCTGTAAATGGCAAGAAATACACTGACAAGATTGAAGCCATACAGGCCGTTGAAGCAATAGGCGCAGCCTACGGTATTGGCCGCGATTGCCACGTCGGCGATACAATTATCGGAATTAAAGGCCGTGTCGGATTTGAGGCCGCAGCACCAATGCTGATTATCGGAGCACACCGCTTCCTTGAAAAATACACATTGTCGAAATGGCAGCAATACTGGAAGGACCAAGTATCAAACTGGTACGGAATGTTCCTGCATGAGAGCCAATACCTCGAACCTGTAATGCCTGACATTGAGGCCATGCTCGAAAGCAGCCAACGCAACGTAACTGGCGAAGTCACTCTTGAACTTCGTCCGCTTGGATTCCAAACTGTTGGCGTTGATTCACCAAACGACTTGGTAAAGAATAAATTGGGCGAATATGGCGAAACTGCAAAGGCTTGGTCGTCAGACGATGCAAAGGGATTCATCAAGGTGACATCTACCGCATTGAGAGCATACTATCTGGCTCACCCTAACGAGAGACAATAGAGACACACGCACATGACAACAAAAAAGTTATACAAATCAGCCACAGACAAAAAGTTGTGTGGCGTATGTGGCGGAATAGCACAATATATGGATCTTGACCCGACCATTCTGCGCATAATATGGCTGGCCATGTGCTTGTTTGCAGGAGGCGGACTCATACTTTACCTAATCTGCGCACTCATAATGCCTAACGAAGAAATGTAAATCATGATAATAAAAGTTGGAATACTTGGCGCTGCAGGATACACCGGAGGTGAGTTGCTGCGCATACTTATAAACCACCCACAAGTTGAGATTGTCTTCGCGAATAGCGAATCAAACGCTGGCAATAGCGTGAGCGACGTTCACGAAGGACTCATTGGCGAAACCGACCTGAAATTCTCGTCCGACATGCCATTTGACAAAGTTGATGTCGTGTTCTTCTGCTTTGGACACGGGAAAAGCGAGGAATTCCTGAAGGAGCACACAATCCCGGCCAATGTGAAAATAATCGACCTTGCGCAAGATTTCCGCATTGCGGCACCTACACACGACTACGTTTACGGATTGCCCGAGATACACAAAGAGCAGATTTCGAAATGCCAACACTTGGCAAATCCGGGTTGCTTTGCCACTTGCGTACAGCTTGGACTATTGCCACTGGCAAAAGCAGGCCTGCTATATAACGATGTCGCCGTCAACGCCATCACAGGTTCAACTGGCGCAGGACAAAAGCCATCTGCAACCACGCATTTCTCTTGGCGCAACAACAATATGAGCATATATAAAGTGTTCACGCACCAACACTTGCACGAAATTTGCCAATCAATGAACGAATTGCGTCCGACAAATGCTCCAAAAGTTGCCGACACACTTGCCGAAAAACCGACTGTAAACGACATCACCATCGACTTCATTCCTTACCGTGGCGACTTCGCCCGCGGAATTTTCTGCACAGAAGTTGTCAAATTTGATGGTGACGAAGGTAGTGCCACGAATCCGACTGGCGAGCAACTGACCGAATTGTACAAATCATTCTACAATGATGCGGCATTCACGTTCTACTGCGACAAAGACATCGACCTGAAACAGGTGGTAAACACAAACAAGGCACTCGTACATATTGACAAATTCGGCAACAAAGCCGTCATCACTTCTATGATTGACAATCTGCTCAAAGGTGCCGTAGGTCAGGCTGTGCAGAATATGAACCTGATGTTCGGCATCGACGAAAGATGCGGTTTAGGCCTAAAAGCAAATGCATTTTAATTGATGGGAAACTCGACAAACAAAGAGATTGTTGTATTCAAAACCGACAACGAAAGCATCAACGTTGAAACGGTTTTTGCCGACGATACCGTTTGGTTGACTCAGGAACAAATGTCTCTGTTGTT
This sequence comes from Bacteroidales bacterium, assembly GCA_045640185.1. GTDB lineage: Bacteria > Bacteroidota > Bacteroidia > Bacteroidales > SZUA-534 > RUG13583. Next base: position 41,352 of record JAZUEN010000080.1, read on the forward strand.
TGAAAAATCGAAATCTACCATCAACGAACATATAAAGAACATTTTTTCAGAAAAAGAACTCATTGAAAGCGAAGTCGTAAAGAAATTCGGAAATTCCGAATTTCAGCAAAAAGCCCCATTTTACTATAATCTTGACGTAATAATATCGGTAGGATATCGTGTAAAATCGTTGCGAGGCACTCAATTTCGGCAATGGGCGACAAAACGTCTGAATGAGTATATTAGGAAAGGATTTACTCTTGATGACGAGCGACTGAAAAATCTTGGTGGCGGTGGATATTGGAAGGAATTGCTTGAACGCATACGCGACATTCGGGCGAGCGAAAAAGTCTTTTACCGACAAGTGTTGGAAATATATGCGACAAGCATCGACTACAATCCTAAAAGTGAAATATCAATTGACTTTTTCAAGAAAGTTCAAAATAAAATCCATTTCGCAATTCACGGGCAAACCGCTGCTGAAGTTATCTACACTCGCGCTGACGCCGAAAAAGATTTTATGGGGCTTCGAACTTTTGAAGGAAACACGCCCCATTTAAAAGATGCAATCATTGCCAAAAACTATTTAGACGATAAAGAATTAAGGGCAATGGGGCAATTGGTATCTGGATACTTGGATTTTGCAGAACGCCAAGCAGAACGTCAAGTGGCAATGACAATGTCCGATTGGGTAAAACACTTAGACAACATCTTGACAATGAGCGGAGAAAAACTATTGCAAAACAATGGCGCAATTTCCCATAATCAGGCAATAGAAAAAGCCACTAACGAGTACAGGAAATACCAACAAAAAACACTTTCCGATGTAGAAAAATCCTTTTTGGATTCAATCAAAGAATTAAAACAAAACAAATAAACAATGGAACTATTTAACGTATACAGTCTATTCCCTGTTGAAATAGTAAAAGGCAAAGGCTGCCATGTATGGGACAACAACGGGACCGAATATCTCGACCTGTATGGTGGCCATGCTGTAATTTCAGTAGGACACGCCCATCCAAAATATGTAAAAGCCATAAGTGAGCAAGTTGCTCAACTGGGATTCTACTCTAACTCAGTAATAAACAACCTGCAGAAGAAACTGGCTAACAAGTTAGGCACGATGTGCGGCTACGACGACTACTCGCTGTTTCTGGTGAACTCGGGCGCAGAAGCCAACGAAAACGCACTAAAACTGGCATCTTTCTACAACAGCCGCAACAAGGTTTTGGCATTCAAGCATTCGTTTCACGGACGTACATCAGCAGCCGTTCGCGTAACCGACATACCAAAATACATCGCCCCCATCAACGAAGGACTTGAAGTGACTTTCGTCGAACTGAACGACATTGACGCCGTACGCACCGAACTGCAAAAAGGCATCTATTCATCTGTAATAATCGAAGGCATACAAGGCGTTGGCGGAATCCAAGTTCCCGACGACCAATTTATGCGTGACTTGCGCGACGAATGTACAAAGACAAACACAGTCCTGATTCTTGACGAAATCCAATCAGGCTATGGCCGAAGCGGAAAATTCTTCGCTCACCAATATGCCGGAATCAAAGCCGACATTGTGACTGTTGCCAAAGGCATCTGCAACGGACTGCCAATGTCTGGAATGATCATTGCGCCTTTCTTCACTCCTGTTGTAGGTCAACTTGGAACGACATTCGGCGGCAACCACCTGGCCTGCGCTGGCGCCTGCGCCGTACTCGACATTATCAAGGAAGAAAAACTGATTGAAAATGCCGCAAAAGTTGGCGACTACCTGCTATCGGAACTGAAAAAAATCAGCCGCATAAAGGAAGTCCGCGGACGTGGCCTTATGATAGGAATCGAGTTCGATGAACCGATAAAGGAAATCCGCAACCAGAAACTGCTTATGGAACAGCACGTTTTCACAGGCGTGGCAGGGACCAACACCATAAGGCTTCTGCCACCTCTCTGCATCACAATGGATGACGCAAAAGAGTTCATCGAGCGGTTCAAAAAATGCCTTTAGTTCAACGAATTAAAACTTTATAAAAGTGGAACTCACGATAATAAAAGTTGGAGGTGCCGTTGTTGAAGATTCAGCAACCCTCAGCACTCTGCTCGACGACTTTGCCGCTATGCAAGGCAACAAACTGCTTGTTCACGGTGGCGGACGCGCCGCCGACAAAATGCTCAATCGCCTTGGCGTTGAGATAAAGAAAGTTGACGGCAGAAGAATAACCGACAAGGAGACCATCGACGTGGTGACAATGGTATATGCAGGATTGGTAAACAAGAACATTGTGGCTCAACTGCAAAAACGCGGAGTCAACGCACTTGGATTCACTGGTGCCGACCTCAACATCATCCTTTCCCACAAGCGTCCGGTCAAGACCATCGACTACGGTTTTGTTGGCGATGTGGAGAGCGTCCAGACCGATGTGCTGTTCTCGCTCATTGAGCAAGGCGCCGTTCCGGTTGTTTCGCCAATAACACACGACGGCAACGGGCAACTGCTCAACACTAACGCCGACACCATAGCATCGGAATTGGCCCGCGCCCTTGCAAAATCGTGCAACGTGACATTGGTTTACTGCTTCGAAAAGCCGGGTGTGCTAATGGATGCCAACGACGACAACTCTGTAATAGACACGCTGACATACGAAAAGTTCAAGGAATATCAATCATCGGGCATCATAAACGAGGGTATGATACCAAAACTCGACAATGGATTTGACGCCATCCGAATGGGCGTGAAAAGCGTGGTGATAACCAACACCGACGGACTTAAAAACGGCGGCGGAACCAAACTTGTCCTATAGAGAAAATTCCACAAAACACTTGTCAGGCTGTCTGTTTCAGACAGCCTTTTTTTCTGCCACGCAAGTGACACCAAATCCAATCGTGCAAAATGAACTGCGTTTCCGAAAAGACGTATTCCGAAAATATTATAAGAAATTTGGATTGCATTCCGAAAATATTATAAGATTTTTGGATTTCAGAAAATGTAAACTATCTTTGTTGGCACGAAGAGAACCATCAAATGATAGAACGCAACTTCAGACATAAAATTGAAAAATCGCTCGAGAAAGGCAAAGCCGCAATAGTTATGGGCGCAAGGCAAATCGGCAAATCAACATTGCTGCAGCAAATGTTCGCCGACCGAAACGACGTGCTTTGGCTCAACGGCGACGAATACGACACTCGCGAAATGTTTGAAAAAATCACGTCGACACGCCTGAAGTCAATCATCGGTAACAACAAGATTGTCGTCATCGACGAAGCACAAAGAATACCCGACATCGGTCTGAAGATGAAACTCATTACCGACCAAATAAAGGGCGTAAAGCTTGTTGCAACTGGCAGTTCCTCATTCGAATTGACGTCAAAAATCAACGAATCGCTGGCGGGGCGCAAACGCGAACTTCAGATGTTTCCGCTGTCGTTCAGCGAGATGGCAGCACACACAAATTTGCTCGACGAACTGCGAATGATTCCGCATCGCCTTGTATATGGCTATTATCCTGAAGTAGTGGTCAATGCTGGCGACGAACGCGACATTCTGAAGGAACTGACTAACAGTTATCTGTATAAAGACATACTGATTTTAGACTCAATAAAGAAGTCAGACAAGATAATGCGCCTGCTACAGGCACTTGCCTTGCAAATCGGCTCGCAAGTGTCGTACAACGAGATAGCGAAACTGGTAGGTCTTGACAGCAAGACGGTGGAACGCTACATCGATGTTCTTGAAAAGAGTTACATAGTGTTTAGGCTGCCTTCATACGCGCGCAACCTGCGCAACGAACTGAAGATAAGCCGCAAGGTGTATTTCTACGATTTGGGCACCCGCAATGCCATTATCAGCAATTTCAATCCTGTAGAAATGCGTTCGCCATCGGAAGTTGGCGAGATGTGGGAAAATTTCGTGATTGCCGAACGCGTGAAACGAAACATGACAAACGACAGCGACGCAACTATGTACTTTTGGCGGACACAGCAACAGCAAGAAGTTGACCTTGTAGAAGAAACCAACGGAAACATCGATGCGTTCGAATTCAAATGGAACCCGAAAGCCAAAGCGCCAAGGCCGAAAACGTTTCTGGATGCCTATAAGAATGCATCTTTCAAGGTTGTAACTCCTGACAATATTGAAGAGTTTTTAATGTGAGCAATACGGGTGAAATAAAAGCATAATCGCAAAATATCGGCATTTATTGCGATTTAAGCATCCTTTTTGCAATAGCACCACAACCGCTCATTTTAGATATATTTGCAGAAAACAAAAAGTACGGAAATGGAGACACAGACAGAAAAAGCCATAGAACTTTTGAAACAGATGATTGCCACGCCATCGACAAGCGGCAACGAGAAAGAAGTATCGGACATTGTGCTTTCGTTTCTGAAAAATGAAGGATATCATCCTGAACAGATAGGCAACAACATCGTTGCCAAGAGCAATGACTACGCCGACGGACGGCCAACGCTGATGCTCAACTCCCACATCGACACCGTAAAGCCCGCACAAGGCTGGGAAACCGACCCATACACACCAACCGTCAATGGCGACAAACTGTTCGGACTCGGCAGCAACGACGCAGGCGCAAGCCTTGTCAGCCTATTGTCGGCATTCATCCTGACCGACAACACTGGATTGCCATACAACCGCATATTTGTGGCATCAGCCGAAGAAGAGATATCCGGTCCGAACGGGATGTACAAGATACTGCCAATGCTGAAAGACTGCATAAGCGCGGGAATTGTCGGCGAACCAACCGGAATGAAAATGGCCATTGCCGAAAAAGGTCTGCTAGTGCTCGACTGCGAAGCCAAAGGCAAGACCGGCCACGCCGCCCGCGCCGACGGCATCAACGCAATTGGCATTGCGATGAAAGACATTGAATGGCTGCACACGTACCAATTTCCGCAAGCAAGCCCACTGCTCGGCAATGTAAAAATGACCGTGACACAGATTCAGGCTGGCACGCAACACAATGTCATTCCCGCAGAATGCAAGTTTGTAGTTGACGTGCGCACTACCGAGAAATACAGCAACAAGCAAACCTGGGACATAATTCAGGAACACATACAATCGACAGCCACACCACGCTCGCTAAACAAGAACGCATCGGCAATCGACGAAAGCCACCCAATAGTATTGGCCGCCAAAAGTTTGAATGTTGAAACGTTCTTCTCTCCAACCACATCGGACCAAGCCGTGATTAATGGCGCATTTCCGACTGTAAAAATGGGGCCTGGCGATTCAGCGCGTTCACACACCGCCAACGAGTTCATAACGTTTGACGAAATTGAATCGGGCATTAAAGGCTACACTGAACTGCTGAAAAAAATCAGGCTATAGCCTGAAAATACACAGCGTGGCTTTCGAAATGCAACCGCACACGCGAATCATCTTTTATGATAGATACGAGTCTGCTCATATTCAGGCTCGTATGTCAGCACTATCCCCAACTTCTTAAATGTCGACTCATCTATGGCCGACACCATGGCCGTTGTGTGAGCCTTTGAACCCTTGAGTTTAGGCAATTGCTGCATAGCACGTTCGGCAAGTTCGTTATGCGCCGCCGACGATGACAATGCTATCAATATCTCATCTGTATGAAGTCGCGGATTGTTGCTGCCAAGATATTCTGTCTTAAGTATTTGGATAGGCTCAATGGCAAGACGCGAAATCAGGTTGAACGATTGGTCGATGTGGCCAAGTTCCTTCAATGCATTCAGCAAAGCGGCCGACAAAGGTCCGAACAAATCGGTTGTCTTGCCTGTAACAATGGTTCCATCAGGCAATTCAATGGCTGCGGCCGGACGTCCGCCCGTGGATTCTGATTTTTTGCGAGCCGCATCAACTATCTTATAATCAGTAACCTTAAGATGCGACTGCTGCATCAGCATTTCAAGTTTCACCTGGCTGTCTTTGCTCTCGCCATAGCGCTTCTTGTCGCACAGACACTTGTAATAGCGACGAATGATTTCCTGATTAGACGCTTCACGGCAAACATCATCGTTAATGATGCAGTTGCCAATCATATTCACACCCATATCGGTTGGGCTCTTGTATGGACTGCTGCCATATATCATCTCGAATGTGGCATTCAGCACAGAGAACGCCTCAACGTCACGGTTATAGTTCACAGCCGATACGCCATACGCTGCCAAATGAAAAGAGTCGATTATGTTGACGTCGTTCAAATCGGCAGTGGCAGCCTCGTAAGCCAAATTGATTGGGTGCTTCAAAGGAATATTCCAAATAGGGAATGTCTCGAACTTTGCGTAACCTGCGTCAATGCCACGCTTGTGCTCGTGATACAATTGCGACAGGCACACTGCCAATTTGCCACTACCTGGCCCCGGAGCAGTAACCACAACCAACGGACGTGTTGTCTCAATGTACTGGTTCTTGCCGTACCCATTGTCGGAAACGATAAACTCCACATTGTTCGGGTAACCATCGATGCGATAATGACGATAGGCTGCGATACCAAGGCTTTTCAGTTTTTTCTCGAAACGTACGGCTAAAGGCTGATCGTTGAATTTTGTCAGGCACACGCTACCGACATATAGGCCTACACCGCGGAACACGTCGATTAGACGAAGCACATCCTCATCGTATGTTATGCCGTAGTCTGCGCGAATCTTGTTCGACTCGATATCTTCGGCATTGATTGCCACAATCACCTCAATCTTGTCTTTCAACTCAAGCAACATCTGCAATTTGGAATCGGGCTGGAAACCTGGCAACACGCGTGAAGCGTGATAATCGCCAAACAATTTTCCTCCTATTTCAAGATATAGTTTGTTACCGAACTTCTCGATACGCTCGGCAATGTGAGCCGATTGAAGACTGATATACTTGTTGTTATCGAACCCGATTTTTGAATCCATAGTGACAATGTTAAAATAGTTGCGAACTAAAAAATCGGACACAAATGTAATGATTTATGGTGAAAGTTTCGAGACAAATCTATGTAGTTTGCCACTATTACGGTTCGATTTTGCCATTTCGCACCATCTTCCAATTAATAATAATGCGTGATGCCAAAATATTTTCAAGTGCATATACCTGTCAATCTGTGTATTATTTTCAAACTCGAAAATTTCGATATTTTTTTTCATTCATACACTTGCACGAATCAAAAATTGCCGTACATTTGCATCGCTTTTGAGAAACAAAGCAACAAGTTCTAAACAAATCGGGCGCTTAGCTCAGCTGGTTCAGAGCATCTGCCTTACAAGCAGAGGGTCGGGGGTTCGAATCCCTCAGCGCCCACTTTCGAAGCCTTGCAACAAAATGCAGGGCTTTTTTATTTTCCGTTTGTAGCAATCGACTTATGTTTGTTACTTTGCCCAAAAATTCGAATCAAGTAAAAAATTGTAATATGAAACCTACACTTTTGGTATTGGCTGCTGGCATGGGCAGCCGCTATGGCGGTCTGAAGCAACTCGACCACCTTGGAACATCGGGCGAGACAATTATGGACTACTCCGTATTTGACGCAGCCAGAGCAGGATTCGGCAAGGTCGTGTTTGTAATTCGCCGCAGTTTCGAGAACGAATTCCGCGACATGTTCATAAGCAAACTCGAAGGCAAGATTGACGTTGAACTGGTATATCAAGACCTTGACAACATCCCTGCAGGATTCGAGATTCCAGCCGACCGCACAAAGCCTTGGGGAACCGGCCACGCCATTCTTATGGCAAAAGACGTGATAAAAGAGCCTTTTGCCGTTATCAACGCCGACGACTTTTACGGTGCCAACGCCTTCAAAGTGATGGCGGATTTTCTTACAAGCGGTGTTTCGGAATCGGTTTACGCAATGAACGGATACCAACTGAACAAGACATTGTCTGAGTTCGGAACAGTAGCACGCGGCATCTGCTCGGCCGACGCCGACGGATTCCTGACCGACATAAAGGAGCGCACAAGCATAGAGCGCAAGGCCAATGGCAAAATAGTCTTCACCGAGAATGGCGCAGAAACCGAACTTGACGAGAATGTCCCTGTGTCAATGAACTTCTGGGGCTTCGCTCCCAACCTGTTCAAGCATCTTGAAGAGAAGTTCACCGCATTCCTGAAGGCAAACGCATCAAATCCTAAATCGGAATTCTACATTCCGTTTGTGGTTGACGACCTTATGAAGGAAGGCAAGGTAAAGACAAAAGTGCTGCCTGCCAACTCAACCTGGTTCGGCGTAACCTACAAGGAAGACAAGCCATCGACAATGGCCAAAATCGCCGAATTGGTAAAGCAAGGCGTCTATCCTGAAAAACTTTGGTAGGATTAATGTCTATTCTAAAAAACACAAAGCGTCAGACCAATGGTCTGACGCTTTGTGTTTATATAGCATCTGTCTTATTACTACTTCAATAATTCCACCACCTTTTTAAAACTTCCAATTCCTTCTTCCAAGTTCGCAATGATATCTTCAGCAATTTCATCGGGATCAGGAAGGTTATCCAAATCGGTCAAACTCTTGTCCTTCAGCCAAAATATATCAAGGTTTGTCTTGTCTCGTTTAATCACCTCATCGTAGGTAAACTTACGCCAACGGCCTTCCGGATTTTCTTCGCTCCAGGTTTCGGTACGAACATGTCTGTTTTCTGGATTATAGCAATTAATAAAATCTGCCAAATCCTCAAATGCCAACGGCGATTTCTTTAGAGTATGATGAATATTGGTGCGGTAGTCGTAAATCCAAATATCCTTGGTCTGCACTTCCTTGCTTGCTGGTTTATTATCGAAAAACAACACATTTGCCTTCACGCCATTTGCATAGAAAATCCCTGTAGGCAATCGCAAAATTGTGTGCAACTCTGTGGCTTTCATAAGTTGCTTGCGAATCTCCTCGCCTGCACCTCCTTCAAACAACACATTGTCGGGCAAGACAACCGCGGCCTGTCCGTTAATTTTCAGCAATGTTTTTATGTGTTGCAGAAAATTCAACTGCTTGTTGGATGTTGTCTCCCAAAAATCCTGACGATTGTAACTTAAATCCTCTTTTTCTATTTCTCCATCTTCGTTGGTAATTGTAATGCTACTTTTCTTTCCGAACGGTGGATTTGTTAGCACATAATCGTAACGATTGCCATTGTCAGCCACCAGGGCATCGTTTGGAGAAATAAAATCTTCGCTATCCAACTCGCCTATGTTGTGCAAATACAAATTCATCAAACATAAACGGCGGGTATTTGCAACAATTTCGTTACCAAAGAAAGTCTTTTTCTTCAGGAACTGTTTTTCGTCTTTGTTTAATGATTGGCGTGCCAGATAATCGTACGAAGCAAGGAAGAAACCACCGGTTCCACAAGCCGGGTCGATAATGGTTTTCTGTGGTTTAGGACGAACGCATTCCACCATTGCCTTTATCAAAGCACGAGGTGTAAAATACTGACCTGCACCACTTTTGGTATCTTCGGCATTTTTCTCCAACAGGCCTTCGTAGATTTTACCTTTGACATCGGAGCCCATCAGCGACCAATTTTCCTTATTTATCATTTCGATTACGCGAAGCAATTTCGCCGGATCCTGAATCTTGTTCTGGCTCTTGGTATAGATTTGTCCAAGCATACCTTTTTCGGTAGCCAAACTGCGAAGCATCTGCACATAATAGGCTTCAAGTTCCGCGCCACGCTTGCTTGTTAGCGTTTCCCAATCGCATAATTCTCCACCTGGGAGTTCTTTTCCTTCGGCATCCTTTACGTGTGGGAACTTCAAGCCTTTGTTGTATGGCGGTTTGTTCATCTCGTCTGCCATTTTCAGAAAAAGCAGATAGGTGATTTGTTCCAAATAGTCGCCATAACTCACGCCATCGTCGCGAAGGACGTTGGCCATATTCCATATTTTCGAGATTATTGTTGATTCTGTCATAATTGATAAAATTTATCCTCGTTCCAATTGTTAGGATTGTTGTGTATATAATCTTGTATTCTGTTCAATGCATCGTTGTTGCGGATAATATTGTCATAAAAACGGGATTGCCATGCAAAATCGTAACCCAAACGGTGTGAATGACGTGAAACCGCCGATTTGTATGCCCCGATAATTGATGATAATGTTTTCGAACCCTGATGTTGAAACCGTTGTTGTCCGATGGTTTTTGCGGATTGGGGTTGGGGTTGTAGAGACAACGCATGCGTTGTCTCTACGGTGCGTATTCCGTCCACGGTGTTCGTTGTTGTTGTTTCGTCATTGTCCCCATTATTATTTATGGCAACAATGCCGTGTATATGGTTGGGCATAACCACAAACGCATCCAATTCGATATTGTCGAAATGGTTTTTCAATTCGTGCCACAGGACATCGGCAATGACACCAACGGGTGACAAATGCATCGTTCCATTTTCGATTTCGCCAAACGAATGTTCACGCCTTGCGGTGCAAATGGTGACAAAATACATTCCACACCACCCATAATCCCAATTCTGCAATCGGGTGGACGGTATTCGGTATTTATTTTGAAATCTATCGTTTGACATTGCCTGTTTTTGATTGATTAATTGTTAACGTGCCATACCACGAAATTGTATTTTCCTATGGTTACGGGAACAATGATTTCGCGGATTATATTGCGGTTGGGGATGATATGACCATTGGCGGGATAACCATTGATGACATTGGTATTGGTGGGGTTGGATAACATTGTAGAGACAACGCATGCGTTGTCTCTACGGTACGCGTCATCACAACGGTATGCGTCATCGCAACGGTATGCGTCATCGCAACGGTATACGCCATCAAAACGGTATGCGTCATCGCAACGGTTTGCAACGCAACCGCAATTCACGTTTATGCCACAATATGTGGCAACACCATAATGCGTTCCAAAACGATCATTGTTATTCGATTGTATGTAATGTCTGTATGCCAAAATCATTTCGTTTTTCACATTCACCATCTACACCAATTCCCCGCTAAACGCCTTTTTCAGAATGCTCTGCCGTAATACCTCGGCTTGTTGCAACGATTCAGCAATTTGCTTTTCTACCTCATCGCAAGCCGATAATCGGGTTTCAATTTCTTTGACGATGCGTTGCTGTTCGGGAAGAGAAGGAAGGGGAATTTCAATGGATTTTAGCGATTGACCTGTTAAGTGTTTAATCGTTGTGCCAGTGAAATATTTCTCAAGCAATCCGTTTTGAGCATAATGATAAAATAGATAATATACATATTTATTTGAAGCAGTTGATTTTAACCTAATTCTATGTAAGGCTTTTTGAATTTTCATATTTTGAGCTTCACCATTCCAAATTGCACATCTTCCTGGCTCGCCACCTTCACACATTATCAAATCACCATTTTGTAAACCATATCTTTCTTGCTCAGAATCCTCAAAACGCATTTCTAACAAATCGTCCAAATCAAAACTGCCCCAACGGACATTTACATTTCTCAAATAAGGTTGATAAATTCCTTTGTTTTTATTCTTATCCAACATTTTGCCCAAACACATTTCCGCCACCTCACCCAACTTCACTTTCTCCCACTTCTCACTACCTTTAGTCAAGCAATCATTCAGCACGGCCTGCCTATAGACTTTTAGTTGTTGCTGTGCGGTTTTCAGTTTTTCCACGCCTTTGTCCAACTCGGCAAAGAGGGATTCTATGCGGGTTACTATGGCGCGCTGGGTGGCGAGAGGGGGAAGAGGGATGGAAAGGTTTAAATAATCTTTGAATTTCAAGTTTCGCAAATTATTGCTTCCTGCTTGATACTTTATTATTTCGCCAGTTGAATAAAAAAACTTCAAATAATAATTCAAAAAAACTGCATCAACCAATTCTAAATTAGGTCTTATCAGTCTTAAAAAATTGGTACATAAAACTTTTGAGCCCTTGAAATTGGCCAAAACTCTTTTTGTAATAACTTCTGTTCTTCCTACTGGTTGTTCCGGACCACCTCCTGATATTTCAACGATTATATCAAATTCTTTTAATTGCCGTTTTAGTAGATTTCCGCACTTGATTTTTCTCAAAACAGCAGTTGAACCATTATCATCAGCCCAATTTTTATATTCTGCACCACGAATACAATATGCTAATTCGTATGTTTCATCTTGGAATCCAGGGTCTTTTCCCCAATCACCTCCAATGGCATCTAAAATCAAGTCTCCGAGTTTGTATGTTGGGTATTGAATCATAATTGAAAAAAATTATCATCATTCCATTTCAACGGATTGTTGGTGGTTTGATTGTTTATTGGATTGTTGGTGTCATATTGTAGAGACGCACGGCCATTCCCGCATTGTAGAGACGCACGGCCATTCCCGCATTGTAGAGACGCACGGCCATTCCCGCATTGTAGAGACGCACGGCCATTCCCGCATTGTAGAGACGCACGG
>JAZUEN010000081.1:0-59009 GCA_045640185.1 Bacteroidales bacterium
CCGCCGTTTTCCGCCCAACCGCCCCAGGTCGTCGACCCGGAACCCGGACTTCAGCATGTCTTCAGAACCCGCGCCTTTGATTCCCGAACCGCTTGGTTTGTCTCTCAAAAGCGGGTGCAAAAGTAGTGGCTTTTTCTTTCCTCGCAAGTGTTTTCGCATATTTTTTTCAAGATTTTTTCGCTTTTGTATTCATTATACTGATTGATTGGGTTTTATTTTTTATAAAAACTGTCTATTTAAGGCTCGTTTTTGAATGGGCAACTACAAAATGCCCACGAAAACTGTCATTATGGTAGTCTGCATACGCAAGAAAACATCAACAGAAATCAAAATGAACGTAAAAACGAAACAAAGCAACTGTTCTATCATACATTTAATGATTGCCTAAAAAGATTGGAATTTTATACGACAAGAGTTTTTTTCACTACTATAATTAACAACATACGGGTAAGCAGTGAAAGTTTATCAACCTATTTTTCGCATGAATGCGACACAAAATTGAATTTGCAATAGAAGTGCTCTATGAAATTGCTTATATGAAAGTTTTGCCTGACAGATTGATGCTTTGAACAAAGAAATAGCCCGAACATTTTGACTAAATGAAAGATGGTAAGATGACGGCCAAGGAAAGACCATGGAAATTTGTTGAACAACTTGTTTTTTTTAATTACACGACCGGTATATAAGTCAACATATATATGTATGTTCATCTAAACAATATTCTTGCCAAGATATAACCTAACGACAATCCGAGAATCAACCAACACAAAAAGCATGTTGACTGACCAGACTTGCTGATTGATGGCGATGGAAATTCTATTTCCGACAATTTCTGCATTTCCATATCAAGGAGGAGCACTCCGTCGCAATGGACAACAGTTGCATATTCCAACATCTGACGACGCGTTGATGAACTTAATATTGACGTTGCCTTCTCTCCCGTTTTCACCTCCACCACATAAATCTTGCCATGACGCTCGACCAAATAATCAATGCGAAATTTTATGTTGACAATTTCGCCATCAACCCTTAACCCGTAATTATACTCTTTCTGTTCCCCGACAATTTGAAATCCCATAGATACAAGTAGCCCTTTTGCCTCCCGCTCCTTTCGCAACCCTCTATCTATGCGGCGTCTTGACTTTACGTTTTCAATCTGGCGTACTATCCAATATTTTGCCAAAACAAAAACAATTAAGGAAAGTACAAAGACTGCAATTATCAACTGATGCCGTTCCATAACATTTTAAATCAATGACTAAAATTTATATTTTTATTGCTGAAGTGCAATGCTTTTTTGAATAAAAAGGTCTTTTTTTTATTTCCATCATGGGGAACTTCAACTATATAGAATGAATTTGACATATGAAATTTTATAATCGTCCTTTATTCTTATATTCGCATATTCAATACACACAAAAATGAAAGACAAAATTGTCATTATACCAACATATAACGAGAAAGAAAATATTGAAAAGATCCTGCGTAAAGTGATGTCACTTGAAGGTGATTTCAACGTTTTGGTCGTTGAAGACAATAGTCCTGACGGAACTGCCGACATTGTAAAACGCCTTATGCAGGAATTTCCTGAACGTATTTTCATAAAAGAGCGAAAAGGGAAACTTGGCTTAGGCACCGCATACATTGACGGATTCAAATGGTCATTGGAACAAGGATACGAATATATATTCGAAATGGATGCCGACTTTTCACACAACCCTGATGACTTGCTGAACTTGCATATGGCTTGCGCACAAGGTGCCGACGTGGCAATCGGCTCCCGCTACATTTCAGGCATCAACGTGGTAAACTGGCCTATAGGTCGCGTACTAATGTCATACTACGCTTCGGCATACGTTCGATTAGTAACCGGCATGAAAATAAAAGATACCACTGCCGGATTTGTATGCTACAAACGCAAAGTACTTGAAACACTTGATCTTGACAATATAAAATTCAAGGGCTACGCATTCCAAATTGAGATGAAATTCACCGCATGGAAATTCAGATTCAAGATAATTGAAGTTCCTATCATATTTACCGACAGAAAAGAAGGCAAGTCGAAAATGAGCGGAGGCATATTCAATGAAGCCGTATGGGGCGTAATCCGCCTAAAATGGCGTAGTCTTTTCCGCAGTTACAAAAGAGCAGCATAGGCAAATGCAAACACTCATAAAAAACGCTACTATTGTTACCGATGGACGCAAGTTCATCGGTAATATTTTTATTGTAGGTGACACAATAGCCCAAATATCTGAGTCGGCAATCCAAGTCGACACTGCATACACAACTGAGATAGATGCCGGTCAAAAATTGACCATACCAGGCGTGATAGACGAACACGTTCATTTTCGTGAACCTGGATTAACACACAAGGCTGACATTTATACCGAATCAAAGGCGGCTGTTGCAGGTGGCGTAACTTCATATATGGATATGCCCAACGTCAAGCCTCAAACTACGACACGCGACCTGCTAAACGAAAAAAAACAATTAGCCGCTGAAAAATCACTGGCAAACTACGCATTCTATTTAGGCGCAACCAATGAAAACTTTGATGAAATCAAAGGCGTCGACACTTCGGAAATATGCGGGATAAAGCTTTTCATGGGTTCATCAACAGGAAATATGCTGGTTGACGAGCAGATGAAACTTGAAAGGATATTTGCTGAGTCGCCATGCCTAATTGCCGTACATTGCGAAGATGAACAGACAATAAAAACCAATATTGAATACTTCAAGGAGAAATTTGGCGACAAAATCAACGCTACACAACATCCACTGATAAGAAGCGCTGAAGCCTGCTACAAATCGACAGCAAAAGCAATAGAATTGGCAACGAAATTTTGTGCAAGGCTACACGTAATGCACATTTCAACTGCAAAAGAATTGGATTTATTCAGTTCGGGCAACACAAATGAAAAAACAATTACGGCTGAAACCTGTCCCCACTATCTAATATTCAATGATGCCGATTATGCAAAATTCGGGTATCGCATAAAATGCAATCCTTCAATAAAGTCAGAATCGGACCGATTGGCATTGACTGAAGCACTGAACTCTGGGAAAATAGACACCATTGGGACCGACCACGCCCCACATTTGCCTAACGAAAAATTTGGAGATACATATTTTACGTCAGCATCGGGAATGCCAACTATCCAACATTCGCTTTTGGCAATGATCGACCTATGCAAAAAAGGCAAACTGAGGATTGAAGATTTGGTTCAGAAAATGTGCCACGCTCCTGCCGACATATATGGCATAACCAAACGTGGCCATATAAGAGTTGGCTACAAGGCCGACATTGCCATAATCGACACAAATAAGCCACAAGTTGTCACTCAGCAATCACTTTTATACAAATGCGGTTGGTCGCCGTTCGATGGCCTGACTTTTGGATCTACCGTCACCCATACATTTGTAAATGGTAATTTGGTCTACCAAAATGGAGCATTCAATGAAGATTTTAAAGGAGAAGCTCTGCACTTTGACAGATAATCAAGTAAAAAGCATCTTTTCCAAAGCAAAAACGGCCATGTCAATATCTGTGGCAAAATGCTGATGATCACGTAAAAAATCTGGATTTCCGTTCGAGATTTCAGCATATAATTCAGGTGCCATGCCATTGACGTAATCAGCTATGGCACACTCTATGTCATCTTTTTGCCATTCGATATTCGAATAGATGTAAACCCTTTGCTTTTGGTGGAAGAAACTATATGCTGTTTCAATGCTAGACTTGCTAATCATCACTTGTCATATCCAATAGGCCGCATTTGACGTTGGGCCTCGTCGTAAACATATCCTGACTTTCTCAAATATTCCTTGATGTCCTCTGGTTCGCGATTGAAATTATAGCAAAGTGATTCCAACGAGTCAAATTCGTCGTCACGAAGCAACATATTTATGCTCGAAACCAATATTTCGGGATCATTTGGCAGATAATCCATTTTATCACTCAATTAAAAAACAAGCTCAATCTATCACTATTGGATTTTGAACTTTTTCATCCAATAACGCATTCTGAATCACATCATCAATCGTACTGACGTAAACGAAGGCCATTCCTTCAACATATGCTGGCTTGATTTCCTCGATGTCCCTGCGGTTTTGTTCGCATAAAATGACCGTTGTTATTCCGGCACGCTTGGCCGCCAAAATCTTTTCACGAATTCCTCCAACTGGAAGGACCTTGCCACGTAACGTAATTTCGCCTGTCATGGCCAAAGCCTTACGAACCTTACGCTGGGTGAACGCAGATGCCAACGATGTAACCATTGTCACACCCGCTGATGGACCGTCTTTAGGAATGGCTCCTTCCGGAACGTGAATATGGACACTCCATTTGTCAAATATCTCTGGATTGAGTCCGAATTTTGATGCGTGAGCCTTAATGTATTCAAGTGCCAATGTAGCAGATTCCTTCATTACGTCACCAAGATTGCCTGTCAGCGTCAATGTTCCCTTTCCACGGCTCAAACTTGTCTCTATGAATAATATATCGCCGCCTGCTGCTGTCCAAGCTAAACCTGTTACAACTCCGGCAAAGCTGTTGTCGTCATACATATCTTTCGTATATACCGGCTTGCCAATATACTCGACAATATCATCAATAGTCAGTTTATCAAGCAGTTGTTCATTAAAAACAGTTTTTTTTGCAACCTTACGGGCCAATTCTGCCACACGTTTATCCAACTCTCTGACGCCCGATTCGCGAGTATAATTTTCAATCAAGAATGACAAGGCTGAATCTTCAATGCAGAATGGATGTTTATCCAAGCCGTGATTCTTTATCTGTTTCGGGATAAGATGCTTCACCGCGATTTCCTTCTTTTCGTCAAGAACATAGCCACTGACATCTATCATTTCCATGCGGTCGCGCAAAGGTGCACTTATAGTGCTTATGTTGTTAGCAGTTGCTATGAACATCACATTTGACAAATCGAAATCCACATCCAGATAATTATCGTGGAAAGAACTATTTTGTTCCGGATCGAGAACTTCGAGCAAAGCCGATGCCGGATCGCCATGATAATCAGTCGAAACCTTGTCTATTTCATCAAGTATGAAAACCGGATTTGCCGATTTCGACTTTTTTATGTTCTCAATAATACGGCCAGGCATTGCACCTATATATGTACGTCGATGCCCTCTAATTTCCGACTCGTCATGCAAACCGCCAAGCGACATCCTGACATACTTGCGTCCAAGCGCCTCGGCTATCGATTTTCCCAATGATGTTTTTCCTACTCCCGGAGGGCCATAAAGACATAATATTGGAGATTTAAGGTCGCCTTTTAGTTTCAGCACTGCCAAATATTCGAGGATCCGTTCCTTGACTTTTTCGAGTCCGCAATGCTGACTGTCAAGTATTTCCTTCGCCTTTGGCATGTCAAAATTATCTTCAGTGTATTCGTTCCAAGGCAAATCGATAAGTGTCTGCAGATAGTTTAGCTGAGTTGAATAATCGGCAGCTGCGGGATTCATGCTGTGCAATTTGTTTAATTCCTTTTCGAAATATTCAGCAACATCTTTGTTCCACTTCTTTGTTTTTGCCTTCTCTCGAAGATTATCAATCTCTTTTTCCTGAGGAGTGCCACCCAACTCATTTTGTATGGTCTTTATTTGCTGGTTCAGCAGGAATTCACGTTGTTGCTTATTCAGTTCAGACTTAACCTTTGACTGTATGTCCTCCTTTAGTTCAAGCATCTGTATTTCGCGAGACAACAATTCCAACAGTTTTATGCTTCGGTTGAATACATCAGATTCTTCCAGCAATGTCTGCTTGGTCTCTGTCGATATTGAACTATTGACGCAAACAAAATTCAGCATGAAGAACTTGTTTTCGATGTTGCGAATAGCAAAATCCGCTTCCTTTGGAAGATTAGGCGTCAAACGGATAATCTTAGTAGCCAAATCGCGTATGGATCCAGTTATGGCCTCAAATTCAGGAAGCTGTTCCTTTTCCGGCATCTTTTCGTCCAAGACATTGACTTTTGCAATCAAATAGGGCTCATTATCGACATACTCGGAAACCTCAAAACGCTTCTTACCCTGCACAATGACAGTAGTTGAATTGTCTGGCATTTCCAAAATCCTGACCAACTGGACTACTGTTCCATATTTATATAGATCGTCTGGACTTGGATCTTCCGTGTTCAAATCACGTTGAGCAATAGTGCCAACTATCTTGTTGCTTTTATAGGCATCCTTGATTAGTCTCAATGATTTATCACGGCCAACACTTATTGGCAACATGACACCGGGGAAAACCACCATATTACGCAGAGGAAGAATTGGCAATTCTGATGGCACATCAAATTTGTCATCTGTAGTCTCTCCATCTGAAATAATAGGGATAAACTCCGGTTCTGCATTATCATCGTCTGATGACATGATGTTTTTTATATTAAAATCTTTATCTATGCTCATTTTTAGTTAATTACTTTGAAATATGTGCAACTCTATACTTTGCCGACATATCGTAGACCGTTGCAAGTATTTTCCTGTCAGCATCCGACAAATCGACACCACGTCTTGCCATTACACGTTCAGCAATTTCGCAAGCCTTTGCCACCGAACATTCTGAAAATCCCGAGGCTCCGCCCCACGAAAATGACGGTACAAAATTACGAGGAAATCCGTCACCAAAAACATTTGTGGCAACTCCAACAACAGTTCCTGTGTTAAACATTGTATTTATCGATGTCTTACTATGATCGCCCATTACCAATCCACAGAATTGGAGGCCCGTCTTGACAAACCGTTCTTCAGGATAATTCCATTGTTTCACTTCGGAATAGTCGTTTTTCAAATTAGAACAATTGGTGTCAGCTCCAAAGTTACACCACTCTCCTACCACCGCATTGCCAAGAAAACCATCATGGCCTTTGTTGCTGTTAGCAAAAATCACGACATTATTAAGTTCTCCGCCCACTTTGGAATGAGGTCCGACTGTAGTGGGACCATATATTTTTGCTCCCATCTTCACAACAGAATTGGCACCAAGCGCAAATGGTCCTCTTATTATGGACCCTTCCATTATTTCGCTATTCTTACCTATATATATAGGCCCATTGGTTGTATTGAAAATGCAACACTCAGACACAGCACCATGTTCCACGAAAATGTCGCCATTGCCGATAAAACGATTACTGGCGCTCAATTGTGATGATTTTCTTCCTTTTGTGACAATTCGGAAATCATGCTCAATAGCATCGCCATTCATGGAGAATATATCCCACAAATGCGCAATGCGATGACACTCTGATATTTGCTGAGTATAGTTTTTAAAACTGATGTTTTCTGGATTGAACCGCTCAGCCTGCTGCTTATCGAGGCGTATTGCGCAAACCAAATTGTCGCAAACCAAAGCCTGTCCCAACTCCAATGTCTCCAGCTCAGACAACAACTCGGCTGTCGGAATTACCGAACCATTAACAAAAATGTTGTCGGCGCCAACTGTCATTGGATATTTTTCAGATAGATACTGCCGAGTACAATATGACACAGGCTCGCCAGGCAAATACCTTTCCCATTTTTCACGAATGGTCAAAATACCGACTCTGATTTCTGAAACAGGACGTGTATATGTCAACGGAAGTAACTCGTTCCAAGTACTGTCATCAAAAAGTATATAGTTCATACTGCACAATTAATTCTGACGACAAAATAATAATATTCTGAAAATATATTCGCTGATAATGGGCATAAACGACAAAAGCCCTCGAACGAGGGCTTTTGCTTAATATATAGCAATTTATACTATTTGCTATTTCTTATTGTCGCTTGAGCGGCAGCCAAACGTGCAATTGGAACACGGAATGGAGAACAAGAAACATAGTTCAAGCCTGTCTTATAGCAGAATTCAACGGAAGCTGGGTCACCACCTTGCTCACCGCAAATTCCCACTTTCAAGGATTCTCTTGTGCCACGTCCCTTTTGTGTTGCCAACGCAATCAGCTGTCCGACACCATTCTGGTCGATAGTCTGGAATGGATCGGCAGAAAGCATCTTCTTGTCAAGATAAGAAGGCAGGAATGCACCCATATCGTCACGGCTGAATCCGAATGTCATCTGAGTCAAGTCGTTTGTTCCGAATGAGAAGAATTCTGCATATTTGGCCATTTGGTCTGCCAAAAGCGCAGCACGTGGAATCTCTATCATTGTACCAAACTTGAATCCAATTTCCTTCAAACCGAATTTAGCGCAAACTTCAGCGTAAACCTTGTCAACGATCTTACGGATGTATTCCAATTCAGACATGTCGCAAGTTACAGGAACCATTATTTCAGCATGAGGATCCTTGCCATCCTTGATAAGCTCGGCAGCAGACTCGAATATTGCACGAATCTGTGTTTCGGAAATTTCAGGATAAGTTACACCCAAACGAACGCCACGGTGGCCCATCATTGGGTTAGACTCATGCAATGCCTCGCCACGTTTAGCAACCGCATCGGCAGAGATGCCAAGAGCAGCAGCCAACTCTGCCTGTTTTTCTGCACCTTGAGGAACGAACTCATGCAAAGGTGGGTCAAGCAAACGGAAAGTGACTGACAAGCCATCCATTGCAAGCAAAGTGGCCTTCATATCTTTCTTCATGAATGGGAACAACTCATCAAGAGCCTTACGACGCTCTTCAGAAGTTGCGCTCAAAATCATCTTGCGAAGCAAGAACAATGGCTCTTCTGAATTTTTACCATAGAACATGTGTTCTGTACGGAACAAGCCAATTCCTTCTGCACCGAAATCACGTGCGATGCGAGCATCTTCTGGATTATCTGCATTGGTGCGAACTCCCATTTTGCGGTTGGCGTCAACCAACTTCATAAATTCCTGGAAACGTGGATTTTCAGAAGCATCCATAAGTTTCAACTCACCCATATATGCGTTACCCTTGGTACCATTCAAAGTAAGAGTGTAACCTTCCTTGAAAGTCACGTCAGTGCCAACGATATTTGCGGTCTTGCTTGCCACATCGACATGCAATGCACCTGCACCAACAATGCAGCACTTGCCCCAACCACGGGCTACAAGAGCCGCATGCGAAGTCATTCCACCACGAGCGGTCAAGACACCGACAGCGGCGCGCATACCTTCAACGTCTTCAGGATTTGTTTCTTCGCGGACAAGAATAACTTGCTCGCCACGACGTTGCCAAGCAACTGCATCTTCAGCAGTGAATACAACCTTGCCGACTGCAGCTCCAGGACCTGCAGGCAAACCTTTCACGATTGGTTTTACACGTTTTTCTTCCGAAGGGTCAAGAATTGGGTGAAGCAATTCGTCAAGTTGAGATGGATCGACGCGCAAAACGGCAGTCTTCTCATCAATCAAGCCTTCGTGAAGCATATCCATTGCCATATTCAAAGCAGCAGTACCTGTACGTTTGCCGACACGGCATTGAAGCATGAACAATTTACCTTCTTGAATTGTAAACTCGATATCGAGCATGTCATGGAATGATTGTTCCAGAATGTTGCGGATTTCCACCAATTCCTTGTAAGTTTGAGGCATAGCCTCTTGCATGCTCTTCAAATGTTGATTTTGCTCATTCTTTGTTTCGTCGTTAAGAGGATTAGGAGTGCGGATACCAGCAACCACATCCTCACCTTGAGCGTTAATCAACCATTCACCATAGAACAAGTTCTCGCCTGTAGCAGGGTTACGTGTGAAAGCAACACCTGTTGCTGAAGTGTCACCCATATTGCCGAACACCATTGATTGAACGTTGACAGCAGTACCCCAATCATCAGGAATACCTTCGATACGACGGTATGAAACAGCTTTCTTGCCATTCCAGCTCTTGAACACGGCCTTGATACCACCGATAAGTTGTTCTTTTGCATTATCAGGGAAATCCTTGCCAAGAACAGTCTTGATTTTCTTCTTGAATTCCTCTGCCAATAACTTAAGATCGTTAGCGCTCAATTCGGTATCGGAATTGTACCCTTTTTGTTTTTTATAATCATCAAGCATATCGTCAAGTTGCTTACGGATGTTGAAGTCGAGGCCTTCTGCCTTTTCCATGACAACATCGGCATACATCATGATCAAACGGCGATATGAATCCCAAACGAAACGTTCGTTACCTGTTTTCTTGATAAGTCCTGGAATTGTAGCCGAGCAAACACCTATGTTCAGCACCGTATCCATCATGCCAGGCATAGATGCACGAGCACCAGAACGGCAAGAAACCAAAAGTGCATTTTCAGGATCTCCATATTTTTTGCCCATTATCTTTTCTGTTTCGGCCATTGCAGCCCAAACATCAGCCTCAAGCTCTGCCGGCAATTCGCAGTTATTTTCATAATACTCTGTACAAACTTCAGTTGTAATTGTGAAACCTGCTGGAACAGGTAACCCTAAAAGACACATTTCTGCCAAGTTGGCGCCTTTGCCTCCTAGCAAATTTCTCATGTCAGCTTTTCCTTCGGCTTTCTTGTTGCCGAATGTGTAAACACGTTTTTTAGACATATTGTTATGTATTGATTTGTAGACTACAATAAAAAACAAAATGAGGCCACACGATTGACCTCGTCATTTAAAAAAGAATGCCGGCAAACTTTGTCGGCATTCTTATCCTTTAAATTCTATTAGTTCAATTGGAAATTGATTGGAACGTTGTACGACACTCGTACTGGCTTTCCACTCTGTGAACCTGGCTTCCACTTTGGAAGGCCTTGAACCACGCGAATTGCCTCTTTATCCAATGCAGGATCAACTCCACGAGCCACCTTCACTTGTTCAACCTCCCCCTTGGCATTGATAACGAATTGAATGTACACCTTACCTTGAAGACCATTTTCTTTCGCTATTTCAGGATACTGAACATGATCTGCGATATACTTACGCAAAGCCAAATCACCACCTGGGAATTCAGGCATATGTTCAACAACAACGAAGACTTCCTCTTCTTCCTCTTCCTCCTCTTCCTGCATTTCAACAATGGCAACCTCAGTTTCCTGGTCTGCCTCAACGTCATCAATATCAAGTTCGTCATCGATTTCGACATCATCGTCTACGATGTTGATTACTTCAGCAACCTTTGGCACCTCCGGTGGTGGTGGTGGGGTTATTTCCTGTTGACGAGTGATTGGAATGATCTCTTCTTCAGCGACAACATCCTCAAGTTCGCCAAAGCCGGCTACATTTTTCTCGTGGACTGTATAGCTGAACGCGCCAAGGACGGCGCCTATCGCTACTACAAAGCCTATTTCAAGGAACAAGCTATTATAGCGTCTCAAATCTGCTTTTGGATTCTTTTTAAGTTCCATAGTTTTTAATTTTTCAGCCGATAAAGATAGTGTTTATTGAATATAAATCAAATAAAATTTGTTTGGACAAGCTTTTTTTTAAAAACCCGTACAAACAACAAAGGAGCCGGCAATGTCGGCCCCTCGCTTATGTCAGCTACAGTCTATTGTACTTTCTTGAATTTGCATTGGACTTTTTTCGCTTCCGTAGTTCAAAACTCTAAAGGTTGGAACCGGATGTTCATTCCCCCATAAAGCACAGAATACGAAATAAATGACGTTCTCCCAAGTGTCTTCTTGAAAAATGTCACTTAATGATTTCTGACGCCAATTGTTTCAAATCGACTCCTGCGAAATTACCAGAACTAAGAAATAAGACAACACAATTATCCTGTTTATCCATCTTCAGGTCATTCTGCAATGCATCAATATCGTCATACGCCCTGAGCCCTTTTTTACAAAAAGCCGACTCTACCTGTTCCACCGTTATGTCAGCCAAACGCTTCAGTTCAATGGCGTGACGGCTGAAAAACACGTATGCCTTATCGGCCTGACTCATTGTGCCGGCATATTGTGAAAGGAAATTCTCACTCAAGCTACTATATGTATGCAACTCCATGCAGGCTACAATAGTCTTGTCGGGATATTGTTTGCGGACTGCTTCAATTGTAGCTTTCAGCTTTGAAGGCGAATGCGCAAAATCGGTGAACGCAAGACTGCCATTTTTACTCAATATCTGCTGAAGACGCTTGTCGGCACCCTCGAACGTAAGCATTGCGTTGTAGAAGTCTGATTTTGACACACCCAACTGCAAGCACACCTGCAACGCTCCTGAAATGTTTTGCAAGTTATGCTCTCCAAATATCGATAGCATATACTGATTACTGCCATCGACGAGTGAAGTGACACCATTTTTTATATTGTAAGGATGAGTGTCATACGGCAAGAGTTTCACATCGGCACGACATTTTGATGCTATATGCCGCAGATTCTCATCGCCACTGAAGTAAACCAACGAGCCATTGGGCTCAATAAGTTGCGAGAAGCGCTCGAACTGCCACACGTAATTTTCAAATGTCGGGAATACATTGATATGGTCCCAAGCCACACCTGTAATAAGTGCGATATCTGGCCTGTACAAATGGAATTTCGGACGAGGATCGATTGGTGATGTCAGATATTCGTCGCCCTCAAAAACTGCGATTTTGGCATCGTTGCTCAACCCTACCATTGTATCAAATCCTTTGACCTTTGCTCCCACCATATAATCAAATGGCACTCCGGCGTTTTTCAAGACGTGCATGACCATTGCCGTAGTAGTCGTTTTCCCGTGGCTGCCACCTATTACGACACGAGTCTTGTTTTGGGTTTGGTTATAAAGGAATTCGGGATAAGAGTAGATTGTCAATCCCAGTTCCTGAGCCTTAAGCAACTCGGGATTGTCAGACTTGGCGTGCATTCCCAAGACTATTGCATCGATATCGGACGTGATATTTTCAGGATGCCAGCCAGATTCTTTAGGCAATAAGCCGTGCGAAGCAAGCCTGGACCGTGAAGGTTCGAAAATTTCATCATCAGAGCCTGTTACTTTGTCGCCTTTTTGATGTAACGCAATGGCCAAATTGTGCATTGCGCTTCCTCCGATAGCAATGAAATGGTAATGCATTGAATTTAGTGTTTTTAGGGGGCTTCTGTCAATTCCCCGATTTAAATATTTTTATATCATGGGATATTCCTCAACTTTTTTGTGTGCTTTTGAATTTTCGTTGTCATCTTACTGACCATTACTCAGTTACTGTGTCCGTACTGTCTTTTTATTCAAGTCATCAATCTGCCTGACAATATATTCAAAATCACTACAAAGCAATTTATGGGACTCACCTTTAACTATTGAAAAAATTCTTCATCCGCTCAAAAAAATTGCGGTCGTTTTTGTCGGGACGTGGAGTAAAACTATCCGACTCCTTCAACTTCTCGATTATGCGGGCTTCTTCACGAGTTACGTTTTGTGGCGTCCAAACCTGTATGTTTACAAGCAAATCGCCACGTCCGTAGCCATTGAGTTCAGGGATTCCTTTGCCACGCAAGCGCAAAATCTTGCCCGACTGTGTTCCTGCATCTATCTTAATTTTGACCTTGCCGTCGACTGTAGGAATTTCGGCGGTTGTTCCCAAAATAGCATCGGGGATGGATAAAAATAGGCTGTATATCAAATCGTTGCCATCACGTATCAATTCTGGGTGCTCTTCTTCCTGGACAAGGACGAGCAAGTCGCCGTTTACACCTCCATGCCGAGCGGCATTACCCTTGCCACTTACCGACAGCTGCATATCGTTTGCGACACCAGCAGGGATATTCAGAGTAACAATCTCCTCCTTTTGTACAATACCCTCGCCACCGCAGCAGGTACACTTGCGTGTAATTATTTTCCCGTCGCCACCACAAGTCGGGCAAACCGACGATTGCTGCATCTGGCCTAAAATGGTGTTCGTAATGCGAGTGACAACACCAGAGCCGTGGCAAGTAGTACAAGAGCTGTAAGAACTTGAGTCGTATGCACCAGTACCGTTACATTTGTCACAAGCGACGTATTTATTTACCTTGATTTTCTTTGTGACACCGTTTGCGACCTCGGACAATGTCAGCTTGACCTTGACGCGCAAATTGCTACCTTTATTGACACGGCTCTGCGAGCCACGGCGCCCACCGCCAAAACCACCTCCGAAGAAATCGCCAAAGCCACTACCACCAAAGATGTCGCCAAAATGAGAGAAAATGTCGTCCATTGACATGCCGCCACCACCAAAGCCGCCGGCTCCGCCGTTGACACCTGCGTGTCCGAACTGGTCGTAGCGCTGACGTTTTTGCGGATCGCTCAACACCTCGTATGCTTCAGCCGCCTCCTTGAATTTTTCCTCAGCTTCCTTGTCGCCAGGGTTTTTATCTGGATGATATTTGATTGCCTGCTTACGGTAGGCTTTTTTTATTTCATCGGCCGAAGCATTTTTCGAAACTTCAAGCACTTCGTAATAATCTCGTTTTTCGCTCATTGTCCAATCAATTAAGGGGTTTCCTACTAATTCCCCGATTTAAATATTTTAAGAATATGGGTTATTCTTCAATCTTTTGTGTGCTTTTGAATTTTAGTCGTCATCCTGCTGGCCATCATTCAGTCACAGTGCCACACTGCTCCTTCATTCAATCCATCAATCTGCCTGGCAAAATCTTCAAAATCACTACAAGGCAATTTAGAACTACCCTTAAAAGGACTCGCACATCCATTAAACTATTCGCCCACAACAACTTTTGCGTAACGAATGACTTTGCCTTCAATCTTATATCCTTTTTGGATAACATCGACGACCTTCCCCTTCAATTCTTCGGTTGGAGCTGGAATTTTAGTCAACGCCTCGTGCAAATCAGTATCGAACACCTGATTCATTGCATCAATTTCAACTACGCCCTTGTTTTTGAGGAAATCCTGCAACTTGCTATAAATCAACTTGACGCCTTCAAGCACTGCAGATACGTCAGTGGCTTTTTCCATACTTGCCATTGCACGTTCAAGGTCGTCAAGGACAGGAAGCATGCCCGACAAAGTGTCACCACTTGCGGTCTTGAGCAAGTCGGAACGCTCTTTCAATGTGCGTTTGCGGTAATTGTCGAACTCCGCCGACAGACGCAGGTATCGGTCTTTATGTTCTTCGACTTGTGCTTTCAGTTCTTCGAGCTCCTTATCTTTTGCGTCATCTTCCTTTTTCTGCTTTTTGCATTTTTTTGTTTTTTTTGAGTCTGCCTCAATTTGTTCAGATTCAGATGTCTGAGCTTGTTTCTCCTCGGTTTGAACCTTTTTTTCCTCTTGTTCCGTGTTTTCCATATTTATTTTATTTTTTTGTTGATTTCATAAATTATGCAAGCCGAGCCTAACAAAAATCCGACCATACCCTTTTTTGCGACAAAGTGGCAGAAATTGCCGGATTTGATGGCTGATTTGGCATCAATCCATTAGTTTTTGCATTTCGGCCTTGACAAAATTCATCAGTTCGAGAATATATTCTGGCGAAAAACAGAATTTTATGCCTGCAGCCTCATACACTTCACGTATTGACCGGCTATACCCCAAACGCAAGGCATTCTTGTAGTCCTTGATGGCTTGTTCCGGGTCTTCGACGTAACGTTTCCAAATGCTGATGGCACCTAACTGCGCAAATCCATACTCAATATAATAAAACGGCAGTTCGAAAATATGTAGCTGGCGTTGCCAACGATTGTCATATGCATCTTCATAACCAGAGTAATCGACAACCTTGCTGCCGAACTGCGACATTATTTCACGCCAAGCTTGCGTACGTTGCTCTACAGTATGTTCAGGATTGTTATATATATAATGCTGGAACTTGTCGATAGCGGCAATCCATGGCAACCCTTCAATTACGCTCTCCAGCTGCTTTAGCTTGGCTAGCTTGAGCAGTTTTTCATCTTTGAAGAAATGATGCCACTTTGACATTGTAAGCAGTTCCATGCTCATGCTTGCAAGTTCGGCTACTTCGGCAGGCGTATCCTTTAGCCCGGCTAAAGGCTGATTGGCGCAAAGGAACGCATGAACGGCGTGCCCTCCCTCGTGCATAAGCGTAACCATATCGTCGAAGCTGTTGGTGGCATTCATGAAAATGAAAGATGTATTGCTCTCATAAAGCGGATAGTTGTATCCACCAGGCGCCTTGCCAATGCGCGAATCCAAGTCGAGCCTCTTCAAATCTGACATTGTGTGCATAAACATGCCCAATTCAATATCTATGTCGCGGAAACACCACATTGTCTTATTTACCAATTCATCAATGGTGTCGAATGGCTTCAGGCTGCATCCGACCGGCAAATCGACAGACAAGTCGAATGGTCGCAACTCGCTGACTCCCATGAGTTTTTTGCGTCGCAGATTAATCTCGTCGACAATTGGCACGACGATTTTTCCAATAGATTCATGGAAGGCGTGGCAATCATCAACATTATAGTCAAACCTGCCCAACTCCCGGAAACGGAAATCGACATAGTTGGAATACCCCGCATTTTCAGCAATGTTGCAACGGAGCTTTATCAACCTGTCAAGAAGCCCGTCAATGACATTTTTATCCTGCAACCGCCGTTTATTCATCATTTCGAACACGCGTTTGCGTTCTTCGCGAGGCGCAGTCTTAATGTAGTTTGCGGCTTGCTGCATTGTCAAGTCGTCGCCATTGACATTGACCGTCATTTTGGA
Source organism: Bacteroidales bacterium (assembly GCA_045640185.1). Classification (GTDB taxonomy): domain Bacteria; phylum Bacteroidota; class Bacteroidia; order Bacteroidales; family SZUA-534; genus RUG13583. Next base: position 16,516 of record JAZUEN010000081.1, read on the forward strand.
GATAATGACGCCAAATTCCTGTTCCATCTGTTGAAGTTCCGACTTGAGCGGGACATTTTCTTCACGGAAAAGTTCAGCGTCTTTTTTTATTTCACGAAGCATGGTAAACAAACGGGCCTTATCGATATGACATTGCACCTCATCGGACAGAAAACGCTTGTTTAGCTTGTCAGATATGATTGAGATTTGAGGCTCAATTTCAGATACGAAAGTTTCAAAAGACTTTTCGGCATCCTTGTTTGCAGTGTCGCAAGTGGATTTAATGTAACGCCAGGCAAAGTCTTCCTCAACAATGCTGTCGAGTTCGCTCCAGTCAAGCAACCATTGCCACACCTGCTTGTCGGTTTTCAGATACCGCTCAAGAAGTTGTTCGTAGTAAGGCTTGATGTCGGCAAATGAATTTATCTTCAAGTCGTTGCTTACAAAATTGCGCTTCAATTCCATTTTATCTGACTATTTCAGAATTTATTGACAGTGACGAATCAGCTTACAATACCCATTTTCCTGTACGTTTCAGAAAGGGCATCGTTGTTGTCGGTGATAACCAACAATTTATCGCCAGGCATGAGTACCGTACGCCCAGTAGGCACGAAAAACGTTTCGCCACGCTTTACCATTATGACCAATGTTTTCTCCGGCATACCGAGATCCATTAAACGAGAGCCTCCACTCAATATGGTGTCTGTAATGAGGATTTCGGATGTTACTGACTTTATTTCCTCCGGGAAGTCGATATCGAAATTTTCCGGTTTGAGCACTTCTCGCTGATCTTTTGACACATCCAGCTTACGCGCGACAAAAGGCAATGTAGTGCCTTGCAAAACAAGCGAAATAAGAGTGCAGAAGAATACGATGTTAAAAATCAGGTCCGAATTTGGAACATTATTGACTACGGTGAGAATGGCGAAGATGATAGGAACCGCTCCACGCAACCCCACCCACGAGATGAATGCCCTGTCGCCGAACCGGAACTTACGGAATGGCAACAGTGTCAAAAATACGCTGACCGGCCGTGTTATGAAAATCATTGTGGCACTGATCAACAAGCCTGGCACGATTATCGGCTCTAATTTCGAAGGGCTGACTAGCAATCCTAAAGTGAGGAACAAACACAACTGGCTAAGCCAAGTCAATCCATCGAAAAAGTTAGTGGTTGACCGCTTGTGGGCGAATTTCGAGTTGCCAATGACCAAGCCTCCAACATAAACGGCCAAGTAGCTGTTCCCGCTCAGATAGTATGTCGATGAAAAAATGAATATGCAGAACGTCAGCACCAAAATTGGATACAATGTGGCATTCTCCATTTTCAGCTTGTTGATGATGATGACTAGCAGATTTCCCAGCAGATAGCCAACAGCCCCGCCGATTATCAGCTGCACCAGCACAGACGCAAGTGCCATAAGATAGTTAGGAACCTCATTTTGGGTGACCAAACCGATAAGAGTGACTGTAAGCACATAGGCCATCGGGTCGTTGCTTCCGCTCTCAAGCTCGAGAGTAGGACGCAGATTGTTTTTCAGGTGAAGGCCTTTCGACCTCAATATTGAGAACACCGAGGCCGAATCGGTAGATGACATTGTGGAGGCAAGCAACAACGCAGTCAAGAAGCCAATTCCGACCGACTCCATTGTGAAGCCAAGTATCAGCCAAGCGGCGACGCCTGTCAAGAATGCAGTAAGCAAAACGCCCAAAGTAGCCAAAACTATTCCTGGCGCTATGATTGGCCTTATGTCACCAATTTTGGTATCCATGCCACCCGAAAACAATATGATGCATAGCGTTATAGTGCCTATAGCCTGCGCCAATCCATAATTGTCGAATTCTATTCCTATGCCGTCACTTCCAAATAGCATTCCAACGCCAAGAAACAGAAGCAAAATTGGCACTCCGAACCGGCTACTTGCCTTGCCAACCAGAATGCTGACAAAAAACAGCACGGATATCACCAAAAGAAGTAATTCTATATCGATTCCCATTTTTCCGACAATTTGTGTGTTAAACGCGCCTTTGTCAAACGCAGTGCAAAGTTATTGTAATTCATAAATAAAAATTCACAGTTGGAATGTTTTTGGAACAAAAAAGCCAATCAATATTAAGACTGATTGGCTTTTGGTTATTTTATCGAAATAAATGTCACTTGGCGTAAGTCGATTCCGTCCCGAACAGGAACTGTGGCGTGTACCCGCCATAATCGACAACTATCTTTTCAAACACGATACCAGGATCGAGCGGGCTGATTGTAAGTTCCGCCCAATCGCCATTGACGGGCAATTCCACAGTGTTTTCCACAACCCTGCGTGCAACTGTCGGATAATAGACGGTGTATGTGTTCTGCGGTTCTTCGTTGAGACGTTCATTGAAAAACACAGTGGCCGGCTCATTTCCGACGAACCCAATCTTGTACCTGTGGCCTGTTCCGTTAAATGCAAGCGTCGATTTTACGACAACATGTACCTTGACCTTATCAATGCCTAATGGCAGCTGAACCTTATATGTGATTGACGCACCATCGGCAGGAACGGTGTAAGGCATAAGAGCCAATCCACTCAACGTACGTCCCATGTATGGGATTGTAGTCCATTTGGCCCCGTTGGATGCGACTATCTTTTCGTAATGCTCCGCTTCTATTGCGGTATATCCACGGTCGTCGATGGCATAAGCGAAGCCTCCTTCGGTGGCATTCTCGATTCGCGACGTGCGTGGCATGCGGTCGGCAGGGAAATTGTCGTTCCAGTTGGTATAGCCGATATGCTTCTGGATCATCATACCATCCCATTTGCCATTTGCCATCACCTTGTTGTAATCACGGCAGAGTTCGGCATCGCGGTTGAAGCAGGCCTCAACCTTGTCGGCCCAGACATTGGCTGAAGCATCGCCACGCTTGTAAAGGTCGAGATTCATGGCTTGCGCATAGTACATTTCATAAATATTGGCAAGAGCCTGCACGGGGAAAAGAATGATTTGCTTGTAAGCATCACGGCATTGTGGCTCCAATGCAATATATTGGCGCAATGCTTCAGCCTCGAGTTTGCAGAATTCGTCGCTGACTTGCTTGAACTCGCCACTGGCAAGGTCGAATGTACGGCAATCCATCATTTCGGCAGTAGTTCGTCCGCTATACTTGCTGTATAGGTTGAGGATGCGGGCGGCTTCCGTTGCCTGCGACTCGCCAAACTGCTCGGCGCAGAATCGTCTGGTGTGGTCAAGAAGATTGTCGGCCGTGAATTTTTCCGGATCACATGCCATGTCAAGGAAAAGGCTGATTGGATATTCCATCGGCTTGAGGTCGCCGACATTGAGCACCCAGAGTTTGTCGACACCATAAGCGTATGTGAGTTGCAATTGCTCCCACATATTCTGTATTGGCGTAATGTTAAGCCATTTCGAGTTTCGTGGCGCGCCAACGTAATCAACGTGATAGTAAATGCCGTACCCGCCTTTGTGCTCACGTTCCTTGGCTGTAGGCAACTTGCGGACGTCGCCCCAATTATCGTCGCTGAGCAAGATGATGACGTCGTCAGGGACGCGCAGGCCCAAATCGTAGTACTTCTGCACTTCCTTGTACAAGGCCCAAACCTGCTGACGCTGTTCGGCAGGCTTGCCAGTGACATCGGCAATAATCTGGCGCTGATTGCTGATTATCTTTTCCAGCAAGGCCTTATTGCGTTCATCGTCAGACACATATTCGTCATCGTGGCCTTCCTTGCCACCCATTGCCGTATCGCCATCGCCACGCATTCCTATGGTAATCAAGTCCTCGTTATCCTTGGAACGTTCCATTCCCTCGCGGAAGAACTTGTCGATAACCTGCTGATTAGAAGGATAATCCCAAGCTCCGTACTCATCGCGGTGACGCGCCCACTCCTGATGATTGCGTGCCATTGGCTCGTGGTGCGAAGTTCCCATAACTATGCCAAACTCGTCGGCCGTACGGCTGTTTTCAGGATCGTCGGCATAAAAAGCCCATCCCCACATTGCCGGCCACATGAAATTGCCACGCAGGCGAAGGATGAGTTCGAAGACATCGGCGTAGAAATTGTGGTCGCCATAGTCGGTGCCGTAGGTGTTCTTAACCCACGTGGTAAGGCAAGGCGCCTCGTCGTTCAGGAAGATGCCACGATATTTGACTTTAGGCGACTCGAGGACAATCTTGCTCTCGGTCACGAAAATGCTATCGTGGTGAGGCGTTGGCACATCGGCCCAAAAATACCACGGCGACACGCCCATCAATTTCGACAGGTGGAACATTCCGTAGATTGTGCCACGCTTGTCGGAACCTGCAATTACAAGTGCACGGCTGACACCCTTGACCGGGTTGTCGACGACCTGAACAAGTGTCGCCTCCCATTGACCGCGTATTTTGCTTACGTCAATCTTCTTTGTCTTGACAAGATTGTCGATTAACGTGCTTTTGCCTATTGTTCCGACGATGACAGCCTGAGTCAGCCCCGTGGCGGAATTTGTCACCTCTGGCTTATGACCCGTGACACGATTTACATCTTCGGCAAAAATTGATGCTATGCGCTGAATGCCGACAAAATCAGAGTTGTCGACTACAATTTTAGAAGATGAAAGGCAAAAATCGGATGTGGCGGATTTGCCAAACGAAATTTGTGCATCCGAATTTAAAGGCGACATGACAGGTATGGCAAGAATGCCAACCAACATACATTTTGCAAGTTTTTGGCAACCTTGCAAACCAAACGATAGGAATCTGAACTTCATTTCTTGCATTTTTACAGGCATTAATAAAAAAATGGTAGAGTTGTTAGCCTGCCTATTATGCTTGACTTATCTAATCATACTTTAATGAGCGCAAGTTAGCACATTCGTCGGAATTGCAATATGCCGACACGCATTTTTTCGTCAATAATGGGAAGCAATGCCTTGCTGTTTTTTTCGGGATTGAAGCCTGATATGTGCAAAAACGCTACATTTATCACGGAATATGAACAGAATTGCACTCATATCGATTTTTGCGCTAACGAGCCTGGCCATTCACGCACAGGATTATGGCAACGAATTCTGCACAGACACTCTCAAATTCATAAATTTTGACAGAAACCGGATAGAGATATTCGACACTGCAGGCTGGAACCGTTTCATGTGCAAGCTATATGACTGCGGTAAACATGACACCGCAAAAACGTGCATTGTTCACATAGGCGACTCTCATCTGCAAGCCGATTTCTTCTCTGGCGAGCTAAGGCGTTGCCTTCACCGCAATTTCAACCAGACCCAACCCTCGCGAGGGCTCATATTCCCGTACGCTGTAGCAGGAACAAACAATCCTTGGAACTACGACGTGAAATGGACAGGAGAATGGGCAAGCGTCAAAGGCATCGACCGCGACGCAAATGAATTGGGCCTCTCGGGAATGGAAATTTCAACATCGGACACTACTGCAAGCCTGACAATTAACGTCGCCGACAATGCCTTACCCGGATACGGCGGGAACAGACTGATACTGTTTTGCGGTAGAGACAAGCATCGGCTTATACCTATTATAAATGGCAAAAGAACGACAGGTTGCGAATCATCGACAATAGCCTGCGACTTAAACAGCCACACCGACTCCATTACGATGACGTTTGCAAAACCGGACTGCGACAAAGACTACTCATTCACTCTGCAAGGATTGGCCCTTACAACAGGCAAAGGCGTTGAATATGATGTGGCTGGAATAAACGGCGCACGTGTCTCGACATATCTGAGATACGACAATCTGAAGCCTCAACTTGAATTTCTGGCTCCGGATCTTGTGATTGTCTCGCTCGGCACAAACGACTCATACGGACAACGTTTCGACTCGGAAAGGTTTGAATCGCAACTCGAAAAAATGATTGACATCATCAGAGAGGCGTCGCCAAAATGCACAATTCTGCTCACGACACCTGGCAACAACAAGATAAATGGCGAATTGCACAACCAAAATGTGCATATTTGCGCCCGATCAATTTGCAGAACCGCCGAAAGGCTAAAATGTTCTGTATGGGACTTTAACTCAATTATGGGCAATGACGAAAACACCGATTTGTGGCACAAGGCCAACCTGCTTAGGTCAGACTTCCTGCACCTTACGTCTAAAGGCTACGAACTGCAGGCGCGTATGCTATTCAACGCTCTAATCATCAAACAATAGCGAAATGCCCGACATGTCTTGGCTTCAATATAATCCCGAACAACCGTTGCTATTCACTCGTCCAGCGTTTTGGATTTTCTTCTTGGCGGTTTTCGCCGTTTTTTGCTTGATATACAACAGACTGCGACTGAGAAGCGTTTGGCTGTTTGCCGTCAGCATATTCTTCTACTACAAGTCGAGCGGACTATACTTCATTCTGCTGATTGTAGCGACACTGACCAATTTCTGGTTTGGCAAAAAGATTGCTTCGAAAGGGGAAAGTGGCAAACGATGGCTAGCGACTGCCGTTGTGTTCAACCTGATGTGGCTTTTCTACTACAAATACACATACTTGATAACAGGCTGGATCTCGCAACTCACAGGCATCGATATAAGTGTGCGCGACTGGCTCGGTGACAGCATTGCATCGATATTCACGGGAAAATTCAACGCGTCGGACATTATTCTTCCTGTCGGCATATCGTTCTACACATTTCAAGCCATAAGCTACGTGGCCGACGTATATAGGGGAAAAATCAGGCCTCTCGCAAACATCTTCGACTTTGGCTTTTACCTCACATTTTTCCCGCAACTCGTTGCAGGCCCAATTGTCAGGGCATCAGACTTTATTCCGCAGATAGGCAAGCCATTTTTCCTTTACAAGGAAGAGTTTGGACAAGGCCTGTTCTTCATTATCAACGGACTGGTAAAAAAGATAATCGTTGCCGACTACATCTCGGTGAACTTTGTGGACCGCATCTTCGACAATCCGCTAAACTACTCAGGCTTTGAGAACCTTATGGGCGTGTATGGATATGCCATTCAGATTTACTGCGACTTTTCGGGCTACACCGACATTGCAATCGGTTTGGCGCTATGGATGGGATTCCACCTGAACATAAACTTCCGCTCGCCATACAAGGCCCGCAACGTGAGCGACTTCTGGCACCGCTGGCACATCTCGCTATCGACCTGGCTACGCGACTACCTATACATTCCGCTCGGCGGAAACCGGAAAGGGAGACTGCGGACATACATCAACCTGTTTCTGGTGATGTTGATTGGCGGACTATGGCACGGTGCCAACATCAAGTTTGTCGTTTGGGGCGCGTTGCACGGCATATACCTCATCATTGACAAGGCTTTCATCCAATTGTTCGGCAAGAACGGCAAGTTGCCGATACTGAAGGTTTTCGCCACTTTCAACATTGTGGCCTTTACATGGATTGTATTCCGCGCCGACTCGATGCAGAGCGCATCCGACATCATATCGCAAATATTCACAAACTTCAAGGGCGGATACATTTTTGAATACATCAACGCCTATTGGCAAATTCTTGCCGTGATGGCTGGCGCATACATAATACACTGGTTGCCCGAAAGGTTCAAGAATTGGTATAGAGGCCAATTTGCGGTAATTCCAATGTGGCTTCAGATTGCGGTTACCGTGGCAGTTGTGTTTGTACTTGTGCAATTCAGCACATCGGGCCTGCAACCGTTCATATATTTCCAATTTTAGTATTACTACTTGTAGCACATTGATTTACAATGTATACAATGTATTACTGCAAAAAAAAATCAAAAAACGCGGTGATATTAAATTTTATACTACTTTTGCACCACCAAATAAATGGTGCGCGTAGTTCAGTTGGTTAGAGCGTCAGATTGTGGTTCTGAATGTCGTGGGTTCGAGCCCCACCCCGCACCCCAAGAAAGACCGATTCATTAGTGAGTCGGTCTTTTTTTTATTTTTCGACTTTTTCGGCGCTCGATTCACATTCCAGAGCTTACATTACCATTTAATGGTTATATTCGCACGCGTTTTTCAAAAAAACAAACTAACATCAAAAAAACATAAAATTATGAAATTTAAGAATTTACTATTAGTTGGTGTACTTACAGCATCAATATCATCATGCGGTTCATCATACAAGACAAAATCAGAAATCGCAACCAAATGCGACTCAATAGGCTACATTATGGGTGCGGCCGACGGATTGAACCTAAAACAATCTTTCACCAAAATGGGCATGGATTCCATTATGGACATAAACACATACTTTGAAGGCTTGTTCGATGGGTGCAAAGCCAAGAAGCCACGCATCGATGCCGATTCAATGGCCTCATTAGTCTTGATTAATTCATTCATGGGCCAAATCAGGACATACCAGCAGGCTTTGACGACCGACACCACCGGCACTGTCACCGCACCAGAATTCACAAAGGCATTCACCGACTCTGTGGGCTACCTAATGGGTAAAAGCGACGGAGACGGCCTCTACGCAGGATTCCAAAAACAAGGATTTGACTCACTCGGCATAAAACTGCAATTCTACTATGAAGGCCTACGCGATGCCAATTTGGACGATTCAGCCCGCATCAACGTCAACAAATACGGCGACATGGTAATGAAATTCTTCGACGAGATCAGAGAAAAGGAATTGCTAAGGCGGTTCGGCGACAACAAACGCGAAGGCGAAGAATTCCTTGCGAAGAATAAGACGAACGATGATGTCATCACAACCGAATCAGGCCTCCAATATACTATAATAAAAGAAGGCAACGGCGAGAAGCCCGGCTCAATGGACTACGTAAAAGTTCACTACACCGGCTCACTGCTTGACGGCACAGTGTTCGACAGCAGCGTAGAGCGTGGCGAACCAGCAGTATTTGGCGTGTTCCAAGTAATACCTGGATGGACAGAGGCTTTGCAACTTATGCCTGTAGGCTCGAAATGGAAACTGTTCATACCATACGAATTAGCTTATGGCGAAAATGGCGCAGGACAATTGATCAAACCATTTAGCACTCTTATTTTCGAGGTTGAATTGCTTGAAATTGTAAAATAACATTTTCAAAAGGAACTGACAACTGGATATGCCATTGCCAGTTCTTTTTGTTTCAACACGCAACCAAAATGAACTTTGACGGAAAAACATTCTGGATAACAGGCGCATCGTCGGGAATTGGCGAGGGCGTAGCATACGAACTGGCCAAACACCGTACACGTCTTATCCTCTCTGGACGAAACGAAGAAGCCCTGGCCCGCGTCGCCGACCGTTGCCAAACCCTTGGCGCTGCAACACGCATTGAGGCCTTCGACCTGACCGACTACGGCAAAATGGAATCTTCAGTAAAAAGCGTGCTGGCCGACGGAGTGAAGATTGACGGACTGTTCAACTTCGGCGGCATAAGCCAACGCTCGCTTGCCATTGAGACACCTGTCGACATCGACCGCAAGGTTATGGAAATAAACTTCTTCGGAACCATTGCAATAACCAAGGCGCTACTGCCCCACATGGTTGAAAATGGCGGTGGCTTGATTCTTGTAACATCAAGCGTTGTAGGTAAATACGGAATCACGTTCCGTTCGGCATACTCAGCATCGAAACACGCGCTACACGGATTTTTCGAAAGCCTGCGTGCCGAAACTGCCAAAAACAACATTCAAATCACAATCATCGAGCCTGGACGCATTGCCACCAACGTCTCGCTTAACGCGATAACAAAAACAGGCGAGAAATACGGCATCATGGACAAGGGACAGGCTATGGGAATGAGCGCCGAAGAATCGGCCCGCATCATACTCAAAGCCGTGAAACGAGGCAAGAAGGAAGTCCTCTACGGCGGAAAGGCCACCATTTTAGTTCATATCAGGAAATGGTTCCCTAACCTGTTCTACTTTCTTGCATCAAGAGTCGATTCTACAAAATAAATCATTGATAATTAACACAAAAACTTATATCAAAATGTCACATAAGATAAACGGAATACAACAAATGGGCGTTGGCGTTCCAAACGTCCTTGAAGGCTGGGAATGGTTCAACAAGAACTTCGGAATGGACATAAAGGTGTTTGACGAAGCAGCAGTGGCAAAACTCATGTTGCCCCACACTGGCGGCCAAACCCGCGAACGCCGTGCAATATTCGCACTAAACCTTCAAGGTGGCGGCGGTTTCGAAATCTGGCAACACACTGGCAAAGTGCCTGAAATGCCAAAGTTCGAAATACAAATTGGCGACCTTGGCGTTTGCATCGCAAAAATCAAGACCGATAATGTTCATCGAGCTTACGAAACATTCAGCAACAAGAACCTCAACCTGCTTACATCAATTGACAAAGACCCAGCAGGAACCGAGCATTTCTACATGAAAGACCTTTATGGCAACCTTTGGGAATTTGTTCAGGAAAGTTCAAAGTTCACAAGCACAAAAGCCGTGAACGGTGGCGTATTCGGAGGCGTTGTAGGTGTGAAGAACATGGAAGAGAGCCTTCCTGTATATCGCGACATTTTAGGCTACGACGTTCTGGTTTACGACAAAGAAGACGTGTTCACCGATTGGGCTGGCGTACCTGGATGCAACAACCGCTACCGCCGTGTGCTTTTGGCACAAAGCAAGCAAGGCAATGGCGCATTCTCGCCTATCTTCGGCAAATCGCAAATTGAACTTGTGCAAGTCATGGACCGCGAGCCAAAAGGCATCTTCGACGGCCGTATCTGGGGCGACCCTGGCTATATCCAAATCTGCTACGACATTACCGACATGGATGCCTTGCGCGAATTCGTGAAATCGAAAGGATTCCCATTCACTGTCGACAGCACCCGCGCCAACGATACATTCGACATGGGCGAGGCATCAGGCAGTTTTGCATACATTCAGGCTCCAGAAGGAACATTGATTGAATTTGTCGAGACACAGAAAGTTCCTATCCTAAAGAAACTAGGTTTGGTAATCGACCTGAAGAAACGCGGACAAGACAAGCCTCTGCCAAACTGGTTACTAAAGGCTTTCGCATTCAAACGCGTGAAATTCTAGCATATACACTGCACAAATAGGAAAGGCATCAAACACGATGCCTTTTCTCTTTTCAATGACGCCAATTCCATGACAGTAAACTATTAATCTCTATTTGCATTTTTCTCCAATTAGTTTACATTTGCAACCTGATTTTAAAAGAATAAATACAAATAATTATGGCAGATACTTCAGATTTCAAGAATGGTTTGTGCATCGAACTTGAAGGCAAACTATACACAATCGTGAATTTCTTGCACGTTAAGCCAGGCAAAGGCCCTGCTTTCGTACGTACAAAACTCAAGAACCTTGAGAATGGCAAGACAATCGACTACAACTTCCACGGTGATGTAAAAGTAAAGACAATCCGCATCGAGCGCCGTCAATACCAATACCTTTACAAGGAAGCCGACAGTTTCGTATTCATGAACTGCGAGACTTATGACCAAATCAACATCGATGGCGCACTTATCGAGAACAACGACTTGATGAAGGAAGGCCAACTAGCTGACATCACTTTCCACGCTGAAACTGAAAAGCCATTGCAAGTTGAATTGCCACCATACGTTGAGTTGGAAGTCACTTACACCGAGCCAGGCGTAAAGGGCGATACAGCAACAAACGCAATGAAACCTGCAACAGTTGAGACTGGCGCACAAGTGATGGTTCCATTGTTCATCAACGCTGGCGAGCGCATCAAGATTGACACTCGCGACCGTAGCTACGGCGAACGTATCAAATAGTGCAGAATCTTTCACTACATAAAAAAACACCGGTGTTGCCGGTGTTTTTTTTATATATTGTGGCTTGATTTTGTACTTGAATCAAACCATACAACATTTTACATCATGCCTGAAAGCGTATCACATAACAGATTGCAATTAAGCAACTTCAAGTTGAACGCCTTACTAAAGGTGACTTTAGCCATAAACGAAAACACTCCAGTAAACGAATTGCTGGAGCAATTCCGCAGCATTCTATGCGACGATTTGAACATTGGCAAGGTCCTCATGTTCAGTTACAACCAGAAGTGGGAACGAGTGCTCATGTACGGCGTCAAACGTTCGGTTGCCGACGGCATACGCGTCGAGAACGACCTGCAATACTACAAGCAGATTACCAACCTGACCGCCACCCTAAACCAGAATCTGGCACAATTCGACACCATAATTCCTGTCTATCACCACGACAAGCCAATAGCATACGTCATAATTGGCGACATTGAGGAGGAACAAGGCGGAATGAGCCCGACAATCAAGCACCTGACATTCATCCAGACACTTGCAAACGTGATTGTGGTGGCTATCGAGAACCGCAACCTGTTCAACGAGAATGTCCGTCAGGAAGCCATGAAGAAGGAGCTCGAGCTGGCATCGCGCATGCAGACAATGCTGATTCCAAACCCATCGACACTGCCGAACAACGACATGCTGCACGTGTCGGCATACTATCTGCCACACTTCGACGTGGGTGGCGACTACTACGACTGGATAAAACTCAACGACGATGAATTCTGCTTCTGCATAGCCGACGTGTCGGGAAAGGGCATATCCGCGGCATTGCTGATGTCGAACTTTCAGGCCAACCTGCGCGCGCTCACAAGTGCCAACCTGCCCATAGTGGAAGTGGTGAACAAACTTAACGGAAAGGTTATAGAAAATGTAAACGGCGAAAAATTCATAACGCTTTTCATCGCATTCTACAATATCCGCACTCGCAAACTGACATACGTGAACGCTGGCCACAACCCACCGATATACTTCGATGCGGAAAAGAACGAAGTGTCACAGTTGTCGCTTGGATGCATGGGCGTTGGAATGCTCGACTACATACCAAAAATCAATGTCGGCGAGATTACAGTGCCACACGGAAGCAAGATAATATGCTTCACCGACGGCTCGGTTGAAATAGAGAATGAGGCACATCAGGCATTCGGCACCGCACCTATCGAGAATCTGGTAATGCAAGGCGACAACATAGCCGACGACATCGACAACCTGGTTGAACTGCTTTACGAGCACAAAGGCCCGGATGGCGAGTTCTTCGACGACATTACCATGCTTGGGATAGAGTTCAAATAATGCGGCTATTCCTGTTTACGGCAAAAGGTGGCAAAAATCGAGCTCCGTTTCACGGATTGCCTCTTGACCGCCACCTAGTGGAACTGACATAAATCGCCCGACCATGAAAAAATCAATGGCAAGCTGTATGGCAACCTTTTGTACGATTCGGGATTTTTGTCGCCACATTGCCACCTGGCAAATTTTTCAAAACCGCCACAAGCAATTTAAGGACACTCCTAATAAAATTCAATTGCTTTTGCTTCCTTTGCAATTCAATTGATTATCGAACAGTAGAAATGAGCTATCAATACCGAACAAAGCCGAAAATAGTAAATGACCCGGTTCTGGGCCTTATAGACTTTTCGTCGCCACTTTTGCTGACGCTCATAGAGCATCCCTGGATACAGCGTCTGCGCCGGATAAAGCAGTTGGGAATGAGCGACATGGTGTATCCCGGAGCACAACACACAAGGTTTCTGCACACCATAGGCGCCACTACACTTATGCGCCTGGCTCTCGACACCTTGCGGATGAAGGGTACCGACATAACCGACCACGAATATGAAAGCGCAATGGTTGCAATATTGCTGCACGACATAGGCCACTGCCCTTTCTCGCACGCACTTGAACACCACATTGCCGATGTAAGCCACGAAGACATATCGCTGATATTCATGCACGAACTGAACAAGCAGTTCGACGGCGCACTCGACACAGCAATAGAAATATTCACCGGCTCATATCAAAAGACCTACCTGTCGAAGCTTGTTTCAGGGCAATTGGACGTTGACCGCCTGGACTACCTTCGCCGCGACAGCTTCTTCACTGGCGTAACCGAAGGAATTGTCAACACCGACCGCATAATAAAAATGCTGGAAGTGGTTGACGACAAGCTTGTTGTGGAGAAAAAAGGCATCTACTCAATCGAGAAATTCCTGATTGCTCGCAGGCTAATGTACTGGCAAGTTTACCTCCACAAGACCGTTCACTCAGCCGAACAGCTGCTAATAAACATATTGCGCAGGGCGAAATACCTTACCGCCAAAGGCGAAGACCTTTTTGCATCGCCCGCATTCAAGTACTTCCTGCAGAACAATGTCACAATCGACGATTTCAAGTCGGGAGCAGTACGCGACAATGGCAAGACAACGCTTGAGAACTTTGCCCTACTCGATGATGGCGACCTTATGGTTTCCGTGAAAGCCTGGGCATCGCACCCCGACAGAGTGTTGAGCACGCTATGCAACAATCTGATGAACCGCAAGTTGCCAAAGACCTCGGTCCAAGACCACCCAGCCGACAACGGAATGGTCAAGCTGTTGCAAGAGGGCGTGATGAAGAAATACAATCTTACGGAAGAAGAGGCAAGCTACTTTGTAAGTTCGGGCACCATAGCCAACAAGGCCTACAGCCAACGGCACGACCAAATTCTGATAAAGGAAAAGGACGGGTCAATAACCGAAATTGTAAACGTGGCCGACATGCTCAACATTCGCGCCCTATCGACTACCATCAGCAAATACTACATTTCATGGCCTAAGGAAATACAATAAATCATGAAAGACGCAAAGACAATAGGCATAAGAATCTATCTGGCACTGACAGTGGCATACATCGCCACATTGTTCATATTGTGCTCAATAGGCAACAGAAGCATCAGCGACATGGCTCCGACATTCTCAGCCGACAATGCTCCTCAATTCAGCACTCTCTATTCGATACAAAAACCTATCGCCACAACCAACATCATATTCTACGTAGTGCTGTTAAGCGTAGCCCTATGGCTTCGGAGCAAAGGCTCAAAAAAGTCGCTGACCTATTTGCCTTTGCTCATATTCAGCGCATATACGATGTTCTGCTACATATCAATGAGCGGAATGTTCTTCAGTCTGGGCGGAAACGACATCACCCGCTCCGGGCAATATTGGCTCATGTTCCTGATTGGCATTTTCTTCATTTTCGGAGCAATAGGCGTAACCGTCATCGGAAACATTGCCATGCGCAACCTGACAAAACACCCAAAGGCTGAATAATCACCAACGACTATGGCTAAAACCAATTCACTTTTGATAGAACAGACAAAATACACGCCACTTGTAATGTTCGACATAGACAGGGCAATGTATGAAATCTCAGGCCGGGCAATGCTTGAAGGCATGATAAATGTGCACAACAGGGTGCTTGCATGGATTGAAAACAGTCTGGACAAAATAGAAGGCAACATCTGCATAAACTTCAAGCTCAGCTACGCCGACTCGCGCGCATCAAAAATGATTTCGATGCTGATGTCAAAACTGGAAAATTACTATACGTCAGGCATGTCAATAGAAATAAGGTGGTACTACAATATCAGCGACGACGACATATACAACCTTGGGGAGATGCTGACAAAAACTAAGAAGTTGCCGATAAAGATGATTGGCATAGTAAATAACAAGCAACAATGATAAAACTGATTTTGTTTGCAGGCACAGGCAGTTTCATTGGCGGCGCACTGCGGTTTATAATATCGAACGCCACTGGCAAGACATCGGCAGGCTTTCCGCTCGGCACTTTCATTGTCAACATTGTCGGCTGTCTGGCCATAGGCCTGCTCTACGGCCTGTTTGAAAAGAATCAGGCCATTTCCACCGAATGGCGCACACTGTTGACTGTCGGCTTTTGTGGAGGATTCACCACATTTTCTACCTTTGCAAACGAAAATATGGCTCTGCTCAAAGTTGGCAACATCACATTGTTCGCCACTTATACGGCTCTAAGCATCTTTTTGGGAATTATGGCTGTATGGGCTGGAAACTTGATTATCAAAAACATCTGAAGAAACATTCATTATCGGTAACAAAATCAAAATATAAAAGAGATGAGATACTATCAATCGGTATTTGATTTACCAAAACTTGACGAGGCTCTGAAACAGGCCTTCGAGATAAAGAAAGACCGCTACGCCTTCGAACACCTTGGCAAGCACAAGACGTGCCTGCTGATTTTCTTCAACAACAGTCTGCGCACACGCTTGAGCACCCAAAAGGCCGCCCGCAACCTGGGTATGGACGTAATTGTGCTCGATGTCAATCAAGGTGCGTGGAAACTTGAAACCGAACGTGGCGTAATTATGGACGGCGACAAAAGCGAGCACTTGCTCGAGGCCATTCCTGTAATGGCGCAATACTGCGATATGCTTGGCGTGCGCTCGTTCGCCCGCTTCGAGAACCGCGAGGACGACTACACCGAAAAAATACTGAATCAGTTCATCAAGTATTCTGGCAAGCCTGTATTCTCGATGGAAGCCGCCACTTGCCACCCTCTGCAGGCCTTTGCCGACCTTATCACCATTGAGGAATACAAGAAGGTTGAGCGTCCTAAAGTAGTATTAAGCTGGGCTCCACACCCACGCTCACTCCCGCAGGCTGTTCCTAACTCGTTTGCCGACTTTATGAACGAGGCCAATGTCGATTTTGTCATCACTCACCCTGAAGGCTACGAACTTGACCCGAAATTCGTACGTGGCGCTAAAGTGGAATACAACCAAAAGAAGGCCTTTGAAGGCGCCGACTTCATCTACGCAAAGAACTGGTCGTGCCCTGGCGTCACTTGCCCTGACAAATACGGACAGATTTTGAGCAAGGATATGAGTTGGACCGTTGATACAGAGCATATGAGTTGGACAAACAACGCCAAATTTATGCACTGTCTGCCTGTCCGTCGCAATATGATTGTCACCGACGACGTCATTGAAAGCCCTGACTCAATAGTGATACCTGAAGCCGCAAACCGCGAGATTTCGGCACAGACCGTACTGAAGATGATATTGGAAAGCGAGTTTTAATAAACCAAACAATAATACAAGAAGAATAAAACAAATCATTAATAAGAAAAAAAACTGAATATTAAATACATATAATAACATGGACAACGTCCATTGATTCTCCGCTCCACGAAACCGCCAATTTCAGGTAGTGAGAATAAATGACGAATGTGTCTACGCTTATGGCGTGGACTATTCTTGTTTATCTACTATCGTGGTTGCTTGGCGGTACCTGTGGGCGGGATAAACGTAAAGAATAGTTAACGCCTTTTTTATGGAAATAAACATAGGACACAAAATACAAGCAGACCTCAAAGCACAAGGCCGAAGCGTGACGTGGTTCAGCCAGCAAATGTGCTGTAGCCGACAGAATTGCTACAAGATTTTCAAAACACCCATTCCCCATTTAGCCACACTATACACGGCACAAAAAGTGTTGGGCGTTAACTATATAGCCATATTGCAAAACGCATCTGATACAACGGATATTCAGAAACAATTGAAGCCCGACAAACATACTAGCGGGGACTAAATGCACACTTTCACTCACAAATAGCCTCAGGTGCACACCCAAGCACACGCGAAAGAGCAAAAACCGTTTGTGCTTCCGCCTTTAAGATGTTTTGGTCGCTTTGCTCGTAAGCCTGAATCATACGCAATGCAACACCCGATTGTTCAGCAAGTTCCCTTTGAGTCAGCCACGACTGCTTCCGTATT
This sequence comes from Bacteroidales bacterium, assembly GCA_045640185.1. GTDB lineage: Bacteria > Bacteroidota > Bacteroidia > Bacteroidales > SZUA-534 > RUG13583. The sequence goes on from JAZUEN010000081.1 coordinate 34,018, forward strand.
GTCTTCAGCATTTTCCTACGCGAACCTACATTCTGTTCAATAATCTCATCGGCTGTCTGGACGAATTTAGATATATCGGCTTCGTGCAACGTCGGGTAAAGCGCAACCACAGCGCCGATACTCAATCCATTCCGCTGAATAAAAGAATATTTGTATGCTGAATGCCATTGGTAATAAGCCAAGGCCCAACCTGCCCAATATTCAGGTGTACGCTCAAACGGGACGCAGTGTTCAACAGGGAGTTGCCTGTCTAAAGTTTTTTCCATAACCATTTGCATCAGTTCCACGCCCGACAAACCCGACAAGTAGCGTGGATTGCCCATCTCCATTTGAGTGGCCACATCACTCGCCAGAAACATTTCATAAAAGCGCGTGATGTCTAAATGCGCAGAATTGACCGCGCAATCGAGCATCGAGCCAAAGTTGTGCATCGCATCCTCAAGATACAAATGGTTATAAGCGTGAATCATTGTTTGTCCATTTTTGTCGAAGTATGTCAATCATATACACGGCACCGACAGCCGATGTCGCCAGTTTTTCGTTTTGAAATTCCTCGCGGGCCTGACGGTCGCGGGCCTGACGTCGCGGATAGTACTGATTACAATCAACCGCAATGCTTTCCTTGTAGATAATGTGCGAAAAAGCCATCTCGCTTTTCAGCACTATCTGTTCGCCCAACTTGCCCAAGAACATTGCTTTACGCAACTGTTCCAACGATATCGTGTTGTTCAGGAAAGCGTTGGCAAATGAGAAATAAGAGTCATCGGCCCGATAACCGATGATTATGTCGTACTGCCCGTATGCTGGCAAAAAATTGTCGAGCAAATACGTTCTCGCTTCTGTCGGCAGTCCTTGCGACAGTACAAAGGTTCTGTTTTTCAGTAGAATAGAGAGCCAATTCAAGATATTGTAAGGTTCTCTGTTCAAATAGAGCACATCCAATCCGTCAAAATCGATTTCGTAACTGTTGGCAAAGCCATTGCTACGTGCTGAACTTGCCCATTCCTTTGCCAATTCGATATTTTCGGTACAATAAAACCCTAATCCGTAATCATTTTTAGGATTCCCCGCTCCCAAAACAGGTCTTTCGATAATCCTTGTCGAACCGTGGTATAATTTGATGTTTTTCATACAAACTCTCGTTATAACGATAGTTCGCAAATATACATATATAATTTATACGAGCACGGTCTGGGGTGAATTTTCAGATAGACATTAGTTATTTTTATGTCAACTAAATTATGACAAAAGTGTAAACCGAAAGTGGACTACAAGAAAATCCATAAATGCGTATATCAAATTATATTTACTTAATAAAAGTAGTGTTTAACTAAATAATTAATACTATGGTAAAACAAGAAAATGAAACATTAATCCCCGTAGTAATGGCTGTTTGTGGTGTTACGAGTGCAATTCTTGCGCTTGTCCAAACAATAAAGAATGAAAATGAAAAAAAAGGAGAAAAAAAATAATGGAAGATTCTATTAAAGCCATACAAATAGTAGTAAAGACAGGTTGGCTATTTGCCAACTGCGATGGCACATACGATGACAGCGAAAAGCAATACATCAATGAATCTATCAATGTTTTATTGGCCAGTCCCGAAATAGTTGAAGAATCTAAAGTTGCCCCCGACTATATGGGCAAAGTAAAGGATAGTCTTTATGAACTTATCGACACCAAACAATCTTTTGATAGCGTTGTCACGGAAACTAACGCTTTGCTAAATAGTTTAAGCGAAGAAGACCACAAGAAGGTTCGAAGTACGCTGTTGCAGTTTATCAAATCCTTGATAGAGAAAGACGGCAACATAGCAACAGTGGAAAAGAATTTATTAAAAAAGTGGGAATCAATGGTTAAATAAATATAGCACAATGGAAATAGAATACATAGTAGAAATGTCAGACTCAAGTTTGAATCTTTCATTCGGTTGTTTTACCCAATGCAATGTAAATGTAAATTATGGCAATGACACGTGGTGTGGATTGAACAATTGCCGACAAGAACAGAACCTTTTAGCCTCCACAAATGAGTAGCAAAGAAATAAAGGCTGTTCATATTGATGACAATAAGAGATATACATTCCCAGCAAAACTGACGACTGTTAGTTATGCTGGGATGTTTCTTATCATAGCGGATGAATATGCCAACTGGATTGTCCTAAAAACAAAATCACAATTGGATTTCTTTGAGTTATTAAAAAAACATAGTTTAAAAGAAGCATTACACTTGTTTAATGGCGAATATGAAGATGCAAAATATGTGGTGACGCAAATAGAAGCACGAAAATTAGAATCTGTAAATGTTGTGTCAGGAGCACCAATAAGATTGCATATGTATTTGACAAACAAGTGCAATATGAGATGTCCACATTGCTATATGTATGCTGGGCAAGCAAACGAAAATGAGTTGACTACAGAAGAAATAAAAAGCGTGCTTGCAAACTATGCTAAAAGTGGAGGTGTTTATGTCACTTTTTCTGGTGGCGAAATTTCCTTGAGAGAAGATTTGCTCATATTAGCAGAATACGCACATAGTCTTGGACTCAAATTACAATTGATGACCAATGGCGTACTATGGAATGAAAAATCTGTAAGAAAAATATCAGGTTTTATAAATGACGTGCAAATTAGCATAGATGGATACAATGAGGACACGAATTCCACAATCAGGGGAAAGGGTAATTTTGACAAATCACTACAAACTGTAAGGTTTTTCCTACAAGAAAAAGTGCGTGTTGAAATTGCCGTAACACCAATGCCCGACAAAATAGATACATATGTGGATGACTATGCTAGTTGGGGAAGAAACCTATTAAATGAATATGGCAAAAAAGGATTAAAAATCAAGTTCTCAGGTGAATTAATCGATGGAAGAAACATCAAACTCAATAAAGAACAACATAACAAATACATAACCAGTATCAATAAAATCTATACGAAGTGCTATGGGAATAGCGGAGATCAACCATTTATTGACAACATAAAAAGTCGCGGACTAATGGACAATTGCTCTTTTGGCAATATTACGATTTCATCCATTGGTGATGTATTCTTTTGTGGCAGAATAGAAGGTCTTCGTAAGGCTACTAACATTAGAGATGTTTGTTGGGAAAAAATATGGAGCCTATCCGAAAAAGCCAAAATAGTTACTAATGTCGCAAATATCGTTCCTTGCAATGAGTGCTCCATTAAATATATTTGTGGTGGCGATTGCAGAATAAAGTATTTCCCTGAAATAAAAACAAATGACATAGAATCATTTAATATAAATAACAAACCCGAAAGGGAATGTAACAATGCTATAAAAGAACACTTTTATGATTTAATGATTCGGACAAATGAGCAGTTATACCAATAATAAAGGCCAATCAAACACATTTCAACCGATACTCCTAAATAATATATAGACTGTCAGTACTTTCTTGCACTAAAAATCCTCATACAGCAGATACTTTTTCCGAACTTTCTTAAAGGCCTGCAAGCCATCCTGCCACGATTGCCTGATTTCGTCTTCGGTCATTCCCTTTTCAATCTGCTGGCGAAGTTCGGGGCCTGCAAGTTTTGTCAAGAACGAATTGAAATAATCCGACCTCGACATAAAATAATTATAACCGTCAATTATCCACTTCAGATTGATGCGGGCATCCTGTTCGAGCGAATCGGTGGAAATGACGCGCAAATCGTAGCCACGGCACAACACATCCTTGAACGGCGGATATTTTGCTCCCTCAACACTGTGCGGGGTGAAACGGAACGGCGCTACATTGTAGTCGGGGTGTCCGACAGCCTCAAACGGGAAATCGGTTCCGCGCGCCACGCTCATAAACGTTCCTTCAAACAGTCCCAACGACGGATAAAGCAAGATGGAACGGTAAGTGGGCAAGTTCGGCGATGGCTTTATCGGCAACTGGTAATGCGTCCTGTGGCTGTAGTTTTTGCAAGGCACCACCATCAGTTGGCACACCTCGCCACCTGCAAGCCAATGCTCGCCGTTAATCATCATTGCATACTCGCCAATGGTCATTCCGTGGACAAGCGGAACAGGGTGCATTCCGACAAACGACCGTGCCACAGCAGTGTCAAGTATCGGTCCATCGACATAAAAACCGTTCGGATTCGGGCGGTCGAGAACCATAACTGGGACGTTATTTTCGGCGCACGCCTCCATAACGTAGTGCAATGTTGATATGTACGTGTAAAAACGCACTCCAACATCCTGAATATCAAATATTACTATGTCAATACCGTCCAAATCGGCCGAAGTAGGCTTGCGATGCTTGCCGTAAAGCGACACTACGGGCAAGCCTGTCTGTTCATCGACATTGTCGCTCAAGTGTTCGCCCGCATCGCCGTTGCCACGGAAACCGTGCTCGGGTCCGAAAACGCGCACCATATCTACATTCAGCGACAGCAGGCTATCGACAAGATGGCGCGTTCCTATCACCGATGTCTGGTTTGCGACAACAGCCACCCGCTTGCCACTTATAATTGGCAGATATTCCGATATTTGTTCGGCACCGGTCAGCACTTGCGCTCTTGCATCGACGAAAGTCAAGAATAAACAAAACAGCAGAAACGGAATTTGTCTTTTCATACAAAAAATGTTTTCACAGATACAAACATAATCATTTAGGTTTTCGATTACGTTTTTCGTTGACTACATTTGTTGCGATTCAAACTGACAAGTTTTGAGAGCGGAATTTTTCATAGCAAACCGAATAACATTCGACAAGAAAAACGGCAAGTCGTTCACAGGGCCTATAGTCAACATTTCAGTCGTTGGCATAGCATTGAGCCTAGCAGTGATGATTTTGAGCATGTCCATTGTCACTGGATTCAAGAACGAGGTCAGGGCGAAAGTCACGGGATTCAGCGCCGATGTGCAGATTGCGAATTTCGATGCAAACAACTCGTTCGAGACTCAGCCAATCGACCGCGATGCCGTACCTCTAAATAAGATCATGGCTGTGCCAGGTGTCACACACGTTCAGCCATACATTCTGAAATCGGGAATCATAAAGACCAGCAACGACATTCAGGCCGTGGCGCTGAAGGGCATCGACGACGATTTCGACTGGACATTCCTGCGCGAACACATTGTGGCAGGCGACACTTTCAGCATCGACGACACGGTGAAATCCAACAAGATTTTCCTGTCGGAATACGTTGCGAACCTGCTCCACCTCAACGTAGGCGACAAACTGACGATGTACTTTGTGCAAGACCCGCCACGAATGCGCCCATTCATTGTCAGCGGATTGTACAAGACTAGCATAGAGACGTTCGACCAGTCGTTTGCACTTGTCGATATGCGCCACCTCCAGAAAATCAATGGTTGGGACTCGAATCAAATAACAGGATTTGAGGTGATGATTGACAATTTCGACAATCTTGAAACCATTGCCGACAGCATATTCTTCATTGCAGGCAACAATTTCACTCAAGGCGGTGCAAGCCTGAAGGTGAGCAACATAAAGGAACTCTACCCTGCCATTTTCGATTGGCTGAACTTGCAGGATATGAACGTGTGGGTGATTCTTGCGCTGATGCTGGCCGTGGCAGGATTCAATATGATTTCTGGCCTGCTGATTCTTATTTTGGAGAAAACCAATATGATAGGACTATTGAAAGCATTAGGATACAGCAATTGGCACATACAGAAAATATTCCTTACCCAATCGTTCTTCCTGATTGCCAAAGGCTTGATATGGGGAAATGTTATCGGCATCGGCATTTGCCTGATTCAACAGCAATTCGGCATTGTCCCTCTCGACGAATCGTCGTACTATATGAGCACTGTGCCTATCAACCTGAAACTGATTCACGTTTTGGCGCTCAACATCGGCACACTTGTCTCAACTTTGCTGATAATGCTGTTGCCGTCGCTTTTGATTTCACACATCAGCCCTGCAAAAGCGATAAAGTTCAACTGATACGAAACGGCGAATTAGGAAAGCCCGCCTATATTCAGGAGGAAAAACTTGACGGCCATTGCCAACGACAGCACTATTATCGCTATTCCGCTGATTCGGTTCAACCAGACAATACTGCGCAATCGGAAATGCTTGCGGAAGATGTCGATTACGTAAGTCAGTGTAAACCACCATATAACCGCGCCTGCAAATATCGACCACACCAATGTAATGCCGTTGCTCAGTGTGCTTTCGTCACCCATAAGCCCCAACATTGAAAAGGCGACGCCGAAAAATATTATTGTGAGCGGATTCGACACCGTGAGAAAAAATACAGAGATATAGTCGCCTAAAATGCCTGTACGGCGTGGCGTGCGATAGTAGCGGTATTCCTGGATAGGATTCTTAAGCAACATCTTAAATCCCAAAAAAAGCAACACCACAACACCTGCTATCTGGAAAAGCAACTGATTGCGACTTAGGAAATCGGTGATGAAAGTGACGCCGAACGTGGCCAAAACGGCGTATGTGGTATCGGCTGTCGCGGCGCCCAATCCTGAAATAAATCCTTGGAAACGGCCTTTGTTGATAGTCTTCTGAACGCACAACACACCAATGGGACCCATCGGTGCCGAAACTATCAGGCCTACAAGCATTCCTTTCAAAATTATCTCTACGCTGTTCATCTCTTCGCCTATACAAACTGCAAAAGTAGCATTCTTTTTGTTTCAGCCCTTTTTGATAATGAAAATTGCACGACTGTCCATAATCATTAATCTTTAATGGTCGAACGACTTATTTTGATAATTGTGCTAAACATATCTATTCAACCAATGTAAGAAGATGCGCATTTTCAATAAGTTGGGGAAAAAATGCTTTCACAAACTTATCTGGACAATCACAAATAACTAAAGATGAATATTATAATTTTTCAATTTCATCCAATGAGAGTCCCGTAATTTCCGCAATATCATCAATAGGATAGCCTTTGGCTTTCATCATCTTGGCGTGCGAAATGTTTGCGCTGTTCACTCCTTCGGCGCGACCTTCAGCGCGTTCGGTATTAATGTTGTCGCGAAGTATTACAACATTGTCCAAATGCCGATAATAAGCATTGAGTTCGTCTTTTGAGAGCCGTGCCAATGCCAATTTCGCTTTGGCTTCAGGCAAACCTGGCGCTGTCGCCTCGTTTGGAATCTCACCTGTATTAAGAAAGTAAATCCATTGCTCAAGTGGCAATTTCGACCATTTGTTGAAATCGTTCACCTTCAATATGTAATATTCTGGATACAAGTCGCTTACTACATCGGCGTGGAATTTTTCCTTCTGAAATGGCGACAAGTTCAAAATATCGTTGGTGTGAATTCCACGGAACTCAGTCTTGCCGTGGTAAACATAGTCGGTTCCTGCGCCCAAGGCAAAATATACAATGTTGATACTGTATATCTTACGTATTTTCTCGTAGCCTTGCCCACGTTTTATGTATTCGGTAACCAATTTCGACACGCCAAACAGCATCCGCTGAAAATAGGCGAACTCGTTGTTGTTCTGTATCTCAAATAGCATAAGGGTTCCCTTGCTATCCTCGGCGAGAATATCGACTCGATTGTATTTGTCGTATTCATCCTCCTGATTTCCTTCGCTTTCAAGCAGACTCTTTATCTTAATCTCCTCGTTAAGCAACGATGTCAGCAAGCCTTCCAACACGACAAAATTCGCCTTGTCGCGCAAAAGCCTTTTCATCGCCCAATCAAATCTGATAACTTCGGACATAACGTGTTAATTTTTTGCAAAGTAATAAAAAATTGGGATAATGGCCTATTGATGTTTCCTTTTACGACACTAGCCGAATGACAGCACAATCGCCAAAACAATCAATTATCATCCTTGCCGTCACGCCAACCGCGCCACTTCTCCCTGAAGAACTCTCCCACCGAGTAATCCTTTTCAGGCTTGAACCTGTATGCCACGGTTGCCTGCACCATATAATTGACGTTATTGATATTTACACCTTCCCTGCCTATGGTCGATTCTATTGCGAGAAGACTGAAACTTGTGTTGAAAAACAGCCTTCGGCTATTGTAACCGCAATAGATGTCGCCCTGAAAATACATATTCATTGTGTTGTAAAGTCGGTCAGGCGCGTTGCTCAGTCTCATTACGCAATTATTGTAGGCAAAGCCCACGGCGAACTGCCCGTTAATGAACCATTTCGACGGCATCACAAATGTACGGGCATAGCCGAAATCGATGCCCACAAGCAAGTTTCTCACGCCACTCATAGGTGTACGGTAGCCGAAAAGCGTGTCGCTCACCATCGACGGTATCAGCGATGAATCGGCCTTGACCACATTGCGGTTCAGCATTGTGCCGACAAGAAACGAGCCTGCCGACTTTTTCTGCAGTTCACCCTGCGACGTGAGAGCCTTGCGCGAATATTCACGGTAGTTGAAATAGTAATCAGCCGACACGCGCAACGCATTTGTCTTTATGTCAGGACGTTCATAAAGGCTGGAATCAGTCCATTGTGGCATCAGGGTGCGGGTATTGCGCAGGCAGTAGCCTTGATATACATTGCCTGTAAACTTCAGTGTGACAGCGGGAAAATACATCTGTGTCGATATGTCGTACTTGCGCCCGATTCGGTTCGGGTTAAACAGCCCCATACTGCAACCAAGCCTGAACGACAGCCATTTGTAACTAATTCCACAACTTACCGACCCCGATGAATCGGCGCAGTTGTACTGCAACGACGACAGATTGCCCAAATCGTCGACGGAAAATGATGAATTCTTGACAAATACCGATAGTTGCGTGCCGAAATAGCCCCGCAAATCGTCGATATAAGTTGAGTCGGGGCTGTCGGCAAAGGCGCTGACGAGTTTGTCGCGAAACCCTTGGGCATTGGCACACACAACCGCCAAAAGAAACAATACTGTTATTTCCGTTCGTCTAAACATTTGAATATAAAGATAGTGCCAACCTGAAAAAAGCAAATCAGAAAATACTGAATGACCTGACAGGAATGCGATAGACAAACATAACGTATGTCTTGCCGTTGCGCAGGTCAAGGCTTTCGTGCTCGTGTCCTATCGACGACCTCGACAAATATTGCTTTCGGTAGGCGCCAATGTAGAAATTTCGGCAGTTGTAGCCAAGCCCGAACTCCGATTGCAGATACAGGTTCAGCGTATTTTCGGTCACTGAGCCTTCGCCCGCACTCTGCGTGTTGCGTGCAAACGAAACCCCTGGAGCCAGCATTCCGCTTATGAACCAGTTCTTGCGAATTGACACGTTGAGCGCATAGCCCACATTCGCGCCCAGCGAATAATAGTCGGTGCTTGTGACGTCGAGATTGAAGTTCAGCGAGTCGATAATCCGTTCAGGAATAAGAGTGGAATCGCCACGCACGCCGTTGTAGCAAAACACCATACCTGCCACAAGCGAACCTGCCGTTTTCTTCTGCAATGCCTGATGCGCAAAAAGTATCTTGTTCGAATAACGCTTATGGTTGAAAAAATAATCCATTGTGGCGCGTATCGACTTTGCCTCTATGTCGTCGCGAGTGTAACTGTCGCCGTTGCTCCAGTCATCTATCCATTTTTCTGGGTTCGACAGATAAAAGCCTTTATACTTGTTTATGTAGATTGTCCAAGTCGATGTCGGAAGATACATCTGTGTCTGAAAATCAATCTTCTTGCTGTCGCCTTTTCCCGATTTGTTATGCGAGTATCCGAAATTCACATCAAGGAAACTGTAGATGAAGCCCACGCCTACAGAATTGTTCGAGTTGGCTTTATACATTAAATTATCCTTGAAATTCGGACTGTTTATGTCGAACGACGAGAATTTATTCGAGTAGAAGACCTTGAGTCCCAATGTGTTGGCAATGCTTTCGATATAGGTTGTGTCAGGTGCGCCCAGCAACCACTCCCACCGTTTCCTATCCTCGGAAAAGTCAGTGGCATATGACGCCAATACGACCGACAAAAAGAAGATTGCGGATAGCGCCTTTCTCACAGCACCTTGTTTTTAGCCACCGTAGCGACAAAATCTTTCAAGTAGAATGGGTCGAAATAGGCAACGTCCTTGAAATCGGCAACGGCATAGGCCTCTTCAGCCAACTGCGCCATATTTGATGCCAAAGGGCAAACATCGTCAACAAAGACGGCATTGTCGGAATCAATCACTTGACGGCATTTGCCTGCACCATCTCCGTAGAACGCTATGCGCTTGGTTTTCAGCAACTCGGCAAAACTTTGCGAATCAACGACCAGCGCCCTTGTCTCGTCAACCTTGTCCAAGTTGGCATCGTACATTGCGGTATAGACTTCCATTCGGCGGGCATCAATCATCGAGCAATACAAGTCAGGGGCGACATTCACGTTTTTGCGGGCCATTATCGCCATAGCCTTCAAAGTATCAATGGCGAGCAGTTTGGCGCCCAACGCGTAGCACAAGCCCTTTGCCGTTGAAACGCCAATACGCAATCCTGTGTATGAGCCAGGTCCCTGACTGACCGCCACAGCGTCAAGTTCCGATGCCTTTATGTTGTTTTCCTCAAGCAACTGTTGCACAAAAACCGTCAGCAATGTAGCGTGCGACTTACCCTCGTAACTTACCTTTTCAGCGATGACGTTGCCGTCGCGGGCAATAGACGCCGAACATACCGTCGTTGAAGTCTCTAATGATAAAATGAGTGCCATACCCCAAATATTTGCGTGCGAATATAGCAGATTTTGACGATTAGTGTAGCCCAAATGAAACACATAAACGATAATTGGCATTTCACCAAAATCAATTACAGGCTTTGCGCAAATTCATCTATATTAGAATGATTTTTAAAAGAAGTTAAATGAACGCACGGCTACTAACTTTGGTTTTGCTTTTGGCTACCGCGATGAATGGCCATTCACAAGAGTCGCACTCTCTGTATATGGACCACGAATTCAACCATTTCGACCGTTATGCCTATCAAAAAGACAATCGGTTCCACACTTCAGTGAAACCATACCAGATGCGACAGGTTGATGCCATTGTCAATGCCGACTCAATCTACCGCATCGATGTCAGCAGAAAATTGCCCGACATATTGCTCAACCGTAGTTGGATTGGGTACAGTCAAGAAGATTTTGAGTTCACCATCGACCCGCTTTTCAATTTTGAGTTGGGCTTTGATGCCGATGCCGACGATATGAGTTGGGTCAACACCCGCGGAATAATACTCAACGCACGGCTTGGCAAGAAAGTTTTTGTCACGACCAACTTCTACGAGAATCAGTCGCACTTCTACGATTACCGCGAAGGCGTTGTGAAAGGAATTGGCGTAATGCCTGGACAAGGCAGTCCGAAAGAATACAAGAACGGCGGACACGATTATGCGTGGGCCGATGCCACCGTCAGTTTCCAACCCGACGAGCATTTCGACATCACATTCGGGCACGGAAAGAACTTCATCGGCGACGGCTACCGCTCAATGCTCTTGAGCGACGCTTCGTTCAACTATCCGTACCTGCGCATAACAACCGATTTCTGGAACATCAAATACGTCAATATTTGGGCTCAGTTTCAAGACCTTACGCAAAGGTACGAATACGGACATCCGCACGACAAGAAATGGGGCTCGTTCAACTATCTAGACTGGTCGGTTACAAAATGGCTGAACGTGGGATTCTTTGAAGCAGTAATTTGGGCCGATGCCGACAGCCTTGGGCATCGCGGATTCGACTTCAACTATGCCAACCCCGTCATTTTCACGCGCCCTGTCGAGTTCTCGGTAGGTTCGTCAGACAATGCGCTGATGGGCGTTACGGGTAAAATAACGCTCGGCAAGAACCACGTAATCTACGGGCAGGCTATCATTGATGAATTCAAACTCGAAAACGTCAAATCTGGCATCAAGCACCAATTCAACAAATCGGATTCCTCGATTCAATGGGGCTGGTGGGCCAATAAATGGGCTGGTCAGATAGGCTACAAGACATTCGACCTGTTCGGCCTGCAACATCTCGACATTCAGGCGGAATTCAATTTCGCAAGACCTTTTATGTATTCGCACGTGACGCATATCCAAAACTACGGGCACTACAATCAGCCACTCGCACACCCTTTGGGTAGCAACTTCAAGGAAACGGTTCTGATAGGGCGCTACAACTACAAGCGACTCTTTCTGGAAGCGAAATTCTCACACGCTATGCACGGGCGCGATACTGCCAACTTGAATTTCGGAAACGACATCTACAACGATTATGTGACGCACGCATCGGAATACTACAACGAAGTGGGCCAAGGCCAAAAAGTATTCCTGAACAACACAAACCTGAAAGCATCGTTCCTCATCAATCCGCGCACCAATATGAATGTATACGTCGGATTTACTCGACGTTCGGAAAAGGTGAATTCAGTCAAGACGGCAAGCAACCTGATTACATTCGGACTGCGCACATCTTTGCAAAACATCTACTACGATTTTTAACGATGACGAATACCCGACAACAATGTCATATTTCAGATACATACTGACATTTTTTGCTACAAGTATCATCTGCGAGTTTGCCATTGCACAAAACGACAATGATGCGCCAATTGCCTTGCCGTATGTAGTCATTGACGGCGACACGCTCCCAAATGTCAATATCGAGACCATAACTGTCAGGAAATTCAAGAATCGACGTCAGCAGATAAAATACAACAAGTTGATGCGCAACGTCAAAAAGGCCTATCCGTTTGCCGTGGCCGCCCGCGACGAATTGGCAAATATGAATTCAAATTTGGTGGGGGTGACAAGCAAGCGCGAACGCGAGAAATACATAAAGGAATACGAGAAGCAGATGTTCAAGAAATACGAGAAAGACCTGCGGGCGCTCACCATTTCACAAGGCCGCATCCTACTAAAACTTGTCGACCGTGAAATCGACAATACGGCATACGAACTTGTAAAAGAATACAGAGGTTCATTTTCGGCTTTCTTCTGGCAAGGTATTGCCCGTCTTTTTGGCGAAAACCTGAAGAGCGAATATGACCCCGAATTTGAGGACCTCTACATCGAGGAAATTGTGCAGATGATTGAAATGGGGATTATCTAGCAATCCTATTTGGCACTACTCCATCTTCCGCTCGCGCCACAAGGCAAAACAAGCCCATTCGACTGCACAGACAAGCCTATCTCACTTGCCGTCACCGTGCCCTTGAATCGTGCCAACGCCGTGCTTATCATATATGTAAGGACAGCTGGCTGCAATCCAGTCGTGTAGGAATTGACCAAGAAGAAAAGCGGACTATCGCTCAGCAACTGCGAGCACAGTTGGATAAGCGGATACACGTTCTCCTCGATTTTCCAAATTTCGCCTTTGGGGCCGCGTCCGTACGAAGGCGGATCCATAATGATGGCGTCGTAGCGGTTGCCACGGCGTATTTCGCGCTCCACAAACTTGACACAATCATCTACAATCCAACGGATAGGAGCCTCAGCCAGTCCTGAAGCGGCGGCGTTTTCACGTGCCCAGGCCACCATTCCTTTCGCCGCATCGACGTGAGTGACTTTTGCACCTGCTGCGGATGCGGCTATAGTTGCGCCTCCTGTATATGCAAATAGGTTTAGCACTGATATTTCCTTGTCTGGCTTGCTTTTTCGGGACTCGTCTATCAACTGCGAGAACCAGTCCCAATTGGTTGCCTGCTCCGGAAACACGCCGGTATGCTTGAAACTGAATGGTTTAAGCCTGAATGTCAATTCCTTGTCTATTATCAGCGGGTAATGTATTGTCCATTCCTGCGGAAGATCGAAGAATTCCCATTCACCGCCACCGCTCTTGCTCCGATGGTAATGTCCGTTCATCTTCTTCCACCCTTTTTCGGTTTTTGGCGAATTCCAGATGACCTGCGGGTCAGGACGGACAAGCGTATATTTCCCCCAAACCTCAAGCTTTTCGCCACAAGAACAGTCAATTACCTGATATTCCTTCCAACGGTTTGCAATCCACATATGTGCTTCAGTTTATTGCCTGAGTGAGGCCAATTTTATTTTTTCTTGATTTTGTCGTATTTCGACAAGTTTGAGGCATCAACCTCTTTCAGAATATTGTAAACCTTATTTTGTTGAGCCTGGTCCGACGAACCTGCAAAGATATTTGCTATCTCATCAGCCTTTGCATCAAAAAATATCGACATCAAATACGAATCCGACTTTTGCCTATGCACATTCATCAAGTCGGTCATGCCTTCCGCAATTGAGGTACAGCCATCGGTGAGCCGAGTGCCCATCAAGTCAAGACCCAATCTATGATACTTGTAAATATACTCGCGTATTGGAAAATACACTGAATTCATCAAATTTTCCGACAGCCAATAACGGTTTTTCTTGTTTGTCTCGAACGACTTCCAACCACTGTAGTTCGAGCTTTGGGCATTGGTCACTATTTTCTGGGCTTTTTCGAAATAAGGCGTACCGCCCATTTTGCCAAACGAATCGTAGTCGAATCCCAGAATAATGTAAACGTAATAGGCGATTAGCGATGTCAGTTCATTATGGCTATTCTCGCTGAACGTCAAAGTCTCGCCATCGGCATACTTGAACTGTACATTCTTGTCCATAATGTTCAGCATTGGGCTATCGTAGCCTGTTCCATAGACAGGACGGCTCGAAATAACTTGCAGCGTACCCTGAAACTCGTCGGTGAAAACTTCCTTGGTTATGCTAAGCAACATATTGCACTTTATGCGCTCGTCGTACTTGAACACATTGTTTGTCCAAACCTGGTTGCCTACAAACTCGTTCAGAGCCTTCTGCATATTCTCATACTTCGAATCATCGACACCCTGCAATTGCGCATGGCTGACTTGAATTCGAAGGTCAAGCTCCTGTGCATTCGCGAATTTGGTGATTGTCAAAGACAACCCGCAAACCAAGATGAATAATATTGAAGCTAGTCTTCTCATTTGCTATCGGATATGCCTATTTGCAACATTTGACTGATAATGTCATCCGCAACAGACTGCTTGTCTTTTGTCTGATATTCCGTTTTTTCGCCGTTACGCTTTATTATGGTTACGTGATTGGTGTCGCAATTGAAACCTGCATCTGGCTCATTGGCATTGTTCAAGACGATGAAATCCAAGTTCTTCTTTTGCAGTTTTTCACTGGCGTTTGCCAATCCGTTTTCCGTTTCCAGAGCAAATCCGACTAGGATTTGTCCTTTGCTCTTCATTTTCCCCAAATCAAAGGCGATGTCCGGAGTGGCTTCAAGCTCGAGAGCCATTGACTTGTCGCTCTTCTTCATTTTTTGGGGGCACTGTGTCGATGGCCGATAATCGGCAACGGCGGCGGCCATTATTGCGGCGTCGCAATTGGGAAAGTTCGCGACACAGACATCGTGCATCTGCTGTGCAGATTCGACATCGATGCGTTTGATGTTCGGATTGCTGGTTGACAGCCGTGTTGGACCGCTGACCAGTATTACGTTGGCTCCAGCCTTTGCCGCAGACTGTGCCAAGGCAAATCCCATTTTCCCCGATGAATAATTTCCTATAAACCTGACAGGGTCGATCTTTTCATAAGTCGGACCTGCAGTAACCATTATGGTTTTGCCTGCCAACGGCTTCTCACTGTCAAAATAATGGTCGACGACACCCACTATGGTTTCGGGCTCGGCCATGCGGCCTTTGCCTGTGAGTCCGCTTGCCAGCTCTCCGTCTTCAGCGTCTATAATTATGTTTCCATGCGACTTCAGCGTCGCCATGTTACGTTGCGTGGATGGATGGACATACATGTCCAAATCCATTGCAGGAGCTACAAATACGGGGCATTTGGCCGACAGATAGCTGGTTGTCAGCAAATTGTCGGCTATGCCGTTTGCCATTTTGCCAATGGTGTTGGCAGTTGCAGGAGCAACAATCATTGCGTCGGCCCAAATGCCGAGCTTGACGTGGCTGTTCCACTCTCCGTTTTCGGGATTAAAAAAGTCAACCAGAATGGGATTCTGAGAAAGCGTGGAAAGTGTTAAAGGCGTGATAAATTTTTTGGCAGCCTCCGTCATCACGATTCTTACATTAGCCCCCTGCTTCACAAGCAAACGGGTGAGATTAGCAGCCTTGTATGCCGCAATTCCACCTGTCACACCCAATAATATGTTTTTGCCTGATAACGCCACGGCAAGGCTTATAGTTCCTTTTCTGGTTTACGGATGTAAATCTTGTCATTCAAAATTTCATCGATAGCCATTGATGTTGGCTTTGGCAGACCTTCGTAAAACTTTGAAATCTCAATTTGCTCACGATTCTCGAAAACTTCTTCCAAGTTGTCGGTATATGATGCAAATTCCTCCAACTTCTTTTGCAATTCTTCCTTAATGTCAACGCTTATTTGATTTGCACGACGAGAAAGGACGACAACGCTTTCATAAAGGTTGCCTGTTACATTTTCGATTGGTCTTACGTCGCGAGTAATTGTTGTTACTGCGGCAGTACTTTTTTTGTAATCCATTTTTATAGTTTTTTAATCTGACTCACTGCGTTATTGTACATTCCCTCTAATTCCGACAAATATTGCGATTGAGGAAACTCATCAATGAATACATAGTATTCTGATACCATGTTCTGAAAGCGATCTGCCTTTTTGTCCTCTACGCTGTTATCTGCCAAATAGTAGTTCGACTTTACCACCATATACATAAGTTCTTCACGATACTTGGTATCTGGAAACTCTTTCAGGCTATTCTTCAAGGTGATTGTAGCTGCCTGATATTCTCCCAATTTGTAGTAAAGTTTCGATATGCTGTATGATTTCTCTTCAAGCTTTACGCGCATTTCCGATATGATATCATTAGCTTCATCCAAATGCACGCCTTTCGGATATTTGTTTATGTATCCCTGCATCGCGTCTATTGCCTTTTGTGTCGGTGTCTGGTCCAAATCGACGCGTGGAGACTCCTTATAGTAGCAATACGCCGCCATATAATAGGCTTCTTCTGTCTTCTCTGCGAAAGGATAGGTGTTGTAGAATGCCGAATAGTGGTATGCCGCCATTGTGTAGTCATGCAGCTGCCTATGGCATTCGGCATAAGTGTACAATGCGTTTTCGGCCTTGTCACTGCCACGGAGCACGTTTACCACTTCATCAAGCAACGACTTTGCATGATAGTAGTCTTCATACTCATAATAGGCAAGAGCCTTCTCGTACATCAAATTGTAGTCACCACTTTTTTGGATTTTGTAGAATTCGCTACAATTAGTCAGCGTAAGTCCACATGCCAAAATGGCTATAATTGACAGAATATTCTTAACCATAACTTCCACTTGACGCGTCTATATAACGCAAAAGCATTCGATTTATTGACTAATCACGTACTTTAGGGGTGCAAATATAAGCAAACATCAAAAACAAAGCACAACAAAAACGTTGTCGCCTAAATAAATTCACAAAAAAGCCCTGCCGGAACCTGACAGGGCCTATGTTTGTCGTTATTCACAACTATTCAAACACAGCAACAAATCCTCCGTTCGCCTGCATCTCGACATCAAATGACTGCATATTCGGATTTTCATTGACAGAATAGCCACAATGCCATTTGTCGTTCGTGTCGATAAACATCGAAACTTTTTGGGCTGGCGCAATCTCCGATAAGTCAAGTGCCAACTTACGGGGAACCTGTTCTCCGTTTATTCCGGCCAAATACCATTTGTCGCCTGATTTTCGCGCAATTACAAAGTATTTTCCTGGATATCCATCGACAAACACAGACTTGTCCCAACTTGTCGGGAAATCCTTTAAATAATCTATGACACAATCTGGCTGTTGCGACATTCCTCCTTCAGTTTCGGCAAAATGTTGCACGCCTGACAGGAACAGCACCGGCAATGCCATTTCAAACGCATTTGTAGTCACGCGCTCTACCCCTGGAATGGATGTCAGGCTCATCGGCGTGAAATCCATAGGGTCGTACACATTGCGGGTAAACGTCCACATGCACGACTGTGTTGGAATCATGTCTTGATACTCCTGTGTAAATGTCGAATACTCAAACCCTTTCACGGCTTCCATTGTAACCACATTTGGGAACGTACGGTGCCAACCTCGAGGCAATGTTGTCCCGTGGCAATTAACCATAAGGTGATGCTTAGCCGCATCTGCAAACAGCTCTGTATAATATTTCATGACCGGTTGTCCGTCGCCCGCAAAGAAATCGACCTTTATGCCCTTAATTCCAATCTGTTCAAGCCGGGCAAATTCAGCTTCACGCTGTTCATGAGAGACTAGCTTGCTTTTCGGAGTGTATTCGGTTGAATTCCAGTCTCCCGACGAATTGTACCAAAGAATCAGCCCTACATTTTTTGATTCCGCATAATCTGCCAATTCCATTATTTTGTCGTAGCCTATATTTCTGTCCCAATTCACATCGATAAGGCAGTACTCCCAATTCATGCGTGAGGCGTAATCTATGAAGCGTTTCTGCACATCGTACACTACCGATTCGTCTTTCAGCTTTGCCCAGCTCCATGATGCATGACCGGGCTTCACCCAAGCATAATCGCCGGCAACGGCAGGCTCCGCCAAATCGGTTCCTAAAGTTGATTCCACGATGCCTTTGAGGTCCTTGGACACTGCAACTGTACGCCACGGAGTGCTCAATGGGAACGTGACATTGGGATTTGCGATTTGTGTCGCAGTATCCAGCACTTCCCGATTCATTGGAAAACGAACCTTGTATGTTGGCGTTCCTGCCATTTCGGAAAGGCGTGTACCGCAATATTGATTTGTCAACCCTGTTTCAGAGATGAGCACCCAGGCGCCATTGCTACAGAACAATGCAGGATACACCCAGCCTGTATTCCATGGGCATGGGGTTCCGACTGGCACATCTTGAGTGTAATTCTCTTCATACGAAGGATTGGTCTCGCACCATCCTGTACCTGCTATTGCCATTATCTGCAGCCACGCACGCGCATCCTTGACAAACGCAAATGAACTCAATTCATCCGTAATTATCGTCTGCCCGCCTTTTAGCCTATCGATGTCGTATCGGAATGCCAGACCATCGTTTGACACACGGAATACGATATCCATCGTATCTCCGCCTTGTGATGCCATTCTATATGTTCTTTCGTTTGCGACATAGTGATAGTCAGACTGCTTGCCGACTTGCAACGAGTAAGCCTGGTCAATGCCTGCATCCGATGTGGAAACGAGCTTAAGCCCGCGGCTCAAGTCGCACCCGTCAAATACAAGACCGAGCTTTGAGCTAGCCAGCACCTCTTTATCCAAAAGACTGACTGAATATGTAGGTTCCCCATCGGCTGTCAGCGAAAAACTGACCTTTAATTTCTGGTCTGGGGAGTAAATGGCAGAATCAAATTCAGAATTGCAACCGGCCAGTATGATGGCCACGACTGCCGACATTAATGTCTTTCTCATGATTGAATGCTATTTTGAAAACTGAACTTTCACTACAGACATAGCCGGCATGTCGACTTTTAACTGACCGTTAACAGGTCCATTCACTTCAAAAGGCCTTAACGTGATTTTCTCAGGCTGACCGAAATCATTGTAATCATTCATTTTTGCAGCCGTGATTATTTCTCCACGCAAATCCTTTGCCTTCCAAACACCTATAGGTATCGACACTGATTCCGACTTATTCGGATTCAAGTTGCACATTGTGATTGTAACTACTCCGTCTTTGATTGATGCAGACGCGCTAATCGCATCAGTGCTGACTCCATTATATGTATATTTCTCACACTGGACATCCGTTGGCACCAGTTTTGCCCCTTGATGGTCAGCGTACATCTTGAACACATAGTATGTCGGGGTAAGCACCATTCGCTCTTCCTTGGTTAGGATTACTGCTTGCAACACATTTACCATCTGAGCTATATTGGCCATTTGGACACGGTCGGCGTGATTGTTGAAAATGTTCATTCCCATACTTGCTACAATTGCGTCACGCATTGTGTTCTGCTGGTACAGAAATCCAGGATTAGTGCCTGGTTCAACATCATACCAACAACCCCATTCGTCAAATATTATTCCCACTTCCTTATTCGGATCATACTTGTCCATAATGCTGATATGCAAATCGAGCAAACTGTCCATGGCCCAAGCCTCCTTAACAGTCGAGAACCACATGTCTTCCCCGAAATCCGTTGCCGAGCCTTTTGACCCCACCCATGTCATAATCGGCAAGGTGTACTTATGTAACGATATTCCTTGCATGATGCTATGTTGCTTTTCCGTCTTGCGCATCACGACCTCAGTCCAGTTTGGATCATCACCACTTGCGCCACATGCTATGCGGTAAGGTGCTCCATTGCAGAATGTTGCGTAACGACGGTAAATATCTGCATAGTATTCTGGTTCCATATTGCCGCCGCAGCCCCAATTCTCGTTTCCGATGCCAAAATACTTTACATTCCATGGGTCTTCACGGCCGTTCTGTTTGCGCAATTTAGTCATCGGGCTGTCGTTCGACGAAGTTATGTATTCCACCCATTCTGCGGCCTCTCGAACCTCGCCAGAACCCACATTCAGATTCACATAGGCGTCGCAACCAAGCAACTCGCAGAAGTCAAGAAATTCATGTGTGCCGAAACTGTTATCCTCCGTAACACCACCCCAATTCGTATTGATTATCGATGGGCGGTTCTCTTTTGGTCCAATGCCATCTTTCCAGTGGTACGTATCTGCGAAACAACCGCCAGGCCATCTCAATACTGGTATCTTTATGGCTTTCAATGCTTCAAGTACATCAGTCCGATACCCATTCGTATTAGGTATTTTTGAATCCTGACCAACATATATCCCACCATATATGCAATGCCCCAGATGCTCGGCAAAATGTCCATATATGTCTTTGCTGATTGTCTGCGTGGCATTATCCAGGTGCACGTTGACTATATTTTGGGCCGGCAATGACATCGATATGACGGCGAGCCCAATAGTCGCGTAAGATTTTAAGCTTTTCATTTTTTTGTTTGTTTTGAGGTTTTATTATTGCAATTAAGAATCGAACGAACGCGATGGCTGTATAAATTACATTTATCGCATTATTCAAAAGTAAAAAAACAGATGCAAAAAGCAACATTCAACATCTCTATTTTGATTGAAGCACAATCGTTGACGCTCACACAACATTAAAATCGTCATTTAGTGTACGCGTTAATATAATATTAGCAATTGACATTCAACATATTATACGCGCAATGATGTTTTTTTGAAAAAAAATTGAATAAGGAGTTGCTCAATTCAACTTTTTTCTACCTTTGCACCGCTGACTCGCTAGCTCAGCTGGTAGAGCAACAGACTCTTAATCTGTGGGTCCAGGGTTCGATCCCCTGGCGGGTCACTTATCAAAAAGTCAATTGTTTGTTAATCAAATAGTTGGCTTTTTTATTTTTCTACAAAACCCCGTTTCTGTCGAGTTTCTGTCGAGTTATCACTCTACTAACAAAAAAAAAGCACTACCAGAATTGAATTCCGATAATGCTTGACACATTAGATAGTTGTCATTGACAACTTCACAAAGTTATAAAAAAATCAATGCGGTTTTAATATTCGCGACATCAAAACAGATTCACTCAATTCTTCTTTTTCATAGAATCGCACCAACCTTTTCCCGTATGGTGTTATCATTCCTTTGTAATGCGTTTTGCCTCTTTTGCGATATGGGTTGTCACCAGGCAAGATATCACGAAACATTTTGCTTTCAATTTGGCTACTATACATCACATTTGGCATCAAGACGCGGGGAACAAAATATTTACCACATAAATACAATTTGCGACAATAGAATATCAATCCACTGGCCGTTTCCCATTTGAAATAATACACCTTGCCGAACCCTAAATTTGATGTACGCTCTTCAATTGCCACATTATACTTGACTGGCTCTCCGTTGCACCTATACTCCAATGTCAATTGGAAAGATACCATATCAACAACAACCGAAACACTTGATTTACTTCCCCATTCCAAATATCCATATCGGACTTTTCCAGGGATAAGATAATTCAATCTTTTAAGGTCGGATATCTTTATCCGTTTACAATAGTCAATCTCTGTCATAATAACCTAAATTATTTGGGAAAACACATCTTTAACGGCGATTGTGTTCAATTTGCAAATCAAACGCATCAATCAATTTTTGCAATGTCGGATTCTTTGTCAACATCATTTGTAAGATTTGTTCATCATTGCTCAAAGTGTCGGCAATAGTCTTGATTGGTGAAACCTGGAGTTGATTGATAATCCAATCGGCAATATCAATCTTTTGCGCTTTCTCTTCCTTCGTAGCATTCTTTTCGATGATATCCGACACACGGCATTTTATGAATGATAAATTGCGAGATGCCTCCAACCATTTCTCAAATCCATCGGCATCGGGATAAATAATAACCTTGCGCCCGGATAAAACCTTCAACATCTCCAATCCCTTCGAACCTTCTTTTGAAGATAGGTTTTGAACACTACCGACAGACAACCAAACGTATTTTGGGAAAATTGCCGAACAGATTATTGCAGTTTTTTCAGCCTCAACCAATGCGACAACCTTATCCGGATATTTTTTCAATAAGTGTTCACCAAATAGACATTGCGACAATTCCCATTCCGTTGGCAACTCATTGCGTTTTTTAAGTATGGAATGAATCCAATCCGGTGAAACTTCCTTGATGCGATGTCCGTTTTCGGCATTGTAGGCAATAACTTTTCCGGTGCGAACCCTGCCATTTATATCGATTTGCCAAAATACCGCTTTTCTGTCATTTGTCGCGCCAATGCAATAATCCCGCATCACTCTTTCAATAGTCGGACTTTCTAACGAATATCTGTCAATGATACTACACAGAAACTCGATGAATGTACTCTTTGCACTGAATGATTTTCGAACGTAGTCAAATGCTATTGTATAAAGTTTTTTGATAGCCGGTTGAGGTTTCGACATATCAATATGAAAGTTGTTCCATTCATCTTTTGTCACCTTTCCAGGATTGTCGGCAAAAAATTGCTTTGGCGTATAATGGTAGCCACAACTTTCTTGATGGTCGCAACGTCCGACAGACATATCAATTGGCTTGCCATTTTCATCGACATACAATGTGAAACAATGGTCTTTTCCGCATTTAGGACACTTGAAACGTGTGTTCCTACCTTGATATTGTTGTAATGAATAATTACTCATTTTCGAATGTGTTTTTGTCCCACGTGTCCCATTGTCCCACGTGTGGGACACCGGGACAATGTGGGACACTTGTTTACTTTTTTAATAGCCTATCAATTTTGGACTTGCTCATTCCCAAATCTTTGGCGATATCTCTCACCGATTTGCCTTGCGCCTTTAATGCCTTGACATCTTCAATGTCTTTCGCCTGGTCTTTTTCCGAACGTTCTTTCAAATGTTCCCTTTCATCGTCAAAACCAATCTTTGTGAATTGCAAAAACGCATCATTCTTCTCAATGGAACATACAATTACATTGTCGGCATCGTAAGTATAATTGCCATACCGAACCTTCAATTGCTTTATGTATCTCAAATTTGAATCTTTTGCGCTCTTGCCTATTGCAAATACAGAATCAAAAAAGTTATACAACTTCTTACTACCGGCCAAATCATTTTGAGTTATCGACCTTGACAAATCTCGCTTTGGTGTATGTGCCAAAACCAGCATTGACAAATTATACTTGCGTTTCAATGCCATCAATCTCATCATCAACGAACCCGCCAAATCTCCCTTCTCGGCCGAACAACATAAATAAGTAAGATTGTCGATGATTAACACTTTGGCATCGCTTTGGACTGCCGTATCTTCAATGTTGCGAATGATAGCATCTTCAAAGTTTGTACTATCAAATTTCTCACTATTGATTGACACACGGAATAAATTGTCCGGGAATGAAAAAAGATTGCCATCATCATCGGTGTAACGTAGTTGGAATTGCTTATCCGACAACTCAAAATCAAAATACAATACTTTCTTTTTCTTGGCTACTTCCGTGGCTATTTGGACTGCATAAATCGATTTGCCGACATTTGAATCCGCAAACAAACAACATACTTCTCCTTCATACCAAAGCGATAACCAAAGCGAATCCGGATTTGGCCGTTGTTTTGCCTCGGCAATAGTTTGATTGGCGGTTTTGACATCGAACATTCCAACATTGGTTGGTATGCCGTTCAATAATTGTTCGTTCCTTGATAAGTCGGCATTTAGCGAATCAATAATGTTGAAACTCATAATGTGCCTCCTTTCGTGGATATTGCATCAATGTTGAACAATGTCAATTGTCGCTTATCAACCTTGTTGTTGTATAATGGGTCGGCCGTGTAATGATTAGCCATTCTTTTGGTGTGTTTGTCTTGTTTGCGATATGCAACAAACAACAATCCCATCTTCATCAAGTCATCGACATACCAAGTAATAGAATTACGCAAAATGCCGGTATGAATCATTGCGTCAAGCGTTGTGCCTATCTTATAGCGAAAAAAATCCAATACCTTGGCGATATCCTTATTTTCACCTTCCTTTGTATTGACTTTTACTTTGGAGGGATTGTTTAATGTCTTTTTCATTGCTCTCCCTCCAATATTTTTTTGACATCACTCATTCGATATCTTCTCTTGCCTCCAATATTGATTGGTTTTAGATAGCCGGATTTGTTCCATCTCCATAATGTCACATCGGACACATCAAGCATTTCCCTCACCTTTTCACTACTTGGATAAGTTTCGGCATTGGAATCGGTAATTATCTGTTCCAATTCCTTGCGGGTCTTTTCAATCAATAGTTGGTTGGCCTCCAATAAGTCATTTAAAGCAATTTGAATAATTATTCCAGGTTGTTGCCTGGCAATATCAATTAAATTAATATCCATAGTAATAAATAATAATTGTTGACGCTCTCCCCGTAACAATCAACCATTTGTTACTTCGTTTGCGTTATGTCCGTTCGTGAAATGGTTGTATTTCACTTGCGACATTACAAAATTAAACGCGTGTAATTGTTTGAAATAGTGTAAATTGTGGAATAGACAAATCAATATTATTTATTGAATGCCAGGTAATTACTCACAAAGGTTAATTGTGGGGAT
>JAZUEN010000082.1:0-14177 GCA_045640185.1 Bacteroidales bacterium
GTGAGTCTGAAAAAAGTTTTCGAGCAGTTTTTTCTCCTCGTGAAACGAGACATCGGTTAGTGACAACGAATCGAGATACGGATAAAATTCGAGCAAATCGGCATTGTCGGTTGTGTAGTGATGCTTGGCGTTTTCAAGAAGGAAACCAGCGGCCTGCGATTCCTTGCCGTTCAGGTTGCAGTAAAGTTCCTTTTTGTTTACGGAACCTGTGTTGCACGATGTTGCGACAAACAGCAAGACTGCTCCAAATATGTTAATACGATGCATATTCATTTCTCCGGTTTGAAGCAGTACCCGTATTTGTCGTCATAGTAGAACCCTTGCGTGTTGTAGTATATCAGAATTCGTTTCTGCTCCAATAGGAAGATGTCTTGAAACCCGTATGTCTCCATCATTTTGTCCATAAGGATGTTTTCCGGGTCAAAGACAATGCGCGAGTTTGGTGGCAATGTCATTCCACCTCGGTTCAGGTAGAATTCAGGCTGTATGAAATCGTACGCCGCGCCAGCAACTATTATCAACGAATCGAATGCAAAATCGTCAATGCTACGCATGAATGTGCAAAAATCGCCTATACAAATGGAACAACCTGTGTTGTAGAAATACACTATGACCCGCTCATTGGGCAAGTCTATGCTGTCTTGTAGCTCAACATTGAATTCCACAGAATCTTCGCTGACACCCCTACTATTGAATTGTTCCGCCACCTGCATGGGCTTTTGCGAGCACGCTACTGTAACGAGAATTGGCAAGAAGAATAGTAACTTTTTCATTTGTCAAAGATGCACCTATATAGTTCCAATTCACCACTATCATTATTTCTTGCTTCGAAATACAGATTACCTGTTTTCTCGCAATAGGAAGGATTAAACAAAAATGCTTTAGTAGTTTCTTTCTGTTTTAGTCTCCTAACTAAGTTTAATGACTTATCGAAACAATAGATTTCAATATTGTCGGGTGCCCAATCCATATTAACGCCAGACTTTCTATAATTGACATAAAGTAAGTTATTATCAGTTTGGGCGCCTCCATTGTAATATAAAGTAAGTGCAGTGTCTTTGCTTAAAACACCAAACGCATCCTCATCAAGATTAGTCATATAACTATCTGGTCCGATATATTGTTTTTGTAAATCAAAGTTTTCATCGAAAATATTTATATACGGGAACCGACACCAAGCCACAACGTATTGCTTGGTATAATTGTTGAAATATGAAATTCTACTGTTTATGTTCGCCGGTCCTGCACCCTGCATTTTTTGGGGGGAATAATTATCTGGCAATTTGCCATCAGCGCAACTAACCTTAATAAATTCTGGCACTTGTTCATACCCGAATCCATAAAAGTGAAAATCATTGATACCTATCAACGTGTCGTTTACGCATCTTGTATATTCCGTACATATTCTATCTGTATTTATTATTGTTGGCTTATAATCATACCGTAGCTGTGCAATTGAATCTATATTCAATACCGCCACTCTTTTTAGAGCAAGATCTACAACAAATACTTCACTACCCCTGAAAACACAACTTGGCGCTATCATTTCGCCAGGTCCACGTCCCTTTGTAAAATAACCTGCAACAAGTTCTTTCGTGTTCAAGTTATAAACCGACAACATAAAAGGGCTCGGTGCCTTGTCTTGCTCCGTAAGTAACAAGGTGTCGGCATATACATTAAAGCGTTGGTCTATTTGTGCACCTTTCGGAAGTCCCACTTTTTCCAAAGTGAAATACTCAACTGGAGGCATATTCTCCTCGGTAAGGAAAACTTGCTCAGGGGCTTTGGGAAACTCATAGCTTTTGTTTTGGCACGAGCCTGCAAGCATAATAATGCCAATAACGATTGTTATTGGCTTATATATATTCTTTTTCATTACAATTATATTACAACACAATAGAGAGAAATAAATTTCTCTCTATTGATATTTACCACAAAGTTCAATTGTCGACCTTCGACAATTCAGAATGTTCACACCATACTCCCTCACCAAAAACTACAATGTAACACTTAGGTGTCAAATAATCGACGTAAGCACAACATTTATTCGTGCCATTATAATTTTCTATAGCACTCATGCACTCTGCCCTATCAGCAGCCAAAGCCATATTCACATTGCTAGCCACAACAGCAGCCAACCCGCTGATTGCCACGGCAGCCAGAATCAAAATTCTTTTTTTCATTTTTGTAAAAATTTAAATTAAATAATTTGTTGTTTTACAAAAACTCTGCGCAGTTTGTTTTTGCGCGCCAAAACAAAAAAAAAAAACAGACTTCCAAACTTTTATGTAAGTTTTTGATAAATATTTACATTTTCAAATTGAATCTTCACAAACAAAAAATGAGGCTCTGTTTGAGCCTCTTTTTTGAAATATGAGTGTAGATATTACATCATTCCGCCCATGCCTCCGCCTGCCATTGGGTTGGCGGCAGGAGTTTCGGTCTTCTCTTCAACCAAAACGCATTCGGTTGTCAAGAACATACCGGCTATGGAAGCGGCGTTTTCAAGAGCGACACGGGCAACCTTGGTTGGGTCGATGACACCACCGGCAACCATCTTCTCGTACTTGTCGGTACGTGCGTTGTAGCCGAAGTCGTCTTTGCCTTCCTTAACTTTATTCACAACAACAGAACCTTCACCTCCTGCGTTTTTGACAATTTGGCGCAAAGGCTCTTCAATGGCACGCCTGATAATGTTGATGCCAAGAGTCTGGTCCTCATTGTCGCCCTTCAAATTCTTAAGAGCGGCAAGGCTGCGGATATATGCGACGCCACCACCTGGCACAATGCCTTCCTCAACGGCGGCACGGGTTGAGCACAACGCGTCGTCAACACGGTCTTTCTTTTCCTTCATTTCAACCTCAGAAGCGGCGCCAACATAAAGGACAGCAACACCACCTGCCAATTTTGCCAGACGTTCGTGAAGTTTTTCACGGTCGTAGTCTGAAGTGGTCTTCTCTATTTGAGCACGGATTTGCTCAACACGTGCAGCGATGAGTTCCTTCGAGCCGCAACCATTGACAATGGTAGTGTTTTCCTTGCTGACAGTTATCTTGTCGCAGCGTCCGAGCATATCCATTGTTGCGTCTTCAAGTTTCATGCCTTTTTCTTCAGAAATGACGATGCCGCCAGTCAGAGTGGCAATGTCTTCAAGCATTTCTTTTCTGCGGTCGCCGAAACCTGGAGCCTTAACGGCAGCAATCTTCAACGACGCACGCAAGCGGTTTACAATCAATGTAGCCAAAGCCTCGCCGTCAACATCCTCAGCGATGATGAGCAATGGACGTCCGCTTTGTGCGGCAGGTTCAAGAATTGGAAGAAGTTCCTTCATAGAAGAAATCTTCTTGTCGTAAATCAAGATGAATGGGCTGTCGAATTCTGCCTCCATCTTGTCGGTGTTGGTCACAAAATAAGGTGAAATGTAACCGCGGTCGAACTGCATGCCCTCAACAACATCGACGTGAGTTTCGGCAGTCTTTGACTCCTCGACGGTGATTACACCTTCCTTGCCTACTTTCTTCATTGCGTTAGCAATGAGTTCGCCAATTTCCTTGTCGTTGTTGGCAGAAATGGTTGCAACCTGCTCAAGTTTTTCAGAGTTGACGTCGATATCCTGCGACAATGATTTCAAATTTGCAACTACAGCAGCGACAGCCTTGTCGATACCACGTTTCAAATCCATTGGGTTTGCGCCAGCGGTTACGTTCTTCAAGCCGACATTGATGATTGACTGAGCAAGAACTGTTGCGGTAGTGGTGCCGTCACCAGCCTTGTCGGCGGTTTTTGAAGCCACTTCCTTGACCATTTGTGCGCCAAGATTTGCATAAGCGTCGCTCAACTCAATTTCCTTTGCCACGGTGACACCGTCCTTTGTAACTTGAGGTGCACCAAACTTCTTGTCAATAACCACATTGCGACCTTTAGGGCCGAGTGTCACCTTAACAGCGTCAGCCAATTGGTCGACACCTTTTTTCAGGAGGTCGCGTGCCTCAACATTGAATTTTATCTCTTTTGCCATGATTGTAAAATTTAGTGATTAGAAAATGTAGATTATGTCCTTAGTCGATATGAGCATATACTTGGTGCCGTCGATTTCGACTTCGGTGCCAGAATACTTGCCGTACATTACGTTGTCGCCAACCTTTACGTCGATAGGAGTTTCGTCTTTCAAAGGTGCGCCAAGCAAAACGACCTTGCCCTGAGTAGGTTTGTCTTTTGCCGTGTCAGGGATGTAGATTCCGCCTGCTGTCTTAGTCTCAGCAGATGCTGGCAATACCAATGCCTTGCCTGGTATCACTTTGCCTTTAAGTTCTTGTGCCATTTTTAAATGATATTTAATTGTTACTTAATGTTTGTTTTTGCCGGTCTTTAAATCCGAAGCATGTCATATCACAATCTGTGCCAAACCGGTTTCAGCCTTTTTTCATGCCAAAATTACACATTTTGCCGCCACATACTGACATCGGCGCCGTTGCATTCCGACATTCGCGCAATTGGAGCTAGTTTAAAATGCTGAATTACAGAAAACGAAAAATGCCAACCCGTTTATGACAAGTTGGCATTTTGTATGAATTTCAACTATTCCTTATTCAGCATCCTCTGCTGCAGGTGATGTAGCTGGGAAATTGTTTTGCTGCATAAATGGATCTGCAGCTTCCTCAATCTTCTCTTGCAACATGCTGCCGTCAGATTCAACATCAGCACGAGGTATGAATGCGGCTGCCAAGATGCAAAGCACCAACAAAACGCAAGCCAATGTCCAAGTTCCTTTTTCAAGGAAATCTGTAGTCTTGCGTACACCCATAACTTGGTTGGCGCTACTGAAATTTGAAGCCAAGCCACCACCTTTTGAATTCTGAACCAATACTATAAGTATCATTAGAATGCAAACTATGAAGATAAGTACTGTGACGATTGTAAACATTTTCTCTAATTATTTATTGTTAATAATATTTTTAATTTCTTTTATTTGAGCCGCAAAGTAAGAGTTTTTTTCTGGATATTTCAAGCACATTTTTTCATACATGAGCAAAGCTTTTTCGTAAGCCCCCGATTTGACATATATTTTAGCCAAAGTATCCGACATCAAATCCGTATTTTCAATTGAGCTTGATACAGACAAATCGACAATCGGTTCCTTTGACACCTTCGAATCCTCTGGTTTCGGGCGTTCGATATTGAACCCCTTAAAGTCGTTCAGCAGGCTGTTATGGCGTTCTTCCTTGGTTTGAATCTGCTTTTTGCCAAATGTCTGCTTAAAGCTGTCAAGGTCGAACGTGTTGTCCAGATTGCTGAAGTATGGCGTCACCTGCGACGCGCCACTTATCAACTTGTCGATTTCAGCCTTCGACTTTTCGGCCTTTGATGTTTTTGGGGCAATCGGGGCAAACCCGGAAACCGATTCCAATTTCCTGAAATCGAAAATTTCCTCTTCTGCTGTTTTTTGGATAGGATCTGCATCGTGATTGATTATGACACGCTTGTCGAGCAAGAAGAACAATTTTGTGCGGTTGGCGACATATATCGCAGTTTCGCGCAACGCCTTGCCGTAGTTTGAATAGCCTTGATTGCGCAAATCCTTCACATACAGCATTCTTGCCGTCTGAAAAAACGGATATTCGTCGAGCAGTTCCTTTATTTCAGGCAACTCGCGGTCGCCCAAAAATTCAGGATTATGCATATACATCATCAATTTGCTCTTATCCATTTTCCTTAACAAATTCAAATTGCACTGTTAACTGTCCGATACACGCTACCAATTCACGACTGACTTTGAGAATATGTCATCAACAAGACTCTCAACAATTTGCGCAACCAGCTGAGCTTCTACAGCATCAAGGCTCTGGTCGCTGTCGTAGTCCTCATAACGAGAGAAGCTTGTGTCGAAATTAGCCTTTGTATCCTTATTGTTCACAAATTTCACCTTGACTGTTATTGTCAACCTGTTCTTCGATGCCACGTCGTTTGACTTGACTGCGGTAGGTTTTGTATTATAGTCGGTAACCGTACCCTCAAAATACAAATCGGAATTCTCGTCACCCAGCTTCAACGATGTCTGGCTGACGAACTTATCCTTCAGGGCCTCAGTCAGCTCACTGCTCAACGTTGGGTTTACCAGCAAGGCTTTATAAGCGAAATCTGCTATATAGACAGTCTTTGCGTCGGGAGGAATGGAGGCTCCTGTAAACGAATAGCTCACCGTACACCCTATAAGCGCGAGAGCAGGCAGTATGAATATCAATAATTTACGCATAACGGCACATTATTCGAGATTGTGTTCCTTAATTTTCCGGTACAAGGTACGCTCAGAGATGCCCAAATCCTCGGCCGCATATTTGCGCTTGCCGTTGTGCTTCTGCAATGCCTTGCGAATCATCTCCACTTCCTTGTCCTCAAGCGACAGCGACTCCTCAACAAATTCCTCGGTATCCTGAATATGCGAATTGATAGACACATCGTTATGAGTTATTATCATTGGCGAATCATCAGCATCACCGTAATTCGGTTTTTGGTCGGAATAGAGGCTTTGGATGATGCGGGCATGGTCCTTGCTGATTTGCGCATGGTCGCCTTTCTGCTCCATGAGGTCGTGAACCAATTTTTTCAAATCGTTCATGTCGTTTTTCATATCGAAAAGCACCTTGTACAATATTTCGCGCTCCGACGAGAACGTCTGCTCTTCAGGCTGTCCGAACAATGCCGGCAGATGAGCCTCCTCGCTTTCGGGCAAATACCTGTGAAGCGTTTCGGCTGTGATGGTCCGGCTCTCCTCAAGTATCGAAAGTTGTTCGGTAATGTTCTTCAGCTGACGGATATTGCCAGGCCAGCGGAAACGCTCGAGCATTGCACGGGCATCAGGAGTCAGTGTGAGCGACGGCATCTGGAACTTGTCGGCAAAATCAGACGTGAACTTACGGAAAAGCAGGTGGATATCCTCCACGCGCTCACGCAATGGCGGTATCTTGATTGGCACAGTGTTCAGCCTGTAGTAAAGATCTTCGCGGAACTTGCCGTTCTCGACAGCCTGCAAGACGTTCACATTGGTGGCTGCAACCACACGCACATTTGTCTTCTGCACCTTTGACGAACCCACGCGGATAAACTCGCCGCTTTCAAGCACACGCAACAAACGGGCTTGCGTCGATAATGGCATTTCAGCGACCTCGTCGAGGAAGATTGTGCCGTTGTCGGCAACCTCGAAATAGCCCTTTCGTGCCTCGTGCGCGCCGGTGAAAGCGCCCTTCTCGTGACCGAAAAGTTCAGAGTCGATGGTGCCTTCCGGTATTGCTCCACAGTTGACGGCTATATATTCGCCGTGCTTGCGTGCGCTATACTGATGTATTATTTTCGGGAAGTTCTCCTTGCCTGTTCCGCTTTCGCCCGTGATTAGCACGGTCAGGTCGGTAGGCGCAACTTGTATTGCTCGCTCAATGGCCCGATTCAGGCCTTCAGAGTTGCCTATTATTCCGAAACGCTGTTTGACTTGCTGCAAATCCATTTCATCCATATTAGAGACTGACAAAATTACATATTTTATTGCAATAATGTCACACTAAATGTATTGACATCACGCGAAGGCGATTCGGGCAGCATTGTGCGAAACAAGACACAACAAAAAAAGGCGACAAAGAATTGTCGCCCTTGCCTTATGTGTAACGGGAAGTCTTATATTATGCTACCGCGCAATGCCTCAACTGCTGAGACCAAGCTTTCGCGAGCATCCTCGTTCTGCCTGTCGTTCTTGAAATTGTCGACCAATGTCTTAAGATTTGAGAATTGTTCTTGGAATGAGGCGAAATCGGCATCGTCCTTCTTTGTCTCAAGATATTTGAGAATTGTTTCAGCATAGTTGAAATGCTGCAATACGATGTCGATGTATTCATCGTTGGTGCTTGAAGTTTCAAATGCCGAAACACAGATATAGGCACCCTCAACCCAACTGCCAATCAAGAACAGCAATGCCGTTTCAGTCTGGCTGGTCTGGTTCAGGATATACTGAGACTCAGAAACCAAGTCGCGAACTGCAGTTGCCAATGTCTCAACATCGTCAATGTTATTTTGGAACTTTTCGCCAATCTTGTCAATATCAATGCTGATATTCAAGTCGCTGGCCATGCCCAAAATGCATTTCAGATACTCTTCCGTCTCTGCCTTTTTCTGGTATGTTACATCGTAACTGAGGTCGGTTGAATAAACACCTATGTTCAGCGCCTTTTGCCTTGTGCTCAAATAGCTTTCACAATTCGACAAGCTATTGGTGACATCATAGATATAGGCGATGCCCAACTTGTTTATTGTTGACATCAAATCCAACGATGTAGGAGTTGGAATGTTCTCGAGATCTTCAATTATCTGTTCTACAGAAACATCGTCAATTTCAGCCACAGCACTTGATTTCACCTTATTGCCGTCCTTGTTGCCACACGACATGACTAAAGCCGACACAACAGCAATTGACAAAATACCTTTTATCGATTTCATCTTAATAAAATTATGTTTGGAAACAAAAATACAATTATTTACAACAAATGTCAACATGGGGAAATTTTTTTTATCTCCTTTTGTAAAATTGAGCATGGATGCACTGGCACTAATCCAAGTATCTAAAAGACAAATATTCATATACACGCAACCTTTTGGGCAGAAGGTGCGTCTTTCTTGCGGTGGTCACCAATAAGGTTTTAATTAGTTGCTGCGGATGGTCTGTATGGGCTGTCCGCATTTTTTTGACAAGGCGAAAAGTGTATTACATTTGCAAAAAAACAGAATCATGAGAATAGAAAGCAGAATTGGCCACATCTACGCCA
Source organism: Bacteroidales bacterium (assembly GCA_045640185.1). GTDB lineage: Bacteria > Bacteroidota > Bacteroidia > Bacteroidales > SZUA-534 > RUG13583. The sequence goes on from JAZUEN010000082.1 coordinate 8,808, forward strand.
CACCCGAACGTGTGTATTCTTTGATATCGGACTTCAGCCGGATCAGCTCGACAATGTTGCCTCCAAACGACAAGATAAAGGACATTGAGTCGACTGTGGACTCATGCACTTTCACCATTGACAAGGCAGGAAGGTTCGGCATGCGAATAATAGAACGCGACCCTAACAAGATGCTGAAGATTGAAAGTTCGGAGCCTGGCCCTATCCAATTCAAGCTGTGGATACAGCTGAAGGAATTCCACGATGCCGAATCGGCACTGAAGGTCACGCTTGACGCTGACATCAACCCGCTAATGTCGGTAATGATGAAAAAGCCCCTTACGGAATTTGTCGAGTCGCTTGTCACGAAGATGGAACAGATACGATGATTGGTTTTTAGTCTTAAGGCATTAAGGCATAAGGGATAAGGCATAAGGCAGTAGATAATTTACAAATTTGAAATTTTAAATGTGAAATTAAATTTCTAAATCCTACTCCCGATCCCGATAGCCATCGGGACCATCGGGACTACATCCTAAATCATTATGCCAACTGCTAATATTCCTTTTGCTTGCTGTCGATGATGATTGTCACTGGGCCGTCGTTTACGAGCTCAACCGCCATGTCGGCACCAAAACGCCCAGTTTGTGGTTTTATGCCCGACGTCGCCTGCATCTTGCCGATAAACTCCTCGTATAACGGAATGGCATGCTCTGGCCGGGCCGCACGTATGTAAGACGGGCGGTTTCCCTTGCTTGTCTGCGCAAACAGCGTGAACTGCGACACTATCAGTATTTCACCACCGGCATCAATCACCGAACGGTTCATGACACCATTTTCGTCATTGAAAATGCGCAATTTAGAAACCTTGCCACACAGATAGCCGACATCGTCGCTTGTATCGGCAGGCTCAATGCCCAACAATATCATCAGACCATTGCCTATTGACGAAATGATTTTGTCGTCGATGGTGACGCTCGCACGTATCACCCTTTGTATTACTACTCGCATCGTATTTTCTATAAAATCACCTTGATTATTTCTTGTTGCAGTACTTTTTCAAGACAGCATAGGCATCGTCTATGCCACGCTCGCCGGCCTTGCTTATGTCGAAGCACCCTTTTTCCTTGTCTTTCAGATATATGAGGGTAAGTCCGCGATTGTAGTATGCCTGAGGCAATTCCGGGCCAAGCTCTATCGACTTTGTGTAGTCGTCGATGGCACCCGCGAAATCTCTTGACATGCACTTGACATTTGCCCTGTCGTAATAGGCAAAAGCCAAATTTGGATTCAGCTGTATGGCCACATCGAGATCGGCAATGACGTCGGAATAATCCGTTTCGACATCGCGTTTGACTTCATGGCGCCGCATATTCCGGTCGCCTCCAATGGTGATTACTGGGGCGAATTCGTCGAGCGAATTGATGTATTCAATCATCATGAAGCGGGTGACGGCGCGGTTCAGGTATGCAAGTTCGAATTTAGGGTCGATGCTGATGGCTGTCGAATAAGCCTTGATTGACTGGTTATAGTTCTGCGCCATTCCGTTCAGCATTCCCTGCATGAAATAGAGGTCGCGGTCGAGCACCGACTGCAGCTTGGCATGCTCTGTCTGATTAAGCAACGAACGGACCGTATCGACCGGCATGGCCGCCTGATGGTCGGCAAAGACCATTGAATACCCGGCGAAACTGTTCTTGTTGAGCTCGTCGAGCGACGGCAAATACACTGACAGAGTGTTTTCGTCATCTGGCATCTTGGCGGTAAGCAGCACTGCCGGTTTCAAATCGATGACAATGCTCTTGTTTTGCACATCGCCGTCCTCCATGTCGGCACGGTAGAAGTCGTCATCGAATTCAATTACCTTCCGGAAATTGTACGAAGTGTCGGCAAAGCTGGCGAGCGACGAATCGCCTTCAGCACGTTGATTGTATTCCGCAATTTTCCGCTTTGCCGTGTCGTCGTCCTTCTTTGCGCCAAAATAATCGCCAATCTGGTAACGTGCCGAACTTCGGGCCTGATAGGCGCGGGCAAAGTCGGGGAAAATCTCGATGGCCTGGCTCCAGTCTTCAATGGCGCCGTAATAGTCGCCGGCATCGAACTTGATTGCGCCACGGTTGAAATAAGGCAATATGTTGCGTGGATTCAGCTCTATGACCTTTGAATAATCATCGATGGCCTCTGAAACCTTGCCTATTTCCGAATTCAGGATTGCGCGGTTGTAATACGTGAGCGCGTTGTCCGGATTCAGTTCGAGCACCTTGTTGTAATCCTCCATTGTGCCACTCAAGTCGGACGACCTGTAGCGAATGATTGCGCGGTTGAAGTAGAGTGTCGGATCGTGCTGGTCCATTTCCACCGCGTGGTCGATATCGGCGATGGCAAGCGCATAGTCCTGCTTCTCGCAATAGGCCATGGCGCGTTGCGAATATCCATCGGGCTTGTACGGGCTGAGCTTTATGCCACTGGTGAAATCGTCGATGGCTCCGTCCAAGTCATTGAGGTTGAGCTTGGCGTAACCGCGTGCGAAATAGGCCATAGCAAAGTCCTTGTTGTACTTCAGCGCCTCGTCGAAGTCGGCCACGGCCAGTCCGTAGTTCTTCATTGTTATATATGCGTAGCCACGGCTGGTATGGATATCGGTATTGGAAGGGTCGAGCTCGAGTGCCTTGGCAAAATCCTCCATGGCGTCCTGATAGTCTTGCTGCATTGCCTTTATAACGCCACGGAGCCGGTACCCGTCAACAAAATACGGATTGAGCTCTATTACCCGCTGAAAATCGGCGTATGCGCCCTGATAGTCGTCGAGGCGAAATTTGCAATATCCTCTAAAATAATATGGCTCAAGCATTTCGGGCTTAACCTGGATTATGGTGTTGAACCGGTTTATGGCGCTTGTGTAATTCGACTTGTTAAGGTCGTTATAGCCTTCGCGCAAATAATGGCTAATGTCGAACTGGGCGAAGGAAGGCACAGTCGCAAGCATCACAATCAATAGCAGGATTCTACTTTTCATGGCACCAATCAGAACAAACCGAACGAACTAAGCATGATTATCAATATGGCCACTGGCGCGACGTACTTGACAATTATGCGAAATACGTTGAACAGTCGCATCTTGTTTGCGTTGCCGCTTGCCAATTCCGAATACAAATCGCCGACGCTCATGCGCCAACCGACAAATATGCACACGAGTATGCCACCTGCCGGCAAAACAACGTCGGAACTCAGCATATCGAACATGTCGAACACCGTGCTGTTGAACAATTTGGCATCGCGCAACGGGCCGAACGACAATGTGCAAAGCATTCCCAAAAGCGTGATTATGGTTGTGGAGATGATGGTTGCCGACAGACGTTTAAGTTTCAGCTCCTCAGTCATATAGGCAACGCAAACCTCGAGCAGCGAGATGGCGGATGTGAGTGCGGCGAACGACAGCAGGATGAAGAACAGGATTCCCCAAAGGTAGCCTAACGGCATCGACTGGAACACCTGCGGAAGCGTTATGTACACAAGGTTTGGCCCCGATGCAGGATCGATGCCGAACGCGAACACCGACGGCAATATGGCCACGCCTGCAAGAATGGCGACCAACGTATCGGCGACCGCCACCCGTATAGATATCTGCGGAAGGCTCTCCGACTTTGATATGTACGATGCGTATGTCATAAGCGCGCCCATTCCGATGGAAAGCGAGAAGAACGACTGTCCCAAAGCGCTCAGCACGCCTTTTGCCGTCAACTTGCCGAAATCAGGATAGAACAGGAACTTCAGCCCGGCTCCGGCGCCATCGAGAGTGCAAGCCCTGATGCCCATTGCCACTACAATGACAAACAATGCCGGCATCATTATCTTGGTGTACCGCTCGATGCCCTTTTTTACGCCAAGCATTATGATTGCGGCGCAAAGCAGCATAAAGCCTACCTGCCAAAGCAACGGCTTGAACGGATGCGAGACAAATTCGTTGAACAGATTGCTTATGTCGTCGGTTGTCTGCCCGTGGAATGCATCGGTTATGGCCAGCCAGACGTATTCGAGCGTCCAGCCCGAGACAGTGCCGTAGTACGACAGTATCATGGCCGCAGCGAATATCGACAGGCAGCCGAACAGGAACCAATGGGTGCCAGGCGCCAACTTCTTGAACGAGCCGAACGGGTTGCGCTGTCCACGGCGCCCAATGACAAACTCGGAAAGCATAACCGGTATTCCGATAGCCAGCACAAAGAAGATATAGACAAGCAGGAATGCGCCACCGCCGTTGCTACCTGCCTCGTACGGGAATTTCCAGATATTACCCAAGCCGACGGCCGAGCCGGCCAAAGCCATTATCGCCCCGAATTTGGAATTGAATTTATCGCGTGCCATAACAATGATTTCTGTTTCAACAAAGAAAATGAAAATCGGCGAATTAAGTTATAAGTTGGGAAGTTTAAGTTTTACGTTTTAGTCCCGATGGCTATCGGGATTACGTTTTCGTTCGAAATTGCTGTGTAACGGCAACCTTTTCGGCTATCATACGTAGAAAAGGGCACTTTAAAGACTAATGTTATGAAACGCATTTCATTTTTTTGCCTTTTGGCGATGGCAATCGCCTTTTGCAGTTGCGACAAGGATGATGACAGTGAAGATGAACTTGCCTTGAGTGGAGAAAACGGCATTGATTCGAGCCCATCTGTCATGCAAATAGATATGACGGTTATGGTGCCAGTTGAGCCATCGTCGATGGAATATTTCTACTACGTTGTCCGCTACTCCGACAACAATGGGTTGGTGCAGGTTGACACAATAAGCAAAAATAAGGGAGGCATCGTCGTTGAAGATTGGGAAAATGGCGGTTTATATGAAGTTACCCTTCTTGCCCCGAGCAACTCATCTAACAATAGCCCGAACTGCTATGCAAAGACTTACAGCTACACATCGCTTCCGGTATCGAGTTGTGTGACAGTTGAACTTATTCCAAAATGTCCGAAGGATAATGTGGCATCGTTCAGTTTCATAACTCCGAAACCTTACATCTATCCGAATGTCTATTCATCGGAATCTTCAGTTCCGGAAGATGACCTAAACCAAACACTTGACGGAATTAACGTGATAATGATTGACTCTATGACAATAGACCGTTTTTTGTCAATCTACGGGGACACATTCACATCGGTCTGTCAAGTAAAAGTGTGTGACGGATATGACGTAATATTCTACTAAACAGAACTCATACATCTGAATATCATAAGGCCCTGCCGTCGGTTGGAAATGGCAGGGCTTTTTGTGTTTGAAATGAATGGCGTAATACAAAAAAAGCGAGGCTTGAATGCCCCGCTTTAAATGTTTTCACAACGGAATAATCCTTATTGTGATTTGCTTCAAATTGTTCTGCCAAGATAGCAAGCAATA
>JAZUEN010000083.1:0-25459 GCA_045640185.1 Bacteroidales bacterium
TATATACACTTGCGTTCCATCCACACTGACTGCGAAAATATCATCCTTCTCTCCTTCCTTTGTCGCACGGTTGCTACTTACGGCAAATCCGCGCTTGGCCGCCTTTGAACCATTTACATCTTCATCGACATACACTTGAGTGCCATCGGTGTTCACCAGCAAGATGTTGGCATTCTCGCCGTCCTTTGTAGCACGGCTGCTGCTTACGGCAAATCCGCGCTTGGCCGCCTTTGTACTGTCCTCATCGACATACACTTGAGTGCCATCGGTGTTCACTAACAAGATGTTTGCATTCTCGCCGCCCTTTGTCGCACGGCTGCTGCTTACAGCAAAACCGCGCTTGGCCGCCTTTGTACTGTCCTCATCGACAAAGACCTTGGTTCCCTCCGTATTGACAGAGAAGATTTCGGCACTCTCGCCGTCCTTTGTCGCACGGCTACTGCTTACCACAAAGCCACGCTTGGCGGCCTTGTCAGAGTTTTCATCAACATACACATATACTGAATTAGGATATACAGCGAATACCATATTGCCGTTCTTGTCTCTTACGGCGAATATTGCATCATCGTCACCTCCAGTTGAGTCTTCCTTGACTTCCAACGAGCCGTCGGTTGCCACCGTATTGGTTGCCACCCAAGTTGTTCCGTTATGGACCAGCATCTGACCGGCCTCGCCCTTTATGGCCATACCTTCCTTTCCGGATTCCACACTATTATTCTTGGCTCCGTTGGCCGCATAGTATGCGTATGGAACCGATTGAAGCTTTGTGGAGCCCAGGTCGGTGTATTTGACGCCTCCGTTGGCGCCCACCTGCACCTTCATCCATACGTTGCCCGATGCCCAATCGACTTACGAGAAATCGCCTTGGGTGATTGTTCCCGAGCCTACTGTCAACGAAAGCACACCGTAGCCGTTGGTGGTTACGCTCTGCGTCTCCTGATACTGGATTGCGCTGCCGTCCTCGTTGGTGAGGCTGATTCGAACCGATACTTGCGTGTTGCTTACAAGCTCGCCTGCCGAATTGCGGACTACTGCCTGATACGAGAAACCTGCAAGTTGGGCATTTGCCGTCAATGCCGACAAGGCAAATGCAATCATGATTAGTCGTTTAGATAAAGCTTTCATACAGATGTTTTTTGTTGAATATGCAAAAATATCAAATTAATGGTACGGTTGGCTGTTTTTTATCAAAAAAACATCAAAATCGACTTCATTTATATAACATTAGCTTAATGTTGGTATCTTTGCAAGCCAAAACAAAACAATTTAACACACAATGAAAGTCTCTCTATTATCAACCCTATTGCTATGTGCCATTTACGCTTACGGCCAAGGCGAAATATATTTCGAAGAAGGCTTTGAGAACATAAAAACACTCACTGGCGAGACACACGAATACTGGACACAAGAATACAAGAGTGGCAAAGAAAACTGGAAAATTGCCACAGGAGGAGGAAAACCTGCAGGATCAAATACCAGGGTTCCTTCGACAGCCCATAGTGGAAGTCACAATGTCTTATTCCACAAATTGTCAATGGAATACAATTATCAGACCTACCTGGTGAGTCCCTTCATAAATCTAGGCAACGCACACAAGCCTCTGCTTACATTTTGGTACTCGCAATTCAAAGACCAGCTGGAAGGTGAGATAAACAACTTCGAATTCACACTTTGCTATAGAATCGGCGAGAATGGGAATTGGGTCGAATTGCGCGAATACACAAAGCCTACCGACCAAATAACGCCCTGGTTGTGCGATTCTGTGCTTCTGCCTGAGGATGTTTGCAAGAAGGAGAATGTACAAATAGCCTTTCTAGGAAAGACTAAAACCATCGGGCATGGATGCTGCATCGATGACATTAAAATCCAAGAGACTCAAATAACAAACAAATATGTAGAAAACATATACGTTGCCAACACAACCGACAACACAATACCTACAAGTTCCAGCGACAATGCGATTTTGCGCATGCGTATCCCTGTTTTGGGAAATAGCGGGTCGCTATACCTCAACTCCATAAAAGCCAAAGCCCTACAAGACACGAAAAAATCAGTAAAGGCGAATGGCGTAAAATTGTACTATACAGACGGCGAATATTTCAACACATCAAATCTGCTATCCACAACCACAATCAGCAACGATGGATACGCCACTTTCAGCAACATACATTTTGACATGAAAGCGGGCAACGTATACCTGTGGATAACGTGCGACATTGCCGACGACGTAAACCATGACTTAAAGAACAATATCATCGACTTTATGCTAGAAGCCAACAGCATTGACATTGGCGGAGCCAAATACCCATCATCCGACATGAACCCTTCTGGCCAGCGTTTAGTTTGTGAATCAATATTTTTTGACGACTTCGAAAATGCAACAAAATCGAACAGCATTTGGACTATAGAATCAGAATTTGAACGAGGAAACGCCTTGGGGCTAGGTGGACAAGGTGGCAACCCAGACCCTAGCTATGCTCATAGTGGATCATTCATTCTCGGCACCGACCTGACAGGAATCGGGGCGTTCGCCGGCGACTATGAAACAGGAATAGATGCCGACAGCTATACAGCAACCACAAAGACATTCGACTGCCACTACTACAAAGACATCAGCCTTTTGTACTATAGATGGCTAAATGTTGCAGGCATGGATATCGCATCAATCGGGATCAGCACCGATGGTGGATTAACTTGGAAGAATGCATGGTCCAGTTCATCAATCATGCTAGACAAGGAATGGTCTTTCCAAAGCACCAACTTGAGCAAAATAGCCGACCGCAACTCAAATGTAAAAATCAGATTTTCACTAGGACCAACATCAAGTGGACTGAACTACAGCGGATGGAACATCGACGATGTCGCCCTTGTCGGCACTTTCGTATATTACGACCTTGCTGTCACCGACATTGTAACACCAAGGACCGACTGTGGATACACTACGGAATCGCCAATAACCATCAAAATCAAAAACATCGGATACAATGACGTCACGACTCCATTCATTGCAAGCTATTCAATCGATAATGGCGAATGGGTTGAAGAAACCGTTTCTGAATACATCGCTCGCGAAGAGACACTGGAATACACCTTCACACACACTGACGACCTAAGTGTTTTGGGTGAGCACAACATAAAGGTTAAAGTGATTTTTGATGAAGACGAGGACAACAAGAGCAACTTCAAGGAAGCTTCATTTCTGTCATTACCTTACGAGGACCTTCCCTATGCCGAAACCTTCGACATAAACAACGGATACTGGACAGGCTACGGCAAAAACGACACTTGGCAACACGGGAAACCCACCGGAAGCGTTCTGTCGTCATCTTATTCAGGTGCACGCTGCTGGGCGACAAAACTGTCAGAGAGCTACCCCCAGAACGACACAGCATGGATTGAAAGCCCTTGCTTCAACATGACAAACGTCCAGAAGCCGATAATCGAATTTATGCTGAAAGGCAACGCCGCCACTACCGACGGTCTTTGCCTACTCTACTCAATCGACAACGGGAGCAACTGGGTTCAGGTACCATTCTCCGAAAACATCGGCAAGCTGAATTGGCACAACAGCAGCTCAACAATTCCAGCGCTAGGCACAAAAGGCTGGACTGGCGACTTTGGCTGGACACACATACAGCAATTCCTGCCTGATGAAATGGCAGGGAAAAGTTCGGTGAAATTCCGATTCATGTTCGCATCCCAAGACGCTGAAGGCTACGAAGGGTTCGCCATCGACGACATAAAGCTATACGAATCACCTGTCGATGTTGGTGTCGTAGCCATTGCCGAACCGCAAAATTCGTGCTTGCTATCGAAAAAACAGCCAATAACCATCAGCGTAAAGAACTTCGGAGTTCGTAGCCTGACAAGCGCCGACAGCATCATTGCAAATGTCACAATAAACAACAACGTCACACTGACTGACACTTTCTTTGTCTCGTCAAATGTTGAACCCGGCTCTGTTGTAAACTTCACTTTCAAAAGCACAGCCAACATGTGGAACAAGAAAACCTACAATATGGTTACCTCAACTTCAGCAATTGGCGACACGCTGCTATACAGTACTACAAACAACGATGAATACATGGGAACTGCCACCGTTCTTGGCGAGCCAGACTATTCGCTACCCACAGACATAGGTACAAAAGACCCTGAAAACTGCATGATTGATGGTGGCATGCAATCTGATGGATCAAAATTCATTTCATACAAATGGCTTGACAACTCAGGAAACGAAGTCAGCACCAGCAAATTGCTAAAGGGAGATGGCTTTGACCCAGCGGTAGCGGCTTTTGCCTCTGGCCTTGACGAATACGAATATTCAATAGAAGTCACCAACAACAATGGTTGCGTAGCAAAGGACTCCATAAAAATAATCAACTCGACCACCGATGTCGGCATTGCAGAAGCATACAATTTGCCTTCAGAATTCTGCATCAATAAAGAACATAGCGACATAACCGTTCAAGTAAAGAACTTTTCTGCAGGATATGCTGTAAACAAAGGCGAAAAAATAAGCATTTGCTATGCAATACTTGATAAAGACAGCGTTTTTGTAACACATGCCGAAGACACGGTACTGGCAAACAACTTAAATGTCGGATACACATTCAACTACAAGTTCAAGAAACAGCCAATTTTTGCATTCAACGGGCCACAAGACATTCTGTTCTTCACACTTGTAAAGGCTGATATCGAACATTCAAACGACACTCTCAAAAAAGGAATTGACGTCTGGCCAACGCCAACCGTTGAACTAGATGCCGACAGCATCCTGACAAACAAGCCGACCTCCATAACACTTAGCACTAAGTATATCGATGGTGCCACATACAAATGGCAAGGTGGTGCTGAATCAAGTAGCAACACTTACGCAATATCGGACAACAAAACCCAGACTTACACTGTCGAAGTCAAAGACCAGCACAACTGCGCCACCGTTACAGGGAAAACTGTTATTGTGACAAATGACTGGACCATTGACAACATGCTCTCGCCGACAAGCAAATGTTTGCCTGAATATAACAACGACATAACCATCAGCATAACCAACAACGGATACAACAGCTACAATGCTGGATATAAGATTCCTGCCACAATAACCATTGACGGCACAAGCTACAATGAGATTATAACTCTTACGGAAAATGTCGCCGCCCATAGCTCTTTTGAATACACATTCAACAAGAAAATGGACATGCCGGCAATAAAGAGATACTCAATAAACGTAAAGATAACCCCAGAACACGACATCGACAGGACAAATAACTTCATATACGAAGACATTACAATATGGGGCGTAGAAAAGGTCAATCTTGGAGCAGACACCATCTTTTCCCTAATGGCAGATACCATTGTCTTAGATGCCGGACCAAACTTCACGTCTTACATGTGGAATGACGATAACTATCAGACTGGCAGGACATTTTCTGTAAAATACAATACCGGAGCGAAATATTACGTCGTCGTAACCAACGAACATGGTTGCTACGATGAAAGTCAAGCCATAAATAACGGCACTGCGGCAAAGGCTGGAGTAACAATCATTGCCTCTGATTTGGGCATCGACGAGATAAACGCTCCTATCAACTCTTGTGACATTTCCACTGCCGACGCCATTGAACTATCCATAACCAATTACGGTCATGACGCCATTGAAACCGATGAAAGCCTCACTTTCAAGGTCCAAGTAAACGGTAACCAAGCTGAAACCGTCACTTACAAAGTCTTAAGCCTACTTGACATTGAAGAAAAGACTAAGATCACCATTCCATTCAACAAGTTCAACTTTAACGCCAACGGCGCAAATGATTTTAAGATTTGGCTAGATTGGAATAAAGACAAGTTCCACAAGAACGACACTCTATCCAATAAGATCAGCCAATTTGCGCATCCCGCTCCATTTAACATAAGCACAAGCGAAGACATGTTGACTCCTATTGACGCCATCTACACGACAAGACCTGATACACTTGTCCTGTACGCGAGCGACAACATGGCCAACTATGCATGGTTTGACGGATCTTCAAACCGCACATTGCAAGCACCTGCATCCGGAACAAAGCCAATATACGTAAAAGTGAACAACGAATATGGCTGTACAACATCAGACACCATACAATTGTATACGTATGACCTAGGTCTCGAAATAATCTCAGGTGCGATAAACAATTGCCATACAGAATCCGACCTTGAGGTTTGGGGCAAAATATTCGTAAAAAGCCCTGACGTCATTCCTGCAGGCACAGACTTTACCGCGTCTTTCAGTGTCAATGGATATTCTGGGCAAAAGAGTGTAACCTCAACAAAAGAAATAACGCAAGCATATCCTTTTGAATTCAGTTTTGACAAATATGTGAACATGACAGATACCGGCAACTATGTAGTAACAACTGACCTCACTGTCAACAACAACATTACTGAAGCCGACCCGAACAACAAAGACACTTCTGAATTCAGGATTGGAGCATACCGCATACCATTCGTTGACACATTAAGGACTTACGACAGCCCATATGTAATAGATCCAGGAAACTTGTTCAACCCTGATTTATCCGTATGGCATTTCGGAAAGCAATCGTTCCAAGAGCCTAAGCTTACGGTTTCCGGTTCCGGTTCATACATATTGAATGCCACAGACATAAATGGATGTTCCGCAAATGATTCCACATACATATTCTTTGTGACACCTGCCTATGAGATAACAGAATTAGGATTCACATCGTCACTATGTGAGACAAAGCCTCAAACCATTGTCCCCGTATCGTTCTACCTAACGAACACAGGCAACGACATTATAGCCAATGGTAGCCAATTCAGCATATCATACACTATCAATGGAGAGAAAAACGACGAGGTATTCACTATCGACAAGACACTCAAGCCAAACGAAAAGGTTCTTGTCTCGTTCGAGAAGCCTATTGTATTCCAAAAAACAGGCGACTATAATCTGGAAATAAACACGAATGTTGCAGGAGCCACCAGCTTCAATGTATTTACAATAAACATTTTGGAGACACCATCTGTCAGTCTTGGCAACGACACTGTAGCTTTAGAGCAGACCATAAATCTATCTCCAGGCGCAAACTACAATTCTTTCTTATGGAATACAGGAGCGACGACTTCCAGCATAGACATATCCGACAATGGCGATTATTGGGTTACTATCAGCAACACCTACGGATGTACAAACACTGACACAATTAATGTCCGTTTCATTCCTGCCACTGTTGGCATATCTAAATTCATCAGTCCTGTTTCCGGCTGTGGAAGTATAACTAATGGCATAATCAAGATAGAGCTTCTGAATAACGGGCAAAAGGATATTTCAACACAACAAAAGATAGGTATAAAATACACAATAGATGGCAAGACGAAATCAGAGTCATTCTATTCTTCGCTCCCATTCACTAAAAGTGCAAGACTTGCCCACAGCCTAAACAATTCATTAAACATAAATGAAGCCGGCAATCATGACATTAAATTCGTAATAGACATTGATGGAGAACCTCAAGACTCATCTACATTTACAATCAGCATCTACAGCAATCCTACGTTCAGTTTCGACAACGACAACATCGAAGTAAACGAATATCCTTACACTGTCGGAATCAATCCCATCGCAAATGCAACATACAAATGGGACTCCGGCGAAGACTCGAACACTATCAGTGTCAGCCAAGACGGAACATACACGCTTACAGTAACCGACGCAAACAACTGCCAGACAAGCCATTCTGTAACCATCAAAAAGATTGAAGACGATGAAGACGATGAAGACGATGAAGACGATCCTAAACCTGGCATCGACCTGTTTGCCATGAGCGAGATTTCAGTCTACCCTAACCCGGCTAACGACATCTTGAACATCGACTTCGGCGGAAACTTGTCAAGCAAATGCAAGATACTGGTTGCAAACGCTTCAGGACAAGTCATATTCGCATCATCGCAAACTTCCGACATAATGAAGCTGAATGTGACGGAATGGTCGCAAGGCGTATATTTCATAAAAATCACAAACGACAAACAATCAAGAATCCTGAAATTTGTCAAGGAATAAACCATATCTATTTGAGCAGGAATGGTCACTTAACGTACCGTTCCTGCCAAATTTTCTAACAGACTCGAAATGGCGCGCTACTTCATGGTTTTAGACTACAACGGAACTAACTTCTTCGGCTGGCAGCGCCAACCGAGCCAAGACACCATTCAGGAGCGCATTGAAAAGGCCTTGTCCACATTACTCAAGACCGAAACTGAAATTGTTGGAGCCGGACGAACCGACACTGGCGTACATGCACGCAACTACGTGGCCCACTTCGATTCGAATGTGGAGAATCTGCACACTAATGCCGATTTCCTGTACAAACTGAACTGCATCCTGCCATTCGACATAAACATTCAGCGGATAGCGCTAGTGAGCGACAATGCACACGCCCGCTTTGACGCAACCCGGCGTACATACAGATACTACGTCACCAGCAACAAAGATGTATTCATGCACCTGTTCACTCACCGTGCAAAAGGACTCGACGTCGCACTAATGAATCAGGCTTCGGCAAAGCTGTTCAACTATACCGACTTTACCAGTTTCAGCAAGCTGAACACCGATGTAAAGACTAACAACTGCACCATATACGAGGCTTGCTGGACCGAATCAGAAGGCTGCCTGACTTTCACGATATGTGCAAACCGTTTCCTGCGCAACATGGTGCGGGCCATTGTCGGCACACTGATTGAAGTTGGCTACGGGAAATTGTCGGTTGACGGATTCTGCAAAATTATTGAGGCCAAAGACCGTGGCAAAGCCGGAACCTCCGCCCCTGCCAAAGCTTTGTTTCTTGAAAAAATCGAATATCCGTACAAATTCTGATGCAAATGGGAATCTTCCGCAACTGCAATATGGAACCACCAATCATGACATATAGAGGCAAATATCCAAACGCAAGCATCGGTCTTATTCAGTCAATCGACAGACTGCACACAACCGAACTTGGCTACGCAAGAATAAAGCGGAATCTCGACTTGACTTGCCCCAACTCTGAGGTGGTTGATTGGTGCAAATCTCAAATTCTGAAACCCGAGGCCGAAATATCGACATCGGGTAAGAACTGGTACGTTGAGATACACTATCCACAACCTGCCGTAATCACAATCAATAAATACAGCCTCACAATAATAACCGCGCACAAAGGGAAACAATGAGTAGCAACGACATGAATATCAAGGTCATCGCCTTCGATGCCGACGACACGCTTTGGGACAACGAGACACACTTTTTCAATGTCGAAAATGAAATGTGCCAGATTCTTGCACCCTACGGCGACAAGAAAACCATTTCAGACAGTCTGTTCAAAACTGAAATGGCAAACATGGACGACTATGGATATGGCGCAATGGCATTTACACTATCGCTCGTGGAAAATGCAGTAAAAGTAAGCAAAGGCAAAGTGCCGGCAGACGACATCGCAAAAATCGTGGAACTCGGCCGTACACTGCTACGCTTGGACGCGAAGCCCCTCAACGGCGTATTTGAGACACTACGTCAGCTGAAAAATGAAGGGAAGCACAAGCTTGTCGTCTTTACCAAAGGCGAACTGCTGACTCAAGAGCACAAACTGCAACGTTCCGGATTACAGCAATTTTTCGACAAGACTGTCATTGTAAGCGACAAGAAAGAGCAGCAATACACCGACTTATGCAACGATTTGGGCATAGAACCTTCTGAATTGCTGATGGTCGGCAACTCACTGAAATCCGACATCCTGCCCGCCCTGAACATCGGCTCATGGGCGGCTCACATTCCTTTTGAAGTAATGTGGCAACACGAAGTGATTGAGCATTTCGAGCACAACCGGATGTTCCATCTCGACAAATTTGCAGAACTACTTAACGTGCTAAAATAGAAGCACTCTACTCATCCACTTGACGCATTTCCCTACAAATCAACACTTTTTATACAACAACACGTAGATAGCGAAATGGTTATCATGAGAAAATCACCAACTTACTTTTCTATCATATTTGCATTTACCCTTCTTTGCTGTAATGGTTTCTTTAAAGAGAGTGCCCTTGCCGGCACAATGGACGAATTTTTTCGCCTATATGGACTTGTAGCAGACATTGATGACGAAAGTCCGGAATTTCAAAATCCAAAGACAGATGAAGATAGCCTGAGCTTTGCCAAATTAAAAGTGAGCGATATCATCAATTTTGATATAAAGGAGAAAGCTGACACTTCATTATTGGGGCACGAATATGTTTCGCTTGATGATTTTAAGCATTCGCTGAAGATGTTTGTTGTGTCAGGCTGTATAGCTTCTTATGACTATAATGCCGATGGCACGAAAGATGCCCTATACATGATTCAAGGAGTAAATGAGTCGCAAATGTCTCCGCTAGAGTCCGACTCCACGCAAATAGTGAATAAGAATCCTCGTGGTTTGGTTTTGCTATTGAGCGATGGCAAGAAATTTAAAGTGGCAATGGAGAACGACACATGTTTCTACTCCGAATACGAGGATGGTGGCGTATACTTTTTTCCAGAACTTGATTTGGCTACCGATAAGGATGGGAACATCACTGTCGAATACCATCATGGAAGATATGGCTATTGGATATACAGATTCAAATATGACAATGGCGATTTTAGGCTGACCAACATATTTAAAGATGAAAGTGCAAGTTGGATAGCCGAATCTTTATCCTTTACATCTATAGACATAGACTCTTGCCTAATGACAAGGCAGGACCTGATTAACACAGACGAAATGGTGAACAGAGATTCAGTCACAAGCGAACCTCTGTACAGCAAAAGAGAAAAAAGATTTTCTCCTATTGAGAAGATTTTCTTATCAAGAATTTGCAAAGTGTTTTGATTCGCCAAGATGCAATAGGCCTTTATGGATTACTGCAATATTTGAAGTTTTTCAAAAACCACATCACAAAAAATCCCAATCCGGAATCTTGCCATCCAAAATGGATGGCACTCCGTAATTATTCCAATTCCGTTTCACCCTCAACGCTGTCGGCAGGAGCATTCTCGTTTGGCGTCACCTTAACGCCGGCCATTTGCATGCATTGGTCATAACATTCCTTGCAGACCGTCGGCACAGACAGCAGCAATTCATTTGCCTCATTGTCTTTGCCTTCGTCTCGCAACGCCTGTGCACGTGAAATCACCAAATCGCACTGCGAATTGTAGAACTCAAGTATCCTGTTCTTGCCCATCTCCACAAACGACTTGAACTGGCCCTTCTTTGGATCAAGTTTCTTTATTGCATCAACGTATGCCTTTGTCTCATTTTGTCCTGCACCTTTCAAGTCGACGGATGTCTGGCTGAAAATGTTTCCTGTAGCATTATCGACTACAAACAAATTCACTGTCATTGCCAACGAATGCATTGGAGGCGCCGAAGGCGTCAAATCCTTGCTCAAGACTTCAACTGTTGCCATCATTGAAAACATTGGATTTGGGTTGCCAGTTGCCATGCCATTCAACGTGCACATCTTCAGCATTTTGTTTTTCAGCTCCGTTTGTGCCGCCATTGGCATATTTGAATTCTCAATGGTTGCAGCCAGAGCAATCCTTGCCGCATCGTCAGATTTGCCTTGCGAATTCTGCGACCATGCCACACTCGACAAGGCCACCCCCAAAACAATTGTCAGCAATATTTTATTCATACGCCTGTCTTATTTTTCGCCAATAATCAACCAAGCCTCACCCAAGCCTCGCATATATACCTTTGAATCAAGATTGAACGGTTCTGCCGAAAGATGCTTCCGCAATTCGCCGACAAACGTCTTTGTGTCCATGGCACGCTGTCTGCCGTTTCTTTCATAAAACATCGGTATGCGGACAACATCGTAGCGTTGGAAATTCTCCGATGCATCAGCCAAATGATAGCGGCCGCCGACTGCGTTTTCAGCCATCCAGTCCTCAATCAGCAAACCTAGTTCATCAGTATTGCCATTATAGTCGAATTCTTCCGATAGCTTGATATTGGCGCCATCGAACAATTTCACCATGACCTTAACCTCGCGTCCGTTGGCGAACATGTCGTCAAAATAAGTCAAGAGCCTGCCGCAGAATTCGTCCATGTGGCTCAGCACAGCTTCTTCCATAAGCAATTCGGGCGATGCAGATGTGCTTGGCTTGCCTGTCCCCGACGAACTTGCTATGTTTCTGCCCGTGTACGCATCCAATCCGTTGAGTGTGAACATTATGCTGTTTTTTGGGCCTTGCTTCACCACCGTGAAATCCAAATCCATTATAATGTCGGCTTTGGCTGTACGCTTCAGCACATCTATCGGCGACTCAACTATGCCACCGCCCTCGGAGCCAGTCAGCATTGCCGATTCCGCCGACTCGTTTGCAATGTTGCGCAATTCCTGCTCCAAATCCTTAAGCGGGAACTCACGGTCCGACATTATGCCACTCATCTTTGAAATGACCATACGCAATTCGGCATCATTCTGAAGAGCAGACTTGTAGTCTGGCAGTACAGTCTTGGTTCCTTGATTGTCAAACTCAAGCTTATAGCCCTTGTCGATGCAATAGCGGTCGCTCGGCACGACCATGATTGTCGGCTTTGCAGCCTGACCAAACGAACTTGCGGCAACCATCATGGCCGCAAACATTGTCAATACTCTTTTCATATTTTATCAAATTATATGCAACAATCAAAAGCCCGTACTCAATTTACGCGCTATTCCCTGACGCTCAAGCTCCTTACGCAATTCGTCGTAAGCTATCGACATTGACACGCCAACCTTATAAGTCTTTTTATTGACACGCACCCTGTCGGTTGAAACGCCATCGGTGCTCAAATTCACGTACTGCAAATACCTTCCGCCCGGTTCGAAGAATTTCGTGAAATATTCCTCGTACTTGTTGGCGGCATCCGGATCGGCAACTATGGCTGGCGTTGGTGCCGCTGAGCCGTTGCTTCCTGCCGGAAATCCGCGGAAAATAGCGCATGCCACACCTTGAGCCTTGGCATCGCGGGTTGCGTCTTCCGCCGTCTTGCCATAGCCCCAAACCTTCACCAACTTGGTTCCATCGACACCTACGGCCAATGTTGCCACCTCATAATTGTACTGGCTATTGTACTCAAGTTTCCTGACCTTGTTTTTCGATTGCGCATTGGCCGAAACGCCAACTAACGCAATAGCCATAAGGCTCGCAAAAAAAACTCCAATTGTTCTATTTTTCATATCGATATGTTTTATGGGACTTCTATTGTTTCCCGATTTTAATAATTTTATTCTTTAATATTTTGAACTTCTCAATTGTCACAAAACATATAATAGACGGTTCAACATTAAAATTGGATGCGTAGCCCTAAATTAATACTTGAACCCAATCTTCCTTCAAATATTTCGGAATATCTGACACCCAGCTCCTTGTCGCCATCCTCGTTTTTCTTCGTAAGCGATGCGTTGCCAAGTTCCGAATAGTAGTTTATTCCGCCGACCAGCTGAATGTCGTACCGCAGGTTGATGGCCATCTGCGCCCCGGCAAACAACATCACGCACTCAACCATGCCATTCTCAAAATAGTCTTTGCTCAAATCGGAGTCGGCGAAATCGCCCCACTCCATGGCGAAACCGGCCAGCCCCGCCACCGCCACATTCCGAGTCAGGAAAAACCCTTTTGAAATGCCTAATTCGGCTCCCATCAAAAACATTGATGCGTCATCAAGGTCGGAGTCGTAATGCCATTCGCCACACTCGTTCAAATCATATTTTCCGAAATCGACATGACCGCCGATAAACGTCTTGAACTGGCTTATGCCCAACGAACTGCCTGAAAGCACCTCGACATTGGCAAATATGCCACTCTGCGCTCCGGCGACATACCCGCACGAAAATCCGCATCCCATATCGTTATTCTGTTCAATGAACATGCCAGGCTCCAATTTGTGGCCTGCAATCTGGTAGAATCTCGAAGTATTGTCGCCCGCATCGACGCTTTGTCCTTGGGCCACATGCCTGTTGTCGGCCACCAACTTGGCCCTTACAACACCGCGACGTGAAGCATACACCTGATTCTGGTCGTTCATTCTGTATTCATACACAAAATAGCGGTCTTCGACAGCCAGCCCCTCCTTCATTCCTATCTTTGCGCGTAGCGGATGAGTATCATACAGTGCCGTAACCACTTTCAGTTCATCAACCTCCGACTCATAGGCGTTGACAACGGCATCAACCGATTTACGCATCAGCAAATCGAACAATTGCTGTTTCGACATTTGCCCCATAGTCCCATTGTACTGGCTTGCCTCTATTACAACCGATGCCGATGCCACATACGAGAATCCGAATCTGGAATCGTCAAACAGCTGTCGTTTTCTGTCCCGCTCGCCGGCAGGATCATCGTTGTAAATCCACATGTTGGCATAGAAATCGTCCATTATTGACGAAACGCTGTCAAGCCTGTAGAGGTAACCCGTGACATTGGCCTCATAGCCATTCTTGTTTCTAGCAACAGGATGGTATTTTGTGTTAAACGCCTTTGCCGAAGCCTTTCGGTTCTTGTCTATTTCGTCATAAACCTGCTCCATGGTACGCACCCTGCCGAAATCGAGCACCAGCACGTAGGAATGCGACACCAGGAACTCGCCAGCGTCGCGAAGCTTGTCCAATCCCAATTTTGACGCCGAAGCCTCAATTACGTCAGCATCCGTTGCGTTGTACAGGCCACGCTCGTGAACAAGCGTCATGCTGAACGAGCCATCGGGCTGACGTGAGAACCACTTTGCCAGGATGTCGTTAGATACTTTTGACGACACTAGGCTGTGACCTATGCCTTCGGCCGACGAGACTGCGCCCAACACCCGACGCTCCAGCATGTTGTCGTCGAACTTGTCGGGAACCGACAGCCTGCTCATTGCAATACGCAAATCGGAGGCGAACTGTCCAGACTTGTCAATCATCAAGACAGTCAGGGAGCTTCGGTCATACTCTTTCGCATCAACGCCTTGTTTTTCTGCCAGTTGCATATCACCCTGCCCAAATGTCACAATCGACACCGAGAGAGGCAACAGCAGCAAAGCAAATCTTGCAATCAATCTATACATCAAAAAAAGAATTTTAGTCAAATGTAGTCTTTTTATGTTGTAAGTTCCGATAGTAACGGAAAGTTTTTAAATCATCACGTACAACCGCAATATCGACAAATAGACGTGGAATAGTGCATAATAGTTGCGCCTGAAAGCAATTAATTCATGATTTGTCTTTACAAGCCATTTCCGATGCGACATACATCAACAATTGCATGTGGCAACCTTCCGCTCACTATCAGCAAAATACAAATTTACAAACCCCTGCAGTCTTCAATTAGCCAACATTTTATTCCAAAAACATTTGGATTTATAAAAAATAACGCGCATCTTTGCAACGTAAGGTTATAGTTCTTTGAAAGCTTGTTGTAAGGTCTCTTCTATCTGTCCATGGGACTATAATCTCACTCTTCTTTTAGGGCTACAGTATTTTTTTCATGGGTTAATTAATTTGGTTGAATAATATTGGACAATTGCCTTACAGCAAGCTTTTATTTTTAAGCCCGACACCCCATATTTCACTTTTTCACTGCATTTCGATGTTGATTGTTGACTATGAGTCACTATTTCACAATGAAAATATGTGACAAATGGCTTGTTTTTTAACGTTAAAATAGACAAAACGTACATTAACAATCGCCAAAATAGATTTATTTTTGTGGATTGTATTAAGGGAAATTCTACAAAAACACCATCTATGGATCATTTACGCAAAATACTATTAACCAACATATTATTTATAGCATTCACCTTTTATGCCAATGCACAAACCGATACGGAATTCTGGTTTTGCGTACCTCAATTGACATGGCAGC
Source organism: Bacteroidales bacterium (assembly GCA_045640185.1). GTDB lineage: Bacteria > Bacteroidota > Bacteroidia > Bacteroidales > SZUA-534 > RUG13583. The sequence continues at coordinate 15,878 of JAZUEN010000083.1, forward strand.
ACGAAGGCGACACTCCTTCGCTGTTAGTCACAAACACTAACTCAACCACCCCTGCCAATGTAACAATAGAGATGCCCAATGAAACTAAATTTACTACTATAACAAAAAAGATAGGCGCCAGTGAATCTGTAAAAATTCCATTCGACGCGTATATGTCAGGAACTGGTGGTGCAAAAAAAGGAACTAATCAGGAATCAAACATAATTGAAAGTGGCCTATACGGTGAAAGCTGCACAGTAAAAAACAAAGGCATACACATTCATTCCGACATTCAAGTAACCGCCTACCTTGAAAGAGGCTATACAAACAACTGCGACATTTGGGCCTTAAAGGGAAGCAACGCTTTTGGCGATTATTTCATAGTGCCATCGCAAAACCACTTTAAGAACCATGATTTTGGAGGCAATTCCCAAGATGATCCAAACGCATGGAACGCCATCGACATTGTTGCTGTTGATGAAGCGGTAGAGGTCACCATAACATTACCACAAGCAAACCTTGTACAAAATTGGCCTAATGGCAGCAAGCTGACTTGGACTGTCTCATTGAAAAAAGGCCAAACGCTATCGCTTCAAGCTGCAAGTCAAGCCGCCGACAAGCATTTAGGCGGAACCATCATCAAATCGACAGGAAGGATTGCCGTTCAATGGAAAGACGATTCATTGCATCAACATTCCGGATCAAGTTTAGGATATTCAGAAGGCGGATGCTACGATGCGATTGGCGACCAGCTTGTGTCTGTAGGACTGGCTGGCAAAGAATACATTGTAATGCGTGGACACCTTGGCGAAGGCAATAATAAGGCTGAGTATGTGTACATAATGGCAACGCAAGCCAACACCACCGTCAATTTCACAACCGACGATGGTGAAACGCTCGATCAAAAAAAATTGACAAAAGTTGGAGAGATAGAAAGTGTTCGTCTTAACACTCTCACAATAACCGGATCGGGAAAAGACTACAACGCACTCTACATAAAGTCAGACAAGCCAATAATAGTGATGCACATGGCAGGCTTTGGCTGCGAAGTGGGAGGTGCCATTCTGCCAACCATAAATGGCTGCACTGGCTCGCTGGATGTTTCAGTGTGCAGGTCAACAACTGAAGGTTTCTTTTTGAACATAATGACCAAAAAGGCTCACATAGGCGACTTTACAGTAGAGATAAGCGGGAAAACGACGACATTGAATAGCGCTTGGTTTAAAGAAATACCGAATACCGGATGGTACTATCTAAGCAGAGACCACCAGGAATTTTCAAACGGAATAGACGGAATAGCCATAGATAAAGGAGATGTTGTAAAGGTCAGAAATTCGACCGGACTGTTCCACCTTGCCATAATCAACGGCGGTGCAGGATCCGGTTGCCGATATGGATATTTCTCTGACTTTTCCGACAACTTCGGCAGCGCCGTCATCACGAATGCAGAAGACGATTCGGATTATGCTCGTTTCTGCGAAGGAGATACAATAACATTGGCTTCGACAGGAGGAATAACATATTTCTGGAAGTACATGGAAGGCGCAGCAGGAACTGCGCCAAACGCGACATTCCTGTCAGAAAGCGATAGGAATATTGCCACCCCAAACGTTAAGCCTGCCGCCGGATTCAACAAGTACGAAGTGAAAATCACACGCGCATGCTACAAAGGCCTAAACCAGGACACGACAATCAACGTATGGGCTTACGGCTATCCGAAAATCATATCGGACTTCGATTTGATACAGCCATCAGCTTGCAGTCCATCGAGAGTCGCCATAAAGAACAATTCGACAAACGCCAACACGTTCCTTTGGACACTCGACGACGGCACCACAAAATCGCAAGACACTATCCGCAACTTTGGCGCCGACACATTGACAATAGAGAACTTCACAGACCACAAGATAACATACACACTAAAGCTTGACGCATCAAAGCAGGAAAACTGCCCCACATCAAAGACGAAAAGTTTTGAGGTATGTCCTACATTGACTGCGGTTTTATCTGCCACTCCAAATCCAGCAAAGGGTTGCCAACCTTTGAATGTCGAATTTGAAAACACATCTACCGGACCATACACCAAAATGTATATTTACTTTGGAGACGGAGAGAATCACGAATACAGCAACAGCACCACTTCTGCGGCACCTCGCTCAATGAAGCACACTTACTATAACCCAAGCATATATGACACGACCTATCTTGCCATTCTCAGAATAATTGACGAACTAAATGGCGGTTGCGAAAGCTCCGATACTGTACCAATCATAGTGCATGGCTTGATAAAAGCCCAATACTTCATTGACAAGACATCGTCATGCTCTCCACTAACTGCAAGATTCATAAACAACACCATAGGAGACCAAAACCTCATAAAGTACACATGGGAAGTCGGCACCCCTATCACAGACTATGCAGGCACAGTACCTCCAGAAAACTCAAACGCGCCATTTACCCTCACCTATGAAAATAAAGGAACAGATGCGAAACGAATATATCCTATCAGCCTGACAGCTACATATACGGCATACAATGGCGATGTTTGCGTAAGCAAGCTGGCGGGCCGTGACACTTTAACCATTTATCCAGAGTTCAAGGTTGACTACACAGTATCCGACGTATCAGGCTGCGATCCATTAACCACTACCTTTACCAACAACTCGACAGACAAATCAGACGAGACTCAATTCAAATGGTATTTTGGAGATGGGGCGACAGGGAACAGCAACAGCTCCATTGAGCATGAATATTCGCACACCTTGCCCGATATTCAGACATATCAGACAGCATTGGCAGGTGAGAACAAATTCGGATGTCGCGACTCAATTGCGAAAGAAATCATCAGCGTCATGCCGTACCTCAACCCAAACTTTTCCATAGACAAGGTTTCTGGCTGTTCTCCGCTATATGTCACAATTACCAACAACACTCCAGACCATGCGAGCAAGTCAAATACGAAGTGGTACATCAATGACGAGCCATACAAAGAAAACGACCCAAACAGTCCATACACAAGAGTAAGCGGTTCTCTCGACAATGTGGCAGTCCTGAAATTTGAGAACAAGACTGGGCTCGAAATGAACATAACCATAAAGATTACTGATAGCTACAAAGACATTATCAGCAACCAGACATGTGAAAAGGAATATTCGAATAAAATAACAATATATCCAGAAATAACAGCTGCCATTTCCTCAGACGCAACGTCTACCATATGCGACAGCACACTCGTAACATTCAAGAACAATACCACCTACACAGGAGTGTCGCTTAAGCCGGACAAATTCAGTTGGTCGTTTGGCGACGGAATTGACGAAAAAGCAGAGACAACAGCAGACGTAAAACACATATTCAAGAACAATACAGGATCGACAGGCACAGCACCACAAACATTCACCACCACGTTAATAGCTTCATCAGAGTTTGGATGTAGCGATACTGCCACCACAGAAATATCAGTATATCCAAAAATTCAAGCAGTATTCAGCAGCGACAACTACAATGTATGTTCACCTGCGACAGTCACACTGAAAAACGCCTCAACAGGTGCAGACAATTTCACCTACAGTTTTACTGACGGTACAGGAAACAAGATTAATGACGACTTATCGGACGTAAATTACCAAATAACATGTTCGAGCGCCGAATACATAGAGACAAAGAAGGTTACGCTGACAGCGAAAAACGGATCATGCTACAAAACCACAAGCAAAGTGTTTTACGCATATCCAGCCATAGAGCCTAAACTTTCAGTGGAGCCTGCATCAGGATGTGGTCCGTTGGATGCAACTATTTCCAACACAGGATCAACCGGCGCAACGATCTACAATCTTGACTTCAACGACGGATTAACCGATGAAACCGGGAACCAAAGCATAAAACACACATTCGCCAATGCATCAGCCACAGACAAGACATATACTATAAAACTGACAGCCACAAACAAACTCGGATGTTCAGCAAGCACGACAAAAGATGTTACCGTATATCCTGAAATCACGGCGGCATTTAACTACATAAAAGACACCGAATGTTCACCTATAGACGTAACACTGGTCAACAGTTCAACAAACGGGACACAATTTGAATGGGATTTCGGAGATGGCTCATCACAAACAAAGACAAACAAATCAGATTTCAAGCACCAATACGCAAACGCAAGCAGTGACGGCAACAGTCTATCTTCATACACAATAAGCATGACCGCCATTGATGCCAATCACCCACAGTGCCATGATGTCGCATCAAAAGTCTTGCAAGTATATCCAGAAGTCAAGGCTTCATTTACGACAGCAAACGACGAGGGATGCTCTCCTATCACAACCACATTTACAAATATGTCGAAAGGCTATAGCCTAACATATAGCTGGGACTATGCCCATGACAACGAGCAATCGGCAAATGCATCAGCGACACACACACATACGTTTGACAATATCGAACCATCAACGCATACATACAACGTAAGGCTCATCGCCACTGACATTAACAAATGTTCGGATACCGCAATCATGCCAGTAAAAGCATACCCGCACATCACAGCAGACTTCGCCTACGTGAAAAACGACGTATGCACACCATATCCAGTAACATTCAGCTATCCTGAAGCATGCCTGAATGGCAATCGGTTTGAATGGGACTTCGGATTTGACAGCAACACCGCTGTCAGGACCGACAAGAATCCATTTGATTTCACCTTCAACAATACCGAGCCGAACACAATCAAGACATATACCATCAAGATGAAATCGGTGGATATGAACACAGGTTGCTATGACGAGACTAGCCAAATAATTGAAGTATACCCGCAACTGATTCCATCATTTACACAAGATGTAACAGAAGGTTGCAACCCTCTTACAATCAACCTGACCAATCAAACCACAGGATTAGCTTCATATCTATGGGATTTTGGCGACAAACAATCTTCAACACAGACAGATCCGAGCCATAAATTCAGCCATTTTGAAACGACAGACCAAACATACAATGTAAAACTAAAAACAACACAAATTGGCACTGGCTGCGTGAAGACATTTGACCGGAATTTCATTACATACTCCTATGTCAACGCGAAATTTGGAATCAATGACACTGGAGAAAATTCAAACGGAGCAACATCAAACATACTAGGAGGATGTACTCCATTTGAAGTAACAATTACCGATTCATCAAGACTAAATACGACAACCGGCAAATGGACTTGGGACTTTGGCGATGGCAATTCTTCAGAAAACAGACAACCAAGCACACGCACATACACAAATGATGACAATACATATCCACTTGACAACAAAGCGTACACCATTTCACTTATAGTCTCGAATGACCACGGGTGCTCAGACGACACGGCACAAGTCATAGCCGTCTACCCTCGCTCGGCACCAAACTTTGGAGGCGAGCTAACAGGTTGTGAGCCACATACCATCGAATTTTCTGACAGTTCAATCGTCGATTCAAAGACACAATACTTCTGGTCATTCAGCGATGGTTCAACTGTGGTTAATCGCCCTCCTTTTAGCAAGACGTTCCACAATTACGACTATAGCAACAACAAGAACTACACGGCAACGCTAAAGACAACGACACAATACAATTGCACAGATGAAATAACTAAAGAAATTGTTGTTTACCCAAAACCTTTAGCAAACTTCAGTCCTCTTGTTGACCGAGCTTGCCCTCCATTTAATGCTGAATTCAAAAACAATTCAGAAGGATCGAATTTGACCTATAGCTGGGATTTCGGAAATGGGACGACACAACAAACCACAAGCAATGCAAACCAAAAAGTCAGTTATTCAAACGACACCGAAGAACCAATAACTTTCAATGTGGAACTAATTACTGAATCCGACCATGGATGCCGTGACACCATGGTCAATCCAATGATCACATTTCCTAATGTAATTGTCGATTTTAGTTTTGATACTGCAGGCTGTAGTCCACATACAATAGAGATAGAAAACAATTCAACAGTCACCACAACAAACCACTTATGGAATTTTGGCGATGGTAGCACATCAGTTGCAAAAGAACCGACATTCACATATTACAACACGACAAACGACGATCAGACTCTGACCATAACATACATTGGATCATCAAAATATCAATGCTATGACACCATACAAAAGAATGTGACAGTCTACATTAACCCCAATGTCGATTTTGTTGCACATACTCCATCGCAACGTTACCCCGATGACACTGTCTATTTCGAGAATTACACACAAGATGGTCCATGGACATACAAATGGGATTTCGGCGACGGCAACACATCAAACACTGGAGAAAAATACTTCATGTACAAATATGGTCGCTGGGGCGCCAACGAAAACGACAATATTTTTCACGTAACCTTACACATTGAAAGCGAGCACTGCGAAAATACAGCAAAACATGACGTAACGATATTGCCTCCCTATCCAAAAATTGCAATTCTGAATAGTCGACCGGCAGGTTGCGTGCCACTCACTGTCGATTTCGCCATAGCAGAAGAATACTGCAACAATTATGAATGGGATTTTGAAGATGGGCAAACATCCACAATAGCAGAGCCGACTCACACCTTCACCGAACCTGGCATATACAACGTAAAGCTAACGGCAGAAGGCGATGGCGGGTCGCACTACGATTATGAAATAATAACAGTGTACGAACTGCCTGAACCAGACTTCACGGTGGCACCATCTTTTGTGATGTTGCCAGACCAACCTGTACAATTCTTCAATTCGACAAAAAACGGCAACACATACATCTGGGACTTTGGTGATGGCACCTACTCCACCGACCAAAACCCTCATCACCAATATCAAGAAGAAGGTCTATACGACGTCAAGCTGATTGCTTTCAGCTCACAAATGTGTGTCGATTCGATACTGAAACCCGAAGCGGCTGAAGTCAGCGGTGCCGGGTTCATAAAGTTTCCGAATGCATTCATTCCTTCGGACGAAAGCCCAAGCGATGGTTCATATCCTATACCCGACGACATAAACAACGTCTTCCACCCAGTCTATTTTGGCGTAAAAGAATACGACCTGTGGATTTTCAACAGATGGGGCGAGCAACTATTCCACTCGGATGACGTAACAGTTGGTTGGAATGGTCGTTATGCAAATGATAGCAAGGAACTTGGACAAGATGTATATTTCTGGAAGGCCAAAGGCAAATTTGAGAACAACACTCCATTCAAAATAGCAGGCGACGTAACTCTAATCCGCAAATAATGAAAATGAAACGAAACAAGAACATATTACCACTACTTATACTGATATTTTGCGGATTTGAAAGTCACTCGCAAGACCCTCAATTCACGCAATTCTATTCGAATCCGCTATATCAGGCACCTTCTTTTGCTGGAGCGATATCAGGCTATCGTGTTGGCATAAACTATCGAGACCAATGGCCACAAATGCCAGGATTGCTCCGAACATTTAACGTATCGGCAGACGCAAACGTAGAAAAGATAAATAGCGGATTAGGACTAATAGCGCTCCGCGATGTGGCTGGCTCTGCCAACTATAGCAACACGTACGTAGGCCTGATGTATGCCTACAACATCCGCTTTACCCGTAGAGTCTACCTTAGACCTGGATTAGGATTCTACTACACACAAAGGTCACTTGACTACGAAAAACTTGTGTTTGCCAGCCAACTATATACCGACTCACAAGTACAGCCTGTCCTGCCCGAAGATTTTGCCAATGTCAGAAATTTTGATTGGAGCGCATCATTGTTGCTATCCATGAGAAACAGCTGGATTGGCATTTGTGCCGACCACTTAAACAATCCTAACATTTCTGTCACAAGTTATGACTACAAGTACCCTTTAAAATTCACAATATTTGGTGGCACGAAATTGTTTAAGCTCGAACGGTTAATCAGCACCAAGAGACAAACTGTAACCATTGCAGCCAACTATCGCCACCAAGGCGCCACTGACCAAGTCGATGTCGGGTTATACTGGAGCTACTCACCCATCGTGGTTGGCGTGTGGTATCGTGATTTGCCTTTTATCAAAGACTATAGCAGGCGTGATGCCATATCAGTACTGCTTGGCTACAATTTTAAAGACCTGAATATAGGCTATAGCTACGACTTTACAGTGTCCAGACTTGTAACATCAACAGGTGGTGCCCATGAGATATCACTGACATACAAGTTCGAAATAGAAAGGAAGCACAAATTCAAAGCCATACCTTGCCCTGAATTCTAACAGAAGTGAATGCCTCACCATACTATTTGAATGACACTCTCGAGTATTCCAATAAACTACGGCAAATCCACAACGCTAAACGAGAAGGATGCACATTGATATTCAATATTTAATCAAACAAAAACGGCGAGCAGTTGCTCGCCGTTTTTGTTTATCTAATCATTAAATAGTTAATTGCGTTTTGATTCATCAACCAATTTTTTCAAACCCTTTCTTTGGTCTATAATCAAGATAATAATAGTAGCCAAGAACATTACGAACAAGAAACTCTTTGTAAAATTGGCAAAAGGATTGTTGACAGCCTGCAAAGGCAGACTAAAATTCTGAATAACCTTGAATGGCTCTGAATAGTAATTTCTTTCAATGCTATTCTTTTGACAAACCAGTCCAATCAAGTCGTTGTGATACAACTTCTTCTCTTTTTCACTAATCATCATCAGACCGCCATTCTTATCAAATTTGTATTTGTCGTTTGATTCAAAGTACTCATTCTGTTCCAAACTATCGAGCATCGCAATCTCCTTGTCGATTCTGCCTAACAACAGTTTGCCTTCATTTTGGCGTTTCTCATTTTGGTCAATAACCCATTGGTCATTGCCTAAATAATTCAGCAAGGCATCCCTAATAGCATCCAAAATAGTATCATTGTCGGCAATAAAAATCTGAGCGTTCACACAAAAGACATCAACCAAACGCTTATTGATTATGGCAGTATCAGTAACAACTTTGCCGGTCCATTTCTCTACTTCGTCGCCAACTCCATCCTTGTTGTAGTCCAGCATATATGTGCCTTTTATGCTTTTGATGGCAGAAAGAAGCTCTTTTGAAAGACTTTGCTGATAGTTCCAATTATTGATGAGATTGACTATCTCTGATGAATTGACACTCTTGGTTTGGACAACAAGTGTGCAATCGTAATATTTGACTGCATATTTACTTTTCACGAAAGTTGAAATAACGACAATAACTATTGCCAATAAATACAGATAACGGTTTCTTACAATGAAATACAATATTCCAAGAAACACTGTCTTGCAAATATTTCCGAACCAACTGAAGAATCGTCCCATCAAATCAATCAAATCAATTTCCCGTTCGTCGTTGTTTGTGTTCTGTAGTTCCGCTGACATATTATTTAATTTTGTGTTAATGAATCAATTATCTGTTCACAATCATTCAATCGAGTATCCTTCAATCTCTTGAAACATTGTGCGAGCGAAGATATCAAATAAATTACAACATCTAAATTACTGCAAGGCTTAAAAAACGATTCATCCGAATCAATGTTATTTGCATTAAGATAGTCGGTTATCTCACTGGCACCATACGCCACTCCCCTGCTCCTGGCATCAATGTAAAACATGACGTCATTCGGGAATTCTCCC
>JAZUEN010000084.1:0-50468 GCA_045640185.1 Bacteroidales bacterium
AATAAGGCACTGCACAATATTCAGTTGAAAATTAACAGAAGACCTAGGGAAAAACTTGATTTTTCTTCGCCTGTTGTGGAGTTTTACAAAAACGCTTCTTAATTTTGACAAAATAATTGCACTTGGTTGTTTACTCTATTCGCATATATTGTTTGACCGTCGTAAATACCATATATATTTGGTAAACAAGAAGATATTGTTGTTAATGTTCCAAGGATTAAAATGTCAGCATCTTCGTTTGAGTAACTGCTTTCTATGATTTTTTCTATTAACTCTGGTGATTTTCCTTTTATTTTTTGGGAAAAAGTTGGCATGTCTTTTATTTCTATATCTTCTTCTTCTGCGGAAGTTGCGTATGTTGTTAAAATTGCGGAACTTTCATAACATGGTTGCGCAACTTCCGCAGCTTCCTCATGTTTGGTATTTATTTTTGCTGTTTGTTCATGTAAATAGTCTGTGTTTTTATCATTCTTTTTCATATCTTTGCATTTTGTTGATTATAAACTAATTTGGTTGCTTTGGCTTTCGCTTTTGTCGTTTTCTGTTTTGAATTTTGGTGCTTGCGTGTAGTTGTTTATGTTGCCTATCGTGTGCCATATTTCCTTGTAAAAATGAGGTTTGCAGTCGTTTAATTTTTCCACATTGTCAATTTTTGCTGTCAAAATATTTCCTATTTTATTGATAATCAGCCATTCGTTATTGGTTAATTTTATAAATTTCAAACCATTATCTTCTTCTATTTCACTGATGCTCAGTTGTTTGTGTGTTATATTTGTAATTACTTTTTCGTAAAACTTGTATTTTTCTTTTGTTTTTCTTTTATTTAATTCTAATTCAAGTAGTTGTGTATTGTTTAGAATGGCTTTTAATTCCATATTTTCCTTTTCTGCTGCAAGACGTCTTGCTGTTTCTGCGTCGTTTGTTGCAATAAGTGCTTCCGTTTCTTTGCATTTGCTTATTAATGACTGTTTTAACTCATTTACGTCATTGCTTGTATACATTTTCAAGACGCCTTTTGGCTTTATGTTTTCTATCTTTTTTTCTATATTTGAATGATTTTTGGCGTTTTTTTTATGTTTTCTAATTCTTTTATATCTCCTTGTAGTTCAAACAGTTCGTTTCGTAGTCGTAAAATGCTTTTTTGCAATTCATGCCTTTCGATTAAACTTCCTTCTATTTGTGGATCAATTAGTTGTGTCTGTCTTTCGAGCTTTTTGTTGTTTGTATTTATTGCAACTTTTTGTTTTTCAAGTATTTCAACGCCTTTTTTTATCTGTTCTTCAACCTCTTTTCTTTGTGCTTTCGCTTTAATTACTTGTGCCGCTGTTTGTGTTCTTGCGTTTTCAAATTTCGCTTTGGGGTCCAAAAATGCCTTTGGGTCGTTGTTTTTTACTTCGCCGCGTTGCATGCCGAAGATGGGGGCAAGCCTATCCTGCAAAATTGAGAATGGTATGTTCCTGCAAGTACGTCCAGCTTTTATTACCTTTGTTTTGCCTGTTTGTTTGTCTGTAATTACTTTATCTTCAAGATGTTGAGATAAAAAATAAGCGTGTATGTGGTAGTTGCCTACAAATACCTTTCCATCTTTTGTCTGTTTATAATGGCCTTCATCCTTGTGACATGCCGCAAAGACCAATGTCATGTCTGTTATTTCTTTAACCACTTTTGCCATTTCCATTATTTGTTCAATTGTTGTATCCTTTTTTATTGTTAAAATGGCGGGGCGAATAAACATCGTTCCTTTTTGTACCTTTTGTCCAAATGCCCTTTTATATCTTTCTTCGGCTGCCCTTTGATATTCCTCGGGTTGCTTGCCAGGGTTTAACTGCCAGTAGATGTTGTCTTTAGAGCGCTCTTTTATTATGTCTTTTACTATCGATCGATCTCTGGCGTTGGCAGAGTTAATCATTTGTTGCAAATATTCTTCCTCTCTTAGGTCGTGTCTCATTGAAATACAGCCACTTGCTGTCTTCTGTGACGCAAATTTTATAGAAAAAGCACCTTTTTTACTCATTGTTATTTGTTGTTTAAGTTGTTTTCGTTCAGTAGTTTAAGTGCCAACTCGGCATCTATTATTATCTTGCGCTGATACCTGCTTACTGCGGGTGCTATCTTATTGGATTTCAATAGCCTGGCCGCAGTTGAAACACTACAACCCAGCAAGTTGGCTAGCCCGGCCTGTCCGTATACATATTTCTGTCTTTCTTTTTGGCTACCAATAGACTGATTCATAGGTAGTTGTGCCTTTAAGACGTCTATTAACTCGCCTATTGTCATTTGCACAATCATTTTTTCGTTTTTCATATTTATAAAATTTAATGTTAAACAATTTGTCGTTTACGACTATTGCAAAGAAAATGTTGTGTTTTGGATTTTGCAAGTATCTCGTTGTCTAATAAAATTTTACGAATTACCAAAAATTATTCCAACTTGGAATATTTTGAGGCAATAATGTCGTTTGTTAAATAGATTATTGTCCATTTTAAGTTTTTTTTGCCATTAAAAAAATCATGCATATGATGAATTGTGTTTTATTTTATGACCTACGCTTTCTATCTTTATGATGCGCATCATAGATTTTAGCTAAAACGTCATTTTTTTTGTTTTTTATGAAATTTTTTTTGAAAAATATTATTATGAAAATGTCATTTTTTTTGTCTTGCATTTAAAAAGCCAAAAAATGGCTTATTAAATGCTCTTTTGTAATAATGAAAATATGGGAGCGAAGCTGGGCCCCATATTTATATTATTACAAAAGAGGGGATCCAAGGGGAGTATTCCCCTGGCCAATTAGCACTTCAGCGATAGCTGGGGTGCTAATTGGTATCACGTCGGAAAAATTCCGACATGAAACGATAATTGCTGGTCAATTATCGTAATGAAAGAACATCCAGTGGATGTTCATCATGGTTCATGGAATTTTGACGACGTGAGGGGCAAAAAAAAGAGGCGGAATCCAGTGAATTCCGCCTCTTTTTTGCCCATGCATTTGTTCGGATGACTTGGTGGTGCAGGTGAGTGCTTACTTATTTATATAAGGGGAAAATATATGCACTAATTGAGATTCATTTGCCGTTGGTTTTATATCCCTTTAATATTAAACTTTTTCATCTCTCTTGCTTTTGTTTCGTCGGCGATGGCAATGTATGGTTTCATTGCTTTGAAATCCGAGTGTCCAGTCCATTTCATTATGACTTCGGCTGATATTCCTTTCGCAAGGGCGTTGCAAATGAATGATTTCCTTCCTGTATGTGTTGATACAAAGTCGTATTTTGGACCTCGCTCTTCTATTCTTTCATTTCCTTTGAAGTATGTCTTTTTTATTTCTTGGTTAATGTTTGCAAGTTTGCATAGTTCCTTTAATGCATCATTCATCTTTTGGTTCGACAATACTGGCAATGCTGCGTCATTTGGTAAATGAATCTCTTTGTATTTATCAAGTATTCGCTTGCTCGTGTCATTTAATTCAATCCGTAGTGAGTCTGATGTCTTAATAGTTGTTATTTCTATGTGGTCATCTTTGACGTCGCCTTTCTTCAGGTTTTTTAAGTCTGAATGCCGAATTCCGGTATAGCAACATAAGATAAACGCATCCCGTACTGTTTCCAAATGCTTTTTTTCTTCAGGTATCTGATAAATGCTAAGTTGCTCGATTTCATCCTCTGTCAGGAATACTACGGTGGCTTGGGTAGATTTGAGTTTTGGCTTGAATGTTTTATAGTCGTTGTTTTTATTGTAGCCCTTTGATGTGGCCCAGTTCATGAACCAATTTAGGAATCCCATTTTTTTGCCAACAGTCGAATTTTTTAATCCTTTTACGGCTTCTTTTATGACTTTGCCATTCTTGTCTTTCTTTTCTGGTGACACAACCTTTTGTTCCCTCAAGAATATGACAAAGTTTGTTAGCGTTTCTTCTGTCATGTCATCAAATGATAACTTTGGATTGAACTCATTTAGGTCTGTTTTCATCGCATTGTGTTTTTCGTATGTGGCTTTCGTCCAAGAGTTCTTTGCGCCAGTTTCATTCATGAATGCTTCATATGCTTCGCTTAAGGAAATCTTCTTTGTTTTTTCTGACGATAGGTTTATGACCCCAGTTTCTATTGTTTGGTCAATGGCGTTTTTTAGCAAATCGTTTGAGGGTTTGATTTTTTTAATTTGGAACGTTTTGATGATGTCATTGACAATGCTTGTCAGTTCGGCCAAATGTGCATTTATCTCATCTGCTGTAATCCCGTTTGCGTTTACACCCTTCTTTGTGACCTTTTGCTTTTCGGCGTCCCAGTATTTTTTATTTATCGATAATCTTACAGGATAGTCAAGCCGTTGCCCACAATATGTGATGCGCATTCTGATTGGATAGTCGCGATCGCCATTGCATTTTTCGTCTGCTGGTGTGGCACTCTTCTTTAGTGAAAATGATGTGTTATACTTGTAAATCATAGTCCCAAAAATAGTCCCATTTTTTTAATTTTCAAACATTATTTTATGAATGTCAATGAATGTTATAGTGTTGTTTAATTGATTGATATGGTGGTTAATGATGTTTTGTGATTTTTTTTGTTCGAATCCCTCTCTCTCCGCCAAGGCGGAGAAAGGCTTACCAAGTGGTAGGCCTTTTTTGTTTTAGGCCGGTTCGATAATCCTTTTCATCATCATTTCGTTTCGCACAATGCCTTTTCGCCATTTGGTGGAAAATTGCGCACCTAAACAATTGCAGTAACCGCCTATTATCACTATTTTGTATTCGGTTTTATGGTCCAACTGACGAATACTCTTTAGCTATGAAAATATTGCATACAAGCGATTTGCACATTGGCAAGCAAGTTAACGGCAAGTCGATGCTCGATGAGCAACAGTTCATCCTGAAGGAAATATTGGGCATCGTGCAGGCGCAGAAACCTGATGCAGTGCTTATTGCCGGCGATATCTACGACAAGTCGGTGCCGTCAGCCGAAGCCGTGCAGATGTGCGACGAATTCCTGTCCGACTTGTTGAAGACCCTGCCAGTGAAGTCTAGACTGTTTGTATCGAGCGGTAACCACGATTCGGCCGAACGGGTGGCGTTTGGCTCGGCCATAATGAGCAGAAGTGGCGTGCACCTTTCTCCAGCTTACAAGGGCGATGTCTCGCCAGTAGTCATGAACGATGAATATGGCGAGGTGGCCGTGTATATGCTGCCGTTTCTGAAACCAGCCGTTGTCCGTCACTATTTCCCTGATGAACAGATAGATTCTTATACCGATTGCATCCGGGTGGCCATTGCGGAGATGAACGTCGACACAAAACGTCGGAATATCATCTTGTCGCACCAGTTCGTGACGGGTGCCGAACGTTCCGAGTCGGAGGAGGTTTCAGTCGGTGGTATCGACAACGTCGACGCATCGGCCTACGATTGCTTTGATTATGTGGCTTTGGGACACTTGCATAGGCCACAGTCGTGCGCAAGGGAGACGGTGCGGTATTCGGGTAGTCCGCTAAAGTATTCGTTCTCAGAGGTCGACAACGAAAAGTCTGTCACCATTGTCGAATTGGGGGAAAAGGGCGACGTCAATCTCTCGTTTGTGCCATTGGTCCCGTTGCACGAATGGCACGACCTGCGTGGAACCTACGAAAGCCTGACGGCAAAATCGTTCTACGATGGGACTGACCTGCAGGAGGCCTTTGTCCGCGTAACGCTGACCGACGAGGACGATGTGCCAGACGCAATCGGGAAACTGCGCGCCATTTACCATAATTTGTTGGAGTTGCGCTACGACAACAGGCGGACACGCTCCATCGGCTCTTGCCTGTCGGCTGTGCAAGTCGCCGAGTCCAAATCGCCGGGAGCATTGTTCGCTGAATTCTTTGAACAGCAGTACCACAGCCAGTTGACAAAAGAACAGTCGGCTTTTGTCGAAAGTCTAATCGAAAATATTTGGGAGAAGTAAGATGAGGCCAGTACAATTGACAATGTCGGCTTTTGGGCCGTACGCAAAGGAAACAACGATTGATTTTTCGAGATTCGGCAAGCGAGGCCTGTATCTTATTTGTGGCGAGACTGGTGCCGGAAAAACCACCATTTTCGACGCTATCACCTACGCGTTGTATGGTCAGGCAAGTGGCGTGAACAGAAGCGCCGATATGCTTCAGTCAAAGTATGCCGACGAGCAGGCTCCATGCTTTGTCGAACTTAAGTTTGAATATGACGGAAAAACTTACGTCGTGCGTCGCGAACCGGCCCACGATGTGAAGAAACAGCGTGGCGAGGGCACAAAACGGGAATCGGAGAAAGTTGTGCTGCAGATGCCCGATTCCTCGCCATTGACAAATGACGACGCGAAGAAGAAAATCCAGGAAATCCTGGGTGTCGATTTCAACCAGTTCTCGCAGATTGCAATGATAGCCCAAGGCGATTTCTATAAATTGATAACAACCGACACAAAGGAACGGCAGAAATGCTATCGGCAAATATTTAAGACAGAACCCTTTGCAATTTTGCAAGAGAGGCTCGCAATGTCGGCAAGCGATTTGCACGATGCATGTGAGAGCGCCCGTCAGAGTGTGCGGCAATATATTCAGGGAATAAAGATAAATGAAGCGCCTGAAAATCTTGCCATTTTCGAAAAGGCGCAAAGCAACGCATTGCCGATAGGCGATGTTGTCGGTTTCGTCCAGTCGTTGATTGACGAAGACGAAAAGGAGCAGGAATCGTTGCAAGTGCAGTATAATGAAAAAGACCGGGAACGGGTAAGTGTGGTAGAGGCGCTCAAGATGGTCGAAAATTATGAAAAGGCACAGCATCAGTTGAATGATGCCCAAAAAAGGCTGTCTGAAAAACAAGCAACATTGAACGCTCTAAAGAATGCAAAGACGGATGCTGAAGCGCATAAGCCTGAATTGGATTCGTTGCAGACTGCCATTGCACAACTGGAGCAGATTCTGCCAAAATACGAAACTTTGGACTCCTTGAATGGGCAAATACAAAATGCCATTGGCGATTGCGACGGCTATGAAAAAAAACTGGATGACACAAACAGCCAGTTGCTGCGCCAGCAAGCCACGCTGAAAGATTTGCAGGACGAGAGCCTGAAACTGCAGCATGCTGGCGAAACCCTGCAGGCGTTGAAAAACGAAAGCCAGAAATTAAGTGAGGACATTGATTCCCTAAACGCGCTGGCTGACGGTGTAAAAGAGTACAATCAGCTGTTCGATTTGCTGCAACGCGCACAGTCAAGGTTAAAGGTTGTCTTGGGTGAATATGAAAAAACTCAAAGCGACTATGCGTTTAAATCGACGATGTTCCTTGCCGAGCAGGCTGGCATCTTGGCAAGTTCGCTAAAGGATGGCGAGGCGTGTCCGGTCTGCGGCTCGGTGCATCATCCTTGTAAGGCCGGACTATCGCAGAATGCCCCTACGGAACAGGAGCTGAAAGAGTTAAAGCAAAAGCTGGATGATGTGTCAAGTAGACGTGATGAAGGTGTGAATTTTTGTAGTGAGAAAAAAGCCGCTTTTGAAGCAAAGGAAACAGTCGTCAGGGCGACTGTGGCAAATCTGTTGGGCGAGTGCCCGATTGAAAAAGCTCCAAGTCAAATACAACAGAAAGTTGCGGAGATTCAAAAGGCATTGTCCTGCTGTCAATCTAAAATTACAGTTGAAGAAAAGAACTATGCCCGTAAGAACAAGCTCCCGGAATTGATTACCGTGGCAGAGTCAAAACAAAAGGAGCTGAGCGAGGATGCAGGCAAAATTAAGGTCGAGCTTGGCAAGTGGCGGGCAAATATCGAAGCGTGGAAACAAAATCTCAAGAGCATTCAATCCGAATTGAAATTCGCAAATAAGGCCGATGCACAAAGGCAGATTTCCACTTTTAGGCGGCAAAGGGCATCCATGACAAAGGCCATAGACGACTCGCTGAAAGCATATAATGATTGCGAAAACGAAATTGCCGGACTGAAATCTTCAGTGCAAACATTGTCTGAGCAGTTAAAGGATGGTATTTCCATTAATAAGGATGAAATGCTGGCAAAACGCCAGGCATTGGAGACGGATTTAAGAAATCTGCAGGCAAGGCAACGGACAGTCGGCTCGAGGATTGATGCCAACAGGTCCGCATCGAAAAACATTCGGCAATCATCAGGCAATCTGGCTACCCTCGAAAAGGAATACGGGTGGAAGTCGGCCTTGGCCAATACGGCAAATGGCAAGTTGTCGGGGCAGGAGAAAATCATGCTTGAAACCTATGTCCAAATGGCATATTTTGACAGGATTATCGGGTATGCAAACACCCGCTTCATGGTCATGTCGAACGGCCATTATGAGCTGAGGCGCCGCAAGACGGCAAGTTCAAACCGCGGACAATCCGGCCTCGATTTGGATGTGGTCGACCATTACAATGGCACCGTGCGCGATGTCAAGTCGCTTTCGGGCGGCGAGTCGTTCATTGCATCGTTGTCGCTTGCACTCGGCTTCGCCGACGAGGTTCAGTCGTCGGCTGGCGGCATAAAAATCGACACAATGTTTGTTGACGAAGGTTTTGGCACACTCGACGGCGAGTATTTGGAACAAGTGCTGAATGCCCTCAATAACCTGACCGAGGGTAATCGCTTGGTCGGAATCATTTCGCATGTCGATGCACTGAAGAAAATAGATAAGCAGATAGTCGTTACGAAAGACATGGCCAAAGGAAGCAAGGTCGATGTTTTGGTATAGATAAACGTTAGTTGATTCAATATGTTGAAAATCAATGTCGATGAAAAAACATTGAAAGGCGGGCTGCGATGCCGTTCGGGCAAAATGATGCATAAATCAAATTCCATTGAACAAAATCGGCCGACGATTGTTGTTTATTTAAACCAAATGAGGCAAATTGCCCAAAAGAGATATGAATAAGGACGAAACTGTAAAAATACTGTCGGAATATATGAAGCGGGTTTCAAAGAAGGACATAATAGAAACAATCAATCTAATCAACGACAAGATTAGCTCGATGTATGCCATATCGACAAAGGACTTCTCTAAATTCAGCGAGTTGCTTAAGGACTACCATTCCAGCATAAAGCAAATCGAGAACTCCACCAAATGCATTGAGGAGTTTGTCATGGGCGAGGCGCAAAAAACCGAAATAGACCTTAAGCTGATATATGCCGAACGGAAAAAGAAATTTGGCGATTTGCTTGATTTGTCACATTCCATCAGCGAGACTTTTGTCTTTGTCCAGACATTGTCTGACCGCATACTTGTTCCGTTCAACAATCTAAGGCAGAATGTCATAGCCGTGCAGTACCTTCTGGCAAGCCTCCGCTTGAGCTTGTCGTGCAACCCGTTGCGCAGCGACAGCACTCTATACGGCATGATAGAGGAGCTTGAGTCGTACATCATCGAGTACCGTGAGCGAATTGACGCGGCTAACTCAAGCCAGGAAATGCTGGCAGACAAGATGCGCAAAATGCGCAACCAAGGCAACATGCATTTCCTGCTAAGCAACATGCCTGTTGAAAGCTACATAAATTCAGCCAGTCGCGAGCTGAAGGATTTCAGCACAACAGGCTACTTCCACAACGACATGTTCATGTCGCTGTACCGCCACATCCAGTCTTGCTTCAGCGATTTGGACGAGGTGGTGACAAAATTGCAGTATCACGATATCATCCGACAGAAGATAGAGCACATCCGCGCGGCGCAGAACGCGGTGCTCCAGGGGCTTGACAACGCTTCAGACGCACAGGACGAAAAGGAAATGGTAATCACCCAGTTCAAGTTTCTTGCACGCATGCCGGAAGTCATCAACGTGCAGGTGGCTCAGCTGATGTATATAAACAAGGACTATCAGGATTCTATTGAGAAGATAACATCAATGCTGCTCGATGTCGGACGCGAGATGAAGTCTGTAACGACCATCTTCGACAAGATGACCGAAGGCGCGCATAAGCTGCTCGGCCACATATTGCCTGAACTTAACGGACGACAGCAACAATACATAGCACTTGTCAAAAACACGCGCGAAAACATAATAGACGTGCTGTCCGACTTCGAAATGCTGTCAAGCCGGTATGCCGAGGCAAAGGCGATGTTCTCTGAAATATTCAGCCGTGAGAATGAATTGCGCTCCAAGGTTGAGGCCATCGAGAACATGCTGCTGGCTCGCGAGGGCGAGCCTAACGGCGACCTCATACAACGAATGCAAAGCGTCCGCTCCGACTTGAAGTGCAACTCGAGCCTGATGATTTCGTGCTTCAACACTATTACTGGGCATCTGCAGAAAATGTCCGGATTCAGGCATCAGCTGGATTCCGTCGTGAGCCCTAACGCCGAAGCCGACATCATGGAAGCCATTCGGCGCAATATTGTCAAGTATAGCGACGAGGCCAAAAACAATGGACAACGGAGCTACGAATTGTCTAACTTTATTGCGGAAGCAACAAAGAATGTCGAGTACTACAACTATTTCAAGACAACCGTCGACGAGATAATCGGCATGATGAACTCCATGAACAACCGAAACAACTTGGCGGAATTCCTGGAGTCGGTGCCTCAAGACGATTTTGAGCTCCTGAAGTACATCGAGAGCCTTTACAC
Source organism: Bacteroidales bacterium (assembly GCA_045640185.1). GTDB lineage: Bacteria > Bacteroidota > Bacteroidia > Bacteroidales > SZUA-534 > RUG13583. The sequence continues at coordinate 10,558 of JAZUEN010000084.1, forward strand.
GATGCGGAGCGAGCGCGACGTGTATGATGAAGTGCTAAACAAGACCGGAAACAACGATTCCGGAACAGATGACGATATTGAATTCTTTTGATACGAAAACAACAACCATATTATGGACGACAAAAACATACAACTCATTACCGAAGGCTCCCACACAACAGTAAAGCTGGGTGGCAGCCTTACTCTGCCTAATGCCGGCAACATTAAGAAGGCATTGGACCAAGCCATAAAGTCTTCATCTTCAATATCAGTAGAGACTGTTGACGTAGAGGATGCCGACTTGTCCTTTTGCCAAATCGTAATATCGCTAAAGGAATACTGCAAGAAGCATTCCATCAATTTAGTGACAAAAATAGAATTGCCTTCGGACGTGAAGAGTTTACTATCTAAAGCCGATTTGAAATTTTAACACACAAATAAATATAAGCCATGGGAAAGAGAATTCTTATAGTTGACGACTCTGAAAGCATCCGCGAGGTGGTTTGCTTTACGCTCGAAAACGCAGGCCACGAAGTGGTTAAGGGTGTTGACGGCGTCGATGCAATGCAATATCTTGATGGTAGCAAGTTCGACTTGATTATCACCGATTTGCACATGCCTAATATGGACGGCATTGAATTTATCAAAAAGGTGAGGGAGATGCCAGATTACCAGTATGTTCCAATCCTGTTCCTGACAACCGAGTCGCAGACCGGCAAGAAGATGGAAGCCAAAGAGGCAGGTGCCACTGGCTGGATTATCAAGCCATTTGTGCCGGAAAAACTTTTAGCCGCTATAAATAAAGTAGTTCGATAATTAAAGTAGTTCGATAATGGATAATTTCAGAGATAAGTTCGTTGATGAGGCAAACGACCTTATCAACGATTTGGAGAAGTCATTGCTCGACCTTGAAGCCGATCCAAAAAACATGGACGTCATTCAAAGCGTGTTCCGTGTGATGCACTCTCTAAAAGGTGGCAGCGCCATGTTCGGGTTCGGCAAGATGGATAGGTTTACCCACTATCTTGAGAATATCTATGACCTGATACGCAACGGCAAGCTGACTGTCGACACCGAAATACTGAACGTGACATTGAGCTCTGTCGACCACCTCCGCAACTTGTTGCAGGAACAGGACGACAGCGACACAACCAACGATGCGCAAAACGATGCTCTGATGGCGCGCATCAAGGCTATTGTCGAAAAAAACGGCGAAGGTGACAGCCCAGTGCCTGCTCAGGTTCAGCCTGAAACCAGCACTTTGGCCGAATCGCCAAAAACCGCTACTTATTACATCAGTTTCAAGCCTCACGCCAACATCTTCAACTTCGGGACCAACCCGCTATTCCTCATCGATGAATTGCGTGATTTGGGCGAGGCCCGTGTTGTGGCTCGTACGTCCAACATTCCTGATTTTGGCGAAATGAAACCTACATCATGCTACACTTATTGGGACATTTTCCTTTCGACAAACGTTGGCATAAACCTGATTAGCGAGGTGTTCATATTTGTCGACGACCAATGCAGCCTTAGCATAAGGAAAATAAGCGAAATCAATCTGTTCAACGAGAAGTCGTTTGTTGGAATCATCGACGAGATGGTCAACAACAACAAGGATATCGACATTGACCAGTTGCAGCTGTTGACCAATGAACTCGAGAAGGTCTATCAAAAGCAGAAAAGCGATGCGGTTGCCGAAAAGTCGAATGCGGTAAACATTCACGGCTCAACAATATCAAGCATTCGCGTGTCGTCTGAAAAACTCGACAACCTCATAAATTGGGTCAGCGAGCTTGTAACCATACAGGCGCGCCTCAGCCTTTTTGCTCAGAAAAGCGATTTGCCTGGCCTTGTGCCGTTGGCAGAGGAGGTTGAGAAGATATCGAGGCGCTTGCGTGACAATGTGTTCAGCATCCGACTCATACCAATCGAGAACATGGTGACACGCTTCCAGCGCCTTGTCCGTGAATTGTCGCAAGAGCTTGGCAAGGATGTCGCTTTCAAGGTCGAGGGCACTGATACCGAACTCGACAAGAACATCATCGAGAGCCTGAACGACCCGCTGATGCACATCATCCGCAACAGCATGGACCATGGCATTGAGAATGCCGAAACACGCGCGTCGCTATCAAAGCCGGCCAAGGCAACCATTTTACTGAAGGCGTTCTACTCAGGAGCCAATGTAATAATACAGGTGTCCGACGACGGACGTGGCATCGACACGGAGGCCGTGCGCAACAAGGCTGTCATGAAAGGCCTTATATCGCCTGACGCCCAGCTGTCCGACAAGGAAGTGATAGACCTGATTTTCATGTCGGGATTTTCAACCGCACAAAAAGTGACAAAGGTGTCGGGCCGTGGTGTCGGCATGGATGTGGTGAGACGCAAGATTTCCGAAATCAGGGGCGAGGTCGAAGTGTCTTCAAAACTGAATGAGGGAACTGTCATTACAATAAAGCTGCCTCTGACTCTATCCATAATCGACGGATTGCTTGTCCAGGTTGCCGACACAAAATACATAATTCCTTTGTCTTCGGTATGCAAGTGCTACGAGTTCAAGCATGAAGACTTGATAGGCGCAGTGAATAACCTGATTCGTGCCGATAATCGCGAAATACCGTACATAAGCCTTCGCGACGCATTCAACATAGCTGGCGCCCCACCAGCCGACGAGCATGTCGTCGTTGTCCAGTACGGCGACATGACCATTGGCATTGCCATCGACATAATAATTGGTCAGTACCAGGCTGTCCTGAAACCATTGGGCCGTCTGTACCGCGACCAGCAGACTATATCTGGCGCATCAATACTCGGCGATGGAACAGTCGCTTTGGTGATAGACACAAACAGGCTGATTGCGAATTTCGCATTGCGTGACAAGTCAAAGAATATGGCGTAATTGTTAACCTATAGTGAAATGAAAAAGGAAATTGTACAAGTTAGCGAACCGACGGTGACATATCTATCGTTCAAGCTGAACAATGAATTGTTTGCCATTGATGTCCAAAAGGCTCTGACAATCCTTGACATCAAGCCTATAACCGAAGTGCCAAACTCGCCAGCACATCTGCGGGGGGTGATAAATCTGCGTGGCAGCGTCTTGCCTATTGTCGATTTGGGAATAAAATTCGGAATGAAGGCTACGCAGATAGGCGAAAAGACTTGCATTATTGTCCTGTGTGTCAATATTGACGGCGATGACGTGCAGCTAGGCATACTTGCCGATTCTGTTGATGAGGTGTTTGAAATAACCGAAAGCCAAATCGAGTTGTCTCCGACAATCGGAACAAAATACAAGGTCGAATTCATTACAGGAATGTACCAGTTGCCGAGTGCATTCATAATGCTGCTGAATATCGATGCCATCTTCAATTCTAACGAACACTTGCTCATTAATGCCGAAGAAAACGAATGACAGAGCCAAACGGAATCGACCGATATGTGAATGCCTTGCCTGAGCTCAACGATAAGGAATTCAAGCAACTTAGCGAGTTCATCCAGACAAATTACGGCATAAAACTGCCTATGACAAAGCGTATTGTGCTTCAAGGTCGGCTTCAAAAACGTCTTAAGGCCTTGTCAATGAATAATTTCAAGTCTTATGTCGACTACGTGTTCAGTGCTCAAGGCAAGAACGAGATTGTCAACATGATTGATGTCGTATCTACAAACAAGACAGATTTCTTTCGTGAGCCTTCACATTTCGAATATCTGACCAATACCATACTGCCCGATATGATGAATGCCGGGCGGTATCGGAAAATCAACGTATGGAGCGCCGCCTGCTCGTCGGGCGAGGAACCATATACCTTGGCCATGGTGCTAAACGAGTTCCGTAGCAAGAACGTTGGCATGGATTACAGCATTCTGGCAACCGACATCTCGACAGCAATGCTCCAGCAAGGCGCCGACGCCATCTACCGGGAGGAGCGTATCATTCCGGTGCCTGTCGATTTGCGCAAGAAGTACTTCCTTAGGTCGAAAGATCCTTCGATGCAGCAGGTAAGAGTGGTCAAGACGTTGCGCGACAAAGTCCGTTTCCGCCGGCTCAACTTTATGGATTTGACTTATGCCGTCGATCCCGATTTCGATATAATTTTTTGCCGTAATGCACTCATCTATTTCGAGCACGATGTACAGGAAAGCATCGTAAACAAACTTTGCCAGCGTCTGAAGCCAGGTGGGTACTTCGTGTTCGGACATAGCGAGACAATTAGCAATATGGATGTGCCATTAGTCAATGTGACAGCAACCATTGCGCGCAAAAAAGTTCAGTGAACGTAATGGTATTGAATGTTAATGACAGATGTATGGCGTAAATTTGTGGATTTTGCCAAAATTAGGAAGCAATGATGGAAAAAAAGATAAGGGTGTTGATTGTCGATGATTCGGCTGTTGTGAGACAGACGCTTTCCAGCATTTTGTCTGGCGATCCTGAGATAGAAGTCATGGGAGTGGCGTCCGATCCGTATGTGGCTGCAAGCAAAATCGCCCATGAAGTGCCAGACGTCATCACGCTTGACATAGAGATGCCCCGCATGGACGGACTGACATTCTTGCGCAAGATAATGATGCAGCACCCCATACCGGTAGTCATAATTTCCAGTTTGGCTGAAGGCAACACAGAGACGGGGTTGAAGGCGCTTGAGCTAGGCGCCGTGGAAATAATAGCCAAGCCCCGAATGGGAACAAAAGACTTCATCGAGGATTCTCAAATAAGATTGCGCGACGCAGTGAAATCGGCGGCAAACGCAAAGCTTCGTCGCCGCACCTTGAACGAGGTCATGCAGGTTCAGCCAAAACTTAGCGCAAATGCCGTTTTGGCGGCATCGGCACCAAGCAAGAGCATGATCAAGACGTCAGAAAAGGTGATTGCCGTAGGTGCATCGACAGGTGGGACTGAAGCATTGAAGGAATTCCTTGTAGCTCTGCCAGCCGACAGCCCTGGAATAGTCATTGTGCAGCATATGCCTGAAAAATTTACAAAGTCATTTTCCGACAGGCTTAACGATCTTTGCAAGATAACAGTCAAAGAGGCCGAAGACAATGATACGGTAATCAGGGGGCGTGCACTAATCGCTCCCGGAAACTACCACATGCTGCTTAAGCGCAGCGGCGCCAGATATTATGTCGAAGTAAAGGAAGGTCCACTTGTCAATCGCCATAGGCCATCGGTCGACGTGCTGTTCCGCAGTACGGCGCAATATGCAGGCGGAAATGCCATCGGTGTATTGATGACAGGCATGGGCGACGATGGCGCGCAGGGTTTGTTGGAGATGCATGAAGCAGGAGCCATAACTGTCGCTCAAGACGAAAAGAGCTGCGTGGTGTTTGGCATGCCAAAGGAAGCCATCAAGCGCGGAGCCGCCGACCATATCTTGCCTTTGGGCCAAATTGCCGATTTCGTGATGAAGCATCAGTATTGATTGTCGCCTGCATCCACGAACTCTTCGTACAGCCTCATGCAAAAGAGCCCGTATGCCCATGATAAATCCGTACTATCGTCTTGTGTGAAAAATCTTTCCAACTTTTGCAATCTAAGCATCAACTTTTCTGCGTTTCCTATCGATAAATTATTAAATTTGAACGTTTGTATTTGAACGTCTGACAATATAGTTTATGAAATATGAAAAAAGGTTCAGTTAAAAAGAATATAAAAAACACTGTGCTCGAATTCTCTCTTATAGGATTCGCAGCTGGAGTAGTCATAACAGTAATCGCTTATGCGCTGATTCTTAGGGAGAATGACTTGATATTTACTTTAGGAAATCTGGTGCAGCTCCATTTTGGCAGACCACATTTGCTAGTGGTGACATTATTGCCATTGATGCTCACGGTCGCTGGATATTTCGCCGGCGTATATGCTTATCGTGTGGCAGAAAAACTTTACGATATTGAAACCTATAAGGACAATAGCCAAAAGAAACTGTTCAATTTTGCCGAGGAATTGTCAAAAGGCAACCTCGACAGCGAATATGAGCCTGAAAAGGGAAATACCCTCGGAAACATCATGATTGAGTTGCGCGACAACCTGCAACACAACAAACAGGAAGAGATAAAGCGCAAGGAAGAAGATGAACAGCGTAACTGGACAGCTGTCGGGTTGGCAAAGTTTGGCGAGATTTTGCGCAACAACAACGATGACGTAAACAAGCTGGCTTTTGAAATAATCAGTCAGTTGAGCGAATATATCGAAGCTGTTCAAGGCGGGTTCTTCATCTTAAACGACGATATAGCCGAAGATCCACATTTTGAGCTAATTGCACATTTTGCTTACGGACGAAAGAAATACAGCCAAAGGCGAATTGAACTTTCAGAGGGGTTGGTTGGCCGTGCCGCTTATGAAAAAAGCACAATCTATCTTGACGAAGTGCCGGAGGAATACATTGAAGTGACATCGGGCTTGGGCGAGGCAAATCCACGTGTGCTGCTGATTGTCCCATTGAAAGTCAATGACGAAATACATGGCGTTCTTGAACTGTCGTCATTCCACCCATTCCCAGAGCATGTAATAAAGTTTGTCGAGAAAGTTGCTGAAAGCATTGCAACCACAATATCAACTGTAAAGACAAATATGCGCACTACCAAACTGCTGGCCGATTCGCAGGAACAGGCCGATCGCTTGTCGCAGCAGGAAGAGGAGATGCGTCAGAACATGGAAGAGCTTCAGGCAACTCAGGAAGAGGCTTCAAAACAGGCCGAGGAGTTTATCAGCTTCACCAATTCAGTAAACCACACGCTAATACGTGCTGAATTTGACCTTAATGGCATTTTGCTATATGCAAACCTCAAGTTCCTCAAAAAATTGGGATATGCATCCAATTCGGAGGTAGAGGGCCATCATATATCGATGTTCATCAGCGAAAAGGACAAACGGCAATTCAACGATGTATGGGACAGCCTGGCAAAGGGTGGCAAGCACTACGAAGGCTACATGAAGCTTCTTGCAAAGAACGGCAAGGACATTTGGACAATGTCAACCTACACTTGTGTGCGCGACAACATGCAGAATGTCGAGAAAATCCTGTTCTTGGGTATCGATACAACACAGCAGCAGGAGCAGAACCTTGACCATGAAAGCCAGATTAAGGCTATCAATGAGTCAAGCATCAAGGTTGAATATGCTCCGAGCGGGCGTATGATAAACTGCAACCAGAAATTCATCGATACATTGGGCTACAGCACTGAAGACCTTAAGGACTACAGCGTGTTCAACTTCATGGGTGAGGATGAACAAAGCGACTTCGAGGCAGTATGGAACAATGTGATCACAGGCCAGTCGTTCCAAGGCCAATCGAAACTGCTGACCGCCAATGGTACAACAAAATGGTTTGAAGTTAGTTACACGCCTGTACGCAACATGTACGACGAAATATCGAAAGTCATTTCCATCGCCCACGACATTACTGAGCAGAAAAACATGGAATTGCTTACTCAGAAGCAAAACGAACTGCTTAAGCAACAAGAAATTGAACTGAAAGCACATGAAGCTGATTTGCAGGAAAAACTGGCAGAGGCTCGCCGTGAGGTGAAAGCACAATTCCAGGAAATGGAAAAAGTCAAGATTCGCAACGAAAAAACACTCGAAGGTGCTCACGATGCCATTGTCACAATCAATCAGGCTGGCGATATCGAATTCTTCAACCGTGCTGCTGAAACGCTTTGGGGCTATCCTCGTGCCGAGGTCCTTGGGCAAAATATCAAGATGTTGTTCAGCATGAATGTAAGAGAATCTACCGACGAGTTCATGGTCAATCTGCTTCATCCAGAAAAACGTAAGATTCTCGGCGTCCGCAAGGAGGTGCAGGTTTTGGCAAAAGATGGAACAGAAAAGTCTGTAATCATTTTGTTGGCAGGTGCCAAGGTCCAGAACGAATACACTTACACGGCATTCATTCAAAATATTGAGGTTGAGTTGTTCTAAAGCAATAACATCGCATTTGCACCGTTTTGGTAAAAAACTTGTCATGAAGGAATTCCCAAAATTATGCGTATTGGCGTTGTTTGTCAGTGTGCTCTGCTCGTGTCACGATGAAGATAAGTTTACGCCTTCTCCATCTGCAACATTGTCATTTTCAGTAGATACAGTCAAGTTCGATACTGTTTTCACTTCCATCGGGTCCACCACACGGCAGTTTCGCGTGTATAACCGCAACAAGGATGCTGTCCGCACGTCGGTTTCGATGAATGGCGATTTCTACAGACTTAATATTGATGGTGTGGCTGCCAATTCATTCGACAATCTGGAGATTAGAGGTAATGATAGCGCCTTTATTTTCGTTGAGGTTACCATTGATCCGCAAAACACCAATTCGCCACTTCTTGTGCTCGATTCCATAGAGTTCAACACAAATGGCAATAGGCAAAATGTCATGTTGATGGCATACGGGCAGAATGTCAATCTGATAAACGATTCGTTGCTTACTGCCGATACTCGTTGGACAAGCGAAAAACCATATCTGATTTACAACTCGGTAATGGTTGACAGCTTGTGTACACTCGATATTGATGCAGGCTCGAAATTGTATTTCCACAATAACTCAAGCCTTTTTGTCAAGGGACAATTGCATATTAATGGTACGGCAGAGGAGCCAGTCGTGCTTCAGGGCGATAGGTTCGACGATTATTATTCTGACAAACCAGGATTGTGGGGTGCAACATACATGATAAATGGCGATTTGTATTATTACGGCAACATCCATATCCTTAATGGAAGTGTAGGCAATACAATAGATCATGCGATTATCAAAAACGGGATAAAAGGAATTCAGGCTGATTTTCATACGGATGAGAAGTTGACACTGACACTGTCAAACACCATAATCAAAAACATGTCAATATCAGGAATATATGCGCAGAATGCCAATGTGCTGGTTTACAATACTGTAGTGTCAAACTGCGGATATTATGCCGCTGTGCTTTCATTGGGCGGAAATTACGAGTTCGTCCATACTACATTGGCCAATTATGCGCCATCTCATTCAATGCCGTCACTCTTGTTTAATAATTATCATGTTGATTCTGAACAGTATGTCCATACATACGATTTTAGTGCCATTTTCGCAAACAGCATTGTGTATGGTTCGTTGCCGTCGGAGTTTAGGATAGATGTCGCAACTGGTGCACAGTTCGATTTCCAATTTGACAATTGTCTTCTCAAGGCAAATCAGAATGACAAATCGGTTGATTGGAACGACACATCTGTCTTCAATAATGTGCTAGTCGGCGATAGTGCGTTGCCTCGCTTTGTCAATGTGGCTGAAGGCGATTTTCATCTTGACACGTTGTCGGCGGCAAAAGACAAGGGTGGCAGCTACTATCTGGAGTTTTTCCCGTTAGACTTGGATGGAAACATGCGCGACAGCAACCCCGACCTTGGCGCATACGAAAGAATTGAAAAATGAAACGTCTATTGCTACCGGTATTTGTCATGATGTTCGCCCTATTTGTCAGGGCGCAGGATAATGGCATGCCAGCCGAGTTGCAACGTGCCATAGAGCAGGAACGGACACTTCGCATTATGTTCTACAACTGCGAAAACTTTTTCGATATTGATGACAATCCGCTGACCAACGACGATGAGTTTACTCCTGAAGGTGAAAAGCATTGGACAAAACAGCGTTTCTACACCAAACGCGCGCAGGTCAGCAAGGTGATAGCATCAATAGGAGGTTGGTATCCGCCCGATATTGTAGGGTTGAGCGAGATTGAATCGCGTTATGTGGTCGAGAGCCTTGTCAACCAGTCCGATTTGAGACGGTTCGGCTACAGTTTTCTTCACAAGGAATCGCCCGACGGACGCGGTATCGATGTTGCAATGCTTTATCAGCCTAAACGCTTTAAGCCGTTCAACGTGAAATTTATTCCTGTAAATGTGCAGAAGAGCGGAAGAGGAACTCGCGATATTCTTATGGCGTCAGGGACGACAGTCTATGGTGATACGTTGCACGTCTTTGTCAATCATTGGCCATCGCGCTGGGGCGGGCAGATGGAGTCTGACGAATTGCGAAGGGCGGTTGCGGCCATTGTACGTGTCAAGGTTGACTCGCTCTTGAATGAGAATCCGCGTAGCGCTATCGTCATTATGGGCGACTTGAACGACTATCCTGACAACAACAGCGTCTGTGTCGACTTGCGTGCACAAACCGATTTTAGCACGATTCGGCAGTCGGAACTTTACAATTTGGCTTATTATATGCAATTTGTCAAAGGGCAGGGAACGCACAAATACGACGGCATCTGGGGAATACTCGACCAAATGATAATAACTGGCTCTCTGCTTGATGGAAACGGACCGCTTTATACCACAAAAGACGATGCCCACGTTTTCGATGCGCCGTTTCTTTTGGAGCCCGATGAGACAAATGTCGGCTTCAAGCCTTACCGAACATATGCCGGATACAAGTATCTCGGCGGTTACAGCGACCACTTGCCTGTATTCCTGAATATCTACCGAACCAAAAACAGATAACCGATGCGTTGCCGTTTCTATGCATTATTGTTGGCTTTGTGTGCCATTTTTGATGTTAGTGCGCAGTCTGACGGCGATGTCGTGACACTGCTTTTCGCAGGAGACATAATGGGGCACGACGCCCAAATTGCGGCGGCATACAACGATTCATCCAAGACATACGATTATACTGACTGTTTCCGGTACATAAAGCCTTTGGTCGAAAAGGCCGATTATGCAGTCGCAAATTTCGAAGTGACATTGGCAGGAGCACCATACAAGGGATATCCTCAATTCTCTTCGCCCGATGAGTTGGCAGTGGCTGTAAAGGATTGCGGTTTCGACCTTTTGCTTACAACCAACAACCATTCGTGCGACAGTGGCAAAAAAGGCGTTGTGCGGACAATTGAGGTGCTCGATTCGCTGGACATTCCACATACCGGGACTTTCCGCGATTCTGCGGAGTATCTGAAGAATTATCCGTATCTGGTTGATGTAAAGGGCATCAGGCTGGCATTCCTGAACTATACGTACGGGACAAACGAATTGCCGACGCCCAAGGGCACAATTGTCAACCGCATCGATAAAAATCAAATACTCAATGATATATCTATCGCAAAGCGAATGAATCCCGATTTGATAGTGGCTTGTATGCATTGGGGAATTGAGTACGACACTATGCCAAATTCAAGCCAGATTTATCTGAAGAACATTCTCAAAAGTAATGGCGTCGACCTTATTATCGGCTCGCATCCACACGTTCTGCAACCAATGGAACTGGATACAACCAAAAACCAGTTGCTGGTATATTCGTTAGGCAATTTTGTGAGTGCCCAGCGCACTGCACCACGCGACGGCGCGGCAATTGTCAAAGTGAAATTAACCAAGCGCGAAGGTCGAAAACCTAAAATTGAGGCCAATTACCAGTTGACATACGTCCATTATCCAAAGGTCGACGATAGGCGTCTGTTCTTTATAGTGCCGATATCTGACGTTGAGAACGGCAAGTTCCCATCAATTCCAGGCCCGTCCGACAATTGGGGACGTCTGCATCAGTATGCTAAAGAGGCTCGTGAGGTGATGGGGCGGAATGTCAATGTGTTGGAATTGAAGTAAATAATTGTTGATTTTGAGCGTAGCTTTGGTGATGGGTGTTATTGTCAGTACGGAAATTCCTTTTTATATTTGGCAAATCATTACGTGTTGGCAGGTGTTGTTATAAACTGAATGTGTTAATTTTTCAGTTAAGTTAAAGTGGTGGAATTCGTGTACATATTATTAATGTTGGCTTAATGCCGTTTTTTTGAGTTTTTTTATTTTCTTGTAGCCATATTTTTACAAACCATTAATTGTATGACAGAGGAACAAAAACAACAGATTGTTGAGAAAGGAAAAGAATATTTTCGAAAGATTATTATACCCAATCATATACAAGGTTTGAGAAAACTCAAGCTAAATAGTTTTAAAATTAATCCTTTTCTGGTCAATTATTTGGCGGCTTTTCTATGTGGCAATACATTCCCCGAATCGTTAGCTAAAGCTTTAGTATATCCTCGTATTTTGGGTACAAGCATTAATACAAGTTTTGGCCAAAATATTCAAATTTTCATTTCTCAATTAGCTGAAGTGGCGGGAAATGCTTCGGGTATTGATGGAATTGATATAGAATTTGAAGACGCCAAAGATGGCAGAAAGAAATATTGTCAATGCAAAGCTGGACCGCAAACAATAAATAGTCCTGATGTCGCTACAATTATGGGGCATTTTGGACATTTACAAGCCAAAGCACGTCTTGACCATTTGCATTTACAAATAGATGATATGGTTGTTGGAGTCCTTTATGGGGAAGAAGACGAACTATCTGCTAATTATAAAAATATTGACAAAACGTATCCTGTATATTGTGGTGCAACATTTTGGGAACATCTGACAGGTGATGCCGATTTCTATCATCGTCTTGCAAAAGCATTTGGAGAAGTAGTAGAGGACGACAATGTTGATGGAAGCCAATTGATTATGGAAAAAATCAATGAAATTGCAGACGAAATTAGAGAAAAGGGAGGTCTATAAATGTCAACTTTCTTATCTGCCACAAATTTGGCCGATCTTACGGGAACTTCGCTTGCCACCACACAAAAATGGGGCAAAAGTGGCGTTTATCCATACCACAAAAATGACAATGGCAAAGATGGATTTTATATGGAAGATTTGACTGACATTGAACCAGTCCGCCTTATGCTTGAAACAAATTGGGATGAAGAATTTCATACTGTGGCAATTCGCGATTTTACTTCAGTTGAACTCTTTGCAGGAGCGGGTGGACTTGCGTTAGGGATGCATTTGGCTGGGTTCCGCCACGTATTGCTAAACGAGGTTGACCCAATGGCTTGCCAAACATTGCGAAAAAACCACCCCGAATGGAATGTGCTTGAAGGAGATATACATCAAATAGATTTCACACCGTTTAAAGGAAAGGTTGATTTTCTTTCGGGCGGGTTCCCTTGCCAAGCATTTTCGTATGCTGGTAAAAAAGGAGGTTTGAGTGACACTCGTGGCACATTGTTTTTTGAGTTAGCTCGTGCTGTAAAAGAGATTCAACCCAAAGTGTTTATGGGCGAAAACGTTAAAGGATTGCTCTCGCACGATGACGGGAAAACACTTGAAATAATCCGCAACGCCATAGCCGAATTAGGTTACACTTTGGTTGAGCCAAGAGTGCTGAAAGCCATTATGTACCAAGTCCCGCAAAAAAGGGAGCGTTTGATTCTTATTGCCATTCGAAACGATATTGCCGAAAAAGTCAAGTTCCGTTGGCCGTCACCATATAAACGTGTAATGACACTTCGTGACACATTTTTCAAAGGTTTGCTTTTTGACAATGACGTTCCAGCGTCAGATGGTCAAGTCTATCCGCCCAAAAAAGCACAAATAATGGCAATGGTTCCCGAGGGTGGCGATTGGCGAGACCTTCCCGAAAATGTGCAAAAAGAATATATGGGTGGTAGTTTTTATTTGGGTGGTGGAAAAACAGGAATGGCACGCAGGCTATCGATGGACGAACCTTCGCTCACGCTGACCTGTGCACCAGCACAAAAGCAAACGGAGCGTTGCCATCCGACTGAAACCCGTCCACTGACAGTTCGTGAATATGCCCGCATTCAAACATTTCCTGATAATTGGGATTTTGTAGGTAACACCACTGAGCAATACAAACAGATTGGCAATGCTGTTCCAGTAAACCTTGCGTATGCAATTGGACGTTCTCTCATTCGACTTTTCAATGACATCGATACTCAAAATCACGAAGAAACACAATTCGTGGAAGCGAACAAAATCGGGCACGATATGTTGCCTTCCGAATTGTTTGCTCTTGATTTGTTCGATGTGCAAAAAAAATACCCTGACGGAATCGTTCATAATCTTTATAGGAAAGCCAAACGTGTTGATAATGATAAACTTGATGATTCGAAAAATGTGCTAATAAGTTTGGTGACAAATGAGAATGTTGACCCGTTCAATCAGCAAATCGCCAGATTATATTATACCGGCAAAAAATTTCCTTCTACGGTAAAACTCAATAAGTTATATTATTTTATGCCATACATTAAAGGTGTGGGGATAAGAGATTTGTATATTATTAAAGTTGCTCGTGTAGGCACGAAACACGAATTGCACAAGGAATGCGATGAAAATGATTTTCGTCTTGTCTTTGAAATCGAATTTGTAAAACAACTTTTTAAGGAATACAAACCTTTTAAACTCAAGATTTGGAATACATTCACTGATACAAATTTGAGGTCGATATTAACGATATAAGAAATTGTGGCGTTCCTACATTGTTTAAAAATCGGTTAGTCGCAAATTTCGTGTTTTTTTGCGTGTTCCGTGGTAAAAAACGCAGTGTAAATTAGTGCCGTCAGTGCGAGAATTTTGTTTTTGTTGGAGAACAATGCTTTTATGCTAAATTTGCTACTTGTAAAAAACAAATAGCAATTCAAGAAAATGTTTGAAAATCTATCGGATAAACTCGAACGCTCTTTCAAATTGCTGAAGGGCGAAGGAAAAATTACTGAGATAAATGTTGCCGAAACACTGAAGGAAGTGCGCAAAGCCTTGCTTGATGCCGATGTCAACTATAAGACGGCAAAGACATTCACCGATACCGTCAAGCAAAAGGCCTTGGGACAAAACGTGCTCACCTCAATCAAGCCAGGGCAGTTGATGATTAAGATTGTCCACGACGAACTTGTTGAACTGATGGGTTCCTCGTCGGTCGACATAAACATAAAAGGTAATCCGACAATCATACTGGTAGCAGGTTTGCAAGGCTCAGGTAAGACAACCTTTACAGGCAAGTTGGCCAACCGATTGAAGACAAAGCGCGGTAAAATGCCATTGCTAATCGCAGGCGACGTTTATCGTCCTGCCGCCATAGAGCAGTTGAAGGTTTTGGGCCAACAGATTGGAGTCGAGGTATATACTGAGGATGGAAACAAAAATCCTGTTGAAATAGCCAAAAACGGTATCAAATATGCCAAGCAAAAAGGCTTTGATTTGGTAATCGTCGATACGGCGGGCCGTTTGGCTGTTGATGAGCAGATGATGAACGAGATTGCCGCCATCAAGAAAGCCGTTGAGCCTCACGAGACATTGTTTGTTGTCGATTCGATGACAGGTCAGGATGCGGTCAATACTGCCAAGGAATTCAACGATAGACTTGATTTCGATGGTGTTGTCCTTACAAAACTCGATGGCGATACTCGTGGTGGTGCGGCGTTGTCAATCCGTTCGGTAGTCAACAAGCCTATCAAGTTCGTCGGAATGGGCGAGAAGATGGATGCTCTTGATGTTTTCCACCCTGACCGTATGGCCGACCGTATCTTGGGAATGGGCGACATCGTTTCGTTGGTTGAGCGCGCACAGGAGCAGTTCGACGCCGAGGAGGCTCGGGCACTTCAGAAGAAAATTGCAAAGAACACATTCAATTTCAACGATTTCCTTTCGCAGATAGACCAAGTTAAGAAGATGGGCAATCTGAAAGACTTGGCCTCAATGATTCCTGGGTTGAGCAAGGCCGTAAAAGATGTCGATATAGACGACAACGCATTCAAAGGCGTTGAGGCGATAATAGGCTCAATGACGCCTGCCGAGCGCGAAACCCCTGACATCATTAACGGCAGTCGTCGCAAGCGCATTGCAATGGGCAGTGGCACTTCAATCCAAGATGTAAACCGACTGATGAAGCAGTTTGAAGATACACGCAAGATGATGAAGATGGTCAGCGGTGGCTCTGGTGTAAAGAAGATGGCGCAGATGATGAGCCAAATGAAAAATATGAATATGAGAAGGCCTTAATATTACTGATACTAAAAAAAATATACTATATGCAACTTATTGATGGAAAGGCTATTAATCAGCAAATGCAGGCCGAGATACTGCAGGAGGTTGAGCAGATGGTAGCCAATGGACAGAAGCGCCCGAATTTGGCAGTTATTCAGGTAGGCGACGATGGCGCAAGCACAACTTATGTGAACAGCAAAATCAAGACTTGCAAGGCTGTTGGTTTTGACTCTACTGACGTACGTTTCCCTGCAGATATTACGGAGGCTGAACTTTTGGAAAAAATAGCCGAGATAAATGCTGACCCCAATGTTGATGGTTTGATAGTGCAATTGCCTTTACCAAAGCATATTAGCGAAAATAAGGTTATCGAGGCAATCGACTATCGCAAGGATGTTGACGGTTTCCATCCAATCAATACAGGCCGTATGGCTATGAGCCTGCCTTCATTCTTGCCAGCCACACCAGCGGGAATTATGGAACTTTTGGCTCGCTACAATATTGAAACAGAAGGCAAGGAATGTGTGGTATTGGGACGTAGCAACATAGTTGGCACGCCAATCAGCCTGCTGATGTCGCGCAAGTCGAATCCAGGAAACGCAACAGTGACAATTTGCCATAGCCGTTCAAAGAACTTGAAGGAAATCTGCCGTCGTGCCGATATCCTTATTGTAGCCATAGGCAAGCCAGAATTCGTCACTGCCGATATGATTAAGCCAGGAGCCGTTGTTATTGACGTCGGCATTCACCGTCTGCCATCAACCGAGACAAAGTCTGGTTTCAAGTTGAAGGGCGATGTAAAGTTCGACGAGGTTGCACCATTGTGCAGTTACATAACGCCAGTTCCTGGAGGTGTCGGCCCAATGACAATCATCAGTTTGCTGAAAAACACATTGCTGGCTGGGCAACATAAGATTTACGGATAGAGATTACATCTCTAATCGATAAAAACATAACCCCCAAAAAGTCTTTATGGAATTTTTGGGGGTTATTTATGATAATTCGTCAACTTTGGCAGAATGATGACAATCATTCATCGTCTTCGCAGAAATGCTTTATTGCGCCAATGTAGTATTCGTGCCAGCCTTCGTTTATGTTCTCGTATGCCTCGTCAGGAATGTTGGTATGGCGTACCTCGACAGTAGTGCCGGTCTTGTCGGGGTGCAGTTTGATTGTGGCAATTGAAGGTTCGGCATTTTCTTCGCCAAAATACCATTCTTGCTGAATCATTTCATTTTCAATCACCTTTATGTTCCGTCCAACAATGTCGCCGTCAAAGATGGAAAATTCGTAGCCTTCCTCTGCGCTCATATCGGCAGGCAGACTGCTCCACAACTCTATTGAACGTGGATTGGTTAGCGACATAAACACGTCTTCAGGTTCGGCATCGATGTATTGGTAGAATTTAATATCCATAAGTGGCAAGGTTTGTCATTTTGTTGAAATATATCTCGTTGATACTTTGAAGATCTTCTAATCCTATGACTTCTTCGAAGAAGAAGGTTGCACCCCAATTATGTTTTACTTTGAGATATATTGAAATCTTGTTGTCTATGTTCATGATTACACGGGTAATGTGCTTCCCAGGTTGATCTATTTCCAGGACAGTCTTTTGGTTGGGATATTGCAGTCTCAATTTGTCCTGTTCCGCTTCTTTTTCTTCTTCGGTCATCTGCTTTGGCTTGTCTACTGGTCGTGTGGCAGAAGATGGTCTTGGCTTATTGGTAACGGCTTTTGGCGTGGGCGTGGGTTGATATTCAACTTGTTTGTTTTCAGGTTCAGGCGTGATTGGTTGTTTTTTTTCTATTATTATTTCAGCCTTTTGTGAGTCTTTTGACTCTATTTTAATATTGTCTTTTTGACTCAATTTAGGAGATAATGTTTGCCTTGAATGAATTAGTTCTTCAATTTCAATGTCTTCTTTTGTTTCTACTGGTTCTTCATCAATTTCGATGACATTTGCCACGAGTTTCAAAGTCTCCATTTCCGATGTAGCCTTGTTGATTTCGGCTTCAATTTGCTCATCAGCTTTTGTTTCGGCCTGCTGTTTTGCTGTTGGTTCGTCAACGGCCTTGCTTTCGGTTATTTTTTTTAGATTCTCATCGATATAAATAGTGCGTATGTCCTCAATCTTGTAGCGTGGCAGTTTTGCGTCAGGCTTTATTTTGAGGGCCTCGCGGTAGAAGTAAAGGGCGTCGGAATACATTTTAGCTTCAAAGGCGGTCTTTGCGTTTTGCATTGCGTCCTTGTAGCGCTGTTCTGTATCGTTTGTTTGGCAAATTACTGTTAATGGTAATGCGCATAGAATCAGTAGTATGGCTCTAAATGTATTCATTGGCAGTGTCAGTCTATTTGTCTAGCATTTTCAGCAAGTCGGCAATGGCTGTCTCAAACTTGCATCCGTACCAGTGTGACTTGTCGCCTTGCGTGTTTTCGATGCCCTTGACTGTATAGTCGGCGGCAATTTTTGCAGAGTCGTAAGCCGACTTGCCGTTCATAATTGCGCCTACAAATGCTGAAGCGTATACATCGCCAGTTCCGTGGCAACCTTGTGCTATCTTTTTGTGTTCGTAGTATTTGTACTCACCGTTTTCATATACCACGACGCCAGTGGTTTCGGGCTTGTAACTAACGCCTGTCAGGATTACGTTCTTTGCGCCGTTTGCGGTAAGTTTCTTGAGCAGGTCCATTACGTATTCTTTGTCGTATTCGGTGCGGTACTCACTGCCAGTGATGAAGCATGCTTCGGTTATGTTTGGCAATACGTAGTCGGCCTTTGCGCAAAGTTTTTTCATTGCGCTTACAAATGCGTCGTCGAAGCCGAAATACAAGGTTCCATTGTCAGCCATAGCAGGGTCGATTATTGTCAATCCGTTGGCATTCAGTGTATTGCTGATGATGTCAATTACAATATCAATTTGTTTGGTGCTTCCAAGATAACCGGTGTAAACCGCATCAAACTTGATGTCCTCTTTCATCCAGTGCTCCTTGATTAGTGGCATGTCATCGGTCAAGTCGCGGAAAGTGAATCCCTTGAACCCGCCAGTGTGAGTTGAAAGTACTGCCGAAGGCAATACGCAAGTTTCAATGCCACAAGCAGATATGATAGGCAGTGCTACAGTCAGCGAGCATTGTCCTACGCACGATATGTCTTGAATGGTCAGGATTTTCTTGTATTCCATAGTATTTGTATGTTTTGTAGTTAGTTACGATAAAATTACCCCTTGAAAATTGCGGCAAAGATATTTATTTGCGCAATACTTGTGGGTAATAAAGTCAATTAAGTAAACGAATTGAATATTGATTACGTAAATATCTTAATTGTTGGATGTGAGTGCAATTTCAGTTTTTTTTTCCGCGACTAAACCATTTTCCCGATTTTAGTACATTTGCCAAAAATGTTTCAAATGCTTTCGGTGCTTATTCCAACATTCAATTGTTCTTGCTTGCGATTGGTCAGCGAGTTGGCTCGCCAAATCGACGTGCTGGGCATAGAGTCGGAAATAGTGGTTGTTGATGATGCGTCGACTGATGCTGGAGCATTGTCTGATAATGAGAAAATTGCAAGTGTCAACCATTGCCGATATGTAAGGTTGGACCATCGAATCGACATTTCGCATATGCGTAACAGGCTCTTGCAGGAAGCAAAATATCGTTGGCTGTTGTGCCTGGATGCAGATGTGTATCCTGCCGACTCCGATTTTCTGAAACGTTATGTCGATGCAACTAATCGTGCAAGAATTGTTTGTGGCGGGCTGTCGTATCGCACTGACGGGCCTACGAAAATCAGTCCTTTGCGTTACAAGTACGGGATAACTCACGAAGTTGAAATGTTGGAACAGCGTCTTAAAACTCCTTACCAGAGCTTTAAAACATCTAATTATTTTATAGATAAAGATTTGTTGACGTCAATAATGTTTGATGAGTCTTTTATCGGATATGGTCACGAAGACACATTGTTCGGGAAGAGGCTACAACAAGCGAATGAACAGATTATGCATATTCAAAATCCAGTATATCACGATGATAACGATACTGCAGAACAATTTCTGGCGAAGACTCGAAAGGGAATCGACAACTTGTTGTCGCATTCTGCCGAATTGGAACAATACAGCCATTTGCTACAACTATATAACAAAATAGGCAAGTTGCGCCTTGTCGCATTTATTGCCTTTCTGTTTAATCGTTTTGAAAGGCGTTTTGAGCAAAATCTATTGGGCAAGAACCCGTCAATGTGTGTGTTTGGCCTGTATAAATTGGGTTATATCTGCCAAATAGGCAAAAAAAAACGCAGTGCCTAAGACTGCGTTTTTAATGTTTTCCTGAGTCATTCCAAATCCAAGAACGAGAATTCCTTCCCGTATCTAATCATTTGCTCAACGTAAGTTTCAGTGTAGTCAATAGTTACGTCGGTGATTTTTCCGTTTTCGATGACTGGTTTCAGTACGGGATTGACAAATCCGCCGTAAGGTGCAAGGTCGAGTTTGCGATAGCGTTCAAGGATTTCTGCGTGCAACTTTTGATCGATTTTTACACCGTAATTTTCAACAAGTGCTTGTCCTGCAGTAAAATCGCCTTCAGACTTTATTCGTTGGATTTCAGCAAGCAGTTTGCCGAAAAGTGTGCGCAGTTTTTCGTAATTGTTTATGACGGAATAAGTTTTGCCGTTTACAATCTTCAGTTCGATTACGTTATCGGCCTTGCCTTGATTATAGGCCCAATTTGCAATGAGTTGACGGTTGCGCATATGCGATTCTTCCAAATCTTTGCCGAGTTCGATACGAGTTAGTTGCGTCATCAAGCCATTTCGTATGTAGGAGTCGTATTCCGACTTGTATGCTTCGTTGTCAGGCAAAAGGCCGAGTTTGACAATTTTAGGGTCGGCCATATAGTATAGCGCGAACAGGTCGGCGCGTGCTTCTTCGAGTGTGCTGCCGTAGTTCTTCAGCGCGTCTGGATTCGTGTTGGGCAGAAGTTGGCCAGAGCCGTGTCCCAGACATTCGTGAAGGTCGGTGTGAAGGTTGCTCGACTGGTAGCCGTATTTGCGTGAGCGGGCCTTCTCCTCATCGCTGATGCAGAATTCGTCGAGCATTCCGCTACCAAGGCTTGCCTGGTCGTAGGCGTATGTTATGTTCTCAATGGTTACAGACTTTGAGCCGTGTTCCTTGCGAATCCAGTCTGCGTTTGGTAGGTTGATGCCGATAGGCGTTGAAGGGTAGCAGTCGCCACCTAGTTGAACGGCAGTAATGACTTTTGCCGATACGCCCTTAACGTTCTTCTTCTTGAAACGGTCGTCGATAGGTGCGTGGTCTTCAAACCATTGTGCATTTTGGCTGATTACTTCAGTTCGGTGAGTTGCATTCTTGTCCTTGAAATTGACAAGTGATTCCCACGAACCCTTCATTCCAAGCGGGTCGCCGTAAACTTCGATGAATCCGTTGATGAAATCGACGTCGGGCTGGTTGTCTGTTGCCCAAAGGATGCTGTATTCGTCCCAGGTCTTAAGGTCGCCAGTGGTGTAGTATTCAATCAGTTTGTCGATGCATTCGCGTTGTTGCTCGGTTTCGGCGTATTCCGATGCTTTTGTCAGCCAATATACAATCTTCTCAATGGCCTTGCTGTACTTGCCACCCATCTTGTATGTCTCTTCGTAAATCTTGCCGTCTTTCTTGACAAGCCTGCTATTCAGTCCAAGCGATAGCGGACGAGTGGTGTCGGGCTGGACAAGACTTGCGTTGTATGCTTCAACTTCGGCCTGTGTGACATTGCTGTAGAAATTGTTTGCCGAGGCGGTCACCACGTCGGCGTTGCCGTCGAGGCAGACGCGTTTCAGGTCGGTCTTGTCGTCATATATTATATTTATGATGCGGTCGGCAAATTGGGTTTCAGTTTCGTTCTCGGCCTTTGGCATCTTTCCAAAGTCGGAATTGAGTATCATCTGCCTGAAATTCTCCTTAGGCAGGTTTGGGAAAAATTTGTCGCAACTGTAGTGGTGATGAATGCCGTTGCTGAACCATACGCGTTTTGTATAAACCATAAATTGTTCGAAATCGGCATTGTCGCGGTCGCCGTTAAATGTCTCGACGATGTTGTCCAATGTGTGACGTACCAGCAGGTTGTTTTTGTAGAACTGGTCGAAGATGATGTCGCGTCCGCATTGCGATGCCTGGCAAAGATAGTATATGAATGTCTTTTGCTTGAGTGTAAGGTTTTCAAATTCAGGTACTTTGTAGCGCATTATCTTAATGTCGGCAAAGCGGTCGATTAAGTATTCGAAATTGCTGTCAGATTCCATTGTTGTAAGTGTTTTCTGTTTGCGAAAATAATGTTCTCCCGATAAGTATTCAAAAATAATGGTGCCTGCAAATGCCAATACAATGCAAGCGATGCCGATTTGCTTGATTTTCATAGCGAATGAAATTTTATTTTATTCAACATTAGTTTTAGTAGAACCATCAAAAATAAAAAAAGCCGTCCAATCTGGACGGCTTTTTGTCGCTATTTTGTCGAGCATTGATTAATGTTCAAGTTTGATAGTCTTTGTTGGCTGGTCGGCAACTTCCGATGGACCGAAGTACTGGATAGGACCAGGGTAAACAAAGGCAGTCTCGATTGCCCATTCGTCGCGTTTCGATGCGAAGAATTTGAATGGACCGCCGTCCAACTTGACTAATGCCTTTTGGATAACAGGTTTCATCTTGCCATTACGTTTTTCCATATTCATCATTGCAGTGATTGGAATACCGCCAGCAAGCCATTGGTCTGCAGGTTTTGTGGTGTTGCGCACAGATGACATATAGCCAGTCTTGCCACTTGCGATAAGCAAAGATGCTACGCGGCCAAGTGAGTAGCAGTAGTCGGCATCAAAGTTAGAAGGAGCGGCGCAACGGCCTTCGTATCCGAAGAAGTGGTGTTGTGTGGCAAATTTGCCATTGAATTTGCCGTCCTTTTTCCATTGAGCCAATTTCTTGCCAACCATCTCGGCAAGCAATTGTTCAGTTTCGATAAGTGAAACCTGAACGTTCCCGTGAGGGTCGCGTTCCAGAGCCAATTGCTTTGAAACTGCAGCAGGAAGGCTTTCGAAGATTGCTGCATTTTCTTTTGAAAGATGCTTTACAACGTAGGCAATCTTTTCGTCAGCGGCGACCTTGTCGAATTCGGCTTGATTTGCGGCAAGCATATCGTTAAGTTCTGCAATAAGTTTCTTGATTGCAGGTATGAATTCTATCAAGCCTTCAGGAACCAATACGGTACCGAAGTTCAGACCCTTGTCGGCACGATTCTTGACTGCTGTTGCAATGTATGTAACGACATCGTCAAGGGTTTGGTTCTTTGCTTCAACTTCCTCACCAATAAGAGTGATGTTTGGTTGAGTCTGAAGTGCGCATTCAAGAGTAACGTGTGATGCTGAACGGCCCATAAGTTTGATGAAGTGCCAGTATTTCTTTGCAGAGTTGGCATCGCGTTCGATGTTGCCGATAACTTCAGAGTAAACCTTAGTGGCTGTATCGAAACCGAATGAAGTTTCAATCATCTCGTTTTTAAGGTCACCGTCGATTGTCTTTGGGCAACCGATAACCTGAATGCCGGTCTTCTTTTGCAGGTAGTATTCTGCCAATACGCAAGCGTTGGTGTTTGAGTCGTCGCCACCGATGATTACAACGGCTTTGATACCCAATTTGTTGCAGATTTCAATACCCTTGTCGAATTGCTCAACTTCTTCGAGTTTTGTACGGCCAGAGCCGATGATGTCGAAACCGCCAGTGTTGCGGTATTCGTCGATAATGTCGGAAGTCAATTCGATGTATTTATGGTCAACCAAGCCGGAAGGTCCGCCAAGGAAACCATAAAGTTTGCTGTCTTTGTTGATTGCCTTAATGCCGTCGAAGATGCCAGAGATGACGTTGTGGCCACCAGGTGCTTGACCGCCAGAAAGAATGACACCTACATTGAATGCTTGTGAAGCAAGAGCCTTGTCGCCTTTTTCAAATGTAACGATAGGCATTCCGTAAGTGTTAGGGAATAGATTCTTGATGTCGTTTTGGTCGGCTACTGATTGGGTTGCCTTGCCTTCGACAAGTTTGGTTGCGCCTTTAATTGATGCCGGAACCTTTGGTTGGTACTCGGCGCGCGCAATTTGAAGTGCACTTTTGTCCATTATGTTTTGTTTTTAGAATATATCACATTTTAACACCGCAAAAATAGAATTTATCGGTTAACATA
Organism: Bacteroidales bacterium; assembly: GCA_045640185.1. Taxonomy (GTDB): domain Bacteria; phylum Bacteroidota; class Bacteroidia; order Bacteroidales; family SZUA-534; genus RUG13583. Next base: position 34,550 of record JAZUEN010000084.1, read on the forward strand.
CACAATGATATATTAACAAATGCACGTGGATATCGTGCGCTGTATAAAGTTGTGGCGCCTTTGGCTGAATTTGTATGACTTGATAAGGATTTTTCTACTTTTGCGCCCATTTAAAACCATAATTGTGTCAACACGAAAAAGTCTCATAGCGCTTGCTTTTGGAACCTTCGGTTTGGGAATGACCGAGTTCGCGATGATGGGCATTTTGCCTTTTGTGGCATCTGATTTCGGCATTTCGATACCCAATGCCGGCCGGTTCATATCTGCGTATGCTTTGGGTGTGTGCGTTGGCGCGCCTGTTATGGCTTTGTCGGTAAGGCGTTGGCCTATGAAACGCATTCTCATATTGCTTATGAGCATCTTTGTGGTGGCTTCGCTTGGCGTCTGCCTTTGCCCGTCAAGGGCTTACGGGCTGATGCTTGTGTTGCGTTTCTTGCAGGGTGTTCCGCACGGGTCGTATTTCAGCGTAGGTTGCATTGTCGCCGACCGCATATCGGAACCAGGCAAAAGTTCGTTCAGCATAGCCATTATGTGTGCGGGAATGTCGGTGGCCAATATTGTCGGCAACCCGCTTGCCACGTTGATTTCGGGTTTTGCATCGTGGCGACTCATCTACAGCGTCTCTTTCGCGTGGGGTGTCCTGACGCTTTTGGCCATAATGCGATATGTGCCATACGTGGCGCCACTTCGCGACAGCGGTGTGCGTGGCCAGTTCCGTTTTCTGAAACACGGCGCGCCGTGGCTAATGGTTGGCGCAACATTGTTGGGAAACGGGGGCATATTTTGTTGGTACAGTTATGTGAATCCGATGCTTACCAGTGTGGCGGGCATTTCATCGGCATTGGTCCCGCTTGTTTTGGTGTTGGCGGGAGTTGGAATGTTCACGGGCAATCTAGTCGGTGGTAAACTGTCTGACCGTTTCAAGCCAGGGCATATCGGACGTATGATGCAGTGCATTATGCTTGTCTCGTCATTGGGATTGTTCTTCTTTGGGCAATATGTATGGTGTGCCATTCCGTTTGTGTTTTTCGGCACATTCGCATTGTTCGGCGTGTCGTCGCCACAGCAGTTGCTTCTAATCCGTTATGCCGAAGGCGGTGAACTTATGGGTGGCGCAATGGTGCAGATTGCTTTCAATTTTGGGAACGCTATCGGTGCATTCGCAGGCGGATTGCCAATCTCGTCAGGATTGGGATATGAATATTCGGCACTTGTGGGAGCGGGTTTTGTGATAGTCGGATTGACTTGCTACACAGCGTTTTGTATGAAGTATGAGCGGGAACTTTTTTTTGAATTCAAAATTCAAAGTTTGATATATAAACTATTGACTGATATTGAATTGTATTCTGCTTGATTGGCCCTTTTCAGAATTTTGTGAGCATATACGAGCAATACTTGTTCAGCAGGTTTTCAATAGGCAAATTTCCATTTTGGAATTGTTGTGCGTCAAGTGACAGCAGTTTTTCGCGGATAACAGTCTTGCCTTTGTATAAGGCAGTTAGAAAATATGTTCCATTATCTTCTTTTACATTGATATCTGAAAATAATGGAGTGATGCTGTCTGTTTCATAGACAATTGAGTAACAGGGGCGTTTTGCACCGGCCACATTTTCGCGAAGTATGTTTTTGTTAATTAAGTCTTGAATGTCGCGTATAGCCGTGTCTTTGGAGCATTTAGCCAATGTTGCCCAGGATTTTGATGTGATTTTGGCCTCGTAGCCGTCGAGGAACAAATTCAACATTGTTGTTTGTCTTTCAGTTAATTGTACGCCTGCAATTCTTTGCCAAAAGAAACTCTTGTTAAGTATTGTGCTGACAGTGGTTTGTGCCTCGTCAATTGCAAGTGACAGTGTGTTGGCATACCAAATTATCCACTCTGTGATGTCGCCGTCGCCACGTTGAGTTTTTTCAAGAATCTGGTAATAGTGATTCTTGTCCTTGTTTATGTGCGATGAAATGTTGTAGAAACGGAACTCGCTTTTGTCAGTTCGGGCAAGAATCATTTCAGACAGGATTCGGGCCAACCTGCCATTGCCGTCCTCAAACGGGTGTATGCTTACAAACCAAAGATGTGCAATGGCAGAACGCACTATGAAACTGGAGTTTTCGTTGCTATTGAACCAATCGAGAAATTTGTCCATTTCTCTTTCTATTCGTTCTGGTGAAGGAGCAATGTAGTGGATTCGTTCCCTTCCGAGCATTCCAGATACAATGTGTTCCTCGTTGGTTCGGTATTTTCCTATTTCTATTTTTGACCCTTCGCTATACCCTAAAGGAAAGAATGCCGATTGCCAGGCGCACAGTTTTTCCTTTGTCAATTTTTGGTCGTATTGTTGCATTGCGTCTATCATTACAGATACGACTGAATCAATATAATGAGATGGCGCAGTGTACTTTACGTTTTCTATGCCAAGTTTTCTGGCAATTGATGAACGTATTTCATCAACATTCAACTGTATGCCTTCAATTTCGGAAGAATGCAACACGTCGAGGGTTAGGTTTTCTGACATTGCCTTTAGTTTGCTGTCAAAGCCTAATGTTGAAAGTCTGCCGTAAAGCATTCCTTGTTTGCGACTTACACTTTCAAGTAGTTGTGCTACAGATGATTCGTTCCATTTGAATCTTGTCCAATTCTTTCTCTCGTGTATGTACATATCAACTCTGTATTTTCGGTTTGCGTCGTTATTTGGCGCTTAATGTCGCAAATTTTGCGACAAAAATAACTGTGTAATGTCGCATTTGCAAACATATCGTCGCAAAATTTGCGACGATATTAATCAGTTTAATCTTGTGTTATCTGCGTTCTAAACGCATTATCGGACAATAATGACAAAACAAACGGGCGAATTCCAACCTAAAAAGGAACCCACCCGTTTCCCATTACGAAAAACTATTCTTTATTTCATTTTGTATTCAATGCCAGCCATCAAACCTGCAATCTCTGCCAGACCGCGCATACGTCCGCAAAGCGGATAGCCAGCGTTGTAGATGTCCTTGTCGGCGTCAAGGTCGTTCAGGATGCGGATTCCGTGGTCGGGGCGGAATGGCATACGGATGTCCTTTCGTCCTTCCTTGATTCGGCGGTGCTGTTCCTTCAGCAGAGCCTCTACAATTGCGGGCATATCCAGACTGCCTTTCAGATGCCCCGATTCGTAGAAACTGAAGTCGTCAAGGTGTTGGGTGTTGCGCAGGTGCACGAAATGGATTGCATCGGCAAACTTTTCGGCAATTGCAACCAGGTCGTTGTCGGGACGGCCAGAGAGTGAGCCCGTGCAGAATGTTATGCCGTTGCGAATTGACGGATTAGCCTTGCGTAGCCATTCCAAATCTTCCATACAGCCAATGATTCGTGGCATACCCAATACGGGATATGGTGGGTCGTCGGGGTGGACGCACAGGTTTACGTTGTATTTTTCGCAGGTCGGAATTACGTCGTCGAGAAAGGCCTTCATATTGGCGCGCAGTTTATCCTTGTCAATGTCCTTGTAGGTGGAGATGTACTGAAGGAACAATGCCTTCGGGTCTTTGACGGTGCCGTCAATCACTCCATTGACAAAACCTTGCGTCAGCACAATGATGATGTAGGTGAGTTCGTCGCATTTTTCAGGACTGAATGTTGCAAACAGTTTTTTTGCCTTTTCAATCACTTCTGCAGGATACTCGTTTTCGGCATTCGGGCGTTTCAGGATGTAGCAGTCCCAGGCCACAAAAGTCGTAAAGTCGAAGTAAAGTCCTTCGCCACCGCCAGGGTGTTTGTAGGTGAGCGATGTGCGCGACCAGTCGAGCACGGGCATAAAGTTGTAGCAGACGGTGTCGATGCCACACTCGCCAAGGTTCTGCAACGATTTCTTGTAATTCTCGATATGAAGGTCGCGGTCGGCACTGCAAGTCTTTATGGCTTCGCTCACAGGCAGGCTTTCAACCACCGACCAGCGCATACCTTTTGCCTCGATGGCGTTCTTCACCTTCATTATTTCGTCTTTTTCCCAGACAACGCCAATTGGCAAATGATGCAAGGCCGTTACTACGCCTTCAACACCCATTTGCACCAAGTTGTCGAGCGTGATTGGGTCGTTGAACCCAAACCAGCGCCAAGTTTTTTCTAATGACATACGTTGTTATTTATAGATTAATAGATTGACAGATTAACAGATTAACAGATTAACAGATAATAGAAAGGTCAAATGTCTGAATGACTGTTTTTAAGATTGCTCTTTTGGTTCGTGATTGTTGTCGGGTTTGCTATTCTTTTTTATGGTAGCCATTATTTTGACTATTTCTTCATTTTCTTTGTATATCTCTGAAATGGAATTTTGTGATATGATTCCCGATTCAGAAAGCATTTCGAGCCAAAACATCGTTTCATCGGCTTCTTCAACAACAATGCACATTTTGCTGAAAAATTCATTGCCAGAACGTGCTCTGCAAGCCGATCTGTAATTTGATGCCACTGATGTAGAAGAACGTAAGAATTGATTCCCAATAATTTTTGATTCGCCTGTTTGTGGCAGACTTTGATAGAGTTTAATGCAAGAAATGGCGAACTGTTTTGTACGTTGTTTCAAGCATTCTCTAAATTCAATATTATTTTGTCGTTCCATAAAATTCAATCAATCAGTCAATCAATCAGTCAATCAATTAGTCAATCAATCAGTCAATCAATCAGTCAATCAATTAGTTGTTCAATTAATCAGTTATTCAATAAATCAGTTATTGTTTTACACCCCGCTAAACGAACTGAATCCGCCATCGATAGGAATGACTGCTCCAGTGATGAACGATGATGCATCGGAGCAGAGGAATTGCACGGCGCCGTTAAGTTCGGTTATGTCGCCAAAGCGACGCATCGGGGTGCGTGCGATTACTTTCTTGCTTCGTTCGGTTAGCGAGCCGTCAGGGTTGATGAGCAGTGCGCGGTTTTGATTGCCGATGAAGAATCCAGGGGCGATTGCGTTGACGCGAATCTTCTCGCTGAACTTTATGGCCATTTCCTGTGCCATCCATTGCGTGAAACCGTCAATTCCGTGCTTTGCCGTAGTGTAGCCCAATACTCTTGTTATGGCTGAGTATGAAGCCATTGACGAAATTGTGATGATGTTGCCTTTCCCTTGCTTTGCCATCACTTCGCCAAAAATCAGCGACGGGTACACCGTGCCATTCATATTGATGGTGTTAACCTTCTCAAAGTCCTCTATTTTCATATCGAAGACGCTCTTGTCGTCAGGGATTGTCGCGCCAGGAACGTTTCCGCCTGCGCAATTCACAAGAATGTCGATATGCCCCCATTTGCTGACAAGTTCGTCGCGAGTTGCCTTTAGTTTCTCAACATCCAGAACATCAGACACGACGCCCATTACGCGTCCTTTTCCTATTTGTTCAAGTTCTTTGACCTTCTCGTCAACGTTTTCTTTATGGCGACCGAGTACAACCACGTCAACACCTTGTTCCACAAGATGTTTGGCAATGCTTCCGCCCAATACGCCAGCACCGCCTGTTACAACGGCTACTTTGCCTTCAAGGCTAAACATTTTATTGCTTTCCATTTTTTTTGTTTATTATTATAAATATGTGTTATACAGATATTTGTATTTATTTCAATATATATTCGGGAAGATTCTCAATCTTCGGGTTCTCGTAGTTTGTGATGCCTATCCTGAACATCATCAGGCTGTCGAGAGGCTGTTGGAAAGGCGTGCAATCGGCAGGCAGGCTCATCTCCGAGAACTGCTGAAAATACTGCAGGGTTGCGTCGCGCCACCATATCGCATCCTTTGCCTGACGCTCCAGTTTCACGGCCACATCGTTGAATCGTTTCTCGTCGACATAAGTCTTGACCGAATTCCAGACGCCTATGAACGAGCGAGCCTCGTCTATGCCCGATTGGAACGTGTAGCACAACTCGTTCCACAGCGTGTGCCCGCTTTTCATCTTGTAATTCCAAGGCATGTGATGAAACCATAGAATCAGGTTTTCGGGGCAGGAGTCGGCGTTTTCGTATCTCGATGCCAGTGGCTCGTTATATTGTGCTGTTGCGCCAGAGCCAGTTGCCACGGTGCGGTCGAATCCCACGCCGTCTTTCGATGACTTGTGGTAGTAGGCAGGTTCCCAGTCGGGACGAATGGAGCGGTCCCAAGGACCAGGTCCGTAATGGTCGGGGCCCTTGAAGGTGTGGTGCAGGCCGAGAGGCATCTCGTAGTGCACGTTTGCTTCACGCGATGCAAGCATCATCTTTTTCACGGGTTCAATGAAATTCTCGTCTTTTGAGAAAGTCTGCTTCAGCCATTCGTCGGCAATCTGTTCCGATGTCAGCGACGAGTTCCAGGCCATACGTCCGAATGCGTACCAGTTTGCTTGCGCGAAATGGTGTCCGCACCAGTTTATGTCGTTGCCAATGTTGCTCACGCCTGCAATGGCGGTATGCTTGTAAGGCATCGCTTTTCCCTCGGTTATGGCGCCTACCGTTGAGCCTTCGCCATTCTGATAGGTGTCGGAGTCAAGGCATTCCTTCCACATTGGGTGCAGGAAGACAAGATGGTTTGCGTGTCCCAGGTATTCCTGCGTTATCTGCACCTCGACCATAGCCTGTGTGTTCTCAAGTTGGCCGAACAGTGGGCTGAACGGTTCGCGTGGCTGAAAATCGACAGGGCCGTTCTTTATCTGTATCAGCACGTTGTCGCGGAATTGCCCGTCGAGCGGAGTGAACTCTTCAACGGCCTGCTTGGCGCGGTCAGGGCTTTGCGCGTTGTAAACAAAGGCGCGCCACATTACAATTCCGCCGTGAGGCTTCAGCGCATCTGCAATCATATTTGCGCCGTCGGCGTGCGTTCGTCCGTAGTCTTGTGGCCCTGATTGGCCTTCGGAATTGGCCTTTACAAGGAATCCGCCAAAGTCGGGGATGCGTGCGTATATTTCGTCAATCTTCATCTGCCACCATTCTATCACGTCTTTGTCCAGAGGGTCGGAAGTGGCCAGTCCAGCCAGATGTTTTGGCGATGCAAAATTCAGTGATAGATAAACCTTTAGCCCGTAAGGACGGAAAATGTCGGCAAGCGTTTTCACCTTTGCCAGATATTCGGGAGTCAGGATGTCGGCGTTTGCGTTGACGTTGTTCAGCACCGTGCCGTTTATGCCCACCGAGGCGTTTGCCCTAGCGTATTCGGCATAAATGGCGCTGTTTGCGTCAATGTTTGCGGTGTCGATGGTCGCCCAGTCCCAGAGCGACTTGCCAGCAAAGCCTCGTTCCACGGTGCCGTCGAGGTTGTCCCAATGGTTCAGCACGCGCCGTTCAAAGTCGGGCACGCTTGTCATTTTGCCAGATGCCGTTTCCATTCCGCCAGTTTCCTGCAGGCGTAGGAGTTCGAATGATGCATACAAAAGCCCTGTTTCGGTGTTTGCCATTGCTTCTATGTTTTGGCTCGAAAAGTCAATGGTGTAGCCGTCGTTGCCGAGTTTTTCATCGTTTTTGTCGTTGATAGTCAGCGTCACGCGTTTGTCGCCTTTCCAGAATTTGTCAATGTTGTATTGGGCGATTTCCAGGGTTGATGCCCCAAAATGTTCGGGCTCTGTCATTTGCAACGAGCTGAACCATAGTTGGTGTCCGTCAGTGTCGGCAGGCTTTGTGTTTGTTGAGCACGATGCCAGTGCGAGGCCAATTGTGCATGTCGCGATAAATTTCAAGTGGTTCATGGTATAAAAGTGTTAAGTGGCATTGTTGTTGGTTGTCAATTGCTTTGTCATTTCCGTCTAAGCGACGATTCTCTAACTATCAGGTCCGATTTCAGTACAACTTGGTTTGTCACGTACAGGTTGTTCACGCCTTGCAAGTGATCTATAATGTGGTTTGTGGCGATAGTTCCCAATTCGTTTGCTGGATAGTTTATGGTTGTCAGGCTTGGCTTGACAATACGGCTCGTTATGTCGTTGTTGAAGCCTGCTACGGCAATGTCGTTTGGAACGTTCAGTCCAAGTTCCTGGGCTCCCATGATGAAGCCTGTTGCCGACATGTCGTTGCTGAAGAAGATCCCGTCGGGCATTTGCTTTTGATGGTGAAGCTGCAGTGCCAAATTCTTGCCCGATTCAAAATCGATGTTAGGCATGAATAATGCTTGATGCTTTATTTTCAGCCTGTCAAGTGCATCGTTGAATCCGCGTATGCGTTCCTTGTATACCATGTTGGTCGATTCAATGGTTGCATGAATTATGCTTTTGCACCCCTGTTCGGCAAGGTGCTGGGCCATGCGCGCCGCCGCAGAGTAGTTGTCTATGGCGAAAGTGGCGCAATCGAGCTCCGTGCTTATTCGGTCAAAGAACACCAGCGGTATGTTGTGGTCAATGAATGGCTTGAAGTGTGCCACCGTGCTGCTGTTTTTTGCTACGGCGACAAGAAGTCCGTCAACTCGTTTCTCCAGCATTGTCTTGACATTGGCGATTTCCTTGTCGACGTTTTCAAACGACTGCACTATGATAAGGTTGTATCCTCGTGCGGCCGCGGCCTTTTCCGCTCCGCTCAGGAATGATGAGATGAACAGGCTATCCAGCCTATGCACTATTACGCCTATTGTGCTTGTCGATTGCTTGCGCAAGTTGGCGGCGAATGGATTTATCCTGTATCCGAGTTCTTCAGCGCATTCTGCAACGCGCTGTCTTGTCTTTGCGTTGATATTTGGGTTGTTGTTTAGAGCTCGGCTCACTGTCGATGCCGATATGCCGAGTTGTTTGGCTATGTCATATATCGTTATTTCGGTTCTATCCATTTTCTTTGGTATCTGTGACGCAAATGTATATTTTTTCGCAACATATATTGCAATCGGTTGCAGATTTTTCAAAAACTTCTATTTTTGTCACAAAAAAAAATTGGATATGGAAAGCCAGGTACAATGTGTTGGAGGACACGCATACTCATATCGAGGAGCAACAGCATCATCGCATGATGGCTGTATAGGCAAGACTCATGTCGATATGCCTAAACTCAGTTCTGATGAAAGCTTTTTGTCGAAATTTGTCGGCATTGTCGAGGACAACATGTCGGAATCGGATTTTGATGTGGAAACAATTGTCAGAAAAATGCACATGAGCCATTCTTCTGTCTTGAAAAAGATTAAATTGCTGACCGGAGTGTCGCTTGTCGGATTTGTCCGTCGGTATAGGCTGAATAAGGCTTCCGCCATTTTGAGGCACGAAAGGATTTCAATATCCGACGTGGCTTACATGACAGGTTTTTCTGATCCGAAGTACTTCAGCAAATGTTTCAGCAGACAATTCGGCAAAACACCAACGGAATTCCTGAACGAGTCCGTGGTTGATGTTAAGTAATTGTTGATTTGCTTATTGTGAAACTGTTGACGCGAGTGCGCATTCCTTGTTTCATGGCATTTGCCGTAATCGGGTGTGTTACAAACGAAGACAGAATACCGTGCTTTGGGGATTGCAAGTCCACATAACTCAGCTTGATGTGTCGGTCTATGGACAGTAACAACAGCGGCACCCCATGCGTCGCCATGAAATAACCGTGTACAACGACGAAATCAAGGCAAGACATGCCAGCCAATGCAGAATGATTTTAGATGTGTTGCGCAAGAACCGCGACATGGTTGCAAATGTCACTTTCTGGGGTGTCGACGATAGAAACTCGTGGTCGAATAATTATCTGGTCCGTGGCAGGAAAAACTGTCCGTTGCTTTTTGATGTATTTCGCTGTCCAAAACGAACATTCTTCAATTTGATAGACGACGCGAAGGAATTTTAGGCTTAAAAATCAAATTAGGTGGTCAAAATCAAATCTTATGATACTTATTTGTTAAGTTTGCCAATTGTTTAAAATATACAATGTGATGCGAAAATCTATTTTTTGGTCTTTGGTGGCAATCGTTTATGCCACATTGTTTTGTTTCGTTTTTTTCATAATCAACACACGTTGCTACCATATATTTCAACAGCAGTCGTTTTGGCTGACTTCTGATTTCTTTTGGTCGAAAGTGCAAAATCCCGGAGGATTTGCATTGTACGTGTCTCTGTTTATCGAGCAATTTTTGCAGTTCAGGTTTCTGGGGGCGTTGTTGCTGGTTGCGGAAACGTTCTTGTCTGCATATCTTTGCGTCAGGTTCGTCCGAAAGGCATTGTCTATCCAAAACAGGAATTCCGAGTTGATAATTTGGATGTTGCCTGTGGCAATATCAGTAATAGCATGGGTTGACGTCAAGTTTCCATTCTCCATAAACATGCAGGTGCTGCTTCTGGCAGCTGTGCTTAATGTGTTGCAGATTTTTGACGGGAAGAAAATCCGGCAGTATCTCACGCCAGTTTTTGCGTTGCTTCTGTATCATGCTTGCGGACCTGTCGTTTTGTACATATTCGCATTATGCAATATCATTCAGTGTGCATTTAAGCCACAAAGGCAGAATGTTGTCAATGCCATTTCCGCATTGGCGGTGTCATTGATCTATCCGCTGCTTGTGTACAAGTTCATTCTGCCTCTCAAGCCCAATGTCGCATTTTACAGCTTTGTGCCACAATTGCTGATGTTTACTACATTCAAGGGCACGCCCGAGATGGTGTTGCCATTTGCCTATTTGCCATTGGCAATGATTGTATCCATGATTTTTTCGAAAACAAGTTCGTCAAAAAAGCAGTTGATGGGTTCCTTGGCATCCGTAGTGATACTTGCGGCTGTGGCCTCGTTGCTGTCTGTCAGACACGACAAAAGGGCAGAGCGCATCGGGTTCAAGATGGAAGTCGCCGCTTTTGACAGCGATTGGAACAGGGTGATTAAATATGTAAAGGATAATCCTTGGCTAAAGGAATATGAAAACTATGACCGCATGGTCAATTTCTACTACAATTATGCGTTGGCAAACAAAGGACAGTTAGGCGACAAGATTTTCACATTCCCGCAAAGGTTGGGTGTTCAGGCACTTTTCCTCGATAAGCCTACCGCGACAAATGTATGTTTGCCACTTGCAAATTTCTATTACAATTTAGGATTTATAACCGCTGCGCTTCATTATGCGTTCGAGGCCCAGACTACATATAACGAGAGCCAATATCTAATGAAATGCGTCATTGATTGCCTTATAGTGATCGGTGACTATAACTCGGCAAACATATTCTTGAATAAATATGAAGGATGCATGTTCGCAGGCAAATACATCGCTGATAGGCGTGCGTTCATTGAAGAAAAGCCGAATACTGAACTTGATTTGAATTATGTGACACAGATTCGGAAAAATCACCCTAAAGTCGATTTTTATACTTCTTGGGCGCAAAATAACATGCTTCAGATTTATATAGCCAACAAGGACAATTTTGTGGCAAGCCAATATTTGTTATGCAGTGCTTTGCTACAGAAGGATTTGGATCTGTTCGCAGACATGGTTTTGTCAGGATATGGCAATGTCAGTTTGGAAAGTATGCCGAGGGCTTATCAGGAGGCATTTATCCTGTATAAGGCAATGAATAAGGAAGTCAAGCCAGGAACGGAAAAGGTCAAGTTCCTGCCTTACATATTCGAACAATTTGTGACTTTGCGTGATTTGATACAATCAAACAATCTTAATAAGTCCGAAACTATCATGTCGAAATATCCAAACACATATTGGCGGTATTTCTTTATTGATGATCCTGAACAGACAGGCTTGAAGTTAGTTGAAAATTGATAATAGTATTAAAGATGAAACGTATATTATTTGCAGCGTTTTCGCTGGTTCTGTTAGCTTCGTGTGGCAACAATATTGATGAATTTATTGTCAGCAAAGAACCTCCAGCAATTTTTCCTGATTACACCAATATTACAATACCAGTCAACATAGCGCCTTTGAATTTTAAGGGCGCTGCAAATAGCGAATTGCTTTCTGTCGATGTCATGACAAAGATGGAAACTATCAAGATGAAATGCAGAAATGGCAAGTTGATTTGGAACGAGAAAAAATGGCATTCGTTTTTGAATCGGAGTGTCGGCGATACTGTTCTGTATATAGTCACAATGAAAGATTCTTTAGGGCAGATTGTCAAATATAATCCTTTCTATCAGTACATTTCACCTGACAGCATCGATTCTTACATTGCCTATCGCTTAATCAATACGGGTTATATCCTTTGGGACAAGTTGGGCATCTATCAGCGTTGCCTCGAAAATTTCACTCAAAAGCCGATAATCGAAAACTCATCTGTTGATGGCGCTTGCATGAATTGCCATTCCTTCAGTGCGCAGAATCCAAACACCATGCTGCTCCATACACGTAAGTACAACGGCGGTACCACAATCTTGTACGATGGCAAATTGCAGAAATACAACACCAAGACCGACATATCCATGTCTGCCGGCGTTTATCCTTCGTGGAATCCAAACGGCTACATTGTTGCCTTGTCAACCAATTTCATCTATCAGCGATTCCACAATAACTATTCAAAACGCATATATGTGTATGATACAAAGTCTGATATCGTGCTTCTGAACATGAAGACGCAGACCCTTACCACTTGCCCGCAATTGTCGACAAAGGATATGGAGAACCTTCCGGCCTGGGCGCCAGACGGGCGTACATTATATTACATAAGTACACCTGAACGTAAACCAGGCGATTTGGAAATGAATTATGACAATAATTTGAGATACAGCCTTTTGCGTATCACATACGACGAGCCGACAAACTCATGGGGCACGCCCGACACATTGTTGCGCGCCAATGACATCGACGGTAGCGTGACTTTTCCAAAACCTTCTCCTGACGGACGATACATCGCATTTACTTTCGCCGAAAGAGGCTATTTCACGCCATATAACTGGGAGGCTCAGATCCGTTTGCTCGATTTGCAGACAATGCAGGTTACCGAACCCGAAAATGTCAACAGCTATTGCTCTGAAAGCAACCACGGTTGGTCGCACAATGGTAAGTGGCTTGTCGTAGGCAGCAAGTATCCCGACGGCATGTTCACAAAACCATATTTCGCGCATTTCGACGGAAATGGAAATTTCGACAAGCGCTTCCTCTTGCCTCAAGAGGATCCTGATTTCTACGACAGCTACACATTGAACTACAACAATACTGATTTCATTACCGGTGAGGTGCCGACAACCACATTCCAGTGGCGTGACGCCATCCGTGGCGAGGCTGTCCAGGTCAAGGCCGACCCTTCTGTCGACATCGACGGCCTGTCTGGCGCAACAGCAAAAAAATAGCAGGTTGTTGCCTATTTTGATGCCATAATATTTTATCGGTAAAGTGTGAAAGCAAGTAAGATGAATCCACAGATAGACAAAATGTCGCCCTTCATTGTCATGGAGGTGCTCGAGCGAGCCAACGAACTGCAACGGCAAGGCATTGACGTCATTCACCTCGAGGTCGGCGAACCCGATTTTGACGTGCCCCAATGTGTCAACGATGCCACTGTCGGCGCTTTGGAAAAGTCGCAGACACATTACACTCACTCGTTAGGTGATTTCGACTTGCGACAGGCAATAGCCGATTTCCATCACAAGGAATATGGCGTGAATGTCGATCCGAATTGCATCGTCGTCACAAGTGGCTCGTCGCCAGCCATCCTGTTGGCGCTTATGGCACTGTGCGAGGCTGGGGGCGAAGTCATCGTGTCAAACCCCGGATACGCTTGCTACAGCAATTTCATATTGGCTTGCAACGGGGTGCCTGTTGAAGTCCCGTTGAAGGCCGAGATTGGATTCCAGTTCGATGTTGAGGCTGTCAGGCGTGCCATTACCCCAAAGACGCGTGCCATCTTCATCAATTCGCCCATGAATCCGACGGGAACATTGCTCAGCGAAGAGGTGCTAAGCCAAATGGCCTCGCTTGGCGTGCCAATCCTTTCCGACGAGATTTACCACGGCTTGGTCTATAACGGCAAGGCACATTCCATTCTCGAATACACCAATCAGGCATTTGTGCTCAACGGCTTCAGCAAGCGTTTTGCGATGACAGGCCTTCGATTGGGATATGTTATTGCGCCACAGCAGTATATGCGCTCGTTGCAGATACTCCAGCAAAACCTGTTCATTTGTGCGCCAACACTTGCACAGCAGGCAGGAATATCGGCAATGCAAAACGCCGACAGCGATGTCGAGATTATGCGAAAAACATACAACGAACGCCGTCTTTACATGATAGGGCGTTTGCGCGATATGGGATTCACCATTCACACTGAACCGCAGGGCGCATTCTATATTTTTGCCGATGCCCGTAGATTCACGTCCGATTCCTACAAGTTTGCTTTCGACATTTTGGAAAAGGCCCATGTGGGAGTGACACCAGGCACCGATTTTGGCACCAATGGCGAAGGATTTATCCGCTTCTCTTACGCCAATTCTTTGGAAAACATCAAGAAAGGCCTTGACCGTTTGCAAAAATATTTGGCATGCGTAGAGTAATCTGCGATTTGGCAGAATTCACTTTTTTAGTGTCCAATAGTATGGTTGTTTTACTTGTCTTAGATTGAGGCTTTTGTAAAACATAAGAAAACAAAATAAAAAAACAAAATATTACATTTGTATCAAATAAAAATCAAATAAAAACAAGTAGAAAATCAAATATCTATTTTTACTAACGTAAACACTTAAAAATTAATTATTATGAGAAGAACAAAAATTTCAATTTTAAGTTTGATGATGTTAGCTTCAACATCAGCAATGGCAATAGAAGCCGACCCAATTATCTCTATCGTCTCAGATGAAGGAACAGAAATCTGTCCTAATCTAAACAGTCAGAAAGGCATTACCTACTTGTCAATTGCCAATTCCGACAAAAATGGAGACTACACTTACACACTAAAAGAAAGCTCCACAAAGTCCTTCGACAAGGATAAGACAACTACAAGCATTGTTGCTTCAATCGACAAGTCAATACTGAAAGAGGTGAATATTGGCACCACTTACTACTGCGTACTAGCATTAAATACAGATGACATGAAGTCTTATTCAAGCGACACAATTGAAGTAAAGGTATTCAATGTTCTTGAACCTGGACAATACAACATAGACGAGTTCAGCCAAGGCATAGGAATGGCTAACATAGAAGTAACAGGAGCAAAAGGTTCGGGCAACGGAGAACTGTCTTATCAATGGTATGTTGATGATGTAGCCATTGCTGATAGCATTAAACCTTCTATCAACATGCTTACTGACGAATCATCAAAATATACTTGCAAGGTCACTGACGGATGCGCAACATTGCCTGCTGTCAATTCTAAAGGTGACGCTTTTGTAGAATATACAGTAAACAAGCTTCAACCAGGAAAAATCCAGTTCCCAGGAGAAAAAGAAAATATCATTATCTGCAAATGGACAAGCCCTTCCGAAGATATACTAAACGTGACTTCTCCTTCTGGCGCAAGTGGCGAATATACTTTCTTATGGACTGCAAATAAATTCAATATGAGCGGAGAAAAGATAGATACATTGCCTTTTACTACAGAATCTCTGACTGCCGAAAACTTATCATTCATTGAAGATATTGACAACGCAATGTGGGTTGACATAACAAGAATAGTAAAGGACAAACAATATCCTCAATATAACGAAGCAAAAACCAGCACAACTATCCACCTCAGAAATGCTTATCTAAATCGCAAGGCAGAAATGATTTCTGACACTCTAATCAGAGTAGGAGACGTATTCATTCTTAATGATAAGGAAGATACACAAAGCCTAGCTGGAACTGTTTCAACAGAAGAATATGAAACATTATTTACGGCCGAAGGACTACAAAAGATAAAAGACAACTTGTACCGCTTCACTAAGGAAGGAAAGAAAAATATCATTCTTGAAACTAAAACAACTGAACTTGGCTGCTCAACATTCGACACAATTCAAACTGAAATATTCCCAAAAGAAACTATAACCAAAATAGATACTTTCAATATCCAGGTGCCAGTTCACGATACTACTATAATTACAAAGAAGGACACTATCACGTTG
>JAZUEN010000085.1:0-67855 GCA_045640185.1 Bacteroidales bacterium
TTGAAAGCGTTTTATTGCGCTTTGTTCTTGGTTTAGTGAAACTTCACAAATTTCAGATAAGACACAAGACAAGGCAATGATGGAATGTCTATGGGTAGATTGTATCTATTGGAATACAACACGTGTGTTGTATGGCTGATATGTACATACAATACGCGTGGGCTTCTGCGTTGTTCGTTTTTGTTTTATCGGGCATGCGAAGGCCTCAAGTGGCGGGACAAGTGAAATACAGACTCTTACGCTTTTTTTATGCCTAAACTGTTATACAACCATATTAGTTAATCTATTAGCCATGAGAGGCTGGCTAAATAAAAAAGTGATTTTGTAATGAAACAAAAACTGTTTTTCTTAATCTTGGCGTTAACAACGTTTTTTAGCGCGCAAGCGTATGATTTTAAAGTTGACAGCTTGTACTACAACATTACAAGCAACTCAGAACCTTACACCGTTGAAGTGACGTACCAATACTATTTGTCTTTGGATAATTATTCTCGTATGACCACTGCCACAATACCCGAAACAGTGATTTATAACAAACATGCATATTCGGTGACAAGCATTGGCTCGGATGCGTTCCTTGGTTGCAGTGGCTTGACCTCGGTAACCATTCCTAATTCGGTGACAAGCATTGGCGAGTATGCGTTCTCTGGTTGCAGTGGCTTGACCTCAGTAACCATTCCTAATTCGGTGACAAGCATTGGCAGGTCTGCGTTCTCTGATTGCAGTGGCTTGACCTCGGTCACCATTCCAAACTCGGTGACAAGCATTGGCGACTATGCGTTCAGAGGTTGCAGTGGATTGACATCGGTCACCATTCCAAATTCGGTGACAAGCATTGGCAATTATGCGTTCGATGGTTGCAGTGGATTGACATCAGTCACTATTCCAAACTCGGTGACAAGCATTGGCAGGTCTGCGTTCTATGGTGTAAGGCACATTATTTACAATGGCAGTGCCACGGGAAGCCCTTGGGGTGCATATTCGATAAATGGCATAACCGACGGCGATTTCGTCTATTCTGACGCTGACAAGGAAACACTTATCGCTTATATAGGCACTGGTGGCAATGTCACTATTCCAAACTCGGTGACAAGCATTGGTAATAATGCGTTCCGATCTTGCAGTAACTTGACCTCAGTCACCATTCCAAACTCGGTGACAAGCATTGGCGA
The DNA here is from genome assembly GCA_045640185.1 of Bacteroidales bacterium. GTDB lineage: Bacteria > Bacteroidota > Bacteroidia > Bacteroidales > SZUA-534 > RUG13583. The sequence goes on from JAZUEN010000085.1 coordinate 1,173, forward strand.
CTTTGCGTTCCGATCTTGCAGTGGCTTGACCTCAGTCACCATTCCAAATTCGGTAACAAGCATTGGCTCGGCTGCGTTCTGGTGGTGCAGTAATCTAACAATACGTTGCGAAGCATCATCACAACCTGATGGATGGTCTGATACTTGGAACTATGAAAATAGACCAGTAGTTTGGGGATATGTAGGCATAAGCGAAGCCATTGCATCAAACGTGAAAATCTACGCTCATCACAACGTGATAGTAGTGGAGAATGCCGATGCCGAAATCGGCATATTCGACATGACAGGACGTTGCGTGGCCAAACATAAGACCGAAGGCAACCACACCGAAATAACTGTGCAGAAGCAAGGCCTCTACATTGTAAAGGTTGGCGCCATTGCAACAAGGGTGGTTGTCGAATAACGTGCAAAAGACAATAATCGATTTGGCAATCGACAAAACGGGCCACGGTGATTTTTCGCCGTGGCTTTTTTTTCGCCACATCACAAATCTACCTATCAAAAAAGTTTGTGATATTCAAAAAAATAGTAATTTCGCACCCGATTTACGATAATCTCTTTCAGTGACATAGGAGCCTGATACATTACGTAGACAAATTATTGAAATTTAAACATTTTACTACAATGGATTTAATGAAAATCGTAGAGAAGGAAATCTCAAACGAGAAATCTTTCCCTGAATTCAAAGCAGGTGACACCATCACCGTAAGTTACAAAATCAAGGAAGGCAACAAGGAACGTATCCAACAGTTCCGTGGCGTTGTTCTTCAACGCAGAGGCGCTGGCCTGACTGCAACATTTACCGTACGCAAGATGTCTGGCAACATTGGTGTTGAGCGTATCTTCCCAATCAACTCTCCATTCATCGACAGCATCGAGGTAAACAAGACTGGTTCAGTACGTCGTGCACGCATCTTCTACTTCCGCGAATTGACTGGCAAGAAGGCCAAAATCAAAGAGAAGAAGACCAATATCACAAGCGAAGAATAATCGGTTGCCGATTAAAGATAGAATCCCGAAGCCAATTGGTTTCGGGATTTTTTTTGCACTCGCCTTTCCTCACATAGTTGACACTGAGGACACTCGTTTCACACACGTACACATTTCTCCAACCTGGCACACACTTTTCAAATTGCTCACATACAAGTAATTAACAAATAAGCATTTCTACCTCCGTCATTTTTTTGAAAAAAAACTTCATTTCCCTATTGCGCATACCATTTTAAGAATTACTTTTGTACTGCTATAGTAAACTATAACAGCATAACGATTTTAAGCAATAGGATAATGATACACATCGAAAACCTGCAATTTTCCTACTCAAAGAAGAAGGAAGTTTTTAAAAGCCTAAACCTTGACATTGAAACAGGAGGCATAACAGGAATACTTGGCGCAAACGGCGTAGGCAAGACAACATTGCTGAAACTTATGACGGGCCAAATGTTTCAACAAGGCGGATCAATAAATGTGCTGGGCGAAAAACCTCAGGACCGTCTGCCCCGCTTTCTGGAAAACGTATATTACGTGCCCGACGAAATCTTCTTTCCGCCAATGAAAGGCGACCGTTTTGTAAAACTGTACAGCCAATTTTACCCAAAATTTGACAAAGAATGCTTTGACCGACTGGCGGAAGAATTCGAAGTGAGCACAAGCGACAAACTGAACAAAATGTCGCTCGGGCAAAAAAAGAAGTTCATAATCTCGTTTGCGCTTGCGACAAAATGCCAACTGCTGGTATTTGACGAGCCGACAAACGGAATGGACATCCCCGCAAAGAACGTATTCCGCAAGGTTACGGCAAGCCTGCTCAACGACAACCAACTGATGCTGATATCGACACATCAGGTGGCTGACATAAAAAACCTCATCGACCGCATTGTGCTTATCGACAAGGGCGAAGTGAAACTGAACGACACTACCTGGAACATCAGTCAGAAATATGCATTTGTGACAACCGACACCGATGAAGGCGCAATATATGCCGAAGAGGCTCCTGGCGGATACCGTGCCGTTGTTCAAGCCAACGGACAACAAACCGAAATAGACCTTGAACTTCTGTTCAACGCAAGGAAAAACCTGTAATCTGCACAAACTATGAATCAGATTTTCAACATAGGCCGATTCTGGAAATGCACGAAATTGTATTTCTTACAGCCAATGAACATTATGCTTGTTGGCGTCATCGCCATATTTAGCATAATTTATTATCAAGATACGAATAGTTCACTGCTGTCGGCAATGGTTCTTTGCACATCATCACCTGCAACAATGGTTTTCGGCAACCACTTCAACATAATGACACCTGCATCGACTTTCGAAAAATATGCGGGCATTGTTGCGACATTTCTGGCCGACACGGCAATCGCCGTTGCATTTGTGGCAACAAAACTGACAGTGGCAAACGGTGCCGATGTAGCCACAACAACCATCTTGGCAGATTCGGCGCCACAAAAGGCAGTATTGGCACTTTTGGCACTCATTTCATTCGGTATCGTACAAATGCTAACCAATTTCAAATGGATAAATATGAACACGTTTGGATTTACTGTGATGATACCAATAATGACTTATGGACTCGGCAGTGCCATATGCGTTTCCAAGACAACAATCAATCCGTTATGGCTGACAATTTTGGCAGTGATGGCCATTGGCGCAATAACGGCATCATACCTTACATTTAAGAAAAGAACAGGAACAAATTCAATCTAAACAGATTATGAACCAAACATTTAACATACGCCGTTTTGGCAAATACCTAAAATTCCACATATCGGGCAACAGATGGTATTTTGGGATTTTCGCTCTGCTGACAATAGCAATATCAGTAATATTTGGAGCCAAAATGCCCAAACACAACATCACCCCAATAGTGGTCTTCTCCACCGCATTATATGGAGTTTTAATGCTTTCGGTTATGCCGAATTGGGAAACGACGAAAGTCAGCGGATTGGGAAGGATGATATCGATACCCGCATCGTCGGCCGAGAAATTCGCATCGGAATGTGTTGTAAAACTTGCCATTGCAGTAATACCATTTATCGTGCTACCCATTTTCGGAGTTCAAGCATTTCCGAAAAGCACAGTCGGCTGGTTCTTTGTCGCCATTGTAACAGCAGTAATTCTGACCACTATGCTATTAAGCAATTTTCAGAGCCAAAGCAACAACGGCAAAGCATCAAACTACAGCATATTTGTACTTTGCGTCCTGATGGTTGCAGGAGGCGTGATTCCTCAAATTGCAGAACGGAACCAAGAACGATTCGACAGCATACGCGACTGCATATTCAGCCCGTCGACGGTCATAGCGCTGTTTGTTGTATCGATAGTACTGTTCTGTCTTTCATACTATTTCTACAAAAAAAGGAATGTAAAATTTTAAAATTGTGACATCGTGGAATTTAAGGAATCAAAAGGCATATTTCAGCAGATAGCCGACCGCATCGGCGACCGCATACTGTCGGGCGGACTGAAGTCGGGCGACAAACTCGAGTCGGTGCGCGAACTGGCCGTCGCCATTGGCGTGAACCAAAACACCATTATGCGGACATACAGCGAGATGCTTCGCGACGGAATACTGAACAACCAACGTGGCATCGGATTCTTTGTAGCGCCTGAGGCAAAAGACATCATAATTGGCAAACGCAAGGCAGAATTTTTCAACGAAGATTTGCCTTACATTGCCAAGCAGGCACGGTTGCTGAACATACCTATCGACGAAATTGTCGACAAACTGAACGAATGACTTTTTTTACAAAAAAATACTATTTTTAAAACATTTAAATCACATTACTATGAAAAACAAAAAAACACTTTTGATTGTTGCCACACTATTTGTGGTCACATTGGCAAACGCACAAGATGCACGCTACGGCATCAAATCAGGCATCATTAAAACATCTGGAACCACACAAGGCATCACATCTACCGCCACCATCTATTTTGACAATTACGGCGAAAAAGAAGCTTCAACCACTGCCCTTGAAACACCAATGGGCAAGCAGGAAACAATGCAATTAACAACAAAAGATTCAATGTTTGTAATCAGCTTGACTCAAAAAATAGGGCAAAAACAAGCCTTGTCTGAGCAAATCAACTTTCTGAAAATCACCCCTGTCGACATCATCAAATACAAGATCAAGGACTTGGGCGAAGAGACTGTTGCAGGAAAGCCTTGCAAAAAATACTCGTTGCAACAAGAGCAAATGGGGCAAACCATCATCACTGAAGTAAGTGTATGGAATGGCATTACATTAAAAGCCACCATAAAATTGGGCGAAATGGAAGTTGGAACCCAAACAGCCACTGAAATTCAGGAAAATGCAGAAATTGAGCCATTAAAATTCGAGATTCCTGAAGGCGTCACATTTATGTAAACGAGCATTTCCTCGGAACCAAAAGGTTGCAAGGCCTATCTAATTTGGGATAGACATTGCAACCTTTTTTTTTAATAATAAAAGCATTACACCTTGCAGACAAGGCATTCTGCAAAAACACTAAAAAATCATAAAATTTAGGTTTGATAAACCGCCAAAGCAACTACATTTGTTATACGTAAACTACGTAGGCAATGTCAGACGTAACATATTCACAACCCGGAACCATTGAGCAAATTAACGACGACTCAATAATAGTGCGCATCGACTGCAACTCGGCGTGCAGTGGCTGCCATTCCAAGGATTTGTGCATATCAACCGACAAGGCCGTAAAGCACATAACCATTGAGCCAGACGGCAACATCTACTCAATAGGTCAGCAAGTGACAGTCTTCAGCCAACAAAAAATTGCGTTCAAGGCATTGTTTTGGGGGTACCTCTGCCCGCTTCTGATTGTTGTGGCCTCACTGTTTGCGCTAACTGGCATCGGGCTAAGCGAAGCAAAATCAGGGCTGATGGCAATTTCAGCCACAATCCCATATTATATGGTACTGTTTTTGCTACGCAACCATTTCAAGAAGAAATTTGTATTCAAAATAAAACTATAAATCAAACATTATGGAAATTGTATTGTACAGTGTAATCGCTTTAGGCTTGCTTGGATTGGTGCTGGCTGCCATTCTGTATGTAGTGGCCCAAAAGTTCAAGGTACAAGAAGACCCACGCATTGACGAAATTGCGGCACTGCTGCCTGGAGCCAACTGTGGTGGCTGTGGCTACCCTGGATGTCGGGGATTGGCAAGTGCCTTGGTGTCGGCTACCGACATAAGCGGCATGAAATGTCCAGCATCAAGTGCCGAAGTAATGCGGCAGATAGGGACAATCCTTGGACAGGAAGTAACCGAAACAGAGCCCAAAATAGCCGTAGTGCGTTGCAACGGAACATGCCAAAACCGACAAACCGTCAACAAGTATGACGGAGCCGACTCATGCGCATTCGCATCAATGCTATATGCAGGCGACACAAACTGCAGTTTCGGATGTCTGGGCCATGGTGATTGCGTAGCCGCCTGCAAATTCGACGCCATCAGCATCAACCCTAACACCGGATTGCCAATTGTCGACGAGACAAAATGCGTTGCCTGCGGAGCCTGCGCAAAGGCATGTCCGAAAGGCATCATCGAACTGCGCAACCGTGGCAAGAAAGACCGACGCCTGTTTGTATCGTGCGTGAACAAGGACAAGGGCGCAGTTGCCCGCAAGGCCTGCACAGCAGCCTGCATCGGATGCGGAAAATGCACCAAAGTATGCGCTTTTGAAGCCATCACCGTTGAAAACAACGTGGCATACATCGATTTTGAAAAATGCAAGATGTGCCGCAAGTGCGCAGCCGAATGCCCTACTGGTGCCATTCACGAAGTAAACTTCCCTCCGCGCCCACCAAAGAGCGAGGCCACAGAAGAAAAAACTGTACAAACAAACGCATAGACCACTGAAATATGTTCAAGACATTCAAAATAGGCGGTGTGCATCCCGAAGCCAACAAACTTTCGGCCGCAAAACCAATTGAAGATGCACAATTGCCAAAAGTTGCCATCATACCATTGGGGCAACACATTGGCGCACCTGCCACTGCCGTTGTCCAAAAAGGCGACGTTGTCAAAGTTGGGCAACTGATTGGCCAGGCCAACGGTTTCGTATCGGCAAACATACACTCGTCTGTATCAGGAACCGTAGCGAAGGTTGAAGATGCCGTTGATGTGTCAGGATTCAAGAAACCAGCCGTATACATCAATGTTGAAGGCGACGAATGGCTCGACAACATCGACCGCACCGATAAACTTGTTTCCGAAATAAAGGACGATGCCAAGACTATCATCGGCAAGATAAAAGACGCCGGCATAGTTGGCATGGGCGGAGCGACATTCCCCGCTCACGTAAAACTGTCAATTCCCGATGGAAAGAAAGCCGACTTCCTGATTATCAACGGTGTGGAATGCGAACCGTACCTTACGGCAGACCACAGGCTGATGCTCGAGAAAAGCCAGGAGCTGATTGTAGGCATCAAGATTCTGATGCGCGCCATCAACGTTGACAAGGCATACATCGGAATTGAAGCCAACAAGCCAGATGCAATCAGCAAACTGACAGAGTTGTGCAAATCAGAGCAAGGCATTGAAGTTGTGCCACTCAAGTTGAAATATCCGCAAGGCGGCGAGAAGCAACTCATAAACGCAGTTTCAGGCCGCGAAGTGCCTTCAGGCAAACTGCCAATAGATGCCGGCGCCGTAGTGCAAAACGTGGGCACCGCATTTGCTGTATATGAGGCGGTGCAGAAGAACAAGCCACTAATAGAGCGTATCGTGACTGTGACAGGCAAGAACGTCAAAAATCCGTCGAACTTCAAGGCTCGCATCGGCACGCCAATAATCGACTTGATAAACGCAGCCGGTGGCGACACCGAAAACAGCGGAAAGATAATAAGTGGCGGCCCGATGATGGGAAAGGCAATGTCGAACCTAGACTCTACAATAACAAAGGGCACATCAGGATTGCTCCTTATGAATGAGGAAGATGCTGTCCGTCCCGAAGCTGGACCGTGCATCCGCTGCGCGAAATGCGTTGACGCATGCCCCATGGGACTTGAGCCCTATCTGCTGATGCAATACAGCCAACGCCAAATGTGGGCCGAAGATGAAGCTAACCACATCATGGATTGTATCGAATGCGGCTGTTGCATTTTCTCTTGCCCGGCAAACCGTCCAATCCTGGACTATGTGCGCTTAGGCAAAAACACTGTTGGTAAAATAATCCGTTCAAGAAAACAATAATGGGACAATTAGTAGTATCACCATCGCCACACACTCGCAGCGGTGTTTCAACCCCGAACCTGATGTTCGGAGTAATTGTGGCATTAATGCCAGCGCTAGCCGTTTCCGTCCTATATTTCGGAATTGGCTCGCTTATAGTGACATTCACATCAGTAGCAAGCTGCGTACTGTTTGAGTATCTAATCCAAAAATTCCTGCTGAAGCAAAAGCCGACCATTTGCGACGGCTCAGCAATACTTACCGGCTTGCTGCTGGCATTCAACCTGCCTTCAAACTTGCCGATAGGGATTGTCATTGCCGGTGCCGCATTCTCGATTGGAGTAGTAAAAATGGCATTCGGCGGACTTGGCCAGAACCTTTTCAACCCAGCGATAGGCGGACGCATTTTCCTTCTGATATCGTTCCCCGTGCAAATGACAACGTGGCCAGTGCCCAACGGCTTGGCTACAAGTTATGTCGATGCCGCAACAGGCGCCACATCGCTTGCAATGATGAAAAACCACTTCGGCACTCTGCCTTGCACTACCGACATGTTTCTAGGCCAAATGGGTGGTAGTCTTGGCGAAGTTTCCGCATTGGCACTGCTCATCGGTTTTGCATACCTGCTTTATAGGCGAATAATAACCTGGCACATACCGGTAACCATATTCGCAACCGTATTCGTTTTCCAGGGAATACTATATTTAGCTAATGCAGAACAATTTGCATCGCCAGTTGCACATCTTCTTGCTGGAGGCTTGATGCTTGGCGCAATATTCATGGCGACAGACTATGTGACATCGCCAATGAGCGTTCCGGGCAAGATAGTATATGCCATAGGAATAGGTGTGATAACCGTCATTATCAGGAACTTCGGTTCGTTCCCTGAAGGCGTCTCCTTCGCAATTCTGATTATGAACGCCTTTACGCCTATCATCAACACTTACATTAAACCTAAACGATTTGGGGAGGTAAAATAATGGCACAAAAGGAATCATCACTCAAGAACATGTTGCTTGCGCTGACCGTGATAGCGCTTGTGGCATCTGGCCTAATGGCATTGATGTACAACGTCACATCAGAGCCGATAGCAAAATCGAAAGAGCAGAAATCGGTTGACGCAATAAAAGCCGTACTTCCAGATTTCGACAAGATAGAAAACGACACGGCCAACGACCTTGCAATATTCAAGGCATACAATGCCAATGGCGATTTTATTGGAGCTGCAGTCGAGTCGTACTCAAACAATGGCTTTGGCGGACAGATAAAGGTCATGGTCGGATTTGACGCCAACGGCAACATAACCGAATATTCGGTATTGGACCAAAAGGAGACTCCCGGACTTGGCACCAAAATGGTAAGCTGGTTCCGTCCGCAAGAGGCAAAAGAAAAGAGCCTGCTCGAAAAGGCTTTTGGATTTGAAGTCAAGTCGGCCGAAAAGCAAAGCTCAATTATCGGCAAGAACCCTGCGGTCAACAACATGACTGTATCAAAAGACGGTGGCGAGATAGACGCAATAACAGCATCGACAATCAGTTCAAGAGCCTTTCTAGAATCGATTCGCACAGCCTACAACGCATACGCCGCAGCCAACAACCAAAAGACAACCGATGCCAATTCTGGCGCAACTCAAACAGTGGAGGGCAACGACAATGAATAACAATCTTAAAGTACTGCTAAACGGTCTGATTAAGGAAAACCCGACATTTGTACTGCTGTTGGGAATGTGCCCTACCCTTGGCACGACATCATCAGCCATAAACGGAATGAGCATGGGATTGGCAACGACATTTGTGCTAATCTGCTCAAACATAGCCATATCGCTCATCAAAAACTTTATTCCGGACAAAGTGCGCATACCAGCATACGTTGTGGTAATTGCAGCTTTTGTGACAATTGTGGAGATGGTCATGCAAGCCTACGTGCCTGCACTTTACGCCACATTGGGTCTGTTCATCCCGCTGATTGTGGTAAACTGCATCGTGCTAGGCCGTGCTGAAGCATTTGCCGCAAAGAACCCTGTCATACCATCACTTTTCGATGGTCTGGGAATCGGTCTTGGCTTCACATGCGCACTAACACTGCTGGGCTGCATCCGCGAACTGCTCGGGACCGGCAAGGTTTTCAGCTGCGCCATCTATCCTGAAAACTACGGAATGCTGCTGTTTGTCTTGGCACCTGGCGCATTCATTGCCTTGGGGTTTCTTATCGCACTAGTCAACAAATTACGCAAATCATAAAAAGAGCTGAACCATGGAATACTTACTGATGTTTATAGCGGCTGTATTTGTAAACAATATCGTACTGTCGCAATTTTTAGGCATTTGCCCATTTCTGGGTGTATCAAAAAAGATTGGCACAGCCCTTGGAATGGCAGGCGCCGTCGCATTTGTACTTGTCCTTGCAACTATAGTCACATACTTGGCGAACTCGTGCATATTGGTCCCATTCGGGCTTGAATATATGCGCACCATCACCTACATCCTGATTATTGCCACATTGGTGCAAATGGTTGAAATAGTGCTAAAAAAGGCTTCGCCAGCGCTCTACTCCGCTTTGGGCGTATTTCTTCCGCTAATCACGACAAACTGCTGCATATTGGGTGTGGCGTTGCTGGTAATACAAAAGGATTTCAGCCTATTGGAAAGCGTTGTATATGCATTTTCAAACGCCATAGGTTTCGGATTTGCATTGGTTCTGTTTGCCGGCCTGCGTGAGCAGCTAAACCTTTCAAACACACCAAAAGCGATGCGCGGCATGCCTATTGCTCTTGTAACAGCAGGCATTTTGGCCATGGCATTCATGGGATTCTCCGGCTTGGTGAAATAAAAGAGCAGGAAACGTAGCAAAGAACGTCAACACTACAAAAACAGCGACACGCACAACCCCCTTATAGCAAGACATTTGCGCTCTTGACTCACGACAAAGGCTGTCAGTATTGGCAGCCTTTGTCGTCTATATATCAAAAGCCGAAAATAGAGAAAACCCAAAACGCATAAATCAGCATAAAAAGCGCGAAAACTCTTTGTTTTCTCGCTTTTGAGACTTATTTTTAATGCGTTTTGATTTGTACAAAAAAAGATTTAGCAATGAAACTCAACATTCGCTCAAAAATCAGTCTATTTGTGCTGATTCCAATGTCGGCATACATAATTTTTCTAATCACATTCGTTGGCGTACGTACAACCAATCAGGCAGAATTCGATTCAGGGCACACAAGCCGTCTGCTCTCGGAGCGAACAGCCTGCCATGCAGAAATTGTCATCAACGAGCATAAAGCAAGCATAAAAATGATGTCAGACGCATTATCGTTTCAGACACCAACCATGGACGACGGGCAACGCACCTTGTTCCGCCAAACCTTGGCGAACGTGGCACAAGGCCAAAAATGCTGGGCACTGATCATGTCTGGCTTCTATGCCGACACTAACTACACCGATGGCGAATGGGTGCTGCTTCAGCCAAACGCAAACGGCAGCATTTCAGTCACCGACAACCAAAGTTTCATCCAAAGCAAATATGGCGAAATACTAAACTCATCAACCACTTCACTATACGAGCCTTACGAGTATGGCGACAAATTGCTGCTGAACATCAGCACTCCAATTTACCAAAGCGGCAACATCTGCGGTTTTGCCTGCAAAGCCATCAACATTGACGACTTCGACCTGCTCGCAAAAAAAGTCGTAAAGCAATTCAACGACGAAGTAACAAAGCACATTGTCAGCAGCAAAGGCACTGTAATTTACTCAAGCAACCCTAACGATGTCAACCAGAAGTTCTCACTCGGCTGTGAAGACAGCGTAAGCGCCAAGCAGCTTCTCGACAAAATGAACAAAGGCGAGTACATAACAAACATATTCAACAAAGATGGTTCAAGACTAAACACATACTTTACCCCTATCAATATAGGGACAAACTGTTACTGGTCGCTAGCGCTGACATTTCCGCTGACAAACATTTCGCAGACGGCACTGGACACATTGTCAAAATCGTTGCTGGTAGCCATCATCGGACTGATACTAATGATAGTCTTGGTGCTTTGGATTGCAAAAAGCATTACAGTGCCTATCAGAAGCACCACCAAAGCCCTACACCTTTTGGCTTTAGGCGACACCGAAAGCATCCAGACACTGGACATCAAGACAAATGACGAACTTGAAGAAATGTCAAAATCGCTCAATCAGGTTGTTGACGGCATGCGCAAGTCTGAAACATTTGCCTTAAACATTGGAGAAGAAAACTTCGACAGCGACTTTCAAACTTTAAGCGACAAAGACCGCCTGGGCGACGCCTTGATAAAGATGCGCGACAACTTGAGCAAGAGCAAGGAAATTGAAGCAAAACGCAAGGAAGAGGAAGAACTGCGGAATTGGGCTACTGAAGGCATTGCAAAATTTGCAGAAATTCTCCGCAAAGACCAAGACAACCTTAAATCATTAAGCTACAACATCATGTCGCATTTGATTGATTACCTGAATGTCAATCAAGGCGCCTTGTTTGTAATAAACAACGACAACGATGAAGAAACCGTATTTTCAATGACCGCCGCCATTGCCTACGGAAGAGACAAGTGCATCAACCGCGACATCAAGATTGGCGAAGGCCTGATTGGCCGTTGCGTCTACGAGCGCAAAACCATATACATCACCAAGGTTCCCGACGACTATGTGCAAATAACATCTGGCCTGGGGAATGCGAATCCAAGTTGTGTGCTAATTGTACCTTGCTCACTTAACGAAGAGGTATATGGCGTAATTGAAATTGCCTCGTTTGAAGAACTCAAGCCTTACGAAATCGAATTCGTCGAAAAACTGGGCGAAAGCATAGCATCAACAATAGCAAGCGTAAAAGTCACTGAAAAGACCAACAAACTGCTAAAGGCAAGCCAAATACAACGCGAAGAGCTATCATCGCAAGAAGAGGAATTGAGGCAAAACCTGGAGGAAATGCAAGCCACTCAAGAAGACCTTCGCCGGCAAATGGATGAAAACCAAGAGATGAAGGACAACCTGTCGAAAGAAATTGGCCTGATGAACTCACTGATGGACAACATTCACGACTACATCTACTTCAAGGACTTGGAAGGCAAATTCATACGAGTCTCAAAATCTTACCTGCGGTGCGCCGATGTCGACTCCTATGATGATGTCATCGGCAAGAGCGACTTCGATCTATGCGCTATACAAAGCGAGGCTCAGCGCTACTTCGACGATGAGCAGCGAATCATAAAGACAAAGAAGCCAATACTGAACCAGATACAATGTGAACACCGTCACGACACAACTATCTACACATCGACATCAAAATATCCGCTATACGATAGCTACGGCAACGTGATCGGCACATTTGGCCTGACATCAGAAGTCACCAACTCGATTTTGGCAAAAGGTTCTGCCGTAAACAAAGAACAATAGCGCATAGCCAATGACGCAACCATTTGACAGAAAATCTAAATAATAAATACGCAATGAAAATAAAACTAAACATCAAGTCGAAAATTCTTCTTTATGTTCTTGGCCCAATCTCCTTGTTCATCATATTCCTGATATTGTTTGTCGGCATAAGGAACGCATCCCGCGCCACAACAAACGCTGAAGATTTGATCAAGCAAGTTGCCAAGACACAAAGCGCAAATGCCTCATCAATACTGAGCAAATACGTGTCAAGCGTCAATTCGTTGGCAAACGCCTTCAGCGGAGAAGCCGACTACCTGGAAGAAAACCAACGCGAAGTTTTCGGCAACGTCCTTTTCAATATGGCTAATGCGACAAACAGCGACATGTGGGTGATTTGGAACTCGGAATTCTATGCCGACAGCAACCACATGGAGCGTGAATGGATCTTGCTGCAGCCAGCAAACGGCATTGCAAGAGTCAACGACGTCACTTTCGAATTCGAGTCCAGATTCGGCAGCTGCCTTGAGACGTCAAAGACTACCGTCTCCCCATCGTACGAATTTGAAGGCAACTGGAGGATGAACATCACCTGTCCTATCTTCCAAAACGGCAACATTTGCGGTTTTGCCGGCATAACAATACCAAATTCGGAATTTGATCCGGTAACAACTGAAAAGACATTTGAGGAAACTCAGATATACGTTGTCAATCAAGAAGGGAAATGCATTCTATCGAATGCCCAGTCATCGCCATCCGATTATTTCACATTTAGTGGCGACACCACTAACCTTGACAAGTTCAAGGTGATGATTGCAAATGGAGACTTCACATCAAAGACACTGATGATAAACGACCAAAAGACATTCACCGTAATGTCGCCTGTCAAAGTTGACGGAATCAAGAATTGGGCCGTTGGCATCAGTCTGGCTATCGACAATGTAACCAAAAGCGAGATGCACTCGCTATACATATCAATACTGGCGGCAATCATTGGCTTGTTAACCATCTGCATAATAGTGATTGTTGTCGCACGTGGCATCACCAACCCTATCAAGTTGACAACCGATGCCCTAAAAGTACTTGCATTAGGCGACACGGGGAACATCAACACTCTGACCGTCAATACAAACGACGAACTTGAAGACATGTCAAAATCACTGAATCAAGTGGTTGAAGGAATGCGAAAATCGGAATCGTTTGCCTTGGACATTGGCAATGGCAAATTCGAAAGCGAATTCAAAACCCTTAGCGACAAAGACCGGCTAGGCGGTGCATTGATAAAGATGCGCGAGAACCTTCTTGAAAACCAGAAAAGCGAGACCGCACGAAAGGAAGAAGAGGAATTGCGCAATTGGGCAACCGAAGGCATTGCAAAATTTGGCGAAATTCTCCGCAAGGACCAAAACAACATGAAGTCGTTGGGCTACAATATCATGTCGAACCTTATCGATTACCTAAAAGTTAGCCAAGGTGCCCTATTTGTCGTAAACAACGACGACGAAAACGACATCTACTTTTCACTAGTCACAGCCATTGCATATGGTCGCGACAAATACATAAAGAAAGACATCCGCGAAGGCGAAGGCCTTGTGGGGCATTGCATATACGAGCGCAAGACCATCTACCTCACCGACATTCCTGACGACTACATGAGGATTACATCGGGACTAGGCACGGCCAACCCAAAATGCATACTGATTGTTCCTTGCGTGCTGAACAACGAAATATTCGGCATAATTGAAATAGCATCATTCACCGAACTCAAGCCATACGAAATCGAATTCGTCGAGAAACTGGGCGAAAGCATCGCTTCAACTGTCGCCAGCGTAAAGGTTACCGAAAAGACCAACAAGCTACTGCAGGCCAGCCAGGAACAAAGCTCCGAACTCACTTCAAGAGAAGAGGAACTTCGGCAGAACCTTGAGGAAATGCAGGCCACCCAAGAAGACCTCCACCGCCAAGTTGAAGAAAACCAGAAGATGAAAGACGAACTCGGCAAGGAAAAGAGCCTGCTCGACTCTCTGATGGAGACGGTCAACGATACAATATATTTCAAGGACCTAGACAGCAAGCTTATCCGAGTGTCACGTTCATTCCTAAACACAGTGGAACTTCCCACTTACGAAGATGTCATAGGCAAGACCGATTTCGACCTTTGCTCCGACATGAACGAGGCCCAAAAATTCTACGACGAGGAACAGCGCATCATCAAAACCAGAAAGCCGTTGCTCAACCAAGTTCAAGAAGAGCACCGACATGGCAGCATAATATATGTATCAACATCGAAATATCCACTTATTGATGCAAATGGTAACGTAATTGGAACATTCGGACTAACCACCGACGTCACCAACACCATAAAAAAGAAGAAAGAAATGGATGATGAAGAAAAATGAAAAAAGGGACTTGCAAGTCCCTTTTTTTTTTGCTGAAAACGACTAAAAGCACTAACATAAATAAACGTATTTCTCGTATCGCGTAGTTCCAGTTTTTTTGTGACTTTTGCGCACGTTTTTGAAATATAGACATGTCAAACAAAACCGCAGCACAATCGTTAGGTACAGACAATGTAGGCCGGTTGCTTTTACAATACTCACTTCCTGCAATAATTGCCACAGCCGCATCTTCAATCTACAATATAGTTGACCGCATTTTCATTGGACAAGGTGTCGGACCTTATGCCATTTCCGGATTGGCTCTGACACTCCCACTAATGAACATTTTCGCAGCCTTTGGCGCAATGATTGGCATTGGCGCATCGACAATGGTATCAATCTACATGGGACAGAAAAACCACGAAGATGCTGTGCGCACACTTGGCAATGCCCTAATTCTCAACGTCATATTAAGCATCATAACCTCAATTTTCGGGTTAATATTCCTTGACAAGATATTAATGGCAATGGGTGCCAGCCAACACACGCTTCCGTATGCACGTGAATTCATGGAGATTGCCCTTATAGGCAACCTGTTTGTTCATGTCTACCTTGGCCTAAACCATCTAATGAGAGCTTCTGGTTTTCCTAAAAAATCAATGTACATAACGCTCACTACTGTAGCTATCAACGTCACCCTGAACCCAATATACATTTTCGTATTCAAATGGGGAATTCGTGGCGCCGCTTTGGCAACACTATGCGGCCAAGTTGTCGGAACCATCATAGTACTCCGCCACTTTCTGCAGAAAGACAAGCCTTTGCACTTTGTGAAAGGTTGCTTCAATCTGAAAGGTAAAATTGTGTCAAACATATTTTCAATCGGTCTTGCCAATTTCATGACTTTGCTATGCACCAGCCTTGTGGTTGTATTCCTAAACCGAAGCCTTGGCAAGTATGGTGGCGATTTCGCAATTGGCGCCTTTGGCATCATCAATAGCCTTCTGAACCTCATTGCAATGGTTGTGGCCGGGTTTACACAAGGAATGCAGCCTATTGCCGGATTCAATTTCGGAGCCCGCCAGCTGGACCGCGTAAAGCAAGTGTTCAAGCTAACTCTCATTTGTGGCACATCAGTCACGACATTGGGTTTTGCATTGAGTCAATTGTTTCCTCGATTCATTGCATCATTGTTTACAACGGATGCACAACTGATTGAATTGTCAGCACATGGGCTCAGAATCGCCATGGCTACATTCTTTATTGTTGGCATACAAATGGTTACAAGCAACTTTTTCCAGTCAATCGGGCGTCCGAAAATTGCAATCATTCTGTCAATGACGCGCCAATTGATAATCCTCATTCCAATGATGCTAATCTTGCCTCACCTATGGAACCTTGGGCTGACCGGTGTATGGATGAGCATGCCGACATCTGACTTTCTATCGGCAATTGTGACAATGTGCACACTTTGGTATTTCATCAAAGTGAAAAAGATATTCTCGAACTACGAGTATAGGCTAAAACAGTAGTCTCACATCATAGTCTGACAACTTCAGATGCATTGTGCCTTGAAGTTGGCAACACTCTAACATTTTGTGGCATTCCTGCGAAAACCGACAAAGCCTTCTCCACAGTATTGTTCTCGGCGGAAATGTGCGAAAGCAACAAGCACGATAATTGTGGCGATGCATATCTTGATGCCAGCTCATAGGCTTGGTCGTTTGACAAATGCCCAACCTCCGATGCAACGCGATTTTTCAGATAATAAGGATACGACCCCTTCCATAGCATATCGACATCATAATTCGACTCAAGGAAAACGGCCTCGCATTTTGAGAAATTGCTGACTACCATGTCATCAGCAATGCCAATGTCTGTCATGACACCTACTATGTGAGCATCAACATTTACCAGGAAACTGCAGGGGTCTGAAGCATCGTGGCGCTTGCTGAAAGGCATGACTTTGATACCGAAAACGTCATACCCATCACCCGGCACAAACGTCTTAACATAAGGCGGACGATACTTGCCACAAGTGTTGTTCAATGTTTTCTGTGTAAAGAAAAATGGCACCTGCAAGCGTTTGCTTATGCCATAGGCGCCACAAACGTGGTCAGTATGCTCATGCGATATGAACACGGCTCGAATCTTGTCTACATTCAAACCGGCTTCTTCTGCTCGGTCAAGCAGCATATTATAGTGAATGCCGGCATCTACCAAAACCGCATTTTCTTCATTGCCAATATAATAGCAATTTCCATTACTACCTGATGCAAGTGCGCAAATCTCAATCATAGACTAAATTCGTTTTTCTGCGAATTTAATCTTCATTTTCCATTTTGCCATTCAGCAAGTCATACTTTACGCACACTAATTCCAATGCATCACGAAGAGCGCTATTTATATCCTTGATTTCCAGCAAGTCCAATTCACTCAATTCGCGTCCACGCAATACGGTATCTCCCATTACCGGCAAATGCTTCAGCAATTCAACCTTATTCGGGTTTGAGTTGAACGATTCCTTTAGCCAGAGACAACCTGTCATCTCAAGCTTATCTCCCTTAACGTGATACAGGCTTTCGCCAAACAAGCGGCATACAAACGGACGCAATGCATACTGCGTGCAATGTCCGTAGCCTAGGCTCTCGTCATCGTTGGCATAGTTGACACACATGATTTTCGAACAATCGTCAGTTTCAAGCAACATTTTCAGCTTTTCATCGGCCAGCCCCCTATCAAGCAAATCGATGGCCATTGGCAACATTTCAAAGACTGTCGCTTCCTTGTTTTCTGCCGATCCTAAACAGCACTTGCCACATTTTTCCTTACAATGGAAATTGTAGCAATTTGTAACTTTTGTCAATTTGGAATCGAGCCTTAAATATTGCGACTGCAATTCTGCAACACCTTCAAAATGCTGAAGCAATTGTTTCCGAACAGATTTCTTCATAACGTACAAGTAAATCATTAAACACCTGACAATCTTTGCGGTGTAGGCAAATAAACTTGTACTGCCGTAGCGATTAAAATCGCCCAAAATGTATAAAAATGTTGCTATTGATGTTTGCTTATCATCACTTTTTCTTTAGCAACAATTCTTCTGCCACCAAGCACAAAAGCGCAAATGCGACAAACCAGCGCCAAAGGCCGTCTGACGAACGGGCCCCTGCAAATTTATTGGTCAAGGCCGTTTCTGACGCCTTGACTAATTCTGCATCAAACCCTTGTTGCGACAGTTGCTCCAGCACTTCATCCGCATTCCAGAATTGTTGCACCGACTCTTTCCTGTCATAGTTGAACGAGACTTTTCCGACCGATTCTGCACCAGATTCCACCGTCCAAGCACCGGCATCAATCTCGGCGACATTGGGATACAGCACAATGCCGTTTCCGACGATGCGTTTTGCTGGATATATCTTTGTGCCACTGTCACTTGCAAGCGACAGATTTCTTGACAAGTCAAACATCGGCATGTCAACTTGCATATCTTGCCTTAGCACTGAGTATAGGCTACCTGCCGATGTGCTTTGTATTGCCATATTGTAATACAATGGGACGAATGCTGGATGAAACATTAAATTTGTCAGCTCCGATGCAAACGGAACCGCCAATACATATACCTTACCTGATCCATAGCCATATGCAAACTGCAAATAATCGCCCGATTCAGCATCAAACAAGCGCTCAACACGTTGACGCGAAGTCGCCTCAACCTTGAAATACCCCTTATATGTTGGCATTGAATAATTGCTTTCCTTTGAAGAAAACACATCGCGAAACAGGCTGTGTGTCGTATTCAGGTTCGATGCCCTGCCATCTTGCTCAATCCAATCGGTCAATTTTGGGCCTTCCGTCGCCTTTAGCAAATTGTCAAATACAGCTGACTCCAATGGTAGCAATGCCAAATGCCCCCCTTTTGCCACATATTGAGCCAAGATATCGGTCAAGCCTGACGACAATGGCTCTTTTGTGTCGACTATCACAAACTGATAATCAAACAATTTATCTTGTTGCACGTTGAATGGCGACACTCGGGAATAGCCGACATTCTTATCAGAAGCATATAGTGCCGAAAAATAGTCTTTTATCGGTTCTGCAGAAATGCGAAGCACCTTTGTTTGCGGTAAAATATCGTAGGCAAAATAGAGTTGATTGTCAAATGTTATTGGATAATCCTGAATTTCGACGCGACCACTACTCCACCCTTGGGAACCATGTAAAAACGTGCATTGCACATCCGAAGCCCCTTTGGCATCTACTGAAAACGGAACGGCATTTTTCAGTGTGTCGTTTACATAAACCTGCAGACTTTGATTCTTTACCGGCTCTCTGCCATAATTACGCACCCTGACCGTCATTTCCTCGACTTTACCAGGATACAAGCCAGGCGAGCTGAACCATACTGAATCAATTGATAAATTGTTTTGTGTCTTATTTTCGAATGGCACCACAAAGACCCGCTGTCCTGCTATAGGATGCGCATTTGCAAGCATGAACGCCGGCTTATGTAAATCACTGAGAATAAACGAATATATGATTTTTGTGCTATCTCTCCCTATTGTCTGCTGACGCGAAAGCACTTCATCAATATTTGTCACCAAATGTGTGGAACGTATATTTTGAACCCAATCAATATACTGTTCCTTACTTACCCAACGCTGTTGCTGCGGTTCCATTTCGTTGGTCATGAGCAAGAATTCGGTATGAGGCGGGAACAAGTCTGTAAGATTGCGTGCCATTGTCTTGGCCCATTCAAGCAAAACGCCGTATTCGCCATTCGCCTCCATGCTGAACGAATTGTCGACATATACCGCAACCCTCAAATTGCCCGATTTCCGATTGCCATCTTGTGGAATGTATGGCCTAGCGAAAGCCATCACCGCAAATGCGATTACGAGTATGCGCAACGCCAGCAACAACCACTTCCGAATTGTCGATCGTGACCGTTGCTCTGTCTGCAATGCCTTGACAAACTGCGTATTGCTAAATGGTACTATCTGGTATCGATGCAAATTGAAAAAATGTATGATGACAGGAACGGCAATAGCCGTAAGAGCCCATAATACGTTTGGATACAAGAATTGCATTGCGTTCTGTTTTATTGGTAAAGATATGTTTTTTGCAATGACGAACCAGAAAATAAAAAGCGCAAGCGGTAACTGCCACCTGCGCTTTTATAATATGCTTAAATGCCAATGTTACTTTATTGGCAATGTATCAATTGCCTTGTTGATTCGAGCAAGTGTCTCTTCCTTTCCGATAAACTCACAAATGTCGAATATGCTTGGACCTTGGCTGATTCCCAGAACAGCAATGCGCAAAGTATTCATCAGCTGTCCCATTGAAAGCTGATTGTCCATAATCCACTGATGAATTTCCGGTTCTGTTTCAGCTGACGTGATCTTTTCACATTCCGAAAGTCTCGAGGCTAGCTTTTTCAGGTTATCAACATTCTCTTGCCTCCAAAACTTGTTTACCGATTTTTCATCAAACTGTCCCGGTGCCATAAACATATATTCTGTCAATGGAAGCAAGTCTTTAGGGAATGTGGCCCTTTCCTTAATCAGAGATACGGCTTTGGCAGCGCGTTCCAAAGTTGTGCTGACGCCCTTTTCCGAAAGCATTGACAATAGCAAACCTCCCAAATAGGCGTCATCGCAATGGCGGATATACTGTGCATTGAACCATTTTGCCTTTTCAGGATTGAAACGTGCGCCCGCCTTGCTTACCTTTTCAAGAGAGAACGAAGCAATCAACTCATCCATTGAGAACAGTTCCTGCTCGGTACCTGGATTCCAACCCAAAAGAGCCAACATATTGATGAATGCCTGTGGAAGATAACCATCCTCGCGGTATCCTGACGAAACCTCGCCGTTTGGTGCCACCCAACGCAATGGGAACACAGGGAACCCGAACTTGTCGCCGTCGCGCTTGCTCAACTTGCCTTGACCTTGTGGCTTGAGAAGCAACGGCAGATGAGCGAATTCAGGCTGTGTATCGGTCCAGCCAAATGCACGATACAGCAAATAGTGCAAAGGCAACGACGGCAACCACTCCTCACCACGAATGACGTGCGTAATCTCCATCAAATGGTCGTCGACGATGTTGGCCAAATGGTAAGTCGGCAACTGGTCGGCTGACTTGTATAGCACCTTGTCGTCAAGAGTTGATGTGTTTATGGTTATATGTCCACGGATGATATCGTCCATCTCAACATTCTCGTTTTCAGGCATCTTGAAACGGACAACCCATTGGTCGCCACGCTCGATGCGTTGCTTAACCTCATCGGCCGACAACTTCAGCGATGTCTCCAACTGATTGCGCACCTGATAGTTGTAGGCAAATGTCAGACCTTTCGATTCGGCATCCTTGCGCATTGCGTCAAGCGACTCGGCCGAATCGAATGCATAATATGCATTGCCGGAATCGACAAGTTGTTGTGCATATTTCAGATAAATAGCGCGACGCTCACTTTGGCGGTATGGTGCGTGCGGGCCACCCTGCTCGACACCTTCATCAGTCTTGATACCGCACCATTTCAGTGCCTCAATTATATAGGCCTCGGCTCCAGGAACGAATCGCTGTGAATCGGTATCCTCTATGCGGAGAATGAAATCGCCCCCATTCTTGCGGGCGAACAGATAATTGTAAAGGGCGGTGCGGACTCCACCAATGTGAAGTGCTCCTGTGGGACTTGGCGCAAAGCGCACTCTTACACGACGGTTTGTCATAGTTACACGTTTTTATCTAAAACAAAAAAAGCTGCCTTTCTGCAGCTTGTGTAGTCGATAGGAGAATCGAACTCCTATTTAGAGATTGAGAATCTCTCGTCCTAACCGTTAGACGAATCGACCGGTTATGTTTTACGGGTGCAAAAGTAGGCAAAATTTATTCTCTTGCAACACTACTCCATTTATTTGAAAAAATATTTTCACAAAAAAAAAACGACAACTGCGATCAATTGCCGTTTTTTGATGTCTTTAGATTATATCACTTTGATTTTATCATGTCAATAATCTCATCCAAACTCTTTTTTGAATTTGGCATCACAGTTTCTGGAACGGGCTTGCCTGTTGCTGTTGCAGCCAAATAGCGCTTACATTCCTTATACTTACCTGGCACCAGACAATACATATTTCTATAGGCGACTCCTGTATAATCATTAACCAAAACGCCCTTCACGAAAATTGGGCATTTATCCAACTTTCCACATACATCATTTTCCATAACTCAATAATTTTTCAAAAAACACTACCCATATACGCTTATCACAACATTTTTGTTTCAATTAATGCGAATTATTTTTCTCCAGAAAACATTGGATCCCACGCCGGCAATCTTATTGGTTTCATTTTAAGCATAGTTAAAATCTTTGGGGAACAATATTTTTTATTTACCACAACCCTGAACATATACTCATCAAACCATTCATCTGTCATGATAAGATGTCCTTTATAGCCATAATCGCCACCCCAGCTATTCTGCAATTTCCATTTTGCCGGCTTTCCTTCGGCATTCAAATCGACTGCCACTAATGTCATTGCGTGGCTCGATCCGCTGTCGAACGTCAAAATGCGTTGTTTTTTAGTCATGCCGAATGTCGTGCCGAATAAGCTGGAATAGTCGTAATTATCAATATCCAACATCCCGTTTTTGCTGTTCAGGCATTTTGCCACATCGCAGCTAAAATACATTGCCGAAGAATCTTTAAGGCTTGCTATCACTGGAGCTTTCAAGTCTTCAACATCCAAATTGAGATATAGCCAATTGTGGCCTTCGTAAAGATGTCTGTCGCAATCTATCTCATACACTTGATTATATGGGCGCGACGGGTCGTTCATCAGCATGACATAATCAGAATACAGGTTCTCATCGGTTCCATAGATATAATGGTAGAATTCGAGTGGTGTGTATGTTTTAGGCTCGTTTTTCGCCTTGCCATTGCTGTCTTTCGGTGCCCAAGTGAACTGCGTCACAGGCTCGCCGTAAGCCATCACCAATATCCGATAGACAGTCTTCAGCTGCTCCACCTTGAGTTGTTCAAGCGACTCTTGAGAAACACCGCTTTCTGCCTTTTCTCGCAGAACTATGCCAAATTCTCGCAACTTGCGTTTCAATATATTGTCAATTTCCGAGGTGTTGTCGCTATTGTATGTTTCCGCCATAATATCCTGAGGAACAAGGCCATATTTCATTACCAAATCGGCTACGCCGGCATAGGTTCCGCCATCGCTCAACGGATTTTGGAAAAGCCACCTTACCATCTGGTCGTCAATAGGCTTTGCCCTTGTGTCGATTATGCACTGAAGGAACAGATTACTCTTTTCGAGCTGGTCATAAAAGAATAGGTAAATGTTGCTGAAAAAGAAGTCGCTGATATCAAACTTCTTCATTGCTTTTGCACGCAAGACGTTCATTCCGGAGAACAGCCAGCAACGGCCACTACTGCATTGGTCTGAAATGCCACTGTATGGCACTTCTACGCTAAAATACGTGTCTGGCGTTGACGTATTCTCCTGATTTAGCGCCAGTGCTTTCAGCGAATTGGCACTGACAGCATTGCGCAATGCCTTATCGGTTGGAGAATTGGCATAACTTCCTTTCAGCAACTGTAACACCTGTGGCGTTATAGCCTCTTGCGCCATTGCCGACATGGCAAATAAAGCGGAGATTGTCAGTATTAACTGTTTCATTTTATGATAGTATGATAATTCAACGGATTCAAACTTAATTCATTTTTCATATTGAATTGCAAAACTTTCGTCTTTTTTCATTCAGCGCTGTAGATTATTTTTGCGCCCACAAAAAAAAGACAGATGTCGCAACTGCAAGATTTTTTCAATTACGTATGGCATAGGGGCAAGAACTCGTGCATCACGCTCTTCAAGTTTATGATTCCCGTATCCATTCTGATTCGGTTCATTCAGCAATGGGGGCTCTTGTCGTATATATGCGATTTTCTTGAACCGATAATGGGCATTGTAGGGTTGCCCGCCGAAACCGCGATAGTATGGCTCACGACAATGGTTGTTAGCATCTACGGCGGATTCCTCACGCTATTCAGCATCTATCCTTCAATGGAGCCTATGACAGTGGCGCAAATGACAACTTTGTTTACAATGATGCTGGTGGCACATACTTTCCCAATCGAAATCACCATCTCGCAAAAGACTGGAATCAAAGGCTGGGTGATGACCTCCATACGATTTGGATTTGCAATAGTACTTGGAATGATTATGTCGAGGATGTACAACGCTATCGGCGCATTGCAAGAGGAAGCCACCATATCGCCATTCCTTACCACATCGCAGACATCGTGGGGCGCCTGGGCAATAAACGAGATAAAGAACTATGGAGTAATAACTTGCGTAATATTCACACTTGTAATCTTCTTGCATCTGCTTGATGTAACTGGACTAATAAAGATAGTGAACAAGGTTATGGAACCGACACTCAAATGGCTTGGAATTAGCAAGAAAGTGCTTCCGATAACCATCATCGGACTCACTTTGGGCATTGCTTATGGTGGCGGACTGCTGATTGAGGAAAGCAAGCAAAAGGACATCGACATAAAAGGCATCTTCTACTCAATGACTCTGATGGGGCTGTTTCACAGCATAATAGAGGACACGATACTGATGCTTTCAATGGGCGGTCACTGGACTGGCGTGGTGCTGTTCAGGTTCATTTTCGCCTGCACAATAACATTCGTGTTTGTCAAATGCACCAATAATATTCCTATCGAACGCTTTTCAAAACTGTTTATGACAAAGGATATGCAAAGACGTGCCACCCAGCAAATTTCGTAATTATGGCAAAATATGTATGGCTATTCCCTATCTTATTTATGGTTCACGACTTGGAAGAGTTGATAGGCCTGAAATGGTGGCTTGACAAGAACCTCGACATTCTCCAAAAACGCTTTCCGAAAATTGCGGGCAAATTTGCAGGTTACAATACTGAAGGCATGGCACTTGCCGTACTTGAGGAATTTCTGCTTTGCCTTGCGATATGCGGATGCGCGCTGTCACTCGACAAGACTTGGCTATGGTGTTTCTGGTGGGGAACATTTATGGCATACACAATACATCTGGTAATCCACATAGGCCAAAGCATTGTTTTGCGGAAATACGTTCCGTGCCTGATTACAAGCATAATATGCCTACCAATCAGCATTTACATACTGGCAGAAACGATGTCAATAATAGATGCAGGAATAGCACAAATGGTTGTTTACAGCATTATCGGACTTGCGGTTGTAGGAACAAACCTGCTTTTTGCACAAAAGTTGATTCGAGTGCTATAGTCGCAAACAACGTGCGACTAAAAGTTAATTGACAGTTTCACATTGAACCTACGGCCTGTCAACGAGTTCTCTACTGCATACTGACGGTTGTTAAAATCTGTCACCCACTCGTATGAAGCGACGTTCTGGCGGTCGATGACGTTCAGTATTTCGGCACAAATCCACGCTTCCTTCACATAATAGAACAGACTGCTTTTAGTATATGTCTTGGAACTGTTTTTCAGACTCTTGGAAAATCCCAAATCGACACGCTGATACGACTGCATACGGCCAGTAGCCATATATCTTGGCGAGTTAGGCGGTCCGAACGGCAACTTTGAGCCAAAGTTGATTTGCAAGTGCACCTTATAATCTGGGTTGCCAGGGAAATAATCCTGAAAGAACATACTGATATTCAGACGCTGGTCGGTTGGACGAGGAATGTAGCCTGGATGTGTCTCGTACTGGTTTCCATCGGCATCGGTCTTGACCCACACATCGTTTCGGATATCTTCCTCGGTCTGCATAAGTGATAGGCTGAACCACGAATCGACTCCTTTGACAAACTCACCGTTGACCTTCATATCGAGGCCTACAGCATATCCATCGGCATCATTCTGGCCCGAATAAATAGTACGCAGATTGTCAACCTGATACGAAATCAAATCAGTCATACGCTTGTAATACAATTCGGCAATAAACTTGAACGGACGATTCCACGCAGTGAAATTCATATCGGCGCCCGCAACAAAATGGATTGATTTCTGTGCCTTGATATCGTGATTAATATGTCCACCGGGCAAGCGCATCTCCTTATAAAAAGGTGACTGATAGTAATATCCTGCCGACAATTTAAATAGAATGTCACGCTTCCAATTAGGCTTGTAGGAAAGGCTGGCTCGTGGCGACACCAAAAGTTCGTCATTGAAGTCCCAGTAATTGGCTCTGACACCCAATGTAAGGTGCATGTCGGACGAATCGAGCTTGAAGGAAAAGACATCTTGAACGTATGCCGTAAAACGTGAAGAAGACACGTCGTTTTTTGCACGCAGGAAATAGTTCATGTTGACCGAAGTGTCGGAATGAGGCATAGAGTAGCCAGCAGAATCAATCATTGTCCATTCCGAAAGGTTGTCGTTTATCTCCTGGCGGGAAAATGTCAACCCCCAATTGACGAAATGCTGTTCGACACTCAACATGCCCTTATGTTCGATAGTGTACACATTGGCATTCAGATAATTGCGACCGTGGTTACGGAATGCGCCTATGCCCACGGTACTGACACTGTCGCCATAGGAGCCGGACCCCACGGCGTTATCGACTTCATTGATAAAGTATTCGCTCAAGACATCGAACGTCTCGCTCTCTTTTGTACTAAAAGCCGACGCCGTAACTTTCAGGCTAAAATCATCGTTGGCTTTATAATCTGCCGAAACCGCACCCATGTAAGTATAAAACGCATCGCTCTCGCTTCCCTCGAAAAACATGCGCAGCTCCATCGGCTGATTCATAAGGCCGAACTTTGTACGGCGGTTGCGTGGCGTGAAATTGTAAACGTTAGTTGAGCAGTTTCCGAGAAATCCCAATTCAACTTTGCTTGTCAAGTCAAAAGACCAATAAGTCTGGAAATCGAGAAATTTGGGATCATAGTCGCCTGATGTTTCCAGAGAATTCAACAAATATTTAGTCGTCTTGTATCTTAAGCCTGAAATATGGTGGAACCTATGGTTGAAACTGTCGCCATGAACCATTACCGAACCGCCGAACAAACTGCCGGAAGCTGTTCCGCCCCATCCGCTCGGACGCTTGTACTTGATGTCCAAAACCGATGACATCTTGTCGCCATATTTGGCATCAAAACCGCCTGCCGAGAAAAGCAGTGACGACACCATGTCGCTATTGACGAAGCTCAACCCTTCCTGTTCACCCGAACGCACCAAAAACGGACGGTAAACCTCAATGCCATTGACATAAACAAGATTCTCGTCGAAGCTGCCGCCACGTACAGAATACTGCGAGCTCATCTCGTTGTTTGAAGCCACGCCCGGCATCGTCTTTATCAGGCTTTCAATGCTACCCGACGCATCTGGCAATACGCTCATTACTTTAGGATTGAGACGGGTCAATGTGCTCTTGCGAACCTGCACATCCTCAACTGTCACTTGCTCCAATTCCTGTGAAGTGGCAACCAAAGCCACGTCCAATTTGCGTTGCTGACCTTCGGCCAGCAAAACCTCCTCCCATTGCGTCTGGTATCCCAATACGGAAAAAGAGACATACAGCGACTTTCCCGCCGGCAACTGTAGACGATACTCGCCATTGATATCGGTTATCGTGCCTTTGGAATTGCCTTTCAAAACAACATTCGCAAACTCAATGGGCTCGCCCGACTGGTTTGTGACCTTGCCGTAGATGCAAGTCTGCGCATGAGCCACACTAGTGACCAAAACCAGAATTGCCAACAACAATGTTCTCACTGACGTTTTTTTTAATGAGTTGCAAAAATAATCAATTGCCCTTACTGCCTACAAACTGAAATGAAACATTTTTATTGTTGGTTGACTAAAATTTCATTGACTTTTCTATCAATTCGCACACCTTGGCATTGAAATTATGCTCATTTATTCCTGTTACACTTTCAAGTATATTGAAAAAACGCTGGCGTTCCTTGTTCATATTGCCACTCGACAAAAGTTTGACCACGGCATCAAAACCTTGCTCCGCCTCAACCTGCTCAATAATCAATGCATTGACAAACTGCGTGATTAACAAATGTTTCTCTTTTGAATCACCGAAATTGAAACGCTCAAAATAGAGTTTCAACCAATCGGTTTCGGCATCATATTTCATATTTGCCTTGAACTTCGACTTGATTTCGTTCCAACTCATACCCCAACTTCCGCCATACACATAACCGCCACCACAAACCATATAAGAATTTACGGCATCACTTTCTATGGCCAACGATGCACGAGAATGGAACAAATCGTGAGAATCGATACCTTCATCTTTATATCTATTTGTGTAAAAATAAAATGCGACATCAGGGTATTCAAAGTCAACCATTGGCCAACTTGAGCCCACCGCATCACGTAAGTAATTAATTCCCAACAATCGAAACATCTGCATCAACGAGGTACCATTCTCACACAGAAACGCATTGGCAGGGTGAATCGCGCCAAATTTTCGGTCGAAGGACAAAGCAGTTTCCACATAACGTTCAGCCAACAATCTATCGGCATCATTGTTAAAATAGACATTTATTCCTTCACAACCGACCGTCTGCATAGCCTTCATATTCCTACTCAAAACGGACGAAAACAAGTATCTGCCTTCCAACTTTGTGGCGACAATCTCAAACAACGACAACAACTGGTCGCTGACAGCATTGACAATTGAAAGTTGGACCAGGCAAGTATCAGCCGTCAAAGGCGCAATATCGACAATTGAAACGCGAACATTGGTATCTTCGACAGCTTTCTGCAATTCATCGCACAAAATCTCGAATTGGGGCATAGAAAACGTCTTGTCGGCAGGCAGACACCAACCACTTTCAAAATTGGCATCAGCTAAATCGGTGCACAAGCCATTAATTCCCGTCAGCAGTGCCGAACTGTCAACTGACTGTGGCACATCAATATCCGTCGAGACATTAATTGCCATTGACGGGGCAAGCAAAAACATATTGAGAATTATTGCGATCAATCGGTTCATTTTTTCAGATTTAATGAATAAATTAGTATAAAAAATTACGATTATGGTTTCACAATTTCAAATCACATTGCCGAACTATCACAGAGGTTACCACTTGATAACTGGTACAATAATAAAAAATCTTCCCGAATTACCAGAGCAAGGTCTACTGCATCTTATGATTCAGCACACTTCGGCGGGATTGTCGATAAATGAGAACGCCGACCCATCGGTTCGCTCCGACTTTGAGTATTTCTTTGACAAACTGGTGCCCGAACGCGACCCTAACTACACCCACGACACTGAAGGCGACGACGATATGCCTGCTCACATCAAGGCATCAATAATTGGTCCGTCGGTGACGATTCCTATCACCAACCACCAACTGAATCTTGGCACCTGGCAAGGCATCTATCTTTGCGAATTCCGCAACTACGGTGGCAAGCGCAACATTGTGGGAACCATTTACAGTTAATCATCTGGGAATCACCGATGTCCGCCGACGTGAATTGAACGCTGATTGAATGATTGACAAGTTTCAATTACCCAATTCAAGTTGGTTTCTGACAAGGTTGTAGTAGAACCAATCTTGATCACTTGCGGTTAAGCACGCCTGTGTCGGAATCGCTGTTGTACTTGAGTTGTCTTACAGCAGACTTGCCCGCACCCCACCCGA
The DNA here is from genome assembly GCA_045640185.1 of Bacteroidales bacterium. Taxonomy (GTDB): domain Bacteria; phylum Bacteroidota; class Bacteroidia; order Bacteroidales; family SZUA-534; genus RUG13583. The sequence continues at coordinate 30,787 of JAZUEN010000085.1, forward strand.
CATTGTAAATCAGGTTGACATACAGCATATTGGCATAATCTTCAACCACTTGTGTCTTGTTTGAAGAAATAAGGTCGGAACCTATCACCTTGTTTATTTCCTTATTGCCCTTGTAAAATGGATACCTGACGGCTAAAGCCACGGTCAAGTCCTTGATTGAATTCGCAAGCCGAAACAAATCGTTTCTTGTACATTCAATGCAAAACAATCATCAATACATAAACCTTGCATCATCGTAATCTGATATTTCCAAAATCTTCTGGCTGTCCAAATCCTTGCCTTTGGCAAAATTCCAGGTTATTGACAGGCTCAATGCCCGATTCTTGGTTTTCAGATTTGACTTTGAACTGTTATATACCAACGATGATGAGGTTGTTTTATTGCTGAATTTGTCCTCAATAAATGGGAACAGGCACTGAACACCGAAAGTAAAATTGTTCAACTTGTAATTGATATCCACATACGAGACCTTTTCGTATCCTTCTTTTTTCAAGCCATTCAACATATGGTTGCCATACATTTGCAAGTATGAGCACGAAAAATCGCCATAACTGTATTGAGCGTTGAAATACAACGGGAAGAACCAATTGTCGACGGTTTCCGCGCCTTTAGATTCTGTAAACATCTGATACGTGGCACTTCCTTGAACAGAAAACTCGAGACACTTTATTGGCTTATACATTAAGTACAATGACGGTCCGACTTCCGAAAAATCGTGTGCATTCATTGTCAACAAGTTGATTGCGCCATTACGTTCCACATACTTTTCAAACAATTTATGGTACGTATAGTTGTAATCGACATTAAACATCAAGAAGAAACTTGAACTTGGCTGAAAAGTGTATTGAGCGGAAAGACTGTAATTTGTGCTGTTTTCAACATCCTTGTTGCCTGAACTGTAAAAATTCTGCATTATAAGTATCTTGTTTTCACTCATCTGTTGCAGAGTCGGCATTTCAGTATACGAACTAAAATTCAGATTCACAACATTTTTACGATTCAAATAATAACCCAAATTCACTTTTGGGGTGAAAGTCCAATTTGAAAATCCGTCTTCACGACTGTCAAACGTAGCACCTAAACCAAAATCGTACATAAAGTTTCCTAATTCGGCTGTCGATTCAGCATAAAGATAATGTTTCCAAATATTTACATTGTCAACAGAATTATCCGCAAGTGTGTTTTTGATTGTATTTTTCAAAAATGACCTTTGCCCTTGATAGCCAAACTCCAAAGACATCACATCATTGCTGTATGAATAATACACCTCACCCGCAAGCAATTGTTTATCAGCCTGCATATCAAGCATATCGACAAAAACAACGGCAGAATCGACGACATTTATCTCTGTTGACAACGACTTTTGTTCATTGCTCATATTTGAATACAAGATATCGGTGGCAATGAAACTGCTTTGGGAAAAGTTTTTTGAAAAATACAAGTCGAGACTGGGATTCAGCGACTTTATACGGTCCGACTGTGAACTTTCACGGCTGAATGAATTTGTATCAACACAAAACATAGAGGTTCCAGAGCCGTCTGTCTTTGTTGTCGACTTGGCTATTGAAGCCGTCATTTGCAATGTATAATCATCGGGCAACTGATTTTGCCAAATCAAAGATGCACTGTTTTGATTTCCCCATTCGTTATATTTCTTTGAGTAATCGTATTCATAATTACTTGACTGAATACCATATTTATAAACACCTGATTCTTCATCCTTTACATCTCTATTATGATTTATGTGCGTGCCAATGTCGAAAGTGAGTTTGTTACGGCCACTTATAAGCGCGACCATTCCTCTTGCCTGCGAATACATTTGCCCTGCCCTGACATAAGCCTCGCCGACAATGCCGTTCTCTTCAGGTTTTACTTTCACATTGACAACAACTTCCGCATCGTTTGCATATCGCAATGGTGGCACTTTATATAATTCGACACTTGTCACGTTTTTGGCGCGAATCAGTTCCAACTCCCCGTCAGAAGCCTTAACTCCATTTATCAATATCAAGATAGACTTGCCGTCAATGGTAGACAATTTGTTGTCAACGGCACTTATGTGCAATTCGGGCATCTCCTTGACCAAATCACGCGCCTCCGACGCCGACTGTATCTGTTCTGAAGTGAACGTGTACGATGACTTGTTAAGCCCGATTTTTGCCCGACTTTCAACCACATTCACCTCACCTAACATTTCCGAATCCAATTCGAGTTGAATATCGACATTGACATAATCTTCTTCGGACAAATCAACATTTCGGAAATACGGCTTATAGCCAATGCAAGTTGCCTTGACAATGTATTTTCCTTTCTCCAAATCAATTGAATAATCGCCACTCAAATCTGAAACGGTTCCTGAAACCATTGAACTGTCATCTTCATTGAAAACCGCAACATTGACAAACGGGACAATGCTATCAGACTCTGTGACAACACCATACAGAACTACTTGTTGTGCCAGCAATATTTTCCCGAACAACAACAAGGCTACCAATAAATAAGTTTTTTTACGCATAAAAATGTCCCTTGCAACTAAATGCAACACATATCACATTTCCACCACCTTCAATTCGGTACGGCGGTTGGTTTCACGACCTTCGGCGGTTGAATACCAATTAATTATTATAAATAAACCTATACTTAAATCCAATTGCTGACTTCTGTTGAATTTTGATTCACGTCAGATTTCTTCACAACAATTGTACCGCAAATGCTGTCGTGAAGGGCCTGATGCTTTTCACTTGCAGAAAAGAAGCAACCAACAAACACAACCAAGCCCAACAAGTTTCCGAAAGTGTTGAACAATACAGAGGCAACCAACAGTGACAAAACTGCACAAACCTTGCCTATATGCTTAATCAGATAACGTGACAACAGCGCCAATGGCGAAGCCTGCCCACCTTCAACCCCAACAATCTGCAAGCCCAGCATCAATTTGCCCAACGATTTTCCAATGAAAATTTCAGGCAAAAAATACAGCAAACGGGCGACATTTACCAAAACGCCAACTCTCGTCGCCGACACCATTATCGATATCATATTTTCATCATATAAATTGGCTAGCATCGGATTTGCCGACAATGTCTGTTCCAACTGCGCCCTTGTCGATTCCAGCAAAAACGAAGGGAACAACTTGCTCAAGACAAAAGCCAAAATCCAAACCAACACAACATCTATTGCAAAAGCACCCAAACGTGGGCCAAACCCGATTCTTTCTTTCATAATTCCGCTATTTTTTATGTTACACAAATATATAAATATGTTCAAAATCCGGTCTAAAACCGAACACCATTAAATTTATGCAAAATGGTACTATCTGACTAATAAAACATTAGACAAAACACCAAAAATATTTTTCAAAAAAAGGGGTTCAAGCTATTGCAGATATCAAAAAAGGCACTACTTTTGCAACGCTTTTCGGAAATGAGAGCAACAAAGTTCTAACAATGGTGTGGTAGTTCAGTTGGTTAGAATATCGGCCTGTCACGCCGGAGGTCGCGAGTTCGAGTCTCGTCCGCACCGCAGAAGCCTGATTAACGTAAGTTAGTCGGGCTTTTTTTATTTCATTGTGCAAGCAAAAAAAGCAAAGACGAATAAAACCGCCTTTGCCCTTTTGTCGGCCAACGCTATATTCTACAGCACCTTTATCGTATTTCCGAGCACTTCAACGACATCACCGTGACGTAGCTTTGCACGCTTGCGAGTCTCGGTCACACCATTAAGCTTCACCATACCGTCATCGACAAACAAATTGGCTTGTGCGCCACTCTCACTGATCCGAAGGAGCTTTATCAGCTTATTGAGCTCAATGAACGGCTCGGTTCCGTCAGTTGTCGGTTTTAGTTCAAATTCTATCATGGCATTTGTTTTTTTTCGCAAAAGTAAAAACCTTACTGTCTTGCTACGACATTTTTTTCAGATTCTTTGCAACCGTATCTCCGTCACGGTATTCCTGTCGCACAAAATTAGCGTCATACTCAAGGAAACGGATTATGTCGTCAGTAATGCCAATTGGATGCACATTCGGGATTACCGTGGTTCGGAATTGGTAGCCTATTCCCGAATTCTGTATCAACTTTATTGAACGCCATATGTTTGGCATAATCAACGTTGCATCCTTGCCGATTATCTGTGAATATGAGTTGGCGTCTGGATTTGACTTTATGTCCATTGCCATGAAATCGAGCAGTTTTTCCGCCAAGAGACGTTCAAGCATGTCTGGATTGGTGCCGTTGGTGTCGAGCTTTATGCAATACCCCAAATTGCGTATTGCGCGCAGAAAATCGGGCAAATCGCCATGAATGGTCGGTTCACCACCTGTAACGACAACGCCTTCGAGCCAACCGCGACGGCTGTCAAGGTACCTCAGCACCTCGTCGACGTCGATAATCTTGTTTTGTCCAAACAATTCGGGCAACACTAATGACGGGTTGTGACAATAACCACAGCGGAAATTGCATCCCTGGGTGAATATGACACTCGCCATTTTATCTGGATAGTCAATAAAACTTTGCTTTACCAGCCCTGCGATTTTCATTTTCGGTATATCTTTTTTACAAAAAAAGGAAAGTGGCCCGAGACTGAATCTGGAACCACTTTGGCTTACGACAAACGATTTGCTATAGGTTCAACGACTTGTCGAACAATTTACGCTCACTGAACTCCTGGCGCTTGCCGTCGTTCCATTGCTCTATTGGGCGCAAGTAGCCTACTATTCGTGAATACACCTGACAGCTGGTATCTTGGCCTTCCTCCTCGCATTTCGGGCACTTGTGGTGTTCGCCGAATATATAGCCGTGTTCTGGACAAATGCTGAATGTAGGCGATAGCGTTATGTATGGCAGATGGAATGTATTTGTCACCTTACGGATCAATTTCTTGACTGCCTCGTTTGAAAGTTGGCTTTCGCCCAAGAATGTATGGAAAACCGTTCCACCCGTGTACCTTGTCTGCAAGTCGTCTTGCAGGCGCAGTGCCTCGAACAAATCGTCGGTGAAATAGACTGGCAACTGGCTTGAATTTGTATAATACGGCTTTGCGCCACGGCGAACGTGCTCTTCGTTGGCAGTGATGATATCGTTGTACTCCGCCTTGTCAATTTTTGCCAAGCGGTACGATGTCCCTTCGGCCGGAGTTGCTTCCAAATTGTATATGTTTCCCGTCTCGGTCTGGAATTCAGCCAATTTGTCGCGCATGTGATCAAGCACCTTAACGGCAAACGAATGGCCCAAGTCATCTACAAGACTGCATCCCAAAAAATTAAGGCAACATTCGTTCATGCCAACAATTCCGATTGTCGAGAAGTGGTTTTTCCAATACCTGCCAGTACGTTGCTTTATATTGCGCAAATAGAATCTGGAGTATGGATAAAGTCCTCTATCAGTCAGATTCTCAATAACCTTTCGTTTAATTTCAAGGCTATCTTTTGCAAGTTCCATAAGTTTGTCAAGCCGTTGGAAAAATTCATTTTCCGACTTTGATTCGTAGCCCAAGCGAGGCAGGTTGATGGTCACAACGCCTACACTGCCCGTCAATGGGTTTGCTCCAAACAGGCCACCGCCACGTTTCTGCAACTCGCGCTTGTCAAGTCGCAAACGGCAGCACATGCTACGTACATCGTCAGGACTCATGTCGGAATTGACGAAATTTGAGAAATACGGAATGCCGTACTTTGCTGTTATTTCCCAAATCTTTGCGTATGCCGGATTATCCCATTCAAAGTCCTTGGTAATGTTGTAGGTAGGTATAGGGAACGAAAACACACTGCCGTTGGCATCGCCCTCCGACATGACATCGGCAAATGCGGCATTGAAAATGTCCATCTCCTTCTGGAAATCGCCGTAAGTGTCATCTTGCAACTTGCCTCCAACGATGACCGGATGGTCTTTAAGAGTCGATGGGACCTTCAAGTCGAGCGTTATGTTTGTGAATGGTGTCTGGAAACCCACACGCGTCGGCACATTTATATTGAACATAAACTCTTGCAACGACTGTTTCACCTGTTCATACGTCAAGTTGTCATATCGGATGAATGGAGCCAGATAAGTATCGAAACTCGAGAAAGCCTGTGCTCCTGCAGCTTCGCCCTGCATGGTGTAGAAGAAGTTCACTATTTGGCCTAACACGGTGCGCAAATGCTTTGCAGGACTGCTTTCTATCTTGCCGGGGACGCCTGTGAAACCAGTCATGAGCAAATCTTCCAAATCCCATCCCACACAATAGACACTCAAAAAGCCCAGGTCGTGAATATGCATGCGACCCGACTGATATGCCTGCCGTATCTCGTCAGGATACACACGTTCCAGCCAATATTGAGAACTGATGACTGTGGCAATGTGCTGGTTCAATCCCTGCAAGGAATATGATGAGTTCGCGCTTTCCTTTATGCGCCAATCATTTAAATCGATGTATTTATCGATGATGTCCATGTTTGAAAGCAGCTCCTTTGTGTTACGCATGCTTTCATGCTGCTTTCTGTATACGATATAGGCCTTTGCAACATCAAACAATTTATTGTCGAACAAAACCTTTTCTACCGTATCCTGAACTTCCTCAACTGTTGGCGTATAATCGACCTTATCGAACAAATTGAGTTTTTGCAAGACTTCAAGCATCAAATCTTCCGCTTGCTGACGATTTGCCTTGCCGACAGCCCTTAACGCCTTAAAGATCGCAAAGCTGATTTTCTCGGCCTCAAAATTCACAATGCGCCCGTCGCGCTTGCAAATCTTAATTGACGGTAACGATAATTTTGACTCCATATAATTGTGTATTAATGATTAACGACATGCAACCCAACAAACCGAGCCCCATTCATCGGAACAGATTTTTCGATTTTCAGCAATGAATAAAAGTGGTTTGTGAATCACCCATATCAAAGTAAGTCAATGACGACGTTAAAAGGAAGCTCAACGAGATTCACTTGTTAACACGGCCATGTTCATTTTCGCGCAAGCCAATGGGCACAAATGGTTGAAGCATGAAAAAATCTTTTCGTCGCTACTTTCGGACTCTGATTTGCCGATGTCTGAAATCGCCTCAACACGGAACGGTCACATCGTTAATCTTGCCAAATAGTCGAAATGCGGACCGTCAAGCACCTTTTCACACTTAAGCCCGCTTTTAAAGGCTTCGTGCTTGAGTGTCTCAAAATCGACAAACAGCCACTTGAATTTTTCCGACCTGATGTTGCGGTAACGCGCTGAAAAAAGCATTTCACCATAATAGTCGCCATTCAAATCGATGGTGCAGCTTCCGTCCTCTTCTGCATAGAGGTATATCAAGTCCGAAGAATCGAGCAATATCTGCCCGTCTTTGGCCATGAGAGACTTGCATTTTTCGAAAAAGCGAGGCAGTCCGCCAAGTGTTCCACTCATGCCGGCTCCATTCATAAGGAACAGCAACGTATCAAATGGAGATTCGCTGAATTCGAAGAAATCGGCAGCTACCGCATTGAGGCCACGCTGTTGCATGACCTCGACAGACAGCACCGAGCTATCGATAGATGTGACATCAACGCCTTTTGACTTTAGGCATGCCGAATGGGCGCCTGCTCCCGCGCCGACATCAAGCACCCGCCCACAAGCCATATTCAAGGCACGTTGCTCTATTTCAGGCATTTCGTCATATGTGCGGAACAGATATGGGACAGGAAGTTCATCCGACGCTGTCAAATGCGTACTGGTAAACAGCTTACATGTCTTACGCTTATGGAAATAGTCGCTTATGGCCTGACCCATCGGGTCGTTTTCTGGACGTAGCAGCATATATGGCTATTCGTATTGATATGTGCGCTTTACTCGACGCGAAATGCCAGTCAGCACTTCGTATGGTATGGTGTTCATCCATTCGGCGACTTGCGTTATCGGCAAGTTTTTCCCGAATATCTCTATCGGGTCGCCTTCGTGTGCATCAAGGCCAGTGACATCTACCATGCAGATATCCATGCATATGTTTCCGACGATTGGCACCAGATGTCCTTTGTACCACAATTTCCCGTTACCATTGCCCAAGCATCTTCTCAAACCGTCGGCGTATCCTATTGGCACTGTGGCTATATCCGAATCGCGTGTCAATTTGCCACGCCGGCTGTATCCTACTGTTGCGCCAGCCTTCAGGTGCTTGATTTGTGCGAGCGAGCTGGTAAGTGTTGCTATTGGCTGCAATTGCGCGCCAGCCACACTCAAGCCATAAAGTCCTATTCCCAGCCTGACCATGTCGTACTGATAGTTGTCGGAGAAACGCTCAATGCCTGCCGAATTTAGTATGTGGCGTTTGATTGGATAGCCCATCTGCGCAATAATCGCGCTACTCATGGAGTCAAACGCCTTAAGCTGAGAAAATGTATAGTCGTCCTGATCATACTCGTCGGCCGTGGCGAGATGCGAGAATATCGTCTTTATCTTCAAACCCGTGGCCTGTTTAACTGCAGAGATGCATTCATCGGTCTCTTCTGGCATGAAGCCTGAACGGTGCATGCCAGTATCGAGCTTAAGGTGGATTGGGTAGTCTGTTTGGCCGGCATCAATCACCGTCTGATTGAATGTATTGAGTGTCACATAATTGTATATTTCCGGCTCCAGTCTGTACTCTATAATTTGCGAGAAACTTTCGCGCTCGGGATTCAGCACCAAGATTGGAATGTGGATGCCATCGCGACGCAGCTCCACTCCTTCGTCGGCAAAAGCAACGGCAATCATTGCCACTCGCTGATATTGGCACAAATTGGCTATCTCGTGAGTTCCGCTTCCATACGCAAAGGCCTTCAGCATACAGCACATTTCCGTTGTAGGCTTCAGCAAGCTCTTGAAATAGTTCAGATTATACTCCATAGCAGACAAGTCGATTGTCATGATTGTCTGATGCGACTGTTTTTGCAAGACCGACGAGATGCGTTCGAAGCCAAACGAACGCGCGCCCTTAAGCAATACTGACGAATTCTGTATTTTGCTGAAATCGAACTTTTCAAGAAATTCCGATGTTGACAGGAAAAAGTCCTTGCGCAAATCGAAATAATTGGCAAACGATTTTATGTCCGGGCCGATACCTATCAGCCTATCCACTTTTTTTTGCCTTATCAATATGGCTATATGGTGGTACAAATCCGGCTTTGCATACCCGCTCTGCTCTATATCACTAATTATCAACACCTTTTGTGGATGTTGATTTTGAACCCCCAAATAATCAAGTGCAATATGCAGCGACTCCATATCGCAGCTATAGCTGTCGTTTATTATGGAACAGTTATTGTTGCCGTCCTTAAGCTCAAGGCGCATTGCAATTGGCTCAAGGTTGGCCAGACGCTTGCAAATCACCTGGCTGTCATAACCGAATACAATCATTAGCGACCATACTTGCAAGGCATTTTCGACAGAAGCCCTATCGGCAAATGGTATTTGCACTGAATAGCGCTCGTTGTTGTACATTGCCTTGATTATCGCACTTGTAGGCTGGTATTCAACCGATTCGACATACAAATTGACATCGGGCATTGTTCCCCACGTGAACAACTTTACGTCGGGGCTTATTTGCGACTTGATTTTTTCTCTTACCAGTTGGTTGTCTGCGCCGTAAATCAACACCTGAACATTTTTGAACAGTTTCAACTTTTCGTTGATTTTCTGCTCGATGCTTTCGAAATTTTCCTGATGGGCATCTCCAATATTAGTAAAGATGCCAATATTAGGCTTGATGATATTTTCAAGGGCATCCATCTCATTTGGCTTGGAAATTCCTGCCTCAAAAATGCCCATATTGTTATCTGGCTGAAGTAGCCATACCGACAAAGGCACTCCTATCTGGCTATTGTAGCTTTTAGGGTTTCTGGCTATCAGCTTTTCTGGTGCCAGACATTGACATGCCCATTCCTTTACAATTGTCTTTCCGTTGCTACCGGTAATGCCAACCACAGGCATAGCCATCTTTTGCCTATGCCAAGCGACCAACTTGTGTAGCGCCAGAAGGGTATTGTCGACCACTATGAAATTGGCATATAGATATTCTTCTTCTTTTTGTGGCATGCTATCCACAACAAAGTTCCTTACGCCCGCCTTATATAGTTCCGGGATGAACTTGTGTCCATCGTTTCGGGTTCCCTTCAATGCAAAAAACAAGCTCTCGCGAGCAAATACAACCTTCCGGCTGTCGATAAGGATATGCGAAATTGTTCCGCCCGAACCGCGCAACAGTTTTCCTCCAATTACGGCGGATATATCGCCTATAGAATAACTTGCCATTTCATTTAGATTTTCAACAAAGATAAGCGGGTTAGTCCTGCATAGCCCAAATTCATCTGCATTTTATGCACACTCGAAAGTTTATTCGGCAACTTGCCTTTCGGATTCCGGCCAATTGCCATACGGATTCTGCGCCAAATACGAATTATAGTAACGCCTATCGCCCGTAACTTCCGTCCCAATCCAATAAGGCAGCTTCACTTGCTGGTTCTCCGACTCTAGTTCCACTTCAGCCATCACCAGGCCTTCATTTTCGCCAAAGAACACATCGACTTCGTATTTAAGATTTTCTACAGGCACAATGTATCTGACTTTTTCCACGACACCCGGCAAGCACAGGCGGAGCAACAGCTCGGCCTCATCGTCTGGTATCTCCTTTTCCCATTCGAATCGGCTCATATCGTTTTGCCCGCTCGAGCCTTTTATGGTGATGTAGCCCTTGCCACCGTTAATTCTGATGCGTACCGTCCGCTGTGGGTCTAATGACAGATAGCCCTGGCATATCCTGCTCTGCGAAATAGCCAAATGACGGAACTCTCCCTTAACCAAGAACTTTCGTTCTATCTCACAATAGTTCATTTCCTTTCCGTTTTTATTTTCGACGCCAACTCTATTGAATTGAGCAAATTATATTGTTGCGACTTGACAGAGAATCGTTCCTCGACAGTTCTGCGCCCCGCCTCGCCTAACATTCTCCTGATTTCCACCGATTCTATCAGCTGGCTTAAACAATCAACCCATTCCTTTTCGGTCGATGCCAAGAATCCGTTTTTCCCATGTTCGATAATGTCGACATTGACACCAACTGGCGACATGACCGTGGCTATGCCTAACGACATATACTGAATGCCTTTGAATCCACATTTTCCGCATGACCATTTGTCATCAGGCAATGGCATGATTCCGATATCAACCGCGTTCAGTTCCTCCACCTCGGCATCCTTGCTCCATTTTGTGCTTTTCAGCTTGATATCCGGCAATTCATAATCGACATCGACTATAACCTTAAAGTCGACAGCATCGCCATATTTCTTCTTGATTTCAGCCAATGCGGGAACTGAATTTTGAAAATGTTTGAGCGTTGTGGTGCTGCCTATCCAGCCGATAGTCACACAACTGGTGTCGCGTGCTCCACGATACCTGAACAAATCGGTATCAATTGTCGTTGGCACAACTACGACATTTACATTCGACAGTCGCGCATAATCAGCCAAAAACGAATTGCCGACTGTAACCACGTCTGCCATCCTGGCTATTTTTGATGTTTTTGCTGAGCTTTTCAGCCAGCTCAAATTCTTGTTCGATTCCGATATGTCATTCATCCAAATGGCATCATCGAAGTCAAAAACCATCGACGCCTTGCTTTTTGACAGTAGCCATTCAATTATAGTTCCGCCCAAAAAGTGTGCTTCACGATAAACTATCACGCAATCGAACTTTGACGAGATTAGCACATCTTTAATCCTGATTGCCAATCCCTTGATGGCGATAGCACACTTTGCCATGTAATTGCCTTTCCTATAAAAGCGTTTGTCGTCAGATTCATTTAGCAAGAATGAATATGTAATGTCATACCCGCTGGATTCCAGGAATTTCATGTACTGTTCAAAACGGAATCTTTGCCCTGGCGACCTGCCTGGCCTATGTGGCGCTATATATAACAGACGTTTCACTGCGTAACCTTTTCGTAAATTGACAAATATGATGCTACACCCCTATCGAGTGAGAATCTGTCGCAAGCCAGTTGCCTCGATTGCGGCTTCGAATCAATAGGCAATTTTAGCATTTTTTCTATTGCATTTCGATAATCAGCCGAACTCCAACCGTCAATCAGCACCCCCAAAGGATTATTCCTGATTATCTCATCAACATCGCCAACACCTTTGTTTGTCAGGCATGGTATGCCGAGCGACATCAGTTCAGCCAACTTTGTCGGCGACGAAGCCTTCTTCGACCATGCAGGTTTTATGAAGAAGAGCGAGGCGCTTGACAGCATTGCCAACTGTGGCACCTCATCACGAGTTGCCGGCTGGATGGCAATCCGGTCTTGACTGATGCCATGCCTGGCAGCCTCTGCAAGAATCGCGTCTCTGTCATCTTTTGTTATGAGCAGGAATTTTGCATCGTTGCATTTCTTCTGCAGCTCGACAAAAAAATCCATCATTTCCGGCAACATGTACCAAGTCCCGACCGACCCCAGATACGACAGCACGAAATCTTCCTTGGAGATATTCAGTACTTTGCGCCACCTGTCGATTTTATCAACATTCTGATTCCGGTAATCGAAATGCGCAACATCAGCGCAACATGGTATGACCGTAATCTTATCTGCACCAACGTCTGGCAGGTTCCATGACAAGATTTCGGTTTTTGCCACATTTGTCAAGCTCACAATTGCATCTGCGCAAGACATGAACTGCCGTTCCTTCCTTTTGAAAAAGTCATACACCTGCCTATACACAATATGTCTTGTGTTCCAAATATTGCCATCGACACGTTCATCCGCATAGAAGCCTCGCATATCGAAAACAAAATGGCAACCACATTTGCGTTTCATAGACAATCCCACAAATGCCGATATGTAACTTCTGCAATGAACTATCGAAAATTCATTTTCCCGATTAAGCTTATATGCCATATGCATCATCTTCAATATATCGAGCATTGTCGAGACAATTGGCGGGCGTTTGGTATATCCAATTGGATGCCAATTGATTTTATGAGAAGAAACTATTGCATCGACATCTGACTTTCCTTTGGAAAACACGTCTGGCTTTTCTGCACTTATCAATGTCACTTCATAGCCATTGTCCGACAATCCGCACAAATACGGCAACACCTGTGAGCGCCCAAGCGAATCGGTCATTCCATCATATGATATGTACAATACACGAATGCCCATTATATGGTCAAGATATATTTTTTAATGGCATCTTCTTCCGACCGGTCGAACCACTTCATCTGCGTGTAACGGCTGAACCAGGTCATCTGCCTTTTAGCGTATCTGCGCGAGTTGCGTTTTATCAGGCGCACAGCTTCCTCATAATCGTACTGGCCACTGAAATAGCCAAAAAATTCCTTATAACCGACAGTATTGAGTGAATTCAAGTCACGATATTCATATAGGCTTCTGGCTTCCGCCTCCAAGCCCGATTCAAGCATCGAATCCACACGGCTATCTATTCTGGAATAAAGCAAATACCTATCCATTGTCAATCCGACCATTTCAATATCAAAAAAACGCTCCTTGACCTTGCCTGTTCGTAATGACGAATATGTTTTGCCAGTCTGTTCCATCACCTCAAGAGCCTTTATGACACGTTTCGGATTTACAATGTCTGCCGTTGAATAATAATCAGGGTCCAATCTGCGCAATTCTTCACGCAATGCGTCAATGCCTTCTGCCTTTGCCCTTTCGGCCAGTTTTGTCCTGACTTCTTGATTTACAGTCGGCAAATCGTCAATGCCACGCACAACTGCATCGATGTACATTCCAGATCCTCCGACCATAAGCACTCTGTCATGTCTTTCGAATAATTTTTCGAGCAAGCTGACAACATCCAACTCAAACCGTCCCGCACTATAATAGTCAGTTATTGAGAGGTTGCCTATAAAGTGATGCTTGACTGCCGACAATTGTGCTGGCGACGGCTGGGCCGATCCTATGACAAGTTCCTTAAACATCTGCCGCGAATCGCACGACACTATTTCAGTACCCATAGCCAAAGCCAATTCAATACTCAAATCAGTTTTGCCAATGCCTGTTGGCCCTGTCAGTATTACAAGTTTTTTGGCTTTTGTCATTTCCCTTTTTATTCTATGCTGTAACCGTCGCTCATTTCATCGGAAAGTTCGTCAAAGTCGAAATCGTCCGATGTCATTTCCTCCCCGCTGAACAAGGAGTCGTCGCCTTCCAAAAAATCCGATTCTGGTGCGACTTGTGGCGGTATATGCCCATCAAGCCTCAACGCACAAGGTGCAGGCAGACTATCTTCGTCTGATTCTGAAATTATGTTGCCGAAAAGTAGCCTTTCCGAAAAATAATCAAACACATAAAGCATCTTTTGCCCCGTCTTGCCAAAAAACTTGCCAAAAAGCGTATCCGACATCAAACGGCACCCCTCGCCCATATCCATAAGCGTTATTTCTTCGAGTTTCTCCCATTTTGCATTTGACACGAAAAACGATGCAAGGAACTTGTCATCGAAGTTCAATTTTTTCTGTATTGCATTGTGCAAATCGGCAAATGTATGTTTTGGAGAGACTTTGACGTCCAGTTCAAAATCCGGTTCCTCGTCTGAGACAAACCTTATCGTATAAACCATTTCCATAAGTTTTTAGTTCAACAAATAGCATAAGTACAAATGTAGGAAAAAGCGCAATGCCTATTGTCCTTTTATGACAAAAAAGGCCGGACGCTGAAGCATTCGGCCTTTTCGCTAAACGTAATGGTAATCAACCAAATATTTCGGAAAATATTGCACATGTCGTTGCCACTCCCACAAATATATACACAAATATGGCAAACAACAGCCAGACTCCACTCAAGCATACTCCGATGATGCCACATATACGGCCTGATTTTGTATTCTTATACGACACCATAGTGTATAATTCCGGATTTTGGCCATACAGTTTCATTGCCTTTCCTCCCATTACAATGGCTAAGATTCCCATGACAAATCCCAACAGCATAAATGGACCGCAACAAATGCAAGCTATACTTAGAATTCCCATCACCAATATGGCTGAAGAATTCGGCAAAATGACATTGCCACCCTTTAACAATTGATTTTCTTCCATAACAATAGTTTTATGACATTTTCAATAAATAATTAACTACTATAAGGACGACACATATTATAAATAGTGACAGCAAAATTCTACTTCCATTCCTGAATTTAAAAAACAGATGCGCCACAAGGAATATGAACAGCACAATCAAGGGTATCAATGCCGGGAACATCAAGAAGCTATCAACGACATTACCTTGAAGTAAAAGATGCAATGCCCGTTGTGTTCCACACCACGGGCATTCAATACCTAGATATTTTTTAAAGAAACACGGAATGTCAAAATTGTAGTCAAACAGACTCAGCAACATAAGTGCCACCATCTAGATGATCAACCTTTTTGGTAATTGATTGCCATTTCTGCAATTTTTGCCATAACCTCGTCTTGACCTGTTGTGTTGATGACAAGGTCATATACACGTTCTATGTCTCCCAACTGATTTACATATGGGGTAAACGTATGTGAGAATTTCATTTCCAGGCCTTGGAAATCTGTCTTAACGTCATAAACCACACTTTCACCCGACAATACTCTTTCCCAAGTCTCGTTAAATCTATCCTTATCGTCTGACGATGTTGCGTATAGGTCGGCAAACTTCATCCCGACAAATTCCGTAATATCGACTCTTGACAGTTGCAACATCTTGTCGTTTACAGAAATGATGGTTCCCGACAAGTCAATATCAATTGTACCAAGTGTATTGTTTATGGCATCTATGGCCAAGCGCATCTCTGCTTCACGACGAGACGCTTCTTCCTGCGTAGCTTGCATCTCCTCCATATTTTGGCGAAGTTCCTCTTCCTGCGACGAAAGCTCCTCGCTGCGAGTCTTTGATTCCGCAAGCAGCTTGCCTGTCTGCTCGTTTATTCTGACACTGGAAATCGTTGAAGCTATATTTTCGCCAAGCGTCTGCAAGAAGTCAATTTGATGCTGAGGAATCTCGTTAAACGATGCCAACTCGATGACGCCAAGCACGGTGTCGTTGATGACCAACGGAACGAGCAGCAGATAGTTTGGTTCCGCGCCACCCAAACCTGAAGTCAGTCGGATATATTCTTCCGGTATTTCCTTTAGGTAAACCGGCAATTTTTCAAATGCGCAACGGCCGACAAGGCCTTCTGTCAATTCAAAATTGACCTTTAGATATTTTTCGCGATTGTATGCAACAGCACTCTTCATTTCGAAGAATTGGTTGGTTTCATCCTGTTCGTTCAATATATATATGGCACCCTGATTGACTCCTAAGTAATCGATCAAATGGCGCATGACATTGCTTGACAGCATTTCCATGTTTTCGGAATTATGTCGCAATATGTCGCCAAAATCTGCAAGACCCTTTGTTGTCCAGTTTCTGATTTCGTCTTCTTTCTGGCGTTTCTTGTTTGCTTCGTCAGAAATGCTCAAATTCTTGCGCATTTCAAGCAAGGCATTGCCTAAAATGTCTTCCTCGCCCAATGACTCATACTCGGAACCATAATTTCCCCTTCCTATCTCCACGGCAAACTCTGAAGTCTTGCGCAACGAATCGATGAATCCGTTCAAAGCATCGCCCATGTCACCGATTTCGTCATTTTGTGTCACCAGCTTTTCATTAGGCAAAATACCCTTTGTCATTGTAAGCAGGAACTCCTTCAGTTTATAGACAGGAACGACTATGCTTCGTATTGTAAGCATACTTACTATCAATACGATTACAACAATTATCAAGACTGAATACACCACGAAACTTTGGAACCAAGCAAAAGATGCCTCCATTTTATTATTGGCAGCTTCCGCTTTTTTTGACATCACTGCCGTCAAAGCCTCTATCTCTGCCAAGATGTTATCGGTTTGAACCATGACCTCGCCACCATCTTCAACCATCATCTCGTATTCCAATTTAACTATACCTTCATAGTCATCGAATGTAACAAGAGACAGCATTATTTCCTGATGAACCATAAAAAGGGTATCACTTATGCCAGAAAATATCGTTTCCAAAGCTTTCCGTTCACTTTCGTCCCAATGCTCTGAGATAGACATCAACTCATTGTGTAATTTCGGATACTGCACATCATGCATATTCTTCAACTTATTCTTTTCTTGGGTTTCTTTCATTTCGCTGACCCAGTGCCGTATCAACATTCGTGAATTTGTAATCATGGTATTGCAATCCTGCAGGCCAGACATGGACGGATTATATACGTTCATAATGTCATCGTTCAGCTTTCTATTCGCATTTGATGTTGAATATGTCACTAAACCATTGATGATTACAACTAGAAGAAGTGAGCCGAAGCCAATAAGAAGTTTATTGGAAATTGTTAAACGAGCATTCATTGATAATACATTTTTGTTCCTTACCAAAAATAAGGTTTTATTTTTAAGTGTAACGATTTTATGCGACTAATTTTGGATAAAAAAAAGAAAGGATGGCAACCAATAGATTGTCATCCTTTCCTGTATGTTTTCATATCCGCCATTCAGGCTAAAGCGCCATGTTGAGCAATTGTGTGCTTATTTGTAATTTTCGTTCGCTCGTCGCCTCTTTGTTGACCTCGAATTTGATTTTTCCGTCAATCACCTTGAAGTTTATGCAAGAGCCTTTTTCCAATGAACCCGAGCGTTCTGTCAGTATAAGAGTAGAAGTTCCTTGCAATTTCGAAGTCACCTCTTCCATTTTTGCCGCGCTACTCTCACTCGATGCCAAGAACAATATATGGCATTTTGGCAGTTCCTCAATAGATTTCAGTTTCAGCACTTCTATTGCTTGCGTACCCACTTTTTTCAGGTTTGTCAGGTCACGCAATTGATTATACACTTCACTGTTTCCAATAACGCATATTACAAAATTGCCACTTTTATCAGCAGCAGGCCATTCTATCTGCTTAGTGAAGTTATATGTATACAAGGCCTTGTATTTTGCTTCCTGAGCAAAACCAGCTGTTACGCTAACGATTGCAAAAACCACTAATAAAAAACGTTTCATAATTCAATTTTTATCTCTCAACACACAAAACAGAAACTACGCTAAAATACAAAAAAAATCGACATTGCCACTCAAATGGCACTTTTTTGCAAAAAACATCGAAAAAAGATGTGTTTTCTTTTACGAAAATTGACTTATCCATCCGAAAATTTGACATTAAACGATTGGAGGAGGATTTGTACCGTACTAAGCCCTACTTTTGGTGACACTTTTCAACGAATAATAGAAATGCGCATTTTAAAAATTCCGAAATGAAGTTATTTTTGCGCTGACAATATCGTTACACATATGGAAAAACATTTCATCAAGCATAGAGATTTATTTTTTGGCATCTGCGTTTCCTCCTTATTTGTGATTTTGCCGTTCATCTGGGCCGACAAGACAATGCTTGACGCATCACTACTCCCCCGCCAAGCCGCATTGTCAATCTTTTTATTGGCAATGACGATATTCATAATTTCCCTATCAGGTAAATTCTCCATGACATTCGGAAAGCAGGAAAAGATAATCTTTGGCGGACTACTTATATTCATGGCCATGCACATTGTTTCATGCATAAATGTCATAAACCGCCATGAAGCAATATTCCATATTGCAAAGGAATACATGTTCTGTCTATTCTTTTTCTACATATACCTCATTCTCAGAGAATTCAGAAAAAACCGCGATATGTTGATAAAGACGGCACTAACCGCCAGCATCGTTTTTATTGCAATTGGGTACATACAACTTGTGAAATCGGATTTCAGCGATTTCCTTGCAGCAGAAGACCACCGTTCGTACTACTTCAACTTGGTAATGGACAATGTTTTTTCAACATGTTCCAACAAGAACCTGTTTGCGTCACTATTGTTCATAACCATTCCTTTTGCCTTATACACCCTGATCAGCAATCATGAGACTAGAAAATCAGCCATCGTATGGCGAACAATATCGGCCATAACAATTGTAGCCAATGCGACATTGATTGTCCTACTAATGTCAAGGACCGTATTTGCGTCTATATTTTTGACATTAATGGCATTTGCAGCCATTTCATACATATATATATTCCGCATTAGCCCGGAAAAACATGGCACAAAGGTCTCCCCAAAAGCAAAGAAGATTTGTATAGTTGCTCCTATAGTTGTTGTTTTAGCTGCCATAATTTTTGTGCAATCAACCGACACCATATTGGAGAACACCATAAAAGAACGTATCGGGCTTACTTTTAACCCCGAAAAATATGGTTACCGCGACAACGAGCACGGTGAATCATCAACAGCGATGAGAACAATCATATGGTCAAAAACTATCGAAATGGTTAAAGACCGTCCTATAGTTGGGCACGGAATTGGCCAATGGCAAATCATTGTTCCCAAATATGGTGTTGACGAATTCGGTGAGAAACTAAGAAACGGCAACCAGACATTCCAACGCCCACACAACGATTATCTGTGGTTCGCTTCAGAATTGGGATTAATCGGATTGATTGGATACCTGATTTTCTACATAGGAATCATCTACATCTGTATTTGCAACATAAAGGAATCAAATGACAAGGACACCATAGTATTCAACATATTAGCCGTATCGGCGCTTATTGGTTGGATGGTCGTATACAATTTAGACTTTTCCCACGAAAGAATAGAACACAACATCATGTATCTATCAATCGCAGCCATTGCGCTGTCCGACTACCATGCGGCACGAAGTAAAGACGACAAATGCGCATCAAAAGCCGGTTCAATATTAATATTGGCCGTTTGCGCAGGAATAAGCATTATCGGGACGTACCAATCGTACCAATACTACAAAGGGGAATCAAACGGAAGGTTGATATTGGAAAGGCACTATGCCCACAAATGGGACCAAGTCATACAGCTGACAAACGACATCCATTCGCAACCATACACATTAAACAACTTTACAACTCCGATGCCATACTACAGAGGTGTCGCTTTTTCAATGAAAGGCGACCAAGAGTCGGCAATAAAGGAATTTGACAAGTGTATGCAGATACACCCCTACTGCATACTGAATTTTTGTTCGAAAGGAATTGCCCTCATTAAATCTGGCAAATATGACGAAGCCTTGGATTGTCTCAGCAACGCGCTTGCGATGTCGCCAAGATGCACCGACGCCTTATACAATACAGCGATTTGCCATTTCAACAAAAAGGACATCAACAACGCTTTCCTGTACATAAACAAGATTCCTTTCGACGTCAAGGATAAGTCCGCCAGCTTTTATGAAACATATCTGATGATATACAAAAAGATGGCACTTGAGAAGAAAGACATCTACAACCGGGACAATCTTGTGTCATGGATCAACGATGACAAGAAAGTGGCTAACACCATTAAGAAATACCAAAAGGAGAATCGCTCCGACTTGAGCGAACTGCTACTTGAAGAGCTTGGTTCAAGCAATTAGAAGAGCAAGTGCTCAATCAATATCTTAACGCCAATACCAATAAGGACCACTCCGCCAACAAGCCCGAAATTGAACTTGCAAAGGTGCCGGAAACTCGCGCCCAAGTAAGCTCCGACAATTGTCAAGACAAAAGACACCATTGCGATCAACAATGACGGCGACAATAGTGAATTGCACATTATCCCCAAATTGATTCCGACAGCAAGAGCGTCAATGCTTGTTGCCACTGCCAGTCCGACCAATGTCTTCATATTGGTTGGATCAAAAGGTTTTGCATCTTCTTCATTGAAAGACTCCCTAATCATGTTCGCACCGATGACAAAAAGCAGCCCAAAAGCGACCCAATGGTCAAATGACTCAATATATTCAGAAAAACCACTGCCGGCCAACCACCCGGCAACCGTCATCATGCCTTGAAAACCACCGAAGAACAAAGCCATGACCAGTACATCGCGGAACCTTGGCTTTTGCAATATCAGACCTGACATTACGGACACCGCAAAACAATCCATTGCCAGCGCAACGGCAATCATTATAATATCCAACGCTTCCATATCTTATTTTTTTCGGGCCTCAAATATATAAAAACACTGTCAATGCCCAATTTATTATACATTTGCAGTCACTTTTAAGTCACACTAATTCTGACAAAACACATCAAAACAATTCATAAATATGCGATTCACATCAGGAAACCAAGGCGGAAGGAATTACAGCAACAAGAATTCCAAACCTTATTCATCAGAATCAAAAAGATATGATGAATCAAAATCACAGTCGAGAGGACAGCGATCAAGATTTGGCAAGCCTCACTCATCAAACGAAGAAGACGAAGACCGGCCTCGCAGAAACAGCAAATTCAGCGACAGGCAACACAAAAGGCCCGAAGGCAATGGGTCGAGCAGATTTGATGAAGGAAGAGAATTCAAACCTCGTTTCAATCAAGGGAATCGCAAGAGAAACTCAAACCACGACGAATTTGGCAACGAAGAATATTCACAACGCCCAAGGAAGGAATTCAGACATGAAGACAACGGCAAATTCCGTCAAGGATTTGGCAACAAGGGGAAACGTCGCGAGACTTCATTCACAGAAGATGAAGGCGTAAGGCTTAACAAGTACATAGCCAATGCAGGAGTATGCAGCCGTCGTGATGCAGAGCAATACATAACAGCGGGCGTAGTAACAATCAACGGGAAAGTCGTCACTGAACTTGCGACAAAAGTGCACTATGGCGATGTCGTAAAATTCAACAATGCACCGTTAATGCCAGAAAAGAAGACTTACATCTTGTTGAACAAGCCCAAAGACTATGTGACAACAACAGATGACCCTCACGCCACAAAAACTGTCATGGACCTAATTGGCGATGCCGGCAAAAACAGAGTATACCCGGTCGGCCGTCTTGACCGTGCCACTACCGGCCTACTACTATTGACAAACGACGGCGACCTAGCCGAACACCTATGCCACCCTCGCTACAATAAGCAAAAAATCTATCAAGCCACACTCGACCATAAAATAACACCTGAAGACATCGAGAAACTGATAAATGGCGTTGAATTGGAAGACGGTCTTGCAAAAGCCGACGACATAGACTACTGCAACCCTGACGACCCGTGCGAAGTCGGCATCGTCATCCACTCTGGAAGAAACAGGATTGTGCGCCGCATGTTCGAATCGATCAATTACAAGGTGAAGAAACTTGACAGGGTTTACTATGCCGGGCTTACAAAGAAAAATCTGCCAAGAGGCAAATGGAGATTCCTGACAGAAAAGGAAATTGTAATGTTGAAACGTGGTACATATAATTAATAAAAACTGTTTTTGCAGATTTCAGATCTTTATGTACTTTTAAGCGTTACCCTAAAACCGCATAAAGATTCAACTAAAAAATGAGTGAACTTGTAGAAATACTGAAATATGAAGGTGAAATCACCTTTGATAAGATAGAATACATTCTAACTCTTTTTAATCAAAACCTGCCTAACACAGTAAGCATGGTTTGCAAGACAAGGCTATTCTCCATTATGGTTGAATGCCTTGAGAATGCATATCGCCACAATTATCGGAGTCCAGAGCAAAACCCACAAATAAAAATTGAGCTGAACCAGAATGGCGACAAAACAAGCCTAACTGTAGGAAACCTTATCAACAACAATGAACTACCTTCGTTGACAAACCGCATTGACGAGCTAAACTTGATGGATATAGCTGAAATAAAGAAGAAGTACAACGACACAATCAAGAAGACCCACATTTCGGAAAAAGGTGGAGCCGGCTTGGGTTTGCTGAAAATACTTCGAAGCACAAAAGAGCCATTAAAGTACAGTGTCACAAAAATAGACAATGACTGTTCGTTTATAAACATTACGATAACAATTACTGACAATAATTAAAGGCATATGGAAGCCATACACATTCACGAGACAACCACATCTCCTGCCGTCATTTTCGACTTTGACAATGACATTTTCGAAATAACAGGATGCTCACGCCCAGAAGATGTAGTCGCTTTTTACGGCCAACTTGTCGATTGGCTTATCAACCTGAAAGACAACGTAACAGACGACCTGAAAATAGAGAGAGCAAACAAGCCTCTGGTATTTAAGCTATGCTACAACTATTTCAACTCATCATCTGCAAAATACATTTTGGACATAATCCTGCTCATCGACGGACTATATAAGAAAGGGCTAAATGTCGTTATCGAATGGCAATACAAAAAAGACGATGACGACATGCTTGAAACTGGTGAAGAATTTACCGACCTGATCACATGTCCGCTGAAATTCATCGCCATATAGCCGACAGAGGCAACCATACTAACACAGATTAACTGAGTAAGAATGCCTGCAATAAAACCATTTAACAGCATAATGCCCAATATTGCAAAGAATTGCTTCATTGCAGAGAATGCCACCATTATCGGCCAAGTCACCATTGGCGACAATTGCAGCATATGGTATGGTTGTGTCTTGAGAGGCGATGCCGGCTCAATAAAGATTGGCAAATGCACAAATATACAAGATGGTGCTGTAATCCATTGCTCTGAAGGAAAATCGGAGACCGACATTGGCGACAACGTCACAATTGGCCATAACGCCATAGTCCATGGCGCCACCATTAAAGACAATGTGCTTATCGGCATGGGGGCAACCATATTGGATAACGCCATTGTCAACGAGAACACCATAATCGGTGCAAACGCACTTGTTCCTGGCAATTTAGAACTGGAGCCAAACAGCATCTACGCAGGTGTGCCAGCCAAAAAGGTAAAAGTCCTGCCACAAAATTACGACATGATAAAAGAGTCCGCCTTACATTACTGCGAACTTAAAGACAAATACATGGAGCATAAGCGCGAATGGATCAGCTCTGCGAAATGAGAATCGCTAAGCGACAGGTGTCAGCCCCATCTCCTTGCCTTTCTGCAACATAAACGCATAAGCCGCCTCATATGTGTTTTCTATGACGCCATCAAGAATGGCGTCTTTTATGGCGTTCTTGATGTTTCCAATTGCAGGACAAGGTGGCAACGCAAAGGTGGCTATTATCTCCTCGCCTGATATTGGCGGTTGCCAATTACGCACGCGGTCTTTCTCTTCGACCTCGACTAGTTTTCGGCGCACCAATTGATAATTGTCAAGAAAGCGCAAGACTTTTTCTGGATTTTTTGATGTGATGTCGGCATCACAAAGGAGCATCAAGTCGTCTATGTCATCACCGGCCTCAAAGAGCAAACGACGCACTGCGCTGTCAGTTACAATATCCTCGACCAGGACAATTGGACGCATGTGAAGCATAACCAGTTTCTGGACATACTTCATCTTCTCGTTCATTGGCAACTTCATATTCTTGAAAATGCCGGGAATCATTTTTCCTCCAACGAACTCATGTCCGTGGAATGTCCATCCAAGCCCCTTTACATAGCGTTTTGTCACCGGTTTGCCTATGTCGTGCAAAAGGGCAGCCCAGCGGAGCCACAAATCGGCAGAATGTTCGCAAATGTTATCAAGGACTTCCATCGTATGGTAAAAATTGTCCTTATGCTTGCATCCATCAACTACATCAACACCTTTCAGCGCTTCCAATTGAGGGAAAACCAGTTCAAGCAACCCGACCTTTTGCAACAGTTTTATGCCCACGGAAGGCTTGTTTGACTGCATTATCTTGTTGAATTCCTCTGAAACCCGCTCCATTGATATAATCTTGATGCGTTCCTTGTTGCGGGCAATTGCCTCGAAAGACTCATCAGTTATGCGGAAATCCAGTTGAGTTGCAAACCTGATTGCCCTCAACATACGTAAAGGGTCATCAGAATAAGTTGTGTCAGGCTCAAGAGGCGTGCGTATTATCCTATTCTGCAAATCCGACATTCCGTCGAACGGATCGACAAGCTGTCCGAACCTATCGGGATGCAAATCGATTGCCAACGCGTTTATAGTGAAATCACGCCTGCGCTGATCATCTTCCAACGTGCCATCCTCGACAATCGGTTTGCGAGAATTTCGATTGTACGACTCCTTTCGCGCTCCGACAAATTCCACATCAACTCCACGATAGCGGAACATTGCCGTTCCGAAATTGCGATAGACAGTAACCTTGGGCGATTTCAGCAGCCGGGAAGCCGTTTCTTGTGCCAGCTCAATTCCGCTGCCAAGCGTAACCACATCAATATCCTTCGATGGCCGGCCAAGTATTTTGTCTCTGACAAAGCCACCTATGACGAACGCCCGCTGATTGCGTTCACCCAATATCTGTGAAATAGTCTTGAATATTATATTATTGAGATGTTCTTTCATCTAAAAGCTATTGTACGGCAAAGAATTTCATTTCCTTTGACAGGGAAAGAATACCCTTGGCTTCGCGTCGCAAAAGTACAATTATTCGTATATGAATAGCAGTGTTTTAAACTTTTTAGCAAGATTGACATTTGCCTCAATCGACAAAAAACATTCTAACCGTTACATTTCTATAGTTTAGACTTCACCCGATTCACAAAATCAATTATGGAATCGACCGTACCCTGCACCCCTAAACGCGACACGCTAAGCGACATATCGTACGTTTCCGCCTGTCCCCATACTTTGTTGGAATAATAATTATAGTAAGTTGCCCTACGCTTGTCGTTCCGTTCTATCAGCGCGACCGCCCTACTCGACTCAATAGGCATACGGGCGCATACTCGCCTTACGCGGTCTTCCATGTCAGCATGGAGGAAAACGCTAATGCAGTTTGGATGGTCGCGAAGTATATAATCAGAACAACGCCCGACAATTACACAGCTGCGCTCATCAGCAAGTTTGCGGATAACGTCGCTCTGCACCTTAAACAGATTATCATCGGACATGAGATTGTCAGACGGATTCAGACCAGACATAAATTCACCGAACGACTGGAATATGTTTTTTGACCGAGGTTGCTCGTCTACAGCCTCAAAGACTTCTGGCTCGAAGCCGATTTCCTTTGCCGCCAACGCAAGCAATTCCTTATCGAAGTAATCGTAGTTCAACTCTTCAGCAAGCCGTTGACCGACAACTCGTCCGCCACAACCAAACTGACGGCCTATGCTGATTATTATTTTCTCATCGCTCATATTCATTTCTTTTTTCACAAGACACACGCCTCGTAAAACCATAAGGCAATTTACAAAACAGGCAGGAACCTTAGCCCTGCCTGCCAGTTTTTTTTTATTCGAACAATCTCAAATTCAACTTTTCCATTTCCGCCTCAAGCTTCTCATGCTTACGGAAAACATACGAGACTCCATATTCGGCCGCCTTTTCCCTTTTCAACACAGGCGGATTGTCGCTAAAATGATCTTCTATTTCATTCCAAAGATTGAGGATTATACGGTCAGCCTTGACACGCAACTCCGATATTTTGGCAAGAGCCTTTGAATTCGAATCCTGAAGCCCCTTTTGGGAGATGTTCAATCGGACAAAATCCTCGTAATGAACCTTGACACGCGCAATGGTCGGATTTGTGACAGGTGTCAGCCCTTCGAATATACGCTTCTGCTCACCATCGATCAATTTCTTGCCCCACAGAATGACATCATTTTCCGTATTCAACTGTGGTAATTTTGTCTCATCTTCAGGCAAATCGAAATACTTGCGAGTGTCAGGCTTCATTTCGCCTCTGGCAATGGCGAAGTTCAGCACTTGGATAAAATGAGAGATATAAAGGCGGGACTTTCTGAAACTTTCCTGATGTTGCTTGTTCTTTGATGTCTGCCGCTCAAACACATCACGTTGCATCATTATTGCCTGTTCAAATTCCGGCAAAAAATAACGAAGCTCCTGAAGCGTCGATGCACTATATGGCAAATCCATAGGCAAGGCGTTCACTGACTTTTCCAAAGCACTTTGCATTGCTCGCAAACGAGCACTATCCGTATTCGGTAATCTTCTGTATGGCATAATTATGTTATGTATTGAAAAACGGCACGAATATAGGACAATTCTATTACGAACGCAAGTATTCGCAGAAAATATTTTTCTTATTTCCAGAATGTTATAAAAAAGCAAATTATTAACACAAAATAAACGGCCAATAATCAACAGAAAATAAACGTATTATAAACATGCAATGAATAGTTGTCAACAATGTAATAAACAAAATTCTGTTTACAACTTTACGTTACAAAAAGCGATAATACTTTTATGTAAAAAGACGAGAGGTTCTTTGGTGGCACAAAAAAAACGCGCACAATGCGTCCGCGTCTACATTTTTGGATTGTTTTCGGGATAAGAGAATGAGACAACAATTTCACGCCAATGGCCGAACAGCCATCGACAAATCGCTTATATAAGTCAGAGAAAATCTTTATCGGCGTGGATTCGCTATACGAACCTGTTTTTCCACCATTGATGGAGGCAAATCAAGGCCCATACCCGATTGTACAAATAGCCAACCTTTTTGTCGTAGAACAAATGCAACAGATGCTCCACTTCCGAACAGTCGACCAATTGGGCCGTTTCAACCAACTGCCGATTGAGATATTCATCGGTCAAATAGCGCAAATCGGTCCATAGCCAATGGCACAAAGGCACGCTGAATCCCCATTTAGGCCGTTCGAACAACTCTTTTGGCAAATATTCATACAGCACCTGTTTCAGCAAATACTTTTGTTCACCATTTCTGACTTTGAGGCTTTTATGCAAGTTTGCGGAAAATTCGACGATGCGGTAATCCAGCAACGGCACTCGAGACTCGAGCGAATACCGCATTGAAGCCCTATCAACCTTGACTAGCAAATCATCTGGCAGATAATATGACAAATCGAACATCGACTGACGTTCCGCGGCCGAAAGATTGCGCACAAGCGACGGAACCATAGCCATATAATCAGGCTGAGGCCCACAGCATAGGCTGTCTGCCTCTGCGGCCGAAAACAAATACTGTTCCTGCGAGAAAATGTGTTTTTGCAAATTATCTGAACTGCGCCATCCAAACATTTTAGATATGCGCTGGTAGCGACTGTTTCCGAAGCTCAGTGCCATTTCAATAGGCTTCCGCAAAGTCGCGACGCATTGGTTGTCAAGCCGGTCTGCCCAATTGTACATTCCGTATCCGAGGAAAAGCTCATCGCCACCATCGCCCGTAAGCACCATTTTCACGTCTTTTGAAGCCAAAAAAGACACAAGCATTGTTGGCAATGCTGACGAATCGGCGTAAGGTTCATCGTAATAGTAAAACATGTCGGCGATTCGGTCCATGGCATCTTTCTCTGTCATCATAAGAGTGTGATGGCACGTATCCAATTGCTTGGCGACTTGTGCCGAATACATTGACTCGTCGTGCTTGCTATCCTTAAATCCGATCGAAAAGGTATTGGTACGCGTTCCGCTCACACGACGCGCAACTGCCGTCACCAAAGAGCTATCGATGCCTCCGCTCAAAAAAGTGCCATACGGGACATCGGCAATCAGCCTATAGCGAACAGAACTTTCAACAAGGTTCTGCAAAGTCCTCTTAGCCTGACAAAAATCGGCAATTGGTTCAGGCCGCATCGTATCGTACAGATTCCAGTATTTAGTGACAGACAATGTCGAGCCGTCAAATACAGCATACTGTCCTTGCTGGAATTTATACACATTATTATATATGGTATTAGGCGCCGGCACATATCCCAACAGCAAAAACTGCCATACTGCCGGCCTGTTTATCCCCTTGTTTTTCTGGAACACCGGCAACTGTTCTATCGACTTCAATTCTGAAGCGAATGCGAACACACCATCTTCGTAATAATAGAACAATGGCTTCACTCCCATTCTGTCACGGAACAGATAGATGCGTTGTGTGGCAATCTCGCAAATTGCAATGGCGAACATTCCGTTCAACCGCTCGACGAACTGTGGGCCAAGCTTTTCAAAGGCCTCGACAACGACTTCAGTGTCAGAGCTTGTACGCATCTTTATCCCCAAATCGGAAGCCACCTCGGAATAATTATAGATTTCGCCATTGAATACGGCAACATATTTTCCTGAATGGGAACACATTGGCTGATTGGCCTTTTCCGACAAATCTATAATGCTTAAACGCCGATGCCCCATCTTCACCTTGTCTCCCATATAATAGCCACAAGCGTCAGGGCCTCGATGCGACAATTTTTCGACCATTGCAACAAGTTCGTTGCGGCCCATCGAATCCTTTCCGGAGAAAAAACCTGCTATTCCACACATAATCGTCCTGATTTGCCTCAAAAATAATTATGAATTGCGAATTCTAAATTATGCAACTTATTTTTGCGTACAAAATGTATTGCGATGGATGAAGTTAGAATTGACAAATGGCTTTGGGATGTCCGGATATTCAAGACCCGCAGCCAAGCCGCCGATGCGTGTCACAAGGGGCACATACTAATTGACGACGTTCCTGTCAAGGCCTCGCGCACAATTAAGGTTGGCGACATTGTTGAAGTAAAGAAGAATCCCGTTCTATATCGATACAAGGTTCTCTCCATTCCACCTTCAAGGGTGTCCGCTAAACTAGTGCCCGAACTCATCGAAGACTTGACGCCCGAACAGGAAATCCTGAAGATAGACCTTTTGCGTGCCGACATAAACGGACATCGTGACCGTGGCACAGGACGCCCTACAAAGCGCGACCGGCGAATGCTCGACATTTGGATGAATGGCGATGACGACTATTGAATGGCGCATGCACCGACCGAATAAAAAAAAAGGGGATGACACTATTGCCATTCCCTTTTTGCACTGTCGAATCAGCTTCTGTTATTTTGCCTTTCCTTGCCAGACAAAGCAATCGTCAAATTTCAGCGACTCTGCATCCGGCACATTGCGGAACAAGCCATATATTGCAGAACCGCTACCGGTCATTGACGCATAGGACGCCCCTAGCCTGTACAATTCATTTTTAATCTTTGGCAAGATAGGATACATGCCGAAAATAGGCGTTTCAAAATCGTTCACCATCTTTTCCGGCCATTCTTCAGGTGATATGGAGAGCAAATCCATAATCGGATATTTTGGCGCCTGCGGAGTAAGAAGCCCGTATGCCTGCGACGTGTTGACGTGGACATCTGGCTTTACGACTACTATTGTATAACCAGACAAATCAACTTTCACGGGATTGAGCATTTCGCCTCGACCTGTCGCATAAGCCGGCTTATTCTGCACAAAAAATGCGCAATCGCTACCTAACATTGATGCATAACGCTGCATATCCTGCTGGCTCAACTTCAAATCGAACATCTTATTGAGCGCCGTTATCATAAATGCGCAGTCGGCCGACCCGCCACCAAGGCCGGCTCCCATTGGCACCTGTTTTCGCAACGACGCCTTAACCGGAGGTAAATTGAAATCGGCATTCAGTAAATAATAGGCCCTGCTTACAAGATTTGAATCAAGAGCGCCGTCTATTGCCAAACCATCGATACTTAACTCGAATTTTTTGGCGCCTATGTGTTTATTTTCTGTTAATTTTAA
This sequence comes from Bacteroidales bacterium, assembly GCA_045640185.1. Taxonomy (GTDB): domain Bacteria; phylum Bacteroidota; class Bacteroidia; order Bacteroidales; family SZUA-534; genus RUG13583. The sequence continues at coordinate 61,155 of JAZUEN010000085.1, forward strand.
TTCATCAGTCATACTAAGCGGAACCATCAGTGTTTCAAGATTATGGAACCCGTCTGGACGCTTGGAGACAATATTCAAACCGATGTTAATTTTTGCATTTGGACGAACTATCATAGTAATATAATGAGTAATACATTTTTGTTTATAAATATAAACCTATAAATTTAAAGAACGCACGACATCCTCTTATTTTTGTCGCGATAATTTTTGACACGACAAACAGCATTGACTATGGCAAAGAAATACAAAACTGAAAAAGTCGAACCGACAGAAAGCCTGTTCGCGGGCACCGGCAAAGTTCCACCACAAGCCATCGATTTTGAAGAATCGGTATTGGGCGCACTAATGCTTGAGAAAGATGCAATACTGCAGGTTGCAGAAATACTCAAGCCGGAATATTTCTACAAAGAGGAACATGGCAAGATCTACTCGGCCATTCTAAAGCTATTCTCTGACCACAACCCGATAGACATAAACACTGTCGCACAAGAATTGAAAATAGAGAAGAAACTTGACGAGATTGGAGGACCTTCGTATTTAATCAACCTGACTAACCGAATCGCATCAACGGCGCATATAGAATACCACTCACGCATAATTGCGCAAAAATACACACAACGCGAGCTCATCAGGATTGGCGCCGAAATGCAGAAACAAGGCTTCGAGGATGTTGAAGACGTGTCAGACATGCTGCAACAAGCAGAACAAAGCATATTTGAGCTGTCGGTAGGCAATGTAAAGAAGGAAGTGTCATCGATGGACCAAGTATTGAAAGAGGCATACGAGCAACTGCAAGAGGCATCAAAGCGCGATGACGGATTGAGTGGCGTGCCAAGCGGATTCAGAAGCCTTGACGAGCTGACACTTGGATGGCAAAAATCAGACTTGGTAATCATTGCGGCTCGTCCTGCAATGGGAAAGACAGCCTTTGTCCTATCAATGGCCCGCAACATTGCAGTCGAATCAAACATACCTGTTGCAATCTTTTCACTGGAAATGTCATCTGTTCAGTTGGTAAACCGTATCATAAGCAGCGAAGCTGAAATAACCAGTTCCAAGCTAAGGACAGGAAAGCTCACCAATCTGGAATGGAAAAATCTGGAAACCAAGATGAAGCAACTCGAACTTGCGCCAATGTACATCGACGACACTCCTGCACTATCCCTGACCGAATTCCGTTCAAAAATTCGGCGACTGAAGCAATTGCATGACATAAAAATAGCAATAATCGACTACCTTCAGCTGATGACTGCAGGAGGCAACCAGCAAAGCCGTGAGCAGGAAGTTAGCACAATATCAAGATCACTAAAGGCCATTGCAAAGGAAATCGGCATTCCAATAATAGCATTGAGCCAGTTGAGCCGAGCTGTTGAACAGCGTGGCGGTGACAAACGTCCTCAGCTGTCCGATTTGCGCGAATCGGGAGCCATTGAACAAGATGCCGACATGGTAATCTTCATACACAGACCCGAATACTATGGAATAAAAGCAGACGAAGCGGGAAACTCCATGATTGGCGTTGCCGAAATCATTGTTGCGAAGCACCGTAATGGTGCCGTTGACGATGTAAGGCTGCAATTCAAGAGTGAGTTTACCCGATTCTGCAATCCAGAAGACGGCTCGTTAGGGAAAGTTGTATTCCAATCGAAAATGAACTCGAGTCCTGCACAAAGCACCGAGGCCCCCAGCTCCGGATTTACACCGAACACAAACTTCGACAATCCTCAACCGGACGCAAAACAAGACTTGAACCCAACCGACTCAATCCCATTTTAAGCGTGAAACATAAATTTGGAACATTGACATTGCTACTGTTGCTTTTGCTGAAAGAGGCCAGTGCTTCGTATCTGCTAATACCTATGGATGAGGCGCAAAGCAACCACCTTAAGGCTTATGGCATAACCTATTGGGTGTTGGAGAGCCAGATTCCTGCACAATGGTTGCTCAACTATCGTGGAGGCAGTTTCATGATGCAATACAGCAAAGCTATTGAGACCGAATGTGTCATACGCAATGTCAGCTACGAGGTCATTGCCGATGCCAAAGCCTCCAATATTCTAACCGAGATAAGTGGCGAAGACGTAAACATGGATGCCCTGAAACTTGAAAAAGCGCCCAAAATTGCAGTTTATTCGCCCAAAGACAAATTGCCATGGGACGATGCCGTAACCATGGTCCTGACATACGCCGAGATACCTTACACTATAATATATGACGAAGAAATTGTCAATGGCGAATTAAGCCAATACGATTGGCTGCACCTTCACCACGAAGACTTCACCGGACAATACGGCAAATTCTACGCGGCATATAAAAACACAGGATGGTACACAAGCCAAGTCAGCAACGCAGAAGCTGACGCCAAAAGAATGGGCTTCGACAAGGTATCGAAACTGAAGCTATATGTTGCACAGACAATAAAGGACTATGTCGCCAACGGAGGATTCCTATTCGCAATGTGTTCTGCAACCGACTCTTATGACATCGCCCTAGCTGCCGCCAATACCGACATTTGCGAGTATATGTTTGATGGCGATGCCATGGACCCACAAGCCCAAAACAAGCTGAATTTCGACAATACTTTTGCATTCCAGAACTTCACTCTGGAAAAGAACCCTCTTGTTTATGAATATTCAGACATTGACGTGACAACATCTCGCAAGGTGAATTCCGAAAACGACTATTTCACTCTGTTCGAATTCTCGGCAAAATGGGACCAAGTTCCAACCATGCTATGCCAAAACCATGAAACAACCATTCGCGGCTTTATGGGACAGACTACTGCATACAACTCAAAACTGCTAAAGCCTAACGTTCTGATTATGGGCGAAAACAAATCTGCCGGCGAGGCACGCTACATACACGGGGAATTTGGCAAAGGCACATGGACGTTCTATGGGGGGCACGACCCTGAAGATTACCAACATTTTGTAGGCGACAAGCCGACTAATCTGGAGATGTATCCCAACTCTCCCGGATTCAGGCTAATACTCAACAACGTGCTCTTCCCTGCCGCAAAGAAAAAAAAGATGAAAACATAAAACAGACATCCTTATACAAATAAAAAATGGCGCTTTATGGCGCCATTTTTTATTATTCGGAATCAATCTATTTATATCGGAAGCCTATTGTCAATGCAAAATTTCCCTTCATGTTTTTCAACTTTGACGCACTATCATCATATCCATACAAATAATATGTCTCCGATTTTGTATTCAAGCTATACCCTAAATCGACATATAACCCTGGCATCCTGAACCCGACACCTGCACTATATGACATAATACTTGACTTCGAGTTTTCGTGGTCATTGACATACGGGCTTCCATAATAGCCAACGCCACCACGCAAAGCCATCGGGCCTACCAGCAATTCACCTCCCACTCGCAAATTGACATTTGTTCTATATATATCAGATATAACATCATTTACATAATTGAAATCGTAATGGTGGTTATGCGTATCAAGCGATACATTTGAATAATTGACAACCTCGCAATCAACATCAATCATGCCCAATTTTTGAGAGACTAAGGCGAGACTAGCTATGAACCTGCCTGGTGTGTTCAATTCCCAATCAATTGCTCCGCTTGAATTTGCCTTATTTGTGCCTAGATTTTCCTCATCGTAATATATTGAAGAAACGACCTCATCATAATAGTCATCTTCCATTTGTACAATTGTCGGTGTATGATAAGCCAAGCCAAGACGCACATTGTCATTTAGCCAATAGATTGTTCCCAACTTGACATTAATGCCTCCGCCAACCGAATGGAACTCATCGTAAACCGAGAAATTGTCAAGACTGATAGGGTGGCTAGGGGTCTCTTCATACTTCGAACTCTGAAAATAGTCAATTCTCATAATATTGAAAGACGCACCGAAATACCATTTGTCATTAAGGTTAAAGCCCATCATAATTGCATATTCCCCCACGGAACCTGATGATTTTAGCTTCTTGGATTGACGCGAGCCATAGCTTCCAGCCATCTCGTAATCTGTATAGTAATAACCAGAAGCCGAATCCATTATGAACAAATCTGCATCATAGAACAGGTTGTCATAATTCTCATCGAAAAAGTCAATTTCGTAATCAAGCATCGAATAATCATTCTCACCTTTTACGAAAACACTTCTGTTGAAATCAGTCAGTCTGTTATACGCAAAGCCGAAACTTACTGACTTGCATCCCTTGTCTATGCCTGTTTCATAGGTATTGCTGAATCCGATATTCGAAAAATTGAAATTTGTCTTAGACACGTTGCCAGACTCACCGTAATAGGTTGACTTCACCTTACTTGTATTCCACGATGGAGTTACCGAAAAGTATCCTGAACGCGTAACGCTCAAACCTGCAGGATTAATCGACATCGCCGTAAAATCAGCACCTATGGCACCCATCGCGCCTCCCATCGAATTGAATTTTGCCGTTCCCGCAGGCACAATATTAATGTAGCGTATGGCATCATCCTCGTTCTGCGCCATTGATACGATGGCTGAGCCAAGCATCATTGCCGATATTATTATTGTCTTTTTATTCATATCTCCAACAAATTAAATTGGTTGTAAAATCCACTATCTGCGTCCATGGCTTGAACCGCCACCGCTACTACGACCACCGCCACCACTATAACTACGACTGCCAGAAGACGAAGAACTGCTTCTGTAACTTGAAGACGAAGAACTGCTTCTGTAGCTCGATGATGATGAGCTGCTTCTGTAGCTCGATGATGATGAACTTGAACGTGCTGGTGCCGAATAGCTTGACGAGCTATAACTGCTAGATTGTACAGGCGTTGAGTAGCTTGATGTGTTCGACCTGCTAGAACGTGCAGATGTTGAGTAGCTTGATGTGTTCGACCTGCTGGTACGTGCCGGTGCAGTTGCATTCGAAACATTAGCGGAGCTGCTACTGGAAGTATAACGAGCGGAATTTGTCGGCTTTGAAGGCAAATGACCGCCATTTTCACTTCTGGCAATTGCGTTGTCTCTAGTTGTTGCTCTTACTGTTGTCCGGTTATTTACAGAACCCGCAGACCTGCCTGAGGCGCTTGAAGACGCAACCGCCCTATTGGCTCTTGCATTATCATTTAACTGTTTTGCAGGATTCGCCTGTGACGCCCTCCCCCTTGCTTTTGTTTGCGTCTGTGCATTGTTTGACGCAACACTCGAAGAGCTTGACCTTACCGACGAGTTCCTTGTGTTAGCGACCCCACCTCCTGCGCCATTGCCACTCCGTGACACCGCATTATTTCCACCATACCTATGATGCGCATAGTCTCTATGATGTTTGTCATTGTAGCCATAATATGCATAAGTGTCATGATGATGATGTGGGTGATGATGGTATCCATAATATCCATAATATCCATAATCATAGTAATAATGATGGTAATACCATGAATCCCAATACCCATAATAGAAACTATAATGGTAATAAGGATAGTAGTCAAAATAAGGGTAATACAAAGAACCATAGAAATACCTGTCATACCAGAGTGAACCATAATAAAATGGTGAACTCCAAGGACCACCCCATCTATCGACATATAACAGATTGACAGTGACTGGTGTCACTTCGACTTTCGTCTCGCCATCCTCGAAATATGTTCCATTGTAGTCGTCGCTGAAACGTGCCAAGCGACGTTCGTACTCACCCATTTCGTCGGCATCGGCCAAGGTATCCACCGCGATAGAATCGTAGGCTACTGCGGTAGCCAAAGCCATCTGATCATTTTCATTCGACGGAACTTGTGTCGCCGAAGCAACAAGATGCGCATCTATTTTAGCATTATAATACGTATCGTCATAATAACTTGAAAATCCCGTCATTGTGCTACACGACGTCGCGAATCCTATTGCGCCAATCGCTATTGACATTAAAGCTAGATTTTTCATAGTCGTATTTTATTTTAAGTTATTACTCTTTTGTTTTAATTTGCGCCTAATTAACAACGACAAAATAAATAAAAAAGTATAAATATCAAAATAACGGAAATGGGTAAATTTTTGACATCAAGAAGCGAGAATTACTCGCAGTGGTACAACGAGTTAGTTGTAAAAGCCGATTTGGCTGAAAGTTCAGCGGTGAGAGGCTGCATGGTTATAAAACCATACGGATACGCAATTTGGGAAAAGATGCATGATGCCCTTGACAAGATGTTCAAGGAGACTGGGCACGTAAACGCATATTTCCCACTGTTCATTCCGAAATCATTTTTGAGCCGTGAAGCCGACCATGTAGAAGGCTTTGCAAAGGAATGCGCAGTTGTAACCCACTACCGTCTGAAAACGAACCCTGATGGTTCGGGCGTGATTGTAGACCCAGATGCAAAACTTGAAGAAGAACTGATTGTCCGCCCGACATCGGAGACAATCATCTGGAGCACATACAAGAACTGGATTCAATCATACCGCGACCTTCCTATCCTATGCAACCAATGGGCAAATGTGGTTCGTTGGGAAATGCGCACAAGGTTGTTCCTTCGTACCGCTGAATTTTTGTGGCAAGAAGGTCATACAGCCCACGCTACAAAAGACGAGGCTGAAGCAGAAGCAAAGAAGATGCTTGAGGTTTACGCCAAATTCGCCGAAGAGTTTATGGCTGTGCCTGTCATAAAAGGTGTAAAGACAGCCAACGAACGTTTTGCAGGCGCACTCGACACCTACTGCATCGAGGCCCTGATGCAAGACGGCAAGGC
>JAZUEN010000086.1:0-2994 GCA_045640185.1 Bacteroidales bacterium
TGATTTCATTGGTGCCCTTGACAGATACATTAACTATTACAACAAGGAAAGAATCAAGCTAAGGCTGGGAACCAGCCCTGTTATTTTTAAAAATCAATTTTTCTTTTAATTTGTCTGTCCAAAAAATGGGGTTCACCTCAGTTGCAACGTCTCTACGGAATTCCACGTTTTTTTATGCCTATTTCTTTTCTAACACATTATTGTTTGTTTTCTTTTGGCTACTTTTGGTGAAAACAATATTGTATGAATAAAACCCTAATTGATAATAGTGCCAACCTGAAAATGGTGAATGTGCTGAAGCAATGCATTTCGACACCAGAAATAAACAACATCCGCATTGCTACAGGTTTTTGGGACATTCCAGGCATAGCGTTAGTTATTGACGAGTTGACCGCTTTTCTTGAGAAAGACAATACAAAATTGAAGATTCTTATTGGCAAGGACCCGTACGTGTATGCAAAAATGCTGAAGGAACCAAAGTATCAAGATAAGCAATATCCCGTAGAGTTTATTCGCACAAGTATTGACGACCTTTCAGACAATTTACGTGATGAATATAAAACGGTAATCAATCTTCTGCTTAAGTATTGCGAAGATGATAATAGAAAGATTGAAATTCGCATCTTCAAGAAAAACGAAGATGATGAAAGCCAGTTCCTGCATAGCAAATGTTACATCTTTACAGCATCGGACGACAACAACAAACCAATGTACGCCATTGTTGGCAGTAGCAACTTTACTCAAAAGGGATTAGAAGGCAATTCCGAACTGAATGTCCTTGAAAACGACACTTATATGATAAATGCCACGCCCGACCCTTATCGTAAAGGACATATTGTTTGGTTTGAGGAAAAATGGGAACAGGCCGAGGATTGGACTAAATATTTCTTGGAAGAAATCCTTAAAAAATCAAAGCCTGTACAAAGAATAATTGAGGAGAAAAAAGAGCAAGAGCAAGCAAAAGTTGTCGAATCCCTAACGCCTTACGAAACCTACATAAAATTGCTTCAAGACAAGTTTGGCAACTTGCTAGATGCCAATGCAACTTCACTGTTAGAAAGTTACCTGCCTAAAAACTATCAAATATTAGACTATCAGATTGAAGCATCAAAGCAATGCATTGATATTATGCACACTCACGGCGGATTCCTGTTAGGTGATGTCGTTGGTTTGGGCAAAACCATTGTTGGTGTTTTGGCTATCAAATACTTCCTTGAATCGGAAGAAAACGACGGACGTGAAAAAAATGTGCTGATTATTGCACCGCCTGCAATCAAAAGCAGTTGGGAACGTACCATTGAAGATTTCGACAAAGACCGTGCCGACAAGATAATGCCTTCCGTCGATTTCATCACTACAGGCAGTTTGGCCGAAGCCGACGAAGAATCCGATGCCATTGATTTCAACGAGGACTTGAAAGACAAAAATTACGGCTTTATACTCATTGACGAAAGCCACAATTTCCGTAGCAACGGAACTCAAATGTATATCGCCCTTGATGGACTCATTTCAAAGATTGCTATTGAAACAGGCTACTGTCCGTACATTGGCCTTTTGTCGGCTACGCCACAAAACAACCATCCTTACGACATCCGCAACCAAATTTTCCTATTCCAGCGTACGCCAGAATCAACAACTTTGGAAAAAGTTCCAGGCCGTAAGTTGGACACTTACTTTACCGATTTAGGCAAGAAATTCAAGGAAGCAGTCGCTATTTCAAAATACAATAACAAACTGCTCAATACAAATGGCATCACAGAAGAAGATAAGAAAGTGGCAAAAGAAAAGTTGGAAGAAGCACACGAAACTCTGAAAGACATATCAAGCCAACTGCGTGAGAATGTATTGAATGATATTATGGTTCGCCGTACACGTAGCGACATCAAGAATCCCGACAATCACTATAAGGCCAAGATTGACTTCCCCGATGTTGTCGGCCCAATTAAACTCGAATACAAACTCGACAAGGAACTTGCACAGTTGTTTTCCGACACTTCTAAAATCATTGGTGACGATAGTGTTGTCTTGTCTGATGTTGACGAAGATGGGCAGACTGTCATTCCGTGGGTAGCAGAACAGCAATCCGACAGCAACGACGGTCAGGCTCGAATCCATTACTACCGCTATCGTGCCACCATTTTCCTTGCCGACAAGTACAAAAAAAGGTACGAAGGCAAGAATATGAGTGTCAACCGTTCATCGCATCAGTTGGCAAGAATTATGCAGATGCTTTTGGTAAAACGGCTGGAAAGTAGTCTCGATGCCTTCAAGGAATCCTTACGAAACCTACAGCGGTACACCAACAATATGATTCAGATGTGGAACGACGACACCATCTTCATCTGTCCGAACATCGACGTAAACGCAGAACTTGACCTTGAAACAAAACGCGAAAAATACGGCAATCAATATACCATTGAGAAATGCTACGATGACATTATTAAGCGTATCGGCAACCTGCCCAAAAAGCGTAACGCAAAAGGACAAAATGCTGTTTACTGCCGTGCCGATTTCAGTGCCGACTACATTGAAATGCTGAAAATGGATAAGGCGCTAATTGACAATTTGGTTCTGCGATGGGACAAAAACACTCACGACCCGAAACTCAACTGCTTCAACCGCAAAATAGAATCGCTCTTAGATGCTGAAAAGAACCGTCCGCAAAAACTTGTCATTTTTTCCGAAGCAATTTCCACTACAGAGGCCATTGGCAAGGCTGTTGAGGACGCAGGCTACAGTCCGCTTGTCATTACTGCCAAGAACCGTGACGAAATGGAAACTGCCATACGCGAGAACTTTGACGCCAACTACGACAAGAGCAAGCAGAAAAACGATTACAATGTAATAATTACAACCGAGGTTTTGGCTGAAGGCATCAACTTGCACAGGGCTAACACTATTCTCAACTACGATACGCCGTGGAACGCCACAAGGCTTATACAGCGCATTGGCCGTGTCAACCGCATAGGCTCTACCGAAAAAAACGTGTATGTA
>JAZUEN010000087.1:0-49992 GCA_045640185.1 Bacteroidales bacterium
AGGCGACGCAGTAAGCACATAACTCATATTCAGCATTGGATTGGCGTTTCGGCGTACCCACGGCATTCGCAAAACGCGCCCGAGAATCTGCTCGACATCTACCGACGAACTTTTGTCGGCCAACGATGCCAGAATGTAGGCAAACGGACAATCCCAGCCTTCCTTCAAGGCATTGACAGTGATGATGTATCGCACTTCGCACATCGGTGAAAGCAAATCCTCATCTTTTATTTCGTTCAGATTGGCTGTTTTGATACGAATCTGATTCTCGGGAATTTTTAGTTCGAGCAGTGTGTTTTTTATTTTCTCGAAAGTAAGATTGTCGTCGTTGGTCTTTGGTTGTGCCTGAAACAAGACAATCGGGCGGATGTAGTTTCCGCCATTTGCCTGTGCCTTTCGGGCTTCGTTTTCCAAACGGCGTTGCAGTTCCAATGCCGACGAAATAACATCGTTTCTGCTCTGATGGTTATAGACAATGACGGGCAGTTTCACCATATTTTCCTTTTTCAGTTCGTAGGCATCGGTAAAACTGATTATGTTGCTGTTTTTGCGTGGCGTAGCCGTAAGGTCGAGCACGAAACTCGGATTGAGGTTTTGCAACATTTCCACGCTCAAATCGCTTTCGGCATTGTGGCTTTCATCCACTACCACAACAGGATTCAGCGCTTGCAGGACTTTCATCAACTGCAAGTCGGGATCGCCGTTCTCGTCTTTGCCTACAAGCGTTTCAAACGACTGCAAATTGCCGTTTTCCTGATAAACCTTGCGGTCTTCTTTCTTCTTGGCTCTCAAACTGTCGAAACTCATCACCAGGATGCAAAGATTTTCCTTGGCCACCGAAAGCGAAAAGCCAGCGCCTTGCAAGGCTTGGTCTTTGCTGAAAATTTCAACCCTATTGGCAAAATCGGTGTTGATGCGTTGGCGGTAAGGGTGCTCGGGGTTGCTCAAATTCCGAATGGTCTGTTCAAGAATGGTGATGGACGGCACAAGCCAAACAACGGTGCGAAAATGCGACTCGTCAAACTCCTTGAAAATAGTTGCCAGCGACGCCGACGCAATAAACGTTTTGCCACCGCCTGTCGGCACTTTGATGCAGACGTGCGGTGCGTTTTTCACGTTGTTTTTGTATGGTTCGACGGCAGTGTCGGGAAACGGATTCAATGGCGTGCGCGGATGCTCGGTCCAGAATTTACCGAAAGCCGTATCCGCCTTTTTGGTTTCCTGCACACACTGCATAAAGCGTTGCAAATCGTCTAAAATCTGTTGTTGATATGATTTAAGTTCCATTTTCCTACGAATTAAAATTTACGAATATCGCGCGGTATCTTCTTGAAAACAATATTGTTAAGACGCATAAACTCGTCCGACAGCAAACAGTTGTCCGCATAGATTATGTATTGGTCGGCAGGTTCGGAAATCGTGTTCAGAAATGCCTTGTCCAATGTGGTCGTCGTGTTTTTCTCGTAATAGAAATAATAACCTGCGTTGTTGTGATTGCCCAAATAATATGCGTTGCCCGTCGTTGCGACGCGGTGCGCCGTATGCGTTTCGGTGTACCAAATGTATTCCCGAATTTTTTCGATGGGTTGGTTTTCATTCAGATAATCGCCATTCATCATCGGTTCGCCCAGTTCGTAATAGGCGAACGCACCGCCCGTGCCTTCCACTGCGTTTTTGCCATCGCCGTAACCGTTGATTACACGGCGCACGCGCTCGGCGGTGATGTTTTCGGCATAATCTTCCATTTCCACCAAAATGAATTTGCGGTTGCCACCGTCCTGCTTGTTCAGGTTCAAAACGGCGTGGGCTGTTGTGCCAGAACCTGCAAAGGAATCGAGGATGATGGAGGATTCTATGGTTGTAATCCTTAATAAATTTTCTAATAATGTACTTGGTTTAGGCGTTTCAAAGACATATTTTTTTGAAAATATTTTTTCCAATTCTTTTGTACCTGATGTTGCCGTACCATATTTTTCGGCAGAAAACCAAGAGTTGGGGACAGAACCATAATCTTGTTTTTCATTAAGAAAAACTTTCATTTGAGGTCTGCCTTTGCCATTTTTTCCAAAAATTATTCGTCCATCTGCCAAGGCACTGGCGAATTTTTCGGGTAAAATTCGCCAGCACCTTCCACTTGGTGGAAGGTGCTGTTCACCTGTAATAGGATTAATAATAGGATATGTTAAATTAGGACGAATATGAGGCGCATCCATAGGATCTGCTTTCCAAGGTCCTCTAGGATCATTGTCAGGATTGCTGTATTTTTCATTATCAACACTTATTGGATAAAACGCAAATTCGTTAATATCAAACCATCTTTCTGCATTTGATTCTTTTAAGCGTCTATCCACTTTTCTTCTATTCTTTGCAAAACATAATATGTATTCATGATTGATACTTAAATCTGTATCATTTTGTAGCGATGCTCTTGATTGCCAAGGTATACTTGTTACAAAATTCCCACTCCCAAAAATCTCATCGCAAATCAGTTTGAGGTTGGCCTGTTCGTTGTCGTCGATGGAGATGAAGATGGCGCCGTCGTCGGAAAGCAGTTGGTGAAGCAGTTTCAGGCGCGGGTACATCATACAGAGCCATTTGTCGTGGCGCGTGAGGTCTTCGGCTTCCTTGCCCACCACCTGTCCGAGCCATTTGCGTATGCGTGGCGAGTTCACATTGTCGTTATACACCCAGTTTTCGTTGCCCGTGTTGTACGGCGGATCGATGTAGATGCATTTTATTTTGCCTTCGTATTCGGGCAAAAGCGCCTTGAGGGCTTCGAGGTTGTCTCCGTGAATGATTTTGTTTTCCGAATCTTCGGTGCCAAATGTATATTTTTTGTCCAGCGTCTTGAACGGCACATCGTGATGATGATTGATAACCGCCTCTTTTCCTATCCAGTTGAGTGTGGGCAATGTTTGGTTCCTCCTATAATGTTACGAGGTTTTGCCCAAATTCTGATAAACAACAAAAAAGGCGGAACTGCCATTTTTAAGACTTATCTTGAACGGAGGCATCGCCAAACGCCATGTACACAAATAAATCCGACAATTCACGCCGTAGCGTGAACTTTCGCAACTTATTCTCGTGTACTGTAAATTGGCGATTTTCCGTTCAGAGAATAAGAGCAAACGCTCTAATTAATAATATGTTAGTTTAAAAAATCTTTTCTGTTTTATTTATTATTTAGTTCATTTTCTATATCTTCAATAGATGGAAGAGAACTTTTGAAATTTTCAGGATATACTTTGCTTAATTCATATTCTGAAATTCCTAAAGGTTGATTACTACTCTCAAGAGCATATTGTGCCAACACATTATCTTTCTCTTGACATATCAACAAACCTATAGCCGGATTATCCCCATCTGTGTTGAGTTGATGATTTACGGCCACTACGTATGTACCCAATTGACCAATGTTGCCAGAATCAAATTTTCCTGTCTTCACTTCTACGACAACATATCGGTGTAAAGGTACACAATAAAAGAGCATATCTAAAAACTTTTCGGTTTCTCCTATCTTGATCCTAATCTCTTTTCCCATATATGCAAAGCCACGGCCTAACTCCATCAATGTTTTGGCAATGTTGCTTATAAGGGCATCTTTTAACTCCGATTCCTTGTAGTCATCAGTAAGAGTCAAAAAACTGAAATTGTAAGGATCTTTTGTCATTTGTTGAGCCAAACAACTCTCTGGCTCTGGTAAAACCTTTGAAAAATTGCTAACTGCCGAACCTTCTCGTTCATATAAATTTGAAGACAACATGTTCAACAAAACATTTCGACTCCAATTGTTTTCTAAAGTCTTTCTCACATAAAAGAAGGCCTTGGCAAAATCACCTTTGGTCTTATCTATAATGTAAAGATGGTGCGTCCAAGGGATAGAAAAAAGTACATCTAATATTTCAGCAGGCTGCTGAAGATTCATTAAAACAGATTTTTCAGCAGGTTGCTGAAGATTTCTCAACAGATTGTTATACAACGAATAAAAACGCTTTGCATAGCGAATGTTACTTTCCGAAAGACCTTTTACATTGTCCATTTCAGAACGCAAATCCGAACTTACAATTTCATAAAAATGACTTCCATAGCGATTTTCGTAATCCTTTTCGGAAATATCCTTACCCAATGTCCAATAAAATTGTATCACCTCTTTATTGACCTTAACAGCTGCCTTCACTTGCTGCTGTCGGTATAAAGAAATCATACTATTTATCCAACTTTTGTATTCTTTATCTATATGTATCAAATTGCTCATTAAGCAAACGGTCTGATTATATGTTAGTTGAAAATCGTTTTTGTTTTTTATTGTGGTTTTTGTTCAAAGAAATTTATCTGTCAAAAATACTAAATGTTTGTCTTTTATTTCCCTATCGTTGCCTTTTTATGACTCCACTTTTTCATTTGTTGCATTCTTCATAACACAAGCCATTGGGCTTGTGCCGTCTTCTTTTTGTATATTGGCAATGTCTTAATAACTGATATTTATGAACGAGGAATGTCTTATTTGCAAAAGCCCGCTTGTCTATCTTGATAAGGACGAGATGATGGAATGTGCCATTTGCCACACAAAAGAGAATAGCAAGACCAAGTGCGTTAATGGCCATTATGTCTGCAACGAATGCCACACCAAGGGGCTTGACACTATAATCAGTATATGCCTTGCTTCCAGATCGAAAAATCCGTTTGACATAATCCAATCTCTTATGGATTTGCCGTTTTGCCACATGCATGGCCCGGAACATCACGTTTTGGTGGGTTCGGCATTGCTTACGGCATATTTCAACGCAGGCGGTGAAATAAATTTGCATGAGTCGATTGTCGAGATGATGAGCCGTGGCAAAAATGTGCCAGGTGGTGCTTGCGGATTTTGGGGCGCCTGTGGGGCGGGAATCAGTTCGGGAATGTTTGTCTCAATAATCTCTAAATCAACGCCTTTGTCAAACGAGCCATTTGCCTTGTCAAATCAGATGACATCCAAGTCTCTTGCGAAAATAGGCGAGGTAGGTGGCCCAAGATGCTGTAAAAGAGACTCTTTCTTGTCAGTTTTCAGTGCAATTGACTTTGTCAAGGAGCATTTCGGCGTTGAAATGGAAAAGCCGGCCAATTTGGTTTGCAAATATTCAGGTCGGAACAACCAATGTATAGGCCGAAGATGCCCGTTCGCAACCGCCACAACCTTTAGGTAGATACGGATGCTTTGGCGGAAATACTTTCATTGTCTTGCCAGGATTGAAACGGCAAATGGCTTTTCCGTTGTTCCCAATCAAAAAGAAATGTATCAATTTTACGTCTCAATGAATTTTTTATATATCTATCTCATTTTTAATGCATGGAAATGTCTTTTTTACAAAATTCCAATGCTTTTTGGGGTGGTTTTTCACAAAATTCCAATGGCTTTTGAAGTTGTTTTTACAAAATTCCGATGGTACGGTTCCGTAGCCTGAAATTTTATGGCTCCACAACTATGTAACCCATTTTTCCATCAATGACGTTTCCCGCAACACACAAAGCCCTATATTTGCAATTAAACAATTAAAACAAAAAACAATGAACCCTGCTAAACTATTTATTGCCATATCGTTGACGCTGGCAGTATTCACAGTCAATGCGCAACGCAAGACCAGTTTGGAGACAGGCTGGAAGTTCCATCGCGGAAGCCTTGTCAGTTACGAACTCATTATGAATGACGAATCGCAGTGGCGCACAATCACTTTGCCACACGATTTCAGCGTGGAGCCGACATTGGCAAAGTCAGACATTCGCCAGCGTGCGAAGGGCTGGGAGAACGTGCAGGTTGGCCCGTTTGTGCGCTTTAATCTCGGCAACGAAGACCAAGGCCAGACCGTTGGAGGCGAGGGCTGGTATATGAAGACTTTCAGCCTTCCTGTTCCTGATGGTGAATCGCTTGACAACTATTTGGCAAATAACGAGATAAGTGTTCGGTTCGATGGCGTGTACAACAATGCCGAAGTCTGGGTCAACAATGTCAAGAGCGCAATCAACCTGTTCGGATACAGGCCTTTCAGCGTCAGCATAAACGATGTCTTGAAGAATAAGGAAAACCGAAACAGCGACAACGAGAAAGAGGTTCTGTTGGTTGTCCGCGCTCTCAACGCCGACCATAACGCGCGTTGGTACTCTGGTAGCGGAATCTACCGCCACGTGTGGCTCGTAACCACAGGAAAGGTTCATCTGGACGAGTGGGATGTGTATATCGATGGCTCGGATGTGAATCCGAAAAGCGGTGCCAATGTTAAAATCTCTGCTAAGGTGTTTGGTGCATCGGCATCGGCAACAGGCGAAGTGCATACCGACATTTTGGACGGCGACGGAAAGACGGTCGCAAGTGCAAGTTCGGCATTTCAAGGAGCGGAAGGAACCGATGTCAAGATGGAAATCAACGTGAGGAAACCGCATCTTTGGTCGGTCGACGATCCTTACCGATATACGGCGCAAGTGAGCGTGCGTGTGAATGGCAACGTGCAGGACGTGCTGAATGTCCCTTTCGGCATCAGAACCATTGAATTCAGTGCAAAGGAAGGATTCAAACTTAACGGCAAAGTGACAAAACTCAAAGGTGGCTGTGCTCATCACGACAATGGCCTGATAGGCGCATCCGCCATTGACCGCGCCGAGGTGCGCAAGGCGGAATTGCTTAAGGCACAGGGTTATAATGCTGTGCGCTGTAGCCATAATCTGCCATCGGAAGCATTTCTAAACGCTTGCGACAGTCTTGGCTTGCTTGTCATCGACGAAGTGTTCGACCAATGGGAAGTGACGAAACGGCCAAACGACTATGGCACAATCTTTTCAAAAGAGAAA
Source organism: Bacteroidales bacterium (assembly GCA_045640185.1). Lineage (GTDB taxonomy): Bacteria > Bacteroidota > Bacteroidia > Bacteroidales > SZUA-534 > RUG13583. The sequence goes on from JAZUEN010000087.1 coordinate 6,823, forward strand.
GTCCAACTTGTTGATGGCAGGATGGCAGGTCAGGGCATCGCCAATTTCGAATACGATGCTTCGCTTATGGTTCGTCGCGACCGCAACCATCCAAGCGTCATTATCTGGAGCATCGGCAACGAGATTTACCAACGTTCCGATTCTACACGTGGCGCTGAAATAGCAAAGGCCATCTGCAAGGTAATCAAGAGCGAGGACACGACTCGTCCTACGCTTATGGCCAATTGCACTTATTGGGATCAGCCTGGCAAGACGTGGGAAGCCGATTCGCCAATCGCATTTGAGAACGTGGAAATTGGTGGCTACAACTATGCGTCGCAATATTATGAAGCCGACCACGCGAAATTTCCTGAACGCATAATGGTCGGCACCGAGTCGTACCCCAATGGCATTGCCGAGTACTGGAATCTGGTCGAGAAGCATCCTTACGTATTGGGCGATTTTGTGTGGACGGCCATCGACTATATTGGCGAGGCGGGTGTGGGACACACATTTGAGCGCACCGACAATGCCTGGGTGCAACTGATGGGATGGCCGTGGTTCAATGCCTGGTGTGGCGACATCGACCTAATCGGCGACAAGAAAATGCAGTCGTACTATCGCGACATCGTTTGGCGACGAAGCGACATTGCAATGGCCGTGCGTCCTGCAATACCCGAAGGCGAGCACGAGGAGGTGCGAGGCTGGAGTTGGACTGCCGAGGAAAACCATTGGAACTGGGGCAAGGGCGTGGCCAACGCCGAAATATGGAACGACGAATCGGAACGCTATCTGCCAATCGAACTTCGTCCTGAAAACTACCAAACGGCTGGCATTGCAGGATATGTCAAGCACGATGTCAACGCACACCGTCCCGATTCACTGCGCGTCAATGTCTATACACGCGAAAAACGCGTCCGCCTGACTATCAATGGTAAGATAATAGGAGAGAAGGATGTCAACCCCGACAATTATACGGCGTCGTTTATGGTGGCTTACGAGCCTGGCGAGTTGAAGGCCGAAGTGGTGACGAAGGGTAAGCCCGCTGTTGTGACATACAAGACTGCATCTGCGCCATCTGCCATACGCATCGAGGCTATAGAGAAGGATATTTCATCATCTCACAACGATTTGGCTTACGTTTACATAAGCATAGTTGACGAAAACGGCAATCTTTGCCCTACGGCACAAGTGCCAATCGCAATTTCGACATCGGGAGCCAAGCACATTGCAGTGGCAGGTACAGGCCATCCGTACGATATGAAATCGTTCCGCTCAATGAATCCAACCACTTACCGCGGTCGCGCGCTTGTCGTCATTCAGCCACAGGACGAAAGTGGCAAGGTGACGTTGAAGGTTAATGCACAAGGTATGGAACCGGTTGAATATGAGATTGAAATGAAATAGATGATTAGATTATGCTTGTAGGCAATTTAATCAAACAAAGATTTTCTTATCGTTGTTTCATGGCAATTTAGTAATTTTGTGCTGTGCAATAATGCCAAAATACATCGTTGCGAAGTGGAATAATTTTTACATCATACGACCATATTTGTGTAACAGATGAATATGTAAGAATAATAACAAATGTCATCAAAATTAAATGCATATTGGCTATGGTAAAAAAGAGATACGACATACAAGACAAACAGCAACAGTTTGTTAATGAGCCGACTGCCGAATATGGCGTTACGATATCTGTCACTATTCCTACCACTGGCAAATATACTGTTGAGGCACTTTCACGTAAACTTACAGAGTTCGCATTGAAACTAGTTAAACAGAATGAAGATTCAAAATCTTCGATGTCAATGGAAGAACTCGACTCAAAGATTTCACGAGGCGAAGAGTCTATACGCAATGGTAAAGGCATTAGCCAAATGGCAGGAGAGTCGAACGAAGCATTTTTTGAACGTCTATGTACGTTGTAGTATTCTCACCTGAAGCGCAAAAGGACATCATCTTGCTGAAAAAGCGAGCGCCAAATGCTTTCAGAAAGTTTCAGAAAATATACGAGGAATTGAAAGCTCATCCAAAGTCAGGAACCGGACAATGTGAGCAACTAAAGCACTTCGATGAGGAAACTTGGTCACGCCGTTTGGACAAAGAGCACAGACTTGTGTATAGAGTTCATGAAAATATAGTACAGGTTTTCGTGTTGTCAGCCTTCGGCCATTATAAATAATATGTTTGTTGATATTTATTTGACGATAAAATAGGAAACAACATTCATTGTCGCATATTGTGTTGAATATGTGATAGAAATGAAGTAATAGTGTCATCGAAAGAGTTTGTAAAACGGACAAAATCATATAACAAGAATGATGATTAATCGCATATTTATAGGGGCATTCGCTGTTATCGGCTTATTGGTCAGTTCTTGTTCAGTGAATGACGAAGAGCCATCTTACGAGGAAAATTATAAGAAAGGGCTCGAGTATCTGACTGACAACGCACAACGTGAAGGTGTTATTTGTACGCAATCTGGGCTTCAATACGAAGTGTTGCGCGAAGGTGACGAAGATGGCAAAACGCCTGTTTCAAATAGTTACGTCCGTTGCCATTACAAGGGTTCATTCATTGATGGCAATGTCTTCGACTCAAGTTACGATTCGGGTAATCCTATCGTTTTTTCACTCAGTAGCGTCATCATAGGTTGGACTGAAGGTCTGCAATATATGAAGGAAGGAGCGATGTATCGTTTCTTCATTCCTTATTATTTGGCATATGGTGCATATGGAAACTATGCAATTCCACCTTATTCGACACTCATCTTCGAAGTTGAGTTAATTGAAGTATTGCAAGATCAATAACCGTCTGACTATCAAAAAACGGCATTATGGAATATATGTCAAAGGAATGTTACGACCAACTTGTGGCCGAGTTGAACCAACTGAGCAAAGTTGAGTTGCCAAAGATTCAAGACGAACTTGCCGAGGCTCGTGCCAAAGGCGACCTAAGCGAGAACTTTGAGTATCACGCCGCAAAGCGCGAGTTGCGTAGAATTATGGGCAGGATACGGTTCAAGACCAATGTGTTGCAATTCGCCCGCATTCTCGACACTTCCAAGTTGGATCGCGATGTGGTTGGGGTGTTGCGCAAGGTGGAGTTCACCAATCTGGCCAACAATGCCAAAATGACTTACACCATTGTCAATCAGCACGAGGCAAATCTGAAAGAAGGAAAAATATCCATTCAGTCGCCTATTGGTGAAGCACTGGCTGGCAAAAAGGTGGGCGATATTGCCGAGGCGCACCTGCCGACGGGAAGTACACTCAAACTTCGGATTGACAACATAACTGTGGAATAGGCAGAAGGATTTTTTTTGCTTTGATATGAAATTTGTAGCAAAAAACTTTGTGTGCTTTTTTTTTTGTTACTTCTGGTCTATTTGGCAATTTCGTCCTGCCCAATCATAAGCGTCAGGTGCCCGTTGTTGTAGTAGGCGCCCATTGAGGCTTTGCCGTTTATCAACATCAGTACGCCTTCCATTTCGCCATTGTCTTTGAATACAACCCACGGCCCAAATTCCTTGTCGTTGATGAATTGTCCGTATTTGTGCACATTCCCGTTGGGGTGGAAGAAGAACCATTGTCCGTTTGATAGTCCGTTGCGATAGGCGCCTGCTTGTTTCTTATTGCCGTTTTGGTAGAATATGGTCCAATATCCTTCAAAAAGTCCGTTCTTGAAATCGCCTTCCGAAAATACATTCCCGTCAGGATAGAACGACTGCCAATGCCCAATACGTTTGCCGTTGGCATATTGTCCTGTTTCTGCCACGTTCCCGTTGGTGAAGAATTCCGTGTAGATGCCTTCGCATTTGTTGTCAACGAAGCGAGTCTTGCTTTTTATTGCGTTGTTGCCGTAATATTCAATCATATAGCCATTCAGCATCCCGTTTGCATATTGGCTTTTGCGCAGGGTGTCGCCGTTTTGCGTAAAGGCAATTAGCGTGCCTGCAAATCCGGCGCTGTCTTTTGTTCCAAGATAGTTCAGTTGACCTTCCTTGTAATAATGTCGGTATTCGCCATTTGGTTGTCCGTCAACATATTGCTGTTCTTGCATTATGTTGCCGTTTTCGTAGTATTTCGTGTGTTGGCCGTTCAGTTGGCCATTCTTGTAGGTGCTTTTTTCGTTGATTTTCCCACTGTCGTCAAATTGCTCGAATGTGCCTTCTAGTCTGTCGTTTTCGAAAGAGCCCCGTTGGATTAGCGTGCCGTTTTCGGAGTAGAAAAGGTATTGCCCGTGTTTCTTTCCTTCGGCGTATTCTTGCACCATTTTTTTCGAGCCGTCAGCGTAGAACGTTTCGAATTTGCCGTCAGGCATATTGTTTCTGAAAGAGCCTTTTTGGATTGTTATTCCGTTGCTTGTGAATGTGTAAGCCCCGTTTTTGGTTGTGTCGTCACCCGCAACAGTCGCTTCGTATTTTGCTGTGCCATTAGCATTTGTTTCTGTAATGGTTACAATTGTCTGCGCTTTTGCCGTAAGGCAAAGCATTGTGGCAACGAAGGGCAGAACCCGAATCATTCAACAGTTATTACAATTTGCGTACCTTCAAGATTGGTCTTGCTTCCGTAGTCGAGAATTGCGGCAAGCGAGTAGGTGCCTTTTGGCAATTTGCCGTTAGGCAGATATAATTCAATTTTTCGTGAACTCTTTGGGTACATTGTGAACGAAGTAGGGGCAAACTCATATTCTTCGCCATTGTTTATTTCAGTGGCAATCATCGACACCTTGCAGTCGGTTATCACGTCGCTCATGTTGTTGACAATCGCGCTGAACGAGCGGATGCTGTCGCCTTTTACGGTTGTTTCGCTCATGTTGGATATGGTGGCCTTGAAGTTCTTGTTGCTACCAGGTGTTTGGTAAACGTTTATGGCAATTCTTGCCGAAATTGCCATGCCTGCCGATACGTTCTTGTCGGCAGTGAACGAAGTCTGTTCCTGTGCTGTGCGTGCGAATATCACGCCCCATTTTGATGCGTAGTCGTCGGCAGGCTGTTGCATTGTTATTGATATCTGCTTTTCTTCCTGTGGTGCAAGTTCAAAGAACGAAGGCGCAATGCTGATCCAATCGGCGATGCTGTTTTTCAAGCTGCCGGCTTCAACATATTTTCCTTGGCCCTTGTTGTCGACAGCATAGTCGCTGATATTTAGTATGAATGTTTCCGTCTTGCCGGAATGGTTCTTGACTGACAGAAATTTCGTTTGTGATTCACCTGGTTCTGCATTGAAATTGAATGTCAATGGTGAAACCTCAAAATCTTGTGCATTGGTTAGCAATGTGCAAAGCAATGCATACAGAATGGTGGAAAGTCTTTTCATATTCAATTTATTATCTACTTTAAAATTGTATGCAAATTAAATCATTTTTTTCGTTCGGTTTTCAATTATGTTTGTGTTCATCAATTTGTTGGTTGTTTTATAAAAGTAACTATTACTTTTACTATGTTTGTGTATGTAAGATTTGAAAATGATTTCTGACGAATATATAAAACAGGAAAAGAGCTTGGTTTCAATTGATTGCGCCATTTTTGGATATCACGAAGGCGAGTTGAAACTGTTGCTTTTCCAACGTGAAAAGGAACCTGAAATTGGCCATTGGTCGCTAATTGGAGGGTGGATAAATGCAGATGAGTCGGCTGAAAGTGCGGCTATTCGTGTGTTGCGACGCATTACAGGGTTGCATGACATATTTATGGAACAGGTGTCTACTTTCTCAAACCCTGACCGCGATCCTGGAGGCCGAGTTATCAGTGTCGTATTTTATGCTCTCATTGTCATTAATGATGAACGCATGAAACTGTCATCGGAATTTGGCGCAGAGTGGTGGTCTGTACGGTCTCTGCCAAAGCTTATTTTTGACCATCAGCAAATGGTGGACTTGGCTTTGGAAAAATTGCGCCAAAACGCGACGTATCATTTGGTGGGGCGGGAGTTGCTTCCTGATAAATTTACCATTACGCAATTGCGAAATCTCTATGGCTCGATATTTTTCAAGGATTTCGATCCCGGCAATTTCCGAAAAAAGGTCTTGTCGACAGGCGTGTTGGACCGATTGAACACCAAAGACACCAGTGAATCGAAGAAAGGTGCCTATTATTATCGATTTAATAATTAATCAACCTAAAATATATGCAGAATAGTCAGTCACAAATGGTCCTGAAATTTCAGGAATTATATGGCGAGAAGCCAATGGTGTATTGCGCACCAGGCCGTGTCAATCTTATCGGAGAGCATACCGACTACAACGAAGGCTTTGTCCTTCCTGCGTCAGTCGATAAAATGATGATTTTTGCCATTAAACCTAATCAGGTTGGCAAATTCCGCTTTTTCGCTTTCGATTTGAACGAGTCATTTGAAACAGACGCAGAAAAGATTGGCCGTTGCAATGTGGCTTGGGCCAATTATTTGCTTGGTGTTGTTGCACAGTTCACTAAAGATGGAAAGAAAGTCCCTGCTTTCGATTGCGTGTTTGGCGGTAATGTCCCTCTCGGCGCAGGAATGTCGTCATCGGCCGCAATTGAGGTTGGAATGGCTTATGCCATAAACGACATGTTCGGTTTTGGCTATGACAAACTTGTTATGACCAAATTTGCACAAATGGCCGAACACGAGTACGCAGGTGTCAATTGTGGCATTATGGATCAGTTCGCTTCGATGCATGGCAAGAAAAATCACGTGATAAAACTTGACTGTCGCAGTCTTGAATTCGAATATTTCCCATTGAATATGGATAATTACATGCTTGTGCTTGTTAACACGGGCGTCAAGCACTCGTTGGCTTCGTCCGAGTACAACAAGCGTAGGGCTGAATGCGAAACGGGAGTGAGAATCTTGCAGAAATACGATGCATCGGTCAAATCGTTGCGTGACGTCACTTTGGATATGCTCGAGGCGCACAAGCAGGAATTCGACGAGGTCGTGTTCAAGCGGTGCTCGTATGTGGTAGAGGAGAACTTGCGTCTGGAGAATGGATGTAGGGCATTGTCGAATGGCGATTTTGCCACATTTGGAAAATATATGTACGGCTCACATGAAGGTCTGCGCGACAAGTATCAGGTTAGTTGCACTGAGCTTGACCAATTGGTTGAGATTGCGCAGACGGTTCCTGGAGTTGTCGGTTCACGTATGATGGGCGGGGGCTTCGGTGGCTGTACAATTACATTGGTCGAGAAATCGAAGGTTGTCGATTTCGAAAAGGCGATAAAGGCAGGATACAAGACGCCAGAAGGCAAGGAGCCTGTTATTTTTGAGGTTGTCATTGGCGACGGCGCCAGACGTTTGGATTAATACAATTTATTGATGAAAGAAAAAATATTGGTTACTGGTGGTACGGGCTACATTGGCTCGCACACCGTTTGTGAATTGATTGAGCAAGGCTATCAGGTTGTCATTGTCGACAACCTCTCAAATTCAGAACGCATTGTTGTTGACAGAATAGAGAAAATTACTGGTGTGCGTCCTGCTTTTTATGAATTTGACTTGAAGAATGCCGAAAAAGTCGACGAATTGTTCGATAAGGAGAAAGATATAAAAGGTGTCATCCATTTTGCCGCATCAAAGGCGGTAGGCGAATCGGTCCAGCTTCCGTTGATGTACTATCGCAACAACCTTACTTCGCTGATAAATGTTCTAGACTCAATGTCAAGGCACGGCGTGCAGAATATCGTTTTCTCGTCATCGTGCACGGTTTACGGCCAGCCAGATAAATTGCCTGTCGATGAGTCGGCTCCGATAAAACCTGCCGAATCTCCTTACGGCTACACAAAACAGGTTTGTGAGAATATCTTGCGCGATACTATAAAGGCCGAATCCGGTAAAATCCACGGTATCGCCTTGCGTTATTTCAACCCTATTGGAGCGCATCCATCGGGTTTGATAGGCGAGTTGCCTCGTGGCGTTCCAAATAACCTTATGCCTTACATTACCCAGACTGGTTATGGCATTCGTCAGCAGTTGAGCGTGTTTGGCGATGACTACAACACACCCGACGGCAGCTGTATTCGCGATTATATTCACGTAGTCGATTTGGCAAAGGCTCACATTGTCGCTGTCAATCGTATGATTGGAGGCAAGAATAAGTCTGATTTCGAAATTTTCAACATTGGCACTGGCAATGGGTACTCAGTGCTTGAGGTTATAAAGTCGTTCGAGAAGGTCTCTGGCGTAAAGCTGAATTACAAGATTGTCGGTCGTCGGGAGGGTGATATTGAACAGATTTGGGCCGATACCAAGATTGCAAACAACGAACTCGGCTGGAAAGCACAGCTTGGCATTGACGATATGACATTGTCGGCTTGGCGCTGGGAGCAGAACTACAGAAAGTCTTAGACAAGCAAATATTTTATATTATATGGAAAAAAGCAGGCATAGCCTGCTTTTTTTTGTTTTTATGGAATTCGATTTGTGCCACGTTGGTCGTGACGAATCTTAAACAGAATGCTTTTAATATTTCAATGGTGTTTATGAAAGCTACTCTTAACATCAAAAAAATCGATGTTGCATAAAATGTGGCACAGTGTTTTTGGGGAAAAGCTTCCCGATTTTGTGATTTTTTCATTTTTCTTGACAATTTGTGACGAAAAAAAAGCTTGTCAAGCACGTTACATGGTTTTATTTTGGTACAATTGCAATATATTCGAGTAATAACCGTGACCTTTTGTGTCATAAAATGATGCCAATGGTCAATTTAAACTTTTAAACTTATATTATGGATAATCTAACTAACAGTGAATCAAATGGATTCTACAAACTATCATGGGGACAGCGAATTGGATTCGGTTCGGGCGACCTTGCTCAGAATCTGATTTTCCAAACGGTTGCATGTTTCTTGATGCTTTATCTTACAACAGTATTGAAAATCAGCCCTGCATTCGTCAGCGGACTGATTCTTGCAGTCCGACTTCTTGACTGCTTCTGGAGTCCTGTTGTAGGAAAATATATCGACAACCACAATCCTAAGTTAGGCAAGTATCGTACATACCTTCTTTTTGGCGGTATTCCTCTTACTGTAGCCGCTTGCTTGTTGATGCTTCCTGCCGCCGCAACATGGTCGCCTTCTATGAAAATCGTTTATGCTACTGTAAGTTATACTTTGCTTAGTATGATTTATTCTGTAGTCAACATACCTTACGGCTCGATAATGGCAAGTATGACTCGTGACAACGACGAGGTGCTTATACTTACTTCAACTCGTATGGTGTGCGCCAATATCGGTCAGATTATAGTTCAGGCAGGTTTCCCTATCGGCCTTGCCATGATTGTCGGCATTGCAGTTGACTGGAATCAGGCTGTGTTTATGGCTATTGGAACAATCCCTGCTTTCATCATTTTGCCTTCGTTGCCAATATTGAAGAAATGGTTTGGCAAAAAGGGCCTTTACTACTTGCTTCTTTCAATCGGCCTTGTCGGATTTGCCATCTTGTTCATTATAGGTAAATTCTTTGATGTTGCTGAATACAATACACTTGTTCAGGCTGCAAAGGTTATGACCGGTGTAGGTCTGCTTGTAGGTTCACTGATGTGGGCATTGGTTCCTGAAGTTATCACTGAGGCTGAGTATCGCACAGGTAACAGACCTGCCGCCACTGTCAACGCTCTTGCAGGTGTGGCTTTCAAGGCAGGTTTCTCGCTTGCTGGTTTCATCACTCCGTGGGTTATGACAGCAATCGGTTTCAATCTTGCCAGTGAAGAGTCGGCCCTGCCTACTGATCCTAAGGCGTGGTTTACCGTTACTTGCATTTTTGCCATAGTAGGTTTCCTTCTTTTGACATTATGCTTCCTTGGCAGTAAGGAAAATATCACTACAACACCTGAAAAGCCAGTCACATTCGGTGAAATGTGGGCAGAATTCAAGGCCAACAAGTGTCTTCAACTTGTTCTTAGCATATTCATTGTTGTATTCTTGGCATCATTCATCAGTGCTCCTGTAAATGCTTATTACACACACTTGAGTGATTATAATGAAACCGCTCAGAATGCAATTCTATGGTTTACCACCATTATCCCTGCAATTCTTCTTGTCGTCGTTGGTTTGCTGATTTACAAATATCGTCTGACCGATGAGAAACTTGACGAGATGAATAGGGAAATCGAGGCTCGTAATAAATAATTGAGTAAATTACAGGGTTGGGAGCAGAAAGTTTCCCAACCTTTTTTATTTTTTTTTTATTGATATGAATATCAGATTATTAACTGCATTTTCTGTACTTGGATTGATGTTGGCGTCGTGTGGCGGTGCGCAAACTACGCAACCGACAGCAGTCGAGATTAAGCCTGGAACTATGCGTGAGGCATTCGAAGGCAAATTCCTTATCGGTGCCGCTATCAACGTACGTCAGGTGGTAAGCAACGATGAAAAGGTCGTTAGCGTCATACGGGACCAGTTCAGCGCACTTGTGCCTGAAAACTGTATGAAACCAGAGGAAATCCATCCTAAGAAAGACCTCTACGATTGGCGTGAAGCCGATGCCTTGGTCGATTTGGCACAGAAAAACGGACAAGTGCTTACTGGACATTGCCTTGTATGGCATTCGCAAGTGCCTTACTGGTTCTTCAAGGACGATATGGCCCAGCCTGTCACCAGGGAGGAACTCATTAAGCGTATGAAGGACCATATCACAACTGTCGTTTCGCGATACAAAGGCAAGATAAAAGGTTGGGATGTTGTCAACGAGGCTGTAATGGAAAATGGCGAGTTGCGTCATTCTGAATTTTACAACATCATTGGCCCTGAATTCATACAGTTGGCTTTTCAGTTTGCTCACGAAGCCGATCCTGACGCTGAACTATATTACAACGACTATGGTATGGATAATCCTGTAAAACGCGATGGGGTTATCAAACTTGTCCGTGAATTGAAGGCGAACGGATGCCGTATCGACGGCATAGGGATGCAGTCGCACGTTGCGTTCAACACCAATCTTGAAGAATATGAGAACAGCATCGTCGCTTATGCCAATGAAGGAGTGAAGGTTATGGCCACCGAACTCGACTTGAGCGTATTGCCTTGGCCTATGGGCTATTTTGGTGCCGATGTCTCAGCCAATTTCGAATACCAAAAGCAGATGAACCCGTACGTCGATTCACTGCCAATGGAAAAAGCCAAGGAACAGGCCGATTTCTTTGTAAAACTGTTCAGCATATATCTGCGTCACGCCGATGTCATTGACCGTGTCACATTCTGGGGCGTTGCCGATGGCGACAGTTGGAAAAACGGCTGGCCTATGCCTGGCAGAACCGACTATCCGTTGGCATTTGACCGCAACTATCAGCCTAAACCGCTTGTGGATGCTATCGTCAAGTTGGCTAAAGAAACGAAATGATTTTGAAATGGATTTTATACGTCAATATTGAACCATCAACATTAAACTTTTAATACTATGACTACTAAACGTTATCTCTTTCCTGAAGATTATATGGCCGATCCTTCGGTTCACATCTTCAATGGCAAAATCTACATTTATCCATCGCACGACTGGGAAGCATCAAATGTCGAGAACGACAATGGTGACCAATATATTATGAAGGACTACCACGTGCTTCGCATCGATGGCGACCCAATGACTGGCAAAGTTGTCGATTGCGGTTGCGTACTGCGTCAGGAGGATATTCCTTGGGCAGGCCGTCAGTTGTGGGACTGCGATGTGCAGGAGTATGAGATGGAAGTGCCTACTAATGCCGAGGAACAGTCGCAAGGAATGGGATTCAGCAAGAAGGTTAAGCGTTACATTATGTATTTCCCTCTGAAGGACCGTTGCGACGTTTTCCATTGGGGAACAGCCATTGCCGACAATCCTGAAGGTCCGTTCATCCCTCAAAACGCACCTGTCCCTGGTTCGTACAGCATCGATATGTGTGCATTCAAGAATCCTGCCGATGGCGAGGTTTACGTCTATTTTGGCGGACTTTGGGGCGGTCAACTTCAACGCTACAAGGACAATATTCATCTTGAAACACCATATCTACCTGAAGGCAAGCAAGATGCACTTCCTTCGCGTTGTGTCCGCCTTACAAAAGACGGCTTGAACTACGCTGAGGCTCCGCGTCCAATTGTCGTTGTCGACGAGAATGGCAACCCGCTCAAGGCCGACGATCCACACCGCTTCTTTGAGGCAAGTTGGACTTTTGTCAAGGATGGCAAGTACTATTTCACATATTCTACAGGCGACAGCCACTTGCTATGCTATGCAGTTGGTGACAATGTTTACGGACCATTCACATATCAGGGAGTGATTCTCACACCTGTTGTTGGATGGACAACACACCACGCCATTATCCAATATGAAGGCAAATGGTATCTGTTCCATCACGACAGCGTGCCATCAGGTGGCAAATCGTGGTTGCGTAGCCTGAAGGTGTGCGAACTTGAATTCGACGCTAACGGAAAGATAAAGACCATTGAAGGTATTGACAAGTAATAACAGATAATTGGGGACTTGTATGAAATCCCCTATACGTTTTTTTGAAGAAGGCGCGGATTTATTCCGCGCCTTTTTCGTTTGTCACGTACAGATTGACTTTTGTCAATATTATGCTATATCGCAATGTAAATGCTGACGAACTAGCTAATAGTACATTCTAAAAAGCAGTATATTTGATTGGCGTTTTGTCAAAAGACAAGACTGTTGACGAAAAAAAAGTGGCAGATTTTGCATACTTTATTTCGTTTTGTACGTAAAAATGATGAAACATTAAATGAGCTTTGTTATGAAAACTCTAAACACCACCACAGGAGCTTATTGGGGCAAAAACCAATCTAATTGTCTATTCAGTTTAAACAGCATTCGGACAATGCTTAAATGTGTTGCGCTTTTGCTCGCATTTCTCTTTGTCGGAGGTAATGATGCGTGGGGAGCGGATTTGACTATTGATAACAATAAGAATAAAACAATTAGCAAAAATGATCCTCCTTATAATAATGTCACTATTTCTGGAGGAAATAGAAATTCATATATTACAATACCAAGCGAAACAACATTAACTGTAAACGGAAAGTTAACTATTAATGCACCAACATCAAATTCTTATAATAAGTATATTGATGTGCAGGGCGGTGGTAAACTTATAGTTAATGGTGATGTGGAAATGGCTACTACAGGAGGTGATAGCCGAGACTGCTATATAATTATTGCAAATAACGCAGAAGTGACAATTGGTGGTAATATTACAATGAACGGAACAGCCTCTAGAAATTATATACGTTTTTCAGGCAACGGCACATTGAATGTTGACGGCAAAATAACAGGTGGTGGAATAACAAGTTCAACTGGTGGCGGTGGAACACCAACTACAGGTACAATTAATTATACTGGTGTCAAGTCAAAAGAGATAGGTTCATATACATATTACAATCTTAAATTGGGCGCTACGGGAACATATACAACTGCAGGCGACATAACTGTAAAAAATACATTCACATTAAATTCTGGCACAACTTGGGATGCATCAAAAAATGCCACAATAGAAGAGATTTCAGGTTCTGGAAAGATAACTGGCGGTGCTGGTAAAACACTAACGGTTCAGTCAGGTACATTTGATTGCGATGCGTCTGCTTATGCAGGAACGCTTAAGTTGGACCCTAGCGTAACTATTGGACCTAATGCAAAATTTCCTGCAGGCTTCTCTATTGAACAGAAATTTACAGATTGTAATGGTGGCGCCGTTAATTACTCTATTGGTGTCACTTTAACAACTGGTACAACCCAAATAAAGTCTGGCACTTATGCAGATTTGTACATTAATGATGGAGTTCAAGCCACGCTTTGTGACAACGTAACCGTAACAGGCAATTTGACAATTAAAGACGGTGGTACGGATACCTATATTATAATACCAAACGGAACTACATTAACTGTAAACGGAAATTTGGTTATTAATAATCCAACAGGAAATCAAACTCGTAACAAGTATATTGAAGTACAAAATGGCGGTAAACTTATAGTCAATGGTGATGTAGTAATAAATAGTAGCGGTAATAACAAAAGGGATTCATATCTATTGCTAAACGATGGCGCAATAGTTACTGTTGGCGGAAATATTACTATGGCTGGAGCAGGTGATATTACGTATATCAGATTCTCAGGTAATGGCACATTGAATGTTGGAGGTACAATTACTGGTGGCTATTTAACAAGTACAAATGGAGGTAGTACGACTGCGAGACCAACTAATGGTACAGTAAATTATACTGGTGCTAATTCAACAACTATTTGTATTTATAGATATTATAATTTGTCATTGAGCGGAGCAAAGACATATTCTTCTGATGGAGGTATAACGATAGATGGAACTTTGTCGATGAATGAAAATGCTACATGGAACTTTAATGGGGCCAATACTTTAAATTTATATGGACCAATTGAATGTGGAGGAACTCTTAATGTTGTGAACGGTACTGTTTATATTGGCATAAATGCTCAAAATATTTTAAAGGGTACATATAATAAATTATATTTTTCTTCTGCATTAACGTCTGCTGGTCATTATAATCTATGTGGAGATGTTACAATATCATCGGCAAATTTCAATAATCCTAATGGAACTGTGTTTTCTACTTCACACAATATTACTTTTGCTACTGTTAATAGCCCTCAAAATGCCACAATAAATGCTAATGGTGGAACGGTGAATTATAATAATAGTCAGAGTGTTATTTCAGGTACCTACAACAATCTAAGTTTTGCAAGTGCTAAAGGCGCTAAATCCCTATATGGCGATGTCACCGTTAACGGAACCTTGACTTGGCCTGATGGCAACATCAACTTAGGCACTTACAACTTTACTGTTAACCCTAATAATATTTCAAACAAGACATACTCGAATACCCATATGTTCGTTTGCAACGGCACAGCCAATACAGGCAAACTTATCTTCCAATGCAATAACAGTGCTGATTTTACTAATTTAAAATTTCCTATCGGTACAGGTACAACTTATAATATGGTTACTGTCAATACGGCAACAGTCAGTGGTGGTACAGGAAAAATTGGCTTTGCCGAAGCGCCTGTCAGTGGCACGGGCAATCCTACCGATTTGAAACGTTATTGGCCAACCATAATGGAAAACGTAAGTGGGGTAAATGTAACATTGAAATATTACGATGGCGATGTTCCTACAGATGTGGTAGAAAACGAACTTTTGGTTTCGTCGTTTAACGGCTCTGAATGGAATCAGTGCGGAGGCTCTCTTAATGATGGTTCAAATACTATCACAGCAACAGGCTTGGGCAGTGGCTGTATGGGCATTTCGGCTCTTGAACCTGTCAAGACTTTCTATTCTTACAAGAGTGGCGATTGGTACAGAGATACTACGTGGACTCAAGATCCTGCTGGACAGGTATATAAGGGTAGTGGTGTACCTGGCGCTAATGACCGTGTCATAATTCTTAACGGTGACAATATTACTGCTGAAGCCAATGGCAAGATGTGCAAATCGTTGCGCATCGATAATGGTGGCTCGTTGGTGCTTGGCACTACTACTGGGCACAATTTTGGAGC
This sequence comes from Bacteroidales bacterium, assembly GCA_045640185.1. GTDB lineage: Bacteria > Bacteroidota > Bacteroidia > Bacteroidales > SZUA-534 > RUG13583. The sequence goes on from JAZUEN010000087.1 coordinate 22,301, forward strand.
AGTTAGTGGCCAAGGACGCCTTACTTTGGCATCGGCAACTTTCCCTGATGGCAATTTCTCGGCATTTGTTGCAAGCACTGGTGGTACCATTGAATACCAAAACACTGCTAACTTTACATTGCCTGCCACTCAAACCGAGTATAACAACCTTATATTGAATTTCTCGGGCACTAATATTGTAGGCACTTTGGCTAGCGATATTACTGTTAATGGAAAATTCACAATTAGTAAAGGCACTTTGCAAATTGGCAACGACAAAAATGGCCGTACGATGTTGGTTATGGGTGATTTTCTTGTCGAGAAAGAAGGCAAAATCACTACTGGCAATACCGAGGTTACAAACGATACTGGCGCATATTTGGTATTCCGTAATCGCAGTAATGATATGTATAACAGAGGCCATAAACTTGAAATAAAAGGCAATTTCACCAATAATGGCAATGTCGATTTCTCAAATAGAACAGCCTCTAATTATGATACCAATTCGTCCAACAAGGTCGATGTCTATTTTACAAACGAGTCGGTGGATCAGGATGTGATAATCAATGGTGAAACAAAATTCTATGCCATTATCTGCGATAAGGGTAACGATATGACCCGCGTATTGAACATTGACGCACAATCGGCAGGGTTGTTCCATTTGTATGGTTACTGCTATGGACGACATTATGATCAAAATAGTAACGTAAGTAAAGATGGTGATTTTTACCTTTCATTGAAAATTGCCAACGGAACATTGCGTTTGGGCAGAAACATTGAAATTGAATCGTTGACAGGTGGTCACGGCGATTATGGCTACAAGATTGATGAAACTGCCTGCCTTTGGATTGACGGCGCAAATGTCAAGTTGTATAGTGGTGGCTATGATAGCAAGGCTCTTTATGTGCACGGCAAACTGAAAATGTCAAACTCGGCATCATCGTTCTTGGTAAATACTACTGATGGTATGGTTAACCGTAACACTGCCGATGTCGAGATTGAAGACGGCCATCTGACAGCATCTTACATTCGTACATCACTGCAAGGAGGAACTCATATTGGTTCACTAACCGTTAAAGGCGGTACATTGGAATTGAACCGTAGCACAAATACGCAGACGGGCCACGCTACATTGTCACTTACATATCCTAACAACGCTTTTAATATGAGCGGTGGCGAAATCATCATTCATAAGGCCAATGGTGCTGGTTTTGATATCGCCATTGGCTGTAATCCTGGCAACTGCAATGTTACTGGCGGTACGGTGCGTCTGTTGTGCGCAGATGGCGGTGGCAAGAATATTATTTCTACTGCTCCTTTCTGGAATCTTGAGATTGGCTCTGTAGGCGGAAAGGATGTGACTATTAAGAACTTTAATGGAGGTGATGGTTCTCAATCTATTGCAATTCAACCTCTTGTGGTGCTGAATGATTTGACAATAAAGAACGGCGGTACGCTTAATACAGGTGACCAAAATATAGTTGTCGGCCACAATTTCACTATCGAAAATGGCGGTACTTACAATCCTGGCACCAACACCACAATATTCAATGGCGATGGCACCAATCAGAATTTCACGGTTGCGGGAACCATTGGCAACAACGGGCTTAACAATTTGACTCTTGCGCAAGGTGCCACACTTACTATGCAAAACAGTGTGACTGTCCGCAGTGTCTTGACATTGGAGACTGGTTCTTTGCTATACGATAACGGCAAGACCTTGACCGTAAACGGCAACATTAACAATAGCGGTACGCAATTCAATTCCAATTCGTCGGCAGGAAGCATCACTCTTGGTGGCAACGCTTCGCAGACAATCGGTGGCGACGGGCACGGCTCGTTCAACAACCTTGTCATAGCCAATGCTTCAACATCTGTCTTGTCGGCAAATACAGCCGTAACTGGTGTGTTGCGCTTGACTGGCAATACCACAAAACTGAACATTGGCTCGTATAACCTGAATCTTTCCGATGGCGATGCCATTATATATTCAAACAATGCCGATGCAACTGCATTTAGCGCAAATAAGATGATTATCACGTCGGGTTTGCCATCTGATGGAGGCATAACAAAGCAGTTCAGTTCTACCACAGAGTTCCTGTTCCCTTACGGATATGACAATTATTATCTGCCTGCACGCATCACAATAAAAAACGAGCCAACATCATACGGCACAGTAACAAGCCGTCCTGTCAAAGGAAAACATTACACTTGGGCTAGCCGTAATGATGTGCTGAATTGCTACTGGAGCAATACAAGCGAAGGCTTTGATGGCGTTACGGCAGTTGACCACATATATCAGTATGTAAATAACGTTGTAACCCAAGGTACAGAGAACAACTTCTTGCCTGGATGCTATCTGTCGCAAAACTGGAGTTTTATTCCTAACAATACTTTGGTAGATAAGAACAACAACCGTTTCACTTACAATGGCACACAAGCCGACGGCGACTATACTTGTGGCAGTCAGTCTGCATTGAACACATCGCCCGAACGTTTGTACAGTTCATCTACTCCTGGCGATTGGAAGAATGCAAGTTCGTGGAGTTCGGTTGGTGTAGGCGAGGCAGGTGGCGCAGGTGTGCCTGGCTCGGCCACCATAGTATATATTGGCGATGAGACACATCAGCATACAATAACTGTTTCAGATGACAACAAGTCGTGCGGTAGTTTGAATATCGCCAAAGGCTCAACACTCGATTTGGGCACAACAAATGGCCATAATTTCGGTATGTTGCCCGATGCATCAATATCTGGCAAGGGTACGTTGCGCATCAGCAGAAATAACTACTTCCCGAATGGCGACTTTGGAGCCTTCCTGCGTGCCGATGGCGGTACGGTTGAATACTATGCCACGAATGGAGATATTACTCTGCCGACAACTGTTGCTACATACAACAATTTGGTAATCAGGTCTAATGGTACTAATTATGTCACAATGCCTAATTCTGATATCAGGGTATTTGGCAATTTGGTTTCACAGGGTGGATCGGAAACAGTTTTTAATAGGTTCAACAGCGGTGCCAATACACGCACATTGACAATTGACGGCGACTTGGTGGTTGAATCTGGTTCCTTGAATTTCAATAGCCAATGTACAAGTTCAGGAGGAATGAGGCCGACTTATACTTCATATCCGCAAAATGTTGTAGTAAATGGCAACGTAAAGGTTAATAGCGATGCAACGTTCTCAACCCAGGCAAACGGCACTGGTACTTGGAGCGGTGCCAACCAAATAACCATATACGGAAATATGGATGTTGACGGAAAGTTGGATTTCACTGTTGGTAGTAGATATATTGCCACTACGTTTGCTGGTACAAGAAACGACACCATCCGTGGCGCTGGCAAAATGACACTTTATTCGCTAACTTGTGACAAGGGTACCGATGCCACTCCTGTACTTTATCTTGAGAAAGAAATATCAACAAGCGGTACAACAGCATTCCTTGATTTGAAAAACGGTACATTCCGTGCCAATGGTGATGACCTTGATGTGACAATTATCGGCAATGCTGATTTCGAAATTCCTGCAACAGCTTGTCTGTCAACACAGAAAGGTACGTTCCGACTAGAGACAAGTGGCAACAAGGATATAAAGTTGAGCGGTAAGATTGAGGTGCTTGGCGGTAATATGATAATAGGTGATGGCACCAACGGCAACGATATTGAAATAGCGGGTGGCGGTGAACCTGAAATTGATGTGCAAGGTGGCAAGTTGACAGTGAACGGCCAAATTCGCCGTAATACTTCTATCACATTGGGCTCATTGACATACAGGCAAAGTGGTGGTGAAGTCTTGATTATGGGTAATGGAAGAACCAATAGCCGTGCATTGCTTGAGGTAACCAACAATGGCAAGTTCATCACATCGGGCGGTCAGTTGACATTTGTAGGCGGTGGCGGTTCTACCGAGCAGTTCGGCGATGTGCTTATTACGCCTGCCGAATGTGAGGTCACTGGAGGTACAATCCAGATTGGCGACAGTGATTCTGATGCTGGTCAGACATTCCATTTCAATGCCAATCCTGCAATTTTCAATCTTGCTGTAGGTACTTCTGGTGCTTCGCAGAACGTTGAACTAAAGACCAATGCATTGAATATGCTTGGCTCGCTCACAATTAACGGCGGTTCGCAGTTTAAGGCTAACGGTTTCAATGTTACAATCGGTGGCGATATTGTCAATAATAATGCTGATGGCAACACAGGCATCGAATGTGGTGGCTATTGGGCTGGTTCCGAGACCCAAATAACTACATTGAACGGTTCGGTCAATCAGACAATTCAGGGTAACGGCAGTAATACGATCAATTTTGCATATCTGACCATAAATTCTTCTGCTACAGTGTCTTTGAATGGTATCGACGTCAATGCAAACAACGACTTGCATATTGCCAAAGGCAGTCTTGACGATGCAGGAAATGAGATACACGTGAAGAAAAATGTCATAAACGATGCCACACACAAGAGTTCGGTGGCAGGTGGCGGTATCATTGTCGATGGTTATTCATCGCAATTGTTTAAATCGACATCTGGCAAACTTGGCACCTATGGCAATTTTACAGTAGTAAACAGTCTGTCGCTTAACGACAATATTCAGGTTGATGGTAATATATATCTTCAGAATGTGTTGAATATCAGTAATTACCATTTGCTAATGGGCGAAAATTCTGGATTCAGCGGTTCGTTCGGACCATCTGCAATGATTGAACTGCCAGGTGCCATTGGCGACCTTGGTGTCAGAAGAATGTTGGCCGACGGGTTCACTGGCAATATCTACTTCCCAATCGGACGTGCAGGCTTGTACACACCTGCCGAGTTCAACATATCGGCATTCAGCGGTAACAATGCGTTTGTCAATGTAAAGGTCATAAGCAACAGACACGTTTCTACCGAGAATCCTCCTTTGGGTGGTGTAGATTCTTACTGGCGAGTGACTACGTCTGGAGTAAACAGCGTCATTGTAAGCCACAATTACACCTATGTCGATGACGACCTTATGGCTAGCACCGATGAAAGTCTGCTTGGAGCAAAACGTTATCTTGATAACAATTGGACAAACTATTCAGATGATGAATATGCTATTGCCGACAATGTAATCAGCATACCTAACCTGACATATTTCGACGGTGAATATACGGCTGGATATTACGGCTACAGTTGCCAGCCGAAGATGCGCAGTAAGAAGTCGGGCAAATGGGGAGAATCAGATACTTGGGAGAAATGGGATGCCACCACAAGCAGTTGGGTGGCTACATCAACCGTACCTAACGGCAACGAAGTCACAATCTGTAGCGGACACGAAGTTACCATTGATGGTGACGGCAAATCGGCTTACAGCATCAATATAGAACAAGGTGCAAAACTGACTGTTGGCCGAACAATCTTGCATAGTCTGGGCCTTTTAAGTGGTGGCGGTACAATCAGCCTGACTGCTTTGGCGCCAGTTGCTGATGAGGTGACTTCGTTCAAGTTGCCTGCAGGCGACTACACCGAGTTCTTCAATAATGTCAACAGTACCATAATTTTCGATAATGGCAATCACGACGCTACATTGCGTGAACAGCCTGGCAACTATTACAAGCCGTTCAACAATGTCGAGTTTACAGGTTCGGGCAATACAACCGTTACGGCATTGTCGTTCTATGCAAAAGGAAATGTCACCATTCATTCTGGTTGCCGTTTGGATAATGCTACAAACAACCGTCCGTTCTATGTGGGCGGAAACCTGATTGATGAGAACACTGGTGAAACAGGCTATATTTGCGGTACAAGCCAGGTGATATTCAATGGCACATCACCTCAGACAGTAACATTAAGCACTGATGCCAAGTTCTACGATTTGAAAATTCTTAATGCAACAGGTGTCACACTTGCACAAGGCGATATTGAGGTCAGCAATAAACTGACACTTGAAATAGGTAATTTCATTACAAAGAACGATGCGCTCATCCGTTTGACAAGCACCAATACCGCAGTGGTTATCGGCGGAAGCACCGAATCGTTCGTTGACGGTCCGTTAAGCAAGAACATCAGCAACGGTAGTTCGTTTGTGTTCCCTGTTGGCGACAATGGCAGATATGGCAATATCACATTGTCCAATACAAGTGGTGCTGGTTATTGGACAGCCCAATATTTCAATGAAGACCCTTCGTCGAGTGTAGGGTCATCGTTTAATTCGCCAATCTCCAGCATTAGCGATAACGAGTATTGGACGGTGACAAGGCCTACAGGTGCGACAGCCAAAGTCGGTTTGCGTTGGGACAAATATTCAACGCCATACTCTGACTTTGCAATGCTGAAGTCGCGTCTGCAATTGGCCGAGTACGGAAACAACGTCTGGGATGCACGTACGGCTTCTGTCGGCAACGGCTCAAATGTTGAAAGCGGTGTCATTACAACAACATCTAATGTCGCTCAAGACGAATATATCTTCACTCTTGCATACACGGGTGTGGCCGCATCTATCACGACAACCGATACCCAAAGCATTTGTAACGATGGCGAGGCCTCGGCAAATGTTGAAATAACCATAAGCGGTGAACAGCCTTGGACTTTGAAATACCAGATTTCTGACGGCGTGAATGTCCAGACCAAGACTTTGACTGGTATTACATCGTCGCCTCACACATTGACATTTGTAGGCTCCGACCTGGGCGCCAATGCAGGTACTTATACAATATCGCTGGTATCAGTATCCGATAAGTCGGAAGAAGGTATTGTTTCAAGCAATGAGGCAACTATCGAAGTCCTGAAAACCTACACACCTTCAATTACTGGTTCCGCTATTTCGGGTACAACAGAAAACCGTCCGTACAGCGTGGAAGCACACGAGGGTAGCACTTACGATTGGTCTTGGGAAGGTACAAGTGGTGGCACTATTAACAAAGGCAACACTGCCAGCATCGAAGTCTCTTTTGGCGGTACTACAGGCACTTTCGTGCTGAAAGTCACTGAAAAGTCAGTTGATGGTTGCGAAATGAGCAACACTCTTGAAATAACTGTCAACAACAAGCCATCACCTTCGTTTGTTGCAGATGACAACATCTGTTCAAGCGATGTGCTGACATATTCTACAGATGCAACAGGTGGCAATTATGCTTGGACTCTCGACGGTGTTGCAATAGGAAGCGATAGCCCATCTGTAACCATTGATTGGACAACAAAGACTGTCGGCGACCATACTATCAAGATTAAACAGACAAGAAATGGTGTTTCTGGCGAGTTCGAGAAAACGGTAACCGTATTCCAAAAGCCAGCATCGCAGACAATTGCCGACATACCTGTCATTTGTTCGGGCAACATAGCCAACGTTACACTGAACGGGTCGGATAACAACGTCACCTATTACCTGTACAGTGATGCTGACAAAGTTTTAAGTCAGGCAACGTCAGGTACTGGCAACGCACTTACTATTAAGACATTGGATAAACTGTCGGCTACTACCAACGTTTATGTTGCGGTAACCAATACTGGATGTAATTTTGAACAAAACAACTACACTCGCATACCAGACACGGGAACCGAGACAATAACAGTGAACGAATCACCTGCAATCACATTCACAATGCCTGATTTGTACGTAGGTGCACCATCTGATATGGAATACACTGTAACATCAACTTCTCAACCTGTAAAGTATAGCATCGACTATACCGCAGGTGGCGTTGATGTGGCAGAAACCTCCTTGGGTAAGATTACATTCATACCAACAGCCAGTCAGTTGACAGGTACATTCACCATAGTCGCCGACAACAACTGCCCGACATCATACGACTTTGACGAAACTACATTGTCAGACTATGTATGGAGTGGCAAGGTATCGGCAGTCTGGGACGAGGCTGGCAACTGGTATAGTGGCAAAGTTCCTACAGAAAACGACGATATCATCATCCGTTTCGCCAACAATAATCAACCTAAAGTTCAGTCAACATCAGCCGTTGCCAAAACAGTCAAGATTGAAAGTTCATCGACATTGACAATGGACAACAATTCCAAATTGGCGGTTTACGGCGATTGGATTAAAGAGGATGGCGCGTTCTTCACTTGCAATACGTCAACAGTCGCATTCAATGGCACGACAAATGTCAGCGGACAGACAACATTCAACAAGGTTGAGATTACGGGTACCCTTAATGCTGGTTCGGATTTGCTCACAATCAGTGGCGATGTTGTCAACAACGGTACGTTTAACGGTAGCGAGACAGGTTCCGTTAAACTTGAATCCGCTCTTGCTCTCAACGGTAGCGGTGCATATAACTTCACAAACATTGAAACAACAAACGATGTTGAGGCAAATGCCAATCTGAACATTGCAGGAGCATTGACTTTGACTTCAGGCGTCATAAAAGTTGCCGACGGCAAGACAGTGGCATTTGGCGGAAGCGCAAGTGCAAGTGCATCTTCTGGTGCCTATATCAATGGCACGGTAACAAAGCAAGGCTCTTCCGAATTCACATTCCCGATAGGAAATAACGGAGTGAGGGCAATGATTGGTGTGACTCCAGAAACAGGCGCTTCTTCATCTACAATATTCACGGTTGTATATAGTTACGTGCCAACCGATGATCATTCAAGAACCGATGACCACCCTGACTTGGAGCACGTAAGCAAGGAGGAGACCTGGAACGTAAGTTGCAACGACAATACGCCAAGTTACCTGACTCTATATTGGGAGAATGGCGAACGCAGTGGCATTACCGATTTGACTAGTCTTGTAGTGGCCCACAAGGTTGGTGACAAGTGGGAAGACGTTGGCGTTACTGCCACAGGAGGAAATTCAACTTCAGGTTGGATCAAGTCAGGACTTGTCACGTCATACAGTCCATTTACATTTGGCTCTAAAGATCCGAATACATATGTGAATCCGTTGCCTGTAACATTTATCGATTTCACTGGCATGGTTGACGGCAATGCCATCTTGCTTGAATGGTCAACAATGTCGGAACTGAACAACGAGCACTTTGAAATAGAGCGTTCTGTCGATGGCAAGAACTTTGTAACAGTAGGTTATGTTGAAGGTGCAGGATTGTCGTCGGAAAAAATTGATTACAGATTCTACGATAATTCTCCAGAATACGGATATCAGTATTACCGTCTGTTCCAAGTTGATTACAACGGAGTCAAGTCTTATGCCGATCAGGTGATAAGGGTATTGTTCCAAGACACTGAGGAAGACAGAATGACAATTGCTCCTAATCCGTCTGACGGGCAGTTCCGCATCAGCGTCAACAGCAACATTGCCGACGGCACCGTTCAGATAATGTCGCAGAGTGGCAAGGTGGTTCGAATGCTGGATTTGGACGGTGTTGAATCGTCAATCGACATCACTGACCTGCCAAACGGCATTTACTTCTTGCGCTACATAAGCAACAGCAAGGTGTTCCAGCAAAAGATTGTCAAATTTTAGGCGGTAGGCCAAAGCATAAAAAAAGCCGAACTTCAATTGGAGTTCGGCTTTTTTAGTGCATATGAGTGAATGCCTATTTGTTAAGAAACGCTTCGGCTTCGGCTATTTTATCCACAGAGCCACAGTCAAACCAGTAATCGTCTTGGTGGCGATAGCCAGAAATCTTGTATCTTTTTGCAAGGTTCAGATAGTGAGGAATGATGGGGAACACCTGCTCGTCAGGAAACTTGTCGAATAGCGAAGGCGACATAATGTGTATTCCGCTGAAGGCGTATTGCGAGAGGCCGTCTGCGGAGTCGACATATATTGCTTCGCCTGTCTTTGTGTTCTGCCAGCCTTTCAGGTTTTGGTTGTTGTCGAATAGCAGGTATCTTGAACTTTTGCGTGAGCGGATTGCCAGTGTGGCGTCGGCTTTTGTATTCAGGTGGCATTGCATCATCGCCTTTAGGTCGATGTTTGTCAGAATGTCGACATTGGCAATAATGATGGGAGCGTTACCGCTGAATAGTTTCGATGCCTTTTTCAGCCCACCGCCAGTATCGAGCAGGAGGTCGCTTTCGTCGGATATTTGAATGTCGATGCCGTACTGCAGTTTTGCAATGTAATCCTTCATAAGGTCGGCAAAGTGGTGGACGTTGATTACTATCTTGTCTGCTCCGTTGTCAACCAGCATCTTGATGCAGTGCTTGAGCAGTGTTTCCCCGCATACTTCTACCAGGGCTTTGGGCTTGTTGTCGGTGAGCGGGCGCAGGCGAGTGCCAAGGCCTGCCGCAAATATCATTGCTTCCATTGTGGCATGTTGTTTATTTGATGGGTTTTTATACGGTTGAGGGACGAAACAGGGGTGCTACATTGTCTCGGATATTCCTTGTTCGCGGTGAATCAGCCTTACCCGTATCTTATATGTTTTACTAATCTGTTCGGCAAAATTCTGCGCGCAATAGACAGAGCGGTGTTGGCCGCCCGTACAGCCGAAACTTACCATCAGGTTGCGGAATCCGCGCCGCTGGTACGTCTCAATGGTTGGCGCGACGATTTTTATTGCTTGTGCAAGAAATTCGTCAATTGTCGAGTTTGCTTTCAGGAAGTCGATGACGGGTTTGTCGCGTCCTGTCATCATTTTATATTCAGGATAGCGTCCCGGGTTGAGCTGTCCGCGGCAGTCGAACACAAATCCTCCGCCGTTTTCGGGGTCGGCAGGTATGTCTTTTCGGTATGAGAAACTGTAGACTGTGACGGTCAGCCCCTCGTATGTGTCGGGTTCGGGCTCCTTTATGTCGATTTTGTCGGCTATGAGGCTTATGTGAGGCAAGTCAACGATGTTGAGCGCGAGCAGGTCTTTTAGGTTTTTTACGGCAAAGGGCAAGCTCTCGATGAAGTGCTGCTTTTTTTCGAAGAATCCGCGGTATCCGTAGGCGCCAAGCACTTGCAACGTGCGGATTAGCGCAAATATCTTGAACTCTCTGAATAGCTGCTCTTTGTCGGCCGGCATCAGCTTTTGCAGCGATTCAACGTATCTGTCGAACAGCTTGTCGCGAGTCGCTTCGCTGAATTTTGCCTTGGCCTGATAAAGCAGCGATGCGACATCGTACATTAGCGGGCCTCGTTTTCCGCCTTGAAAATCGATATAGTAGGGAACGCCATTCTTGAGCATTATGTTGCGCGACTGGAAATCACGGAACATAAAGTATTGGCAGTCGGCGTTTGCCGCTGTTTTTTTCAGTTGCTCAAAGTCGGCTTCAAGCAGATATTCGTCAAAGTCGATATGGGCGTTTTTCAGGAAGCAGTATTTGAAATAGTTCAGGTCCCATTGGATAGCCGTTTCATCGAAGTCGGCAGTTGACAGGCATAGTGAGTAGTCAATGTTTTTCCCTGCTACGACCTGCATCTTCACAAGGTCATCCAATACTTTTGCATAAAGATGCATCAGGCTCGAGTCAGGATTGCCGTTGGCTGCGGTAACCAAACCATATAATGATTCGGTGCCTAAATCTTCAGTCAGATAGTACTTCCGGCTATCATCGACAGCAATCGTTTTTGGGACGTTTATTCCGTTGGCGGCCAAACATTTGCAGAAGGAAAAGTAAGCCTCGTTTTCTGCCACGTTTGGATTGTAGGCTGCCATTACGCTCTTGTTGCCTGATGTGAGCCTAAAATATCGGCGGTCGGAGCCCGAAAGCGGAAGTGGGTCGCATTGCGAGTACATCGAGCCACACCAATCCTTGTACAGCTTGTCGATTGGTTCAATGTTGAATCCCATTTTTGCCAAGGTCTTATAGCGAAGCTGTAGCGTCCTTAAGTGAAGGGTATATCTCCAGAATTTGGTCCAAATGAGTCATTCTTATCACGTTGGTTACGGCATTGCTCATATTGCAGAATTTGACTTTGCAGTTATTGTTTCTGCCGTGGTTGAATATGCTGATAAGCGAACCTAGTCCTGTACTGTCAATCAGGTCGATGTCTTTCATGTCTATTATTACAGACAGATACTCGTGTTGGTCAATTACGGCGTTCAGCTGCTGTTTCATCTGGCTTTCGTTAACGATAGTCATTCTGCGGTTTTCAGGAGCAAGTGTCGCGATAGCGCATCCTGCGATTTTGTTGTCAATTTGTACCATAATTATGATTTTGTGTTTTTTAATGTTTCAATTTCTGCAAGGACATCGGTGCTGGCCGATATGAAGTTTGTGACAATTTTTTTGTATAGTTCTTCGTCTTCGCCGGTCTTTGCCTTTTGTTCCAATTCGGCCATGTCGGCACGAAGCGATTCGATGCCCATTAATGCCACTGATGATTTGGTCTTGTGTGCAATTGCCGACAATTGCTTGTAGTCTTTTTCATTAAGTGCTTTTTCCAGTCCGACAAGCAATGTCGGCATTTGTTGCGTGAATACGGTTATCAGCTCCTGCTTGAAGTTTTCATCGCCGTCGGTTACTGAATTAAGGTGGGTGGGGTCTATGTATTTGTAGTTGTGCGCAACAGGTTTGGCTTGATTGCTTCCCGATTCAGTTTCATCCCAGTTTTGGTTTACATGCAGATGCTTGTAGATCATATTAACAAGGTCTTTTGTCTCGAAGGGCTTCGATATGTAGTCGTCCATGCCTGCGCCTATGCATTTTTCCTTTTCGCCCTTTATTGCCGCCGCCGTGAGTGCGATGATAGGTATTGTGCGCTTTTCCTGATTGTCCATTTTCCGAATGACGGAAGTGGCCGTGTAGCCGTCCATTTCCGGCATGTGAAGGTCCATCAGTATAAGGTCGAATTTTTCCTTGTTCAGCAAGTCTATCACTATTTTGCCATTAGGGGCGATCATCAGGTTGAATTCCTTTTTCAGTATTGTCTTGACAAACAATTGGTTGATTTCGTTGTCTTCGGCAAGCAGTATGTTAGGCTTTTGGTCGGTCCTTAATACTGTAGCATCCTTTTTGTCGTCAGCCTGTTCTTCAATTATTTCGTTTCCGTGCTTGTATACAATTTCCAGACTGAAAGTGCTGCCTTTGCCTTCCTCGCTTGTCAGTGTTATGTCGCCGCCTTGCAGTTCGGCAAGTTGTTTCGATATGGTCAGGCCAAGGCCCGTGCCGCCATATTTGCGAGTGGTGTCGCTCGAGGCCTGTGAAAAGCTTGAGAATATGATATCTTGCTTTTCCTTTGGGATTCCTATGCCAGTGTCGTGGACAATGAATATCAGCCTGCTTGAATTCTCGTTCTGGCTCAGCACCTTGACTGTTAGCGTTATTCCACCGTAATCGGTGAATTTAAGCGCGTTGCTCAGCAGGTTGTTCAGTATCTGGTTCAGTCGGGTAGGGTCGCCAATTACGAATTTAGGCATTCGTGGGTCGACCGACGACTTGAAATACAAACCTTTGGCTTCTGTCGACAGTTTGTATGTCGATGACAGGTTGTCTGTTATCTTTTGCAGGTTGAAGTCGATGTTTTCGATTTCCATTTTTCCTGCTTCAATTTTTGAGAAGTCAAGTATGTCGTTTATGATGACAAGCAGATTGTTTGCCGATATGGTGATGTTGTCGAGAAAAGTCTTTTGGTCGGGGGTCATGTCCGTGTCGTTCAGTAATTTAGCCATGCCAATGATGCCGTTCATTGGGGTGCGGATTTCGTGACTCATGTTTGCCAGGAACTGGTCCTTTATCTTTGCCAGGTTTTCGGCCTGCTCTTTGGCCAATGTCAAATCAATGTTTTGCTTCTTTATTTGCTTTATCATTGAGTTGAAGCCTTTCATCAGTTCGCCAATCTCGTCTTTCCGCTTTTCCGCTTCCTTTATCTGATAGTCGGAAACGTTTGACAACTCACGCATGGTCTTTGTGAGGTCGATTATCGGCAACGATATTACGCTCTGCATTGTCTTTGACAGTAGCCAGGCAATGATTAGCGAAGCCAAAAGCATGATCATGTACACCTTGAAGAATTGAGTTGTCCTTGACTTGTAGTTCTCAAGGTTGGAGTGCAGGTATATCGAGCCTATCTTTTCACCATCGAGGTTTATGTTGCGGCTGATGAGCAGTGCATCGTCTGTAAAGACCGAAGTGTCGTTCCCCGATATGAAATCGAGGTTTGTGTTGATGTATTCCGGACTTTTTGTGTATTCGGCGAATAGCTCGTGGTTCTTGTCGTAGATTCGTGCTACCATGATGTTCTTGTCTGCGATAAGAGTCTGCAGTACGGTTTGCGACTCGTTGGGGTAGTCGAACATTATGTTTGCGGTATTGTTGTCGCCGACAATGTCGGCCAGAATGGACAGGTTGTTCAGTATCTGCTGCTTGTACTGCGTCCTGTCGTATTGCGCAAAAATCATGCCTGCCACAATCAGAGCGACAAGGCTGATGCACATTACCATCATCGTGATTTTTGTTCGTATGGACAGGTCTTTAAAATTCATCTTCTTTAGTCGATATTATTTTTGCAAGCAGCAGCAGTTTCGGACTGATTTTTATTCTGATGTCGTCGGCAATGTCCTTGTTTATCTCGAATTGCCTGTCGGAGAATTGCGGCATGAAGTTGATTACACCGCCAATTTGGCAGAAATTCTGCATTTCATCGCCAATGGTCACTATCGGTTTGTTGCCTATTTTCGGCATCAACGACAGCATTTCGTGCTGCTTTATTCCTGAAAATATCAGTATGTGGCATTTGTCGATATCATCTATGCTGTTGATACGCTTGATTTTCCAGTCCTTCCCGTTGACTTTTCGGCCTATCATCGTCTTTTCAAGGATTATGCCAAACGGGTCGTTCTTGAATACGCACAGGTATAGGGTGTCGCCAGGCAGGTAGCTTTCGGGCCATTCTATGAATTTTGCGAAGTTGAATATGTAGGCCGCCTTGACTTCATACTCTGAATATTGTGCGTTAGCCTTGTTTGCAATCAAACTTAGGGTTGCCATTACAAAGGCTATTGAAAGTGTTTTCATTGTCTTCATAATGTCAGTCTTTGAGTTCAAATAAATTGATTTCCACGCGACGATAGTTCATCTCGTGTGTCTTGTCATCGTACTTGCCGTGTTCGGTCGATTCGCCTAGGCCCTGAGTGATGATTTTTCTGCCATCTACGTTGTTGTCGAGCAGATATTTAAGTACGTTCTGCGCTCGTCGTTGCGATAGGTTCAGGTTGTGCGAGTGCTCTCCTTGGGTATCGGCGAAACCGTTTATTTCGGCGCCAAGCGAAGGACTGTCAATCAGCAGGTTGATGATTTGCATCAGGTCTTTTTTCGCCTCTTTTGTCAGTCCGCTCTCGTCTAGGCCGTAGTACAGTGTGTGTTTGTGTACGGTCTTGCGTTGCTCTGGTTTCGATACCTTGAACAATGCTGGATTGGTGTTGTCCAGATTGTTGATTTTCCCGTTATTGTTCGTGTAGATGCTGTAGCGGGTAAGGTTTACCGGTTCTGCCGTGTAGAATGTGTCTTTGCCAATTACTTGCATCTGTACCGATTTGCTCTTGCTTCCTTCTGTGTAGAAGTGAGTCTCTGCAATCTTGTCTTTTTGCTTTGTGTTTGCGTCAAGAATCGATAATGTGACGGAGTCGTTGGTGTTTATGGCATCTTCAATCAGAGCCAGCAAGTCGTCGGTGTTCTTCTTCAGTTGCGCCTTGTTTGTCTTTTGGCTTGCTGGGCTGTTGTATGACAGCTTGTTTATTGTGTCGGTCGTCTGTATTATGTTTTCAACCAATTCCAGCAAGTGTTCGTAATATATTGGCTGCTGAATGCTGTCGTTTTGGGTTATTGAGTCGGCCTCGGCAGTCTTGTATATGTCGTAGAATACGTTGTCAACAATCACTTCCTCGCCAATGCTCTTGCTGTTTAGGGTTATGGGGGTCAGCGTTATTTCCTGATAGAGTTCGTAGAAATAGTTTTGGTAAGGAATGTGTATGTTTATCAGTTGTGGCAGGAAGTTGGGAGTCGAAATCACAAGCTGGTAGTTCTTTGCGGGAGGAAATATCAGCAGGTATTTTCCTGTTTCGGGGTCAGGCGTGTAGACATATTTTACCTGTTCGTGAGTGTTCTTGTCGTAAACCTTTATGTCGACCTTTACAGGCTTTGCAGGTGAGCCAGCCTTGACAGTGCCCTTTACCAGTGTCAACGGGATAGGGTCTTTGTAGCCGACCTTCATGATGGTGTGGCGCAGATAGGGGTTGCCCTTTGTGGAGGAGAAGTATCCGTATTCGCCGCTTGCGTTCAGCATGAACGATATGTCGTCATCCGTAGTGTTTGTGAATCCCATGTTTTCGGGTTCCGACCAGTTGCCGTTGACCTTTGCCGATTTGAATATGTCGCGGCCGCCCATTGTGTTGTGTCCTTCAGAGCTGAAGAATAGTGTCTGCCCGTCATAATGTATGTGTGGATATTCCTCGTCATATTTGGTGTTTACCTTGTCGCCCATGTTCACAGGTTCGTCCCAGTCGCCTTTCTTGTTGAGCGTGGAGACGTAGATGTCTCGTCCGCCGAAACCGCCGGGCCTGTCGCTTACGAAGTATAGCTTTGTGCCGTCGGGGGTTATGCTGGCGGAGCCTTCGTAGTAGGGCGAGTTGATGTTCTTGTTCAGTTTCTTTATGTTGGTTACGGCCTTGTCTTGCAGGCTGCCGACGTATATGTCTTGGTTCAGCCCGGTGCCGATGTTCAGGAATATTGTGCGCCCGTCAGGCGAAAGCCCGGCAAGCCTTATTTCCTGGTTTTGAAGTTTGTGGTCAAGGTCGAAAGTGATTTTTTCCGGCTTGGTCCATGAGTCGTTGTCGTCTTTCGTCGAAATCATCACGCTTTGCGTTGTGGTGTAGCCCTTGCCGACGCCAAATTCACGCATGAACACCATTATGCTCTCGTCGGCGCTTATGGTTGGGTGATAGTCCGATTCGGCCACAATCAGGCTCACGACTGGCTCAATTTCGACTTTGTATGTCTGCTCTGAGATGGTGATGGCGTTGTTGCAGATGCCAATCATCCGTTTGCAGTGGTTTATCTTGTTTATGTCGGCCTTGTCGCTTTTGGCAGTCTTGGTGATGTAAAGGTTGTACTGCTTGATGGCATCTTCAAACCGATAATTGTAATGGTACGCGTCGCCCAAATAGCGAATGGCGTCGATAGGTATGAGCGAGCCGGCCTGTGAGCTCACTTCCTCAAGATAGTCTTCCGCTTTGCTTTTGTGTGTTTGTGTATTCAGGTAGCAAAGGCCTATTTGATATCTAAGTGTAATGTCGTCGATGACAGAGTCGAGCCGCCTGTATATGCGGAGCGCCTCAAGATACTGGCCTGCCTCAAAGTAATTGTTCGCGCTTTTCAGCTGCTTACGTTCCGTTGGTGTGTACTGCGCGTTTGCGCCTTGCACTGTCGTAAGCAACGAAATGCAGCAAATCAATCTGACGATGATTTTTGAAAATTGAAAATCCTTGCAAATCATTGCACCAAATTTTTGTGTGTAACATTCAAAATTACTTTTTTTAAAGTTTAGAGCAATAGTCAATTCATATTTGTATATGCTATTTTTTAATTACCTGATAGATAAGGTGTTCCAGCCGAAAACATTAGCTTCGGCGACGCGTAGGGCTGGCTATGCAAAGGACCAGATGGGCATCAGAAATAGGTATTTGCGTGAAAAGGGCAACTGGCAGTCGCATATTGACAACACGCGAAAGTTTATTCTGAAGTCGGCGGAAACCATTCAAAGGCACGGTTCGGTTGCGGTGTTGGGCAGTGGCTGGCTGTATGATGTTCCGGTCGACGAGTTGTCGCAAATGTTTGGCAACGTGTATTTGTTTGACATTGTTCATCCGGAGCCCGTCAAGATAAAGGTCGGGCGACTGCCAAACGTTCATCTTGTCACGGCCGACCTTACGTGCGGGGCGGTCCTGAAAGCAACGCAATCAGGCTCGTATCCGGATTTCATGTCGTATCTTGAAAATTCAAGGCCGGACATCGACCTGAACGGCTATGACATGGTTGTGTCGGTGAATCTGCTAAACCAATTGGATATTATATTGTGCGATTACCTGAAAGGCCGATTCGCTGTCGGCAGTGAGCAGTTGCGCAAGGTGCGATCCATTGTCCAGCAACGGCATGTCGACAGTCTGCCAAAGGGCAAAAGCTGCCTAATAACTGATTATCTGCAAATAGACAAGCCTATTGACGGCTCGCCTGAAACGCAAACGGAACTTCTGTATTGCGATTTGCCTCAAAATGTTCCGTTCGAGGAATGGTTTTGGTTTTTCGACACTGAACAACGCTATTCCGTAAAAAATAACACAACATTTAAGGTTAGGGGCGTTCGTTTTTGACTCCCAATTTGTACTTTTATCATTTGCAAAAGGTGCCTATGCGCCCTTACGCTTTTTGTCAACATTAATAATAAAAAAAATGAGATTGAAGTTCATTTCTTTGACTTTGGCACTGTCATTTGCAACAATTGGCTTTGCGCAGAACATCGTCAACAACGATTCAACGCTTATATTGGCAGGTGACCAGGATGCCGAGGTTGCATTTAACGCAGGCAACGATTTTGTGGCCCAGAAGAATTACAATGAAGCAATTGAAAGCTTCACGAAAGCATTGTCATTTAATCCACAATTCACCAAGGCATTGGTAAACAGGGGATTCGCAAAATCGGAACTCGCTGATTATAGCGGAGCCATTGCAGACTTTACAATGGCTGTCGAACTTGACGAAACGTCGGCAGTCGCCTTTTACGGTCGAGGCTTGGCCTATTTCAACCAGAACATGTCAAGTGAGGCGTTGAATGATTTTGAAGACGCAATGACTGCCGGATACAACGAGGCCAAGGTCTACTATTACGCAGGCGTCGCCAACTTTGAGTGTGGCAACTACGAGGAGAGCGTAAGCAACCTTACACTTTCAATCACCCTTGACGGCAACAATGCCCAGGCATACAACGACCGTGCAAGCGCAAAGCGCATGAAGGAAGACTACGAGGGTGCAATTGCCGACTACAAGATGGCCGTCAAGATAGATCCAAAATTCGCCTCGGCCTACAATAATTTAGCTAGCGTGCTTCTGAAAAAAGGCGAAGTCGACGAAGCCATAAGCAATTATGGATTGGCCATCAGCCTCGATTCGGAATACTTCATAGCCTACAACAATCGTGCTCGCGCCAAATTCGAGAAAAACGATTTCGACGGAATGATTGCCGATTGCCAAAAGGCCATACAGATTAATCCTGATTACGCTTACGCCTATAATAATATTGGTATCGCTCAAATGAAGAAAAAAGACTATGACGATGCGTTCCAATCGTTCAGCAAAGCAATAGAGCTGAACGCAAATTTTGCCGAGGCATACCTGAATAGAGGTAGTTGCCAGGAGATGCAACGCAAGTTCGATGAGGCTGTTGCCGATTGGCGTAAGGCCTACGAGTTGGGTGTGACCAAGGCTAAAAACTATATCTCATTTTACGAATAACATGTTAATCTGACGAATATGAAACGTATATATATTATTTTACTTACGGTGGCTTGCAGTGTGGAGGCATTTAGTCAAGATGTCCCTTTTGACAAGAATTACTTCCCTACACAAAAGGATGCTTTTAAGCAGGCCAATATTGATTTTAAGGATGGCGAAGCTTACTACGGCAAGGAATATTATTATGAAGCCCTACAGTATTATCTTGAAGCTCAACGTTTCAACCCAGACTATTCGACATTGAACTATCGCATAGGCGTATGCTATATGAACTTGCCTCAAAAATATAGGAGCTTGGAGTATTTTGAGAAGGCATACCAGCTCCGTCGCGATGTGGCTGACGACATCCACTTGATGCTTGCCCGTGCATACCATCTTAATGGACAGTTCGACAAGGCCATTGCGGAATATAAGGCCCACATGGCCCTTCTGTCGCCTGTAGAGGCTCCTGAATTGAAACCGAAATTGGAAAAATACATTGCCGAATGCGAATATGGCAAAAAACTGATGGATAATCCAGCCCGTGCATTTGTCGATAATGCCGGATCTGTACTGAATTCACGCTACAACGACCACAGCCCGCTCATTTCGGCCGATGAGTCGATGATGATTTTCACATCTACACGCAACAATGGACGCACTGCTCGTATGGACGATGGACAATATGATGAGGACATCTACATAAGTGACAACATCAGCAAGAATTGGGTGGTTCCAAACGAAATAGGTGAACCAATCAACACACAATTCGATGATGCTACCGTCGGTCTGTCCCCTGATGGTCAGCAACTTCTGATTTACAATGGCCGTAAAGGCAATGGCGACATTGAAATGTGCACCATGAAGGGAACCAAATGGGATTATCCAAAGGCAATGCCAAAACCAATCAATTCCGATGCAAGGGAGACTTCAGCATGCTTTTCACCTGATGGCCGCAAGATTTATTTCGTCAGCGACCGTGCTGGCGGTTATGGCGGTTCCGATATCTATGTATGTACAAAAACGGACAAGGACAAATGGGGCGAAGCCGTCAATCTAGGTCCAATTGTCAATTCGCAGTATGACGAAGAGGCTGTGTTCATGCATCCTGATGGGCGTACATTGTACTTCAGCTCAACTGGGCACAACACAATGGGCGGATACGATATCTTCATGTCACAAATGGATGATAACGGCAACTGGACAGAACCTGTCAATCTAGGGTATCCCATCAACTCGCCCGACAACGACCTATGCTTTGTGATTTCAGCCAACGGTCGTCACGGATATTGCAGTAGCGCGCGCACTGAAGGTTTTGGCGGCCTTGACATCTACCGAATGACATTCCTCGGCCCAGAGAAACCTTACACGCTAAGTGGTGAGGATAACCTTATATCTGCACGTTCTCAACCTGTTTCCGACATGGTTATGGAAGCTTCTGTCGAACTTGTTACAATCCGCTTGACCATTGTCAAGGGTATTGTGAGGGATGCCATCAGCAATGAACCTATAAGCGCAAATATCGATATTATCGATAACGAGAAGAACGAGGTGATATTCACATCGCAGACAAACTCCGCAACTGGCAAGTTCCTTGTTTCCTTGCCTTCAGGCAAAAACTATGGCTTGGCTGTCAAGGCCGACAACTATCTGTTCCATTCCGAAAACTTTGATATTCCTGCGGCAACTGAGTATCAGGAAATTGAAAAGGATATCGCATTGAACAACATCAAGAAGGACGTCAAGATAATATTGAAGAACGTGTTCTTCGAGACGGGAAGCGCCAATTTGAAACCTACTTCATACGCCGAGCTTGGCCGTTTGACAAAACTCATGAGCGACTTCCCGGCAATGCGAATCGAGATATCGGGCCATACCGACAATCAGGGTAGCAAGGCGACTAACCAGCGTCTGTCCGAAGCACGTGCAAAGGCTGTTGTCGATTTCTTGATTTCGGAAGGCGTCGATGCATCGCGTCTGGAATACAAGGGCTATGCTTTCGATCAGCCAGTTGCCGACAACTCGACAAAAGAGGGCCGTGCAATGAACCGTCGTGTTGAGTTCAAGGTTTTGAGTACAGAATAATTTTCTTGCATAAATGCGTCCATCAATTATCTTTGATGGGCGCATTTTGCATTTTAGGTAATGGGTAATAGATTTCTGTTCCGTTTAAAAGAAAAATTTTTCAAGCAGTTATTCGTCTGCCAAGATGTTGTGACGAAACTGCTTCGGATTGTCTCCGGCATCTGCAATGTTGTCATACTGATATGCGGATTCTTGTTTGTCACATTGCTTGTAGCCAGGCTCGGCTTCTATCATCACCAAATTGTCCAGGACAATGTTACTGGATTGATCCGCAATATCTTTTTTGTCACATATTTCGCAAAATATTTTCAGGATATCATAAATATTATGGTGCGCAAGTTGTGGGCGCGCTGGATTGAATTCGGGATATTCATTTTGGCAACAGTTGTCATGCTCGCAAACACGCAGATGACGTTGTTTGCCTCTCTTTCTGATTCGTTTCTGTCCGGATTTTATGCCATCGTGGTAATCTTGTGCCTGATTTTCATCACCGATTTCTATAAGGTGTCAAAAATCATAAACTCAATTAAGCTATCGCCACCACTGCTGTTTGCCACATCGTTCCTGATAATGATATTCATTGGTTCTGGATTACTGATGTTGCCTAATCTGCACAATTCCAGCATTACTTATTTTCAGGCGCTGTTCACATCAACAAGCGCCATTTGCGTTTCCGGACTATCGATAATCGATTTGCCTTCGTTGCTGACCATGAAAGGAAATATTGTGCTGTTGTTCCTGTTCCAGATCGGCGGGTTGGGCGTGATGGCTTTCACCGGCTTGTTTGCGTTTGCGTTTACCGGTACTGTGTCTTTCAAGGACAGGCTCCTGTTAAAGGACATGTTCTCATCTGATGCCATGAGCGACATCTTTTCTTTTTTGGCCAAAATACTGTCGCTAACTGCAATGTTTGAGGGTATAGGGGCGGTCCTGATTTATTTCAGCGTGCGTGAAACTGTTCCGGATCCGGTATTCTTTTCCATATTCCATTCGGTGTCGGCTTTCTGCAATGCAGGAATATCGACATTGCCCGATGGGTTTGCCAATAGCCTGGTTGCAGGCAACAATGCCCTGTTGCTGATAATAGCGGTGCTGGCATCGTTTGGCGGAATTGGGTTCCCTGTGCTCATTGCCGTTTATGTGGCAATGAAGGTTGGTGTCTCCCGATTGTTCAGGTTCCGCCACCGTGTCAGGCGTCAAGGCCTCGACATGGCGACTCATATAGCAATAATAACCACAATCGCCATCCTGGTTGTCGGCACAATCGGCTATTATTTCCTTGAGAGCGGGACGTCGCTTGCAGATGAGGACGGTGCCCTTTCCCGCTGGATTAAGTCGTTCTTTTGCTGTGCGACAGCGCGTACCGCAGGATTCAATGTGCACGACGTCAGTTGCTGGAACAGTGCCACAATCATATTTATGATGGCCATAATGTGGATTGGCGCATCGCCAGGTTCTACAGGTGGAGGCATAAAGACAACCACATTCGCCCTTGCGCTATGTTCAATTGTCAGTCTTGTACGTGGCAACCGCTACATCGAGATCGGTTATCACCGAATCGGATTTGAGACCATAATGCGCGTGCTCGTGCTTATAACCATATCGCTTATTGTCATTTTTGGCGTGTATGTGGCATTTGCGTGCATGGAACCGGACAAGAATCCTCTTTATTTGCTGTTCGATACGGTATCGATGTATAGCACAACGGGTCTTACAATGAACGGAATTACAAATTTGTCATTACATTCGCAAGTGCTTACGATGGTTATGATGTTCATAGGCAGGGTTGGACCTCTGACGCTGTTCTCTGGATTGTTCGTGTCGCATCAGATCAAGTATGCGAAATATCCATATAAGAACTTGACAATAAACTGATTGTTATCGAAATACAAAAAAATAAGGCAAGATGAAGTTTATAGTGATAGGATTGGGCTACTTCGGCTCAACATTGGCAATAAGCCTGACAGAGCAAGGCCATGAGGTTATTGGCATCGACAATAAATACGAGCGTGTCGATGAACTTAAAAACCAGATAGGCAACGTCATGGAGATGGACACGACCAATGAAAATGCAGTCAAGACATTGCCCCTGAACGATACCGATGCCGTAATTGTAGCCATAGGCGAGGATGTCGGTTCTTCAATTCTGACGCTTTCAATTCTGAAGAAACTTCAGGTCAAAAACATCATTGGGCGTATCATTAGCCCAATGCACAAGAGCATCCTGAATCAGATAGGCATCGGAAATACGGTTCATCCAGAATCGGAAACGGCTATGATGATTAGTCTTCAGCTGCAGGTGAAAAATGCGCTCAAGATAACTGAAATCGACTCTGACAATGTGATTGTCGAGTTTAAGGTGCCACAGAAGTACGTTTCGCATACGCTTGAGACAGCCAATCTCGATTCACGTTTCCATTTGAAGACGGTGGCCATTAAAACGTTGGAAAAGAAGGGCTTGCTGACTCGTGAGCATATTTCCACAACATTGTCGCCAAGCGATTCATACATTTTCAAGGAAAACGACGTGATTGTTGTGGCTGGTCTGCTCGAGAATATGAAAAAATTTGCCATTGAACAATGATGTACAGATTGTTAAATGATTTACCACAATGAATAAAAACCACTAAAACAAATTTTTATGATCAGAAAGATTCTTTCATTATCGGTTCTTGTCTCATCAGCATTGGTTGCGGCGGCTCAAAAGCCGATGTCTGCTCCAGCGGGAGGCAAACAAATTAGTAACGAACTTATCGGTATCTTCTTTGAGGATATCAGTTCTTCAGCCGACGGCGGTTTATGTGCCGAATTGGTTCAGAACGGCTCGTTTGAGTACAACCCGTCGGAGCGTGATGGCTGGGGTGCAGGCACTGCTTGGAAAACAGTCCGTCCAGGGCACTCGCTCGGCTACATCGAGCCAAAGCAACAGGAGCCAATCCACCCGAACAACCCAAACTATATGCGCATCAACATTGAGCGTGTGGGCCATTTCTACGATTACAAGGGCTGGACAGGCATCGGCATCCAAAATGACGGATTTGACGGCATTCCAGTAAAGGCTGATGCAAAATATGACTTTTCGGCATTCTTCCGCAATCCTGACGGAAAGGACAAGGATGTGCGCATTGTGCTTGTTCAGCAAGGCAAAGGCTGGTTTGCACAGCCAACAGCCATTGCCGACACTACACTGAAAGTGAGTGGCAACGAGTGGAAAAAGTATGAATGCACACTTGTCGCATCTCAGAAATGCGATAGCGCAAGTCTTCAGGTGCTTTCGCTTACAACAGGCGAACTGGATGTAGATATGATTTCAATCATACCACAAGACACATACAAAGGTCACGGCTTGCGTAAGGATTTGGCTGAGGCTCTTGAGGCTCTGCATCCTAAATTTATGCGTTTCCCTGGCGGTTGTGTAGTTCACGGTGGTGGCGACGGCTTCTGGAACACTTACCGTTGGAAAAACTCGGTTGGTCCACGTGAGCAACGTAAGGCACAGAAAAACACTTGGGGATATCACCAGTCACTCACACTCGGCTACTTCGAATATTTCCAATTCTGCGAGGATATGGGTATGCAACCACTTCCAATCCTTCCTTGCGGTGTAAACTGCCAAGGTTCAAACGGCGGTTGGAATATGTACCCGACTCAAGCACAGGACGCTTGCCCAATGGAAGAGATGGATGAGTGGGTTCAGGATGCTCTTGACCTTATCGAATGGGCAAATGGCGATGCTTCTACAAAGTGGGGCAAGGTTCGCGCCGAAGCAGGCCATCCAAAACCATTCGGATTGAAATATCTCGGGCTTGGCAACGAGGAGAAGATTTCACCAGAGTTCGTTGAGCGTTTCAAGTATATGTACAAGAAGATTCACGAGGCACATCCTGAAATTGTAATAGTTGGCACCGACGGTCCAGGCTCTCACGCTGACGCAAACGGCAACGACAACGACTACAGCCTTGGCTGGAAATTGGCAGAAGAGCTGGAGTTGCCAATTCTTGACGAGCACTATTATGAGCCAAGAGAGTACTTCCTGAATCAGCGTCAATACGACAACTATCCTCGCGACCGCAAGACAAAAGTATATCTTGGCGAATATGCAGCAAAGGATAAGAAACTCATAGATGCTTTGGCTGAAGGCTTGTACCTGCTTCACGTTGAGAAAAACGGCGATGTGGTGTCAATGACTTCGTACGCACCATTGTTCGCTCGCAAGGGTGCCACAAACTGGAATCCAGACCTTATCTATTTCGATAACGAAAAACCTTATCTGACTTGCAGCTATTATGTTCAGCAAATGTTCGGACTTTCAAGTGGCGACTACTATTACGGCAATTGTGTCAAATTTGACCGTGCTGACGACAATTTGCTTGGACAGTCAGTCGTTCTTGACACAAAGTCCCACAAATTGTATATCAAGATATGCAACGCAAGTTCTGCCGCTGCACAAGCAAATATCGACCTTTCTGCATTTAAGAGTTTGAAGCCGAATGCAGAAAAGTCATCGATTTCAGGCAAGGCTGATGACGAAAACAATTTCGATGTCCAGCCAATTGTGCCAATGAAGGAAAATGTGAAGATGTCAAGCAAGATGAGTGTCAAGGTTGAGCCATATTCGTTCTCTCTTTACACCATTTCACTATAGTTAGTCAACTTGCAATCATAAAAAAAGCAATCCGTCAGGGTTGCTTTTTTTATTGTGTATGAATACAATAAACTACAAAATGTCGTCAAGGCATATTTCCTTTTGCACAATGTCGTAGTTGGCATTCTGCTTTACGCCGTTGCTAGTTATCATAGTGAATATTGGTGCCTTTGATGTCTTTGTCTGAGCCATAAACGCATTGATGTTTTGTGACATTTTCTCATTGTATGCCTTTGTAATGACATACTTGTCGCGGCTGAACTTGATTTCGCAAATGTTCATAAAACCGTCGGCACGGTCCAGAATCAGGTCAATCTGCGCACCGTTTCCTGAATCGGGCTGGTAGTTCCAAGAGTAGACGCTGGTCCTGATTCCCGATATCCCCAAAACATTCTTTATCTTTTGTATGTGATTGAGGCACAATATTTCAAACGCATATCCGAACCAGGAATCAACCTCTGACGTGTTTATCGACAATGTCCAGTAATCTTCATCGGTGGCTTGTCTGTTTTTTATGAAGTTGAAATAGAACAAACTGTATGAATCAACGAGTTGGTAAAGTTTGTTCCTGTTGATCTTGCCGTAGGCGTAATATGACCTTATGAACCCGCACAATTCAAGATTTTCCAGTATTTTCGACAATCCACCGCTTGTTGTCTTCTTTGTGGCTGCAGTTATTTCCTTTCTGGTAAGGCCTTTCCTTTTTGTAGCGAGCGCTTCCACAATGGTTATGTAGTCGTCGCTGTTCTTGAACAGGGCGGAGTACAGGTTGTCGAATTCCGTCCGCATCAGTCCATTGGCGCGAAAGAACAGTTGGTCGATGTTTTTGCTGAAAGGAATTTGCGGGTCGAGATAGTCAAGGTAGAAGGGAATGCCACCCATTATCATATAACATTGTGCAATTTGCCTGGCTTGAAATGGGAATTTCCTTGCCTTGAAATATTCCTTGCAATCGTCCAAAGTGAACGGTAACAGTTCAATCCTGTTGGTAAGCCTGTTGTGCAGTCCGCCTTTGCCATTTATCAGTTTGCTTGTGATCCACGATGTTGACGAACCGCAAACAATGAATTTGATGTTGTCCTGTGCCGATGCCCAACTATTCCAAAAGTGTTCCAAAGCCTGAATGAAGTTCGATTTAGGTGTGTCGAGCCAAGGCATTTCGTCAATAAAGACAATCTTTTTTTCTTCAGGTTCTCCAGATAGCAGTTCAGCAAGATAGTCAAAAGCGTCAAACCAGTTGCTGGCTTTTTTGTCGTAGCCGTATTTAGCCAACGCCTTGTTGAAGGCGCGGAGTTGTTCCTTTATGCCACAGTTTGCAATTCCTGACAAGTAAAAGTCGAATCTGTTGTTGAAAAACTGACGTATTAGGAATGTCTTGCCTACGCGTCGTCGGCCATATACAGCTACAAATTCCGACTTGCTTGAATTTACAATCTTTTCAAGAGTCTCGACTTCTTGCTTTCTTGCGATTAATGCCTTTCCCATAATGCTTTGGTTTTGATTGTAAAGATGTGAAATTTAATATTTATGGCAAAATATAACATCAAAAATATGCATATAAGTTGCCATAAGTGTCTAATTTTACATAGATATGGCAAATTATAGCGTTGAAAATATACCTATAAGATGCCATAAGTGGACTAATAAATATACTTATGGCAAAATATAACATCGAAAATAT
>JAZUEN010000088.1:0-48093 GCA_045640185.1 Bacteroidales bacterium
ACTCCACAACTCAACAGCATAGCCGTTGCTACAGCAAATAATTTAATCTTTTTCATTTCAAATTTTAATTTAATAGTATTTACCACACAACACTCCGTGTAGTTTTGAGGCCATCAATCCAAGCGCTTGATTTTTAGCGCATCAAAACAAAAAAAAAAAACAGAGTTCCAAATCTTTCTATAACTTTTTGATAAATATTTATCATTCATTGTCAAATGAGCCAAACCTCTAAAAGTACAACTATTCAAAAAAATTTATTCTCATAAAACTTATGGACATAAACTCATATGAACATTAAATTCATTTCGCCTACCGCAAAAAAAGCGCATTCGGTAGCCTGCCAAACGCGCTTTTGTGGTAAATGAATGAATATCGGTTGTTATTTAAGGATTTTGATTCCTATCAAGTAATAGTGTGGCGACATCTTGACCAATTCGTCATAATCTCCGCAAGCCTTGTAATAATGCCCGCCTGAATTTTTGTCGGTCAATTGGTATGCCGAACCGTAAATCACAAGCGGGATGAATTCTCCCTTCTTAAACTTGAAATTGCCTTCACGTGGGAAAGCCCAATAAAACGTATGTGGGTTTGGAATAAAAATATCATCGGTGATTACAAATTTGTGCTTTAGGTTAAAAGTCCAACCTGCGTCCCACTGTATGCCACATTGGCGAAGGCTGTCGCCCTGCATAAGTCCAAAATTGACAGCCATATGCGTTGTTTCAACATCAAAGATATATGGGAAAAACAATGAATCCACCTCCTTTTGATTTTCGAACTCCTTGACTATAAATGTAGCCTCTTTACATTTGTCGGGAATCGTAAACGGATAGCACTCAAAGCCAAATTGTTGCAACATATTGTCATAATCTTCGGGAGTTGCTTTTTGTGCAGTTATTGTCTGCGCACTCGCGATGAATGGAGCCACAACGGCTAAAACTAAAAAAACAATCCTTTTCATAATTTAAATGTTTTAATTGTTAGTAATTCAATATATTACAATATTCTTAAAAAATCGAAGTCTCTCTTAATCCTGATTCCAAAACATAATACGACAGATATGGGACAAAGTCGAATTTGTCCTTATCGCTATTTTGCAATCATTAGTCAAGAGCAAAAATTGCTACACAGAAAAGATTATTGCAAATCTGCTTACTAACAACGCATCGTTCTGTCAAAAATTGCGCCGACTGCTATTTCTCGCGGAAATAGATCTGGATTGGCACTCCGCTCAAACTGAACGACTCGCGCATCTTGTTTTCAAGATAACGGCGATACGGGTCGCGGATATACTGCGGAAGGTTGCAGAAGAACGCGAATTGTGGCGACGGCGTAGGCAACTGCGTCACGTACTTTATGCGGATGTACTTGCCCTTGACGGTTGGTGGCGGATAGTTGTCGATTGCCGAAAGCATCACCTCGTTGAGTTTTGCTGTTGGTATCTTTTGCTGACGGTTGCGGTAAACCTGCATAATTGTCTCCACTGCCTTGAAAACGCGTTGCCGTGTCAATGCCGAGATGAAAAGGATTGGCACGTCGTTGAACGGTGCAAGACGCGACCTGATTCCTTCCTCGTATTCGGCCATAGTGTTGTTCTCTTTTTCGACCAAGTCCCACTTGTTGACCAATACGACAACTCCCTTGCGGTTTTTGACAATAAGGCTGAAGATATTCAGGTCCTGGGCCTCAATTCCCAAAGTGGCATCAATAATCAGGAAGCAGACATCAGATTCCTCAATGGTGCGAATGGCGCGCATAACTGAGTAGAATTCAAGGTCTTCCTCAACCTTGTTCTTCTTGCGTAGGCCTGCAGTGTCGATAATGTTGAACTCGAACCCGAACTTGTTGTAAACAGTGTTTATAGAGTCGCGTGTTGTTCCTGCAATGTTGGTGACAATGTTGCGCTCCTGCTCAAGCAAGGCGTTGATGAACGATGACTTGCCCGCATTCGGACGGCCTACGACAGCGACGTTTGGCAGGTCGCGCGACTCCTCTGTCGGCTTGCTTCTGTCGAACTTCGACACAATGGCGTCCATAAGGTCGCCTGTTCCTGTTCCGTTGACTGCCGAAATGCAGAAAATCTCTCCCAATCCCAACGAATAGAACTCACCTGTCAGATACTGGCGGTCGATGTTGTCGACCTTGTTGACGGCCACAACTACAGGCTTGCGCGACTTGCGCAACAGTTCGGCCACATCGTCGTCAAGGTCGGTGACGCCGTTTGTGACATCGGTCATAAACAGGATTACATCGGCCTCGTCGATTGCAAGTTTCACCTGCTTGCGGATCTCGCCTTCGAAAATGTCGTCGCTATTGGTGACGTAACCGCCTGTGTCGATAACTGAGAATTCCAATCCGTCCCATTCGCACTTGCCGTAATGGCGGCCGCGTGTGACGCCTGCTGTTGCATCGGTTATTGCCTGACGACTTTCAACCATACGGTTGAATATTGTTGATTTACCCACATTTGGGCGACCTACTATTGCTACTATGTGTGACATATATATTTAGGATTTAGGATTTAGGATTTAGGATTTTCCTTATTTCTATTTATAATTTAGGATTTTCCTTATTTCAATTATTTCTATTTAGAATTTAGGATTGCTTTTTCCTGTTTCAGAAATTTTGGATTTACCTTTTGTTTTATGGTTTAAGTTTTTTCTTTTTCTGTTCAATTTTATCGCGCATTGTCTTGGTTATGCTTGATAGTATTTTCACTAGTTCGTTTGCTTCTGGCGCCACTTCTTCATATTCACTTATTGTAATAATGCCTGTGTCTTTCATCAACGAAAGCCAATAGCACGTTTCGTTTGCTTCTTTTAATGCAACATATATCTTGTTCAAAAAATCCAAATCCGATTGAGCGTATTTTGATTCTGAAATCAATGCGCAAATTGCAGTACCGCTTCTCAAGCATTGTCTCGAAATGTCAAATTCCTTTCGCTCAATAATGTGTCGATACAACCCAACTATCTTGATTGAAAACGAATAAGCCTTGTCGTATGTCGGGTTCTCGGACATTAAATTACTATATATTAAACAAATCCTACATCCTACATTCTAAATCCTAAATCAATCTAGTTTGTACCCGAAGAACTTAAGATTCTGTTCCTTGTCGCGCCAATCTTTCTGCACCTTGACAAGGAGTTCAAGATAGACTTTTGAACCTATGAACTGCTCGATGTCTTTTCGTGCCTCGATGCCGACCTTTTTCAATGCGACACCCTGACGGCCGATAATTATGCCCTTGTGTTGCTCGCGCGATACGTAAATTATTGCGCGGATGCGTGTTATGTCGGTTCCTTCTTTATATTCGTCGACAAGCACCTCGCACGAATACGGGATTTCCTTCTTGTAGTTGAGAAATATTTTTTCGCGTATAATTTCCTGAACGAAAAAGCGTTGCGTCTTATCGGTCAGTTCGTCCTTGTCGAAGTAGGGCGGATTTTCGGGCAACAGTTCCTTAATCTTCTCAAACACCTCGGCAGTGTTGAATTTCTGCAAGGCCGAAACGGGGAAAATCATTGCATTTGGCAGGATTTCGCTCCACATCTGCATTTTCTCTTCAAGAGCCTGCTGGTTGCTTGTGTCAATCTTGTTGATGAGTAGCAGGACGGGTATTTTCACATTACGCACCTTTTCAAGATAATCGTTGTTCTTGTCGAAAGTCTCAACCATATCTGTAACATAGACAATAATATCGGCATCGACAAGCGCCGTATCGACAAACTTGAGCATTTCCTCCTGCAACTTGTAGTGTGGCTTCAGAATGCCTGGCGTGTCGGAATAGACCATTTGGAAATCGTCGCCATTGACAATTCCCATAATGCGGTGACGGGTTGTCTGCGCCTTGTCGGTGATGATAGACAAGCGTTCGCCCACAAAGGCGTTCATCAGTGTCGATTTGCCCACGTTTGGGTTTCCGATGATATTTACAAATCCTGCTTTATGTGCCATTTTTCGGAAAATTTGCGCAAAGATAGTGGTTTTTCGTTTGCTATCGGCATAATGCAATAAATCGCACAGATGACGCTGATTGCACTGATTTTACAATGAATATGCACAGCGACGCATTTAGTCAACAATAAGAAGAGCAAGAGTAATTTTAGATTTGGCACTTATTCGTTTAGCCAATCAACAACAGACAAACCTTCCACTCTTGCAAATTCACCTATGTTGTGTGTCACAAGAGTGGCATTGTTGGCAAGTGCCGTAGATGCAATCAGCATATCGTTTGAGCCAATTGGCGTACCGTCATTCGTTAGTTGCTCACGAATTTTTCCATATGCAATTGCTTCATTTTCAGCAAATGCCACTATACGATATGGAGCGATGATTTCCAAATATTGTTTACGCCGTTTTTCATAATTATCGCTGTGTTTGGCGCCAAAATTCAAGTTCGGCAACAACAACGGAAGGTACGGCTATGCTTGAAGAAGGATATTTTTTGAAACGCGCTTCAAGTTGTGGATATTTCTGTCGAATAACATCAATAATTACGTTAGTATCAAGATAATACATCAGAATACATCCATTTTATCAAGTTCAACAGGAATATCATCTGGAGCTATAGGATAAGTCGGGTCATTTCCAAACAAGTCGAAATATCCTTCAGGATAGGTATCAGTAAAGTCAGTCTTTTTATTAACCGATGCTTCCTTTCGCAGAGTCCGCCCCTTGATTGCATCAACAAGTACTGACATCAAGTTCAACTGTTCCTCGTATGTCATTGTCGGAATTGAATTTACAATTGAATCGTAACTCATAGCTCTTTGATTTTATTACAAAGGTATTAAAAGTTTTCAAACAAAAACTCCGCAACAGTGGCTTGTGACGGCAAAAAACGCATATTTGCATACGAATGGATACATATCTCATTCTATAATAAATTATTATGTCACAGGTAATTAATATTGACAATACAATTAAATTGCGCCCCACCACCCTTGCCGATGCGCGTTTCATTTTTGACGCGTTCAGCACGCAAGGCAACTACCTGCGACAATGGTTGCCCATTTCGGCCGACTTCAACACCGTTATCGATGTTGAAGACTACATTGAGATGAGCGAAGCCGAAGAGACATACAATTTCACCATTGAATATAAAGGAGATATGGCGGGAATCATTTCAATAAGCCATATCAGTTTCGCCAACCGCAGGGCCGAAATCGGCTACTGGCTGACAAAGCCCCTGCAAGGCAACGGGATTATGGTGCGGTCAGTCAAGGCAATTGTCGAATACGCATTCAGCAAACTGAATATGAACAGATTGGAGATAAAATGCGTACCCGAGAACTTGCGTAGCCGTCAAATTCCAATCAAACTGGGATTCAAACTCGAAGGAGTTGAACGCGAAGGCGAAAAGTCGGCCGACGGCCTGTTCAACGACCTCGAAGTCTACAGCCTTCTTAAAAACGATTTTCCACAAAAAATATAAATCATTAAAAACAAGCAATATGGAATGCAAGATAAGCAATCTCAACCTGGAAGTGAGAATTGAGCAGACAGGTGCCGAATTGAGTTCAATAAAGTCGAAATCGACAGGACGCGAATTTGTATGGAACGCCGACCCGAGCATCTGGGCAAGCAGTGCGCCCGTGCTTTTCCCGATTGTGGGCGGACTGAAAAACGGACAGACCTGCTACGACGGCAAGCAATATTCTATGCCCCGCCACGGGATTGTGCGCCACAACCCTAACATTCACGTTGTGAGTCAGGAATCGGACCGCATAACGTTTCGCCTGACCGCCAACGAGCAGACGCAAAAGCAATATCCGTTCCTGTTCACCTTCGACATCAACTACCGCGTCAAGGACAACGGCGTAATCGTCAGCCACACAATCAAAAACAACGACACACGCGATATGTTCTTTTCAGTTGGCGCACACCCTGCCTTCAACTGCCCTATCAACAACGGCGAAAAACTGACCGACTACTATCTTGAATTCAGCGAACGCGAAACGCTGTCGACAAGCCCGCTGACTAAAGACGGACTGGTTAAGGATGAAAAAATACCTGTCATCGACAACGACAACATACTGCCTATTACCGAGCATCTGTTCGACAACGACGCACTTATTTTCCGCAACCTGAAATCGCGCAAGGTGACGCTGAAAAGCGACAAGTCAGACTGCTCTGTAGCCGTGGAATTCGCCGACTTCAACTATCTGGGAATTTGGGCAAAGCCGAATGCTCCGTTCGTGTGCATCGAGCCGTGGCTCGGCATTGCCGACAGCGAAAACGGCGACGGTTTGCTCGAGCACAAGGAAGCCATTATCAAACTGCCTGCTGGCGAGAAATTCGAAGCAAAATACACTATCTGGATTACAGAATAGACTGATATTGCCAATCACAAGCCACTTACAAGCCTCGACTACGTTTGTCGGGGCTTTTTTTGGCCCGAAACACTCGGTTGCTGGTTATTAGTTATTGGTCACTGATCATTGGTTATCAATAAATTACAAAAAAAATAGCATTTTTATTAGTAAATCGATATAAAACGCATTCGGTTTTTGCCATAAAGACAATGCATTTAGACTACTTTTGTCACACAAAATAGAAACGAGATGACAATTCAAGATTCGCTAAAACAACGCATTCTTATTCTTGACGGTGCAATGGGCACCTGCATACAGAAATTCGGCCTTACGGAAAACGACTTTCGCGGAGCGGAATTCAAGGACCACCCTGTAATGCTCAAAGGCAACAACGACATCCTGAACCTGACACAGCCACAGGTAATTGCCGAAGTGCACCAATACTATGTTGATGCAGGAGCCGATATCATTGAAACCAACACATTCAGTTCCAACAAGATATCACAGCACGAATATCAATGTGAGCATTTGGTACGGCGAATGAATATTGCCTCGGCACAAAACGCACGTCGCGTTGCCGACCGTTGCACCGACCGCAAGATATGGGTTGCAGGTAGCATCGGCCCTACATCAAAGACTCTGTCGCTGTCGCCCGACATCAACCATCCCGAATATCGCGCAACCGACTTCGACACTATGGCTGACGCCTACACAGAACAAGTTGAAGCGCTGATTGAAGGTGGCATCGATGTATTCCTTATTGAGACTTGTTTTGATGCACTAAACACGAAATCAACACTTTACGCAATACAAAAAGTTCAGGAACGGCTTGGTACCAATCTGCCTGTAATGATTTCCGCAACACTGAACGACCGTAGCGGACGAACCCTTACTGGACAATCGATAGAAGCGTTTTTCATTAGCATTCAGCACTATCCCGTAATATCGTTCGGACTGAACTGCTCATTTGGCGCCGAAGAACTGCGACCATTTGTCGAGCAACTGTCGGCAAAACTGCCGTGCTACTTGAGCCTGTATCCAAATGCTGGACTGCCGAACGAAATGGGCGAATACGACGAGTTGCCGACACATACGGCTCAAATAATCAAGCAGATGGCCACCGACGGACTCATCAACATTGTTGGCGGATGTTGTGGCACATCGCCTGCACACATCAAGGCCATTGCCGAAGCAGTGAAGGGCATTCAGCCCCGCAAACCCGCAAAAACAGACGAACGGCTGATTGTCAGCGGACTGGATGCTGTAATAGTTGACAAGGACGAACGCAATTTCACAAATGTTGGAGAACGCACGAACGTTGCTGGCTCCCGAAAATTTGCCCGACTGATATCTGAAAAGAACTACGAAGAAGCCACAAACATAGCACGCAAGCAAATTGAAGACGGCGCCGACATCATCGACATAAATATGGACGACGCAATGCTCGACAGCGCCACCGAAATGCAGAATTTCGTCAGGTACATCAGCAACGACCCTGAAATTGTGAAAGTTGCGCTGATGATTGACTCGTCGGACTGGGACACCATACTGGCAGGCCTGAAAAATGCGCAAGGCCGATGCATTGTAAACTCGATAAGCCTGAAGGAAGGCGAAGAGAAATTCCTGCAAAAGGCTCGGGAAATCCACCGCCTGGGCGCATCGGTAATTGTTATGGCCTTTGACGAGATTGGTCAGGCCACCACCTACGAGCGCAAGATAGAAATATGCAGACGCGCCTACGACCTGCTGACACAAAAGGCTGGATACAAGCCTTATGAGATAATTTTCGATGTCAACGTGCTGTCGGTCGGGACAGGCATCGAGGAACACGCAAACTACGGCATCGACTTCATTCGTGCTGTAGAATGGATAAAAAAGAACCTGCCTGGAGCACGCACAAGCGGTGGCATCAGCAACCTTTCGTTTGCGTTCCGTGGCAACAATCCTGTCCGCGAAGCGATGCACTCGGTTTTCCTCTACCACGCCACTGCCGTCGGACTCGATATGGGCATCGTGAATCCCGCTATGCTTCAGGTTTACGACGAGATTGAGCCTCAACTGCTCAAACTCTGTGAAGATGTGATACTTAACCGCGCATCGGACGCCACCGAGGCTCTTATCGACTTTGCATCAAAACTGAAAGAAAACTCCGACGCAAGCGGGCAAAACGGCACCAAGCAGGAAGTTTGGCGCGAACAGCCTATAGATGAGCGCCTTGCATACGCATTAAGCAAAGGCAACGCAGACTACCTTGCCAACGACTTGAGCGAAGCGATGCAGAAATACGGCAATCCCGTAGAGATAATAGAAGGACCGCTGATGAACGGTATGGACCGCGTAGGAAAAATGTTCGGCGAAGGAAAGATGTTCCTGCCTCAAGTGGTGAAATCGGCCAAGGTGATGAAACAGGCCGTGACCATTCTGCAACCCGAAATCGAACGCCACAACCAATCGACTGGCGACGCTGGCAAACGCGCGAAGGTGGTGCTGGCAACTGTCAAGGGCGACGTGCACGATATCGGCAAAAACATTGTGGCCATTGTATTCGCCTGCAACAACCTGGAAGTAATCGACCTGGGAGTAATGGTTGACAATAGGACCATAATTGAGACTGCCGTCAAGGAAAATGCCGACATCATTGCCGTAAGCGGACTTATCACGCCATCGCTGAAAGAGATGGAAACGCTATGCGAAATGCTTGAGAAAGAAGGCCTTAAAATCCCCGTACTGGTAGGTGGCGCTACTACTTCCGCCGTACATACGGCTGTGAAACTGGCCACCCGATACAATTATTTCGTGGCATACGGCCCCGACGCATCGGCATCGGCCGTATTGGCCAAAAGGCTGATGAGCGACCGCGAAGCCACCATTGCCGAAATCAAGCAACAGCAACAAGCCATCCGCGACGGTTACGACAACCGCAAGAACGACATCGTGCCGTTCCTGACCGCCAATGAGAAAGCGCCACAATTTGCGCTATCGACATTCACCAACGGATTCAAATCGATACAAAATATTGAAAAACAAAACATTGAAATATCGACTCTGTCAGATTTCATTGACTGGCCTCACCTTCTCTATTTTTGGGGATTCAAGGGCGCCACGCTCGAAAAACTGCTCGAAAACGACGAGGCCCGCAAGACTTACGAATCGGCAAAGGCCCTGCTGAAATCGGTTGAAAAGGACCAAAGCATCGAAGTGTCGGCTGTGCTGAATTTCTTCAATGCACACAAGGAGCAAAACGACATCGTGCTCGACAACGGGCAACGACTGCCGATGCTCCGTAGCCAAAATTTCGGCAACAACTACCTTTCGCTTGCCGACTACTTCTCAACTACCGAACGCTCAACACCTGTCGGACTTTTCTGCATCAAGGTTGAAGACACGCACCATCACTGCGACTGCAAATCGTTTGAATGCCTTCTGCGCCAATCGCTTTGCGCCCGTCTGGCCGAAGCCTGCGCCGAAATGATGCAGAAGCAAGTGGAAGGAACCGTCACAATGATACGCCCTGCATTCGGCTACCCGTCGTGCCCCGACCACTCAATCAAAGAACTGGTATTCAATGCCATTAACGCAAAATCGAAACTTAATGTCAGCCTGACCGAATCGTACGCCATTCAGCCAACCACAAGCATTTGCGGGCTAATGATTTCGCATAGCGATGCAAAATATTTTGCAGTCGGGAAAATCGACGACGAACAAATTGCCGATTACGCCAAACGCAGAAGACTGGATATTGACACTGTCAAAAAACTGCTGAACGCCTAACGCGATAAATTCGACTTTGGCCTACCGCACAATAGTCTCAAAAGCGACGTTGCGACAAGTGGATAGAAGCACAGATTGAAATATTGTGGCAACAAAAAGCCAAACAACATTGCAATATTGCCCACCACCAGGACAATCCATAGCCATTTGTGCCACATTTTGGGTTCGGCACCGACAACAAAGGCATATATCAGGTACAAAGGCGATGCCCACAGGAGGTTGTAGTTGCCGACCGTAGCGCCGTGGTCTGTCGCAAACCAAAGCAACGCCGTCACAAGCCCCAAAATGCCAATAAGGCAGAAATAGATGCGGTCGATTGCCACCCAATTCATCTTCTTCGATTTGGCCGTCAAAACCAGCATCACAATGAATATCAACAAGAAAACAATGAAAGGCGACAACAATATCGGTGTTACGGCATATTCAATTGTCGAATCAACCACAATGCGTTCAGCACCTACAAGTGGCAACGTATCAATCTTGCATTCAGACAAATATTCATATAGCCTATCGGGAATGAACGACTGCTCGCGTTTGGTGGCCTCGCGGTCGGTTATCGACCCCAGAACCAAGTCAATGCCAGCCTTCGACCATCGGCTACCACTTAAGTACGGATGGATGCAATCGCGCAACGACGGCTGTTGCAGGCTGTCGGAATCGACGTATATAAGCGACTCGCCAAAGGCCTTGTATAGCATATCAAGCACACGTGTGGCGCAGTTGTCGAAAAAGAAATCGTACTGATAGTCGCAATTTTCGGGTTTGTTGTTCTCGTTCAGCAAGTCAAACAGGTGTTGGCGTTGCTCGAGCGAAAGGTTGAGCTTTTGTGCCAGAACCTGCCTGCCTCTGTACTCGTAGGAAATGACAAAGCGGTCGAACGATTCGGAAGTGAGTTGGTACAGTAACTTTCCTGCGCAAAACTTGAGGTAGAAATGTGGCGTGTTGAAACTGAAAGTCCCGTAGTTGAAGACCTCGTCAATTTTTTGTTTTGGGTCGATGACACCGATTGCCGTATGTCCGAACTGCGAGTATAGCTGGTTGCCAGGCGCGCAGGTGTAGATTTCAATGTACGAGTCGTCGCTCAATTGGCGATAATTGCCTGCATTTGCCAGAATCGCGATTAAACACAATGCCGTAAAAACGAGTGCCCTTTTCATTTTTAATTAATTATCAAGACTTTTCCGATATTTCTTTATCACTTCAGGTATCGACGAAAAACTGCATTTCAGCAATTCATCAATTTGTGACTCTTCTACCCACACAGCCTCGGTTATGTCTTCATCTGTTTGAGGTTTAAGTATTTCGGAGCCGTTGTACTTCATTAGATACCAGTCGGTCGATTTAAGTATTTGTCTTCCTTCAAGTTCGTACGTGTGATATGTAGTGCAGATTTTCCTTTCAATAGACATTCCGCTTATGCCACACTCTTCTTCAACTTCGCGTAGCGCCCCAATCTCACTTGTCTCGCCTTTTTCGATATGGCCCTTGGGAATATCCCAAAATCCTTTTCGCTTGATGAATAGGTATTTGCCACTGTTTTCTACAAGTCCGCCTGAAGCGCGCCTTACTTCGAACAATGAGCAGAATTCTGCCCATACTGTCTCGACATTGCCACACATAATGCGCACGTGCTGTTCGCCAGATTCTTTAATAAAATTGAATAGAAATGACTGTAAATCGGCTATATCCCTATATTTGTAGAGAATTGTCGTGCGACGTTTTATTTCTGATTTATCAGTGAAAACCAACACGTTACCGAAAAAGAAAACTTTATATTTTTGAGCCATTATGGATAATGTAATTCAAATTCAACAAAACGTTGCTTCTAATTTGCTACAAATTAAAGCAATTAAACTGTCACCATCAAACCCTTTCACTTGGGCATCGGGACTAAAATCGCCTATCTACTGCGACAATCGCGCAACGCTCTCATTTCCAGCCGTACGCGACTATATCCGCGATTCATTTGTAACTCTCATCAAGCAGAAATATCCTGACGTTGAGGTTATTGCAGGCGTTGCAACAGGCGCAATCGCACACGGCATCTTGGTTGCCGAGGCTATGAACCTTCCTTTTGTGTATGTGCGTAGCGATGCCAAGAAGCACGGAATGTGCAATCAGGTTGAAGGTTGCCTTCAGCCAGGCCAGAAGGTCGTTGTAATCGAAGATTTGGTGTCGACAGGCGGTAGCAGTCTTATCGCTGTTGACGCTCTGCGCAATGCAGGCGCCGAAGTGCTTGGACTATATGCAATTTTCACCTATGGGTTCAAGCGTGCATTCGACGCATTTGCCGAAGCAAAATGCAACCTCGATACTCTGAGCAACTACGATGCGCTATTGGAAAACGCGCTCAAGAGTGGCTACATAAAGGATGACCAACTTGAGGCTCTTAAAAAATGGCGTCACGCACCTGAAGAATGGGGACTATAAGCAAGTCGCAATAAACAATAAACGCTCTGCAAATGCAGGGCGTTTTTGTTTTATGCAGACAATGGAAATGACTAATATTGCTCTGCGTCTATAAGTTCAACATCGAAGATAAGCGTGGCGAAAGGCGGAATCGGTCCGACTTGCTCATCGCCGTATGCCAACGGTGAAGGTATTATAAGACGCGAACGACCACCAACACGCATTCTAGCCACACCTTCCTCCAAGCCTTGAATGACCTGCATCTTGCCCAACTTGAATTGCAATGGCTCCCGGCGTCCGTATGACGAGTCGAAAACCTGATCGTTCAGGAAACTTCCCTCATAATGAATAGTGACCATTTTCCCAGGTATTGGCGCAGGTCCGTCGCCTTTACGCAACTCAATGTAGTAAAGTCCGCTGATTGTCGGTTCTATGTCGATGCCTTCGCGTTGCAGATATTCGTCCAGCAGTTGTTCTTCCTCTTTTTCGCCAGCAATGCGGGCGTCGGCGCGGTCGCGTTGAAATTCTTCATAGGATATCACGTCGACCATTTTCACTGACACTGAAATCAGGCTGTCGCCAAAATTCTGCATCGTGTTTCCGCCAAACAGGCTTGCCTTGATTCTGAAAACAGCGCTGTCGCCCTTGTGCATCAGCAAAAGCCCTTCATCAATTGAAGGATTATCAGTGGCGGGTTCCCTTACCTGCATCTTGAACAACGGTGTCTCGTCAACCATCTGTCCTGCAGGACTGTAGCAGGTGAGACGAATGGCCACTATGTCGTTTGCGTTTGGCTGAATATCGGAATTGCCAGCATATACAATCTTGTATTCAAGCCCCGATTCCGTGGTTTTGTAGTCGTCGGAGCACGATGCCATTGCGATTGAGACGGCCACGCATAGTATTGGTAAAAAGTGTTTCATAGTAATTGTTTGTCCAAATGTAACCGATTTTGCAAGGATTGAAAACCAACACGACAAAAAAATCCCCACAACCTTGCGGAAGTGGGGATTGATTATTGAACTAAAATGTATTAGTCTTTCAGTTTTGCGCAAAGGAACTCGCGATTCAAACGAGCGATGTTGCTGATTGAAACGCGTTTTGGGCATTCAGCCTCGCAAGCGCGGGTGTTGGTGCAGTTGCCGAAACCAAGTTCGTCCATCTTTGCAACCATTGCCTTTACACGTTTTGCAGCCTCAACCTTGCCTTGTGGAAGCAAAGCGAATTGAGAAACCTTTGCAGAAACGAACAACATTGCAGAACCGTTCTTGCAGGCGGCAACGCAAGCGCCACAGCCGATGCAAGTTGCTGAATCCATTGCCTCGTCAGCATCAACCTTTGAGATTGGAATAGCGTTGGCATCCTGTGCGCCACCGCAGTTGAATGATACGTAGCCACCAGCCTGTTGTATTTGGTCGAATGCATTACGGTTTACCATCAAGTCCTTGATTACAGGGAATGCTGCCGAACGCCAAGGTTCAACAGTGATAGTATCGCCATTCTTGAAACGACGCATATAAAGTTGGCAAGTGGTTGCGCCTGTTGCGGGTCCGTGTGGGTGTCCATTGATGAACAATGAGCACATTCCGCAGATACCTTCAC
Source organism: Bacteroidales bacterium (assembly GCA_045640185.1). GTDB lineage: Bacteria > Bacteroidota > Bacteroidia > Bacteroidales > SZUA-534 > RUG13583. The sequence continues at coordinate 14,100 of JAZUEN010000088.1, forward strand.
GGCAATCGTGGTCAAACACTATAGGCTCTTGACCTTTCTCGATAAGAGATTCGTTCAAGATATCCAAAGTCTCAAGAAATGATGTGTCAGGTGTAGTTTCAACGTTCTCGTAAGTTACAAAACCACCTTTTTCTTTCGGGCCAGCTTGACGCCAAACCTTCAAGTTTACTTTCATTATATTATCTGTAGCCATTTGATTTACTTTTTAAAAGTTGATTATGATTTATAGTTACGAGTTTGAACTTTAATGGCCTCATATTTAAGTGGTTCCTTAAGTAGTTCAGGCTCTTTCTCATCGTTGCCTTGATAATTCCAGCAACCTACATAGAAGTAATTCTCATCATCACGTTTTGCTTCGCCTTCTTCTGTCTGGTATTCCTCACGGAAGTGACCGCCACAGCTCTCGTTACGGCTCAAAGCGTCGCGTGCGATAAGTTCACCCATAATGATGAAGTCTTTCAAGTGGAATGCCTTGTCAAGCTCAATGTTCATGCCTTCTTTGGCTCCAGGAACGAATAGGTTGGTTTCAAATTCCTTGCGCAAATCTTTCAATTTTGCAAGAGCTGTTTCCAGGCTTTCCTTTGTACGGCCCATACCAACATATTCCCACATAATGTGGCCCAATTCCTTGTGAAGTGAGTCGACTGAACGTTTGCCCTTGATGTTCAAAAGTGCGTTTTGTTCAGCTTCGCATTTTGCTTGAGCATCCATAAACTCCTTGCTGTCTGGATTGAAGCGTGGAACTGTAATCTGGTCAGACAAATAGTTTTGTATAGTGTAAGGCAGTACGAAGTAGCCGTCAGCCAAACCTTGCATAAGTGCTGAAGCGCCCAGACGGTTTGCACCGTGGTCAGAGAAGTTGCACTCGCCAATTGCGAACAATCCCTTTACTGAAGTCTGAAGTTCGTAATCGACCCAAAGACCACCCATTGTGTAGTGGATAGCAGGGAATATCATCATTGGGTTGTAGTATTTTACTCCGTTGATTTCGTTTGCCAATTCGCCTGGATTGACGTCAGATATTTCCTCGTACATATCAAACAGGTTGCCGTAGCGCTGACGTACAACGTCGATGCCCAAACGGTTGATAGCTTCAGAGAAATCCAAGAACACTGCCAAACCTGTGTTGTTTACGCCGAAGCCCTTGTCGCAACGCTCTTTTGCTGCGCGGCTGGCAACGTCACGTGGAACCAGGTTGCCGAATGCTGGGTAACGACGCTCCAAATAGTAGTCGCGGTTTTCCTCAGGAATGTCAGAACCCTTGATTTCGCCCTTCTGGAGCTTCTTAGCATCTTCAATGTTCTTTGGCACCCAGATGCGGCCATCGTTACGCAATGATTCTGACATCAATGTCAATTTAGACTGCTTGTCGCCGTGAACAGGAATACAAGTTGGGTGAATCTGTACATAAGAAGGGTTTGCCATATAAGCGCCCTTGCGGTAAGCTGCGATAGCTGCTGAACAGTTGCAGCCCATAGCATTTGTCGAAAGGAAGTATGTGTTTCCGTAGCCACCGGTAGCAAGAACTACTGCGTGAGCGGCGAAACGTTCAAATTCGCCAGTTACCAAGTTCTTTGCAATGATACCGCGAGCACGTCCGTCAACCATTACAATGTCGTGCAACTCATAGCGGTTGAAGCTCTTCACCTTGCCAGCCTTTATTTGGCGGTTCAATGATGAGTATGCGCCCAAAAGCAGCTGTTGGCCAGTCTGACCTTTTGCGTAGAATGTACGGCTGACCTGTGCGCCACCGAATGAACGGTTTGCCAACAAGCCGCCATATTCACGTGCGAAAGGAACACCTTGGGCAACGCATTGGTCGATGATGTTGTTTGAAACTTCTGCCAAACGGTAAACGTTAGCTTCACGGGCACGATAGTCGCCACCCTTTACTGTATCGTAGAACAGACGGTAAACCGAGTCACCATCGTTTTGATAATTCTTTGCGGCATTGATACCACCTTGTGCAGCGATTGAATGAGCGCGGCGAGGTGAGTCCTGAATGCAGAAGTTTAGGACATTGAAGCCCATTTCGCCCAATGTCGATGCGGCTGAAGCACCAGCCAAGCCTGTTCCCACTACAATTACGTCCAATTTACGCTTGTTGGCAGGATTGACAAGTTTTTGGTGTGCCTTATAGTTGGTCCACTTCTCTGCTACTGGACCTTCTGGAATTTTTGAATCTATAGTAGCCATAAATTATATCTTATTATAACGTTTATACTAAAGAATTTTACATCAACGATTTGATGAAGGCTATTACTACAACAGCTGCAAAGCCCAAGAAGATGATTGATGTTACAATGTTTGAGATGCATCTCCAACGGTCAATCCAAATCTTGTTGTTCCAGCCGATAGTCTGAAGTGCACTCCAGAAACCGTGTCCAAGGTGGAACCAGATAGCAGCTAGCCATACAAGGTAAGCAACTACAACAAGAGGCTTGCTGAAGTAGAACTGAATCCAGGCAGCGCCGTCAGTTGCACCAAATTGGTTTACTGTGCCAGCAAGTTCGGCAAACATCATCTTGTACCAGAATTGGCTCAAGTGCAGGACGATACCCAACACTACAATGATGCCAAGCACCAACATGTTTTGTGATGCCCATTCAACAACTGAAGGCTTCTCCTGATATGCATAACGTTGTGCACCGCGAGCCTTACGGTTTTGAATAGTCAGGATGAAGGCATAAAGAATGTGTACGATTACGCCCAAGGCCAAAACACCGGTACCAATCAATGCGTACCAATTTGTGCCAAGGAACTCGCACACAGCGTTGTATGCTTCTCCGTTAAAGATTGCCACCATATTCATCGACATATGGAACAGCAAAAACAGAATCAAGAAAAGACCTGATATACTCATTATCAGTTTCTTTCCGATTGATGACAAACAAGAATTACTCATAGTCTGATTTTTTTGATTTTAAAATGTCAATTAAATTTGTGGCAAAACTAACAAAATTACCGACCAAACCATATAGGCAAGTCGCTTTTGAGGAAAAAAAGAAATTCACAGCCTGCATTTAATTCCTCAAAAGCGGTCAAAGCCTGCCTTGTCGATAAATACAGCCATTAGATTTATCCATCTCGACATTTTGCCGACATTTCGCACGTCGTTTTACATCAATATATATATTTGTGTTCTACGGGCATTTCGCGCTTACAGCGCTTATATGCAATTTATTTATATCATCTTATTAATAATTAATAAAATATGAAAAAATTAATTTTCTCTTTGACGATGGCTTGCGCAATGTTTGGCGCAATGGCACAATGCGACACAATCGACATCGACTTGTGGCAAAACGGGTTGCCAAACAGCAACGGACTTGACAAGACACAACCTTATAACGACGAGGCAAGAAATTTCAAGCCTGCAATCCGCGTGTTCCTGCCCGATTCGGTTAAGGACGGAATGGCTATTTTGGTCATCCCAGGCGGTGGCTACCGTGTGCTTTCAATGGCGCAGGAAGGTTATGGCTGGGCCGATTATTTCGTGCCAAAAGGCATCGCTACAATTGTCTTGAGTTATCGTATGCCAATGGGCGTCACCGAAGTTCCAATCAGCGATGCAACTGAAGCAATGCGAATCATCCGTGAGAATGCCGAAAAGTGGGGCATCAATCCTAATAGGATAGGCGTTTTGGGCTCGTCGGCAGGCGGTCACCTTGCATCAACAATTTCAACTCATAACGATGATGCTACTCGCCCCAATTTCCAGATTCTGTTCTATCCGGTAATCTCAATGGACAAGGCAATCACCCATATGGATTCGCACAATTGCATTATAGGTGAAAATGCGTCAAAGGAATTGGAGGACCAATACAGCAACCAGTTGCAAGTGACAAGCCAGACACCGCCAGCCATATTGCTGTTGTCTGATGATGATTTTCTTGTGAATCCGCAAAATTCCGCCGAATATTATCTCGCACTTAAAAAGGCAAAAGTGAAGTCCGCTATTCACGTGTATCCTTCAGGCGGACACGGTTGGGGCTGTGGCAGTTACTTCAGATACCATAATGAAATGATTCAGGACCTTCAGGGTTGGCTTGATGCATTGTATGAAGAGAGACCAAAGTTCCAGTTCAAATTCTAATGATTTTTCAAAAATTGTTAAATGCATCTCATTTGGGATGCATTTTTTTAATTGAAAATCAATGATGTTGACATCCCTGTGAGTCGGTCGGCAACAATAACTATGCTTTATGTCGATGCCCATTGATGCGAATCAATAAAATTTAAGCCAACGTGTTGTATCAAACACAAAAACATCTATATTTGCGACCTATTTTTAAACACAAAAAACAATAAATTATGTCTGTAAGAATTCGCTTGACAAGACAAGGTAGAAAAGCCGCTGCTTTCTATCACATTGTCGTTGCCGATAGCAGGGCACCACGTGATGGTAAGTTCATTGAAAGATTAGGTAGCTACAATCCTAACACTAATCCTGCTACTATTGAACTTAACTTCGAACGGGCTCTTTATTGGCTACAAGTTGGTGCTCAGCCATCTGACACCGCTAAATCATTGTTGTCTAAGAAAGGTGTTTTGTTGAAGAAACACTTGCTTGAAGGCGTTAAGAAGGGCGCATTTGACGAAGCTGCAGCTGAAGCAAAATTCGAAAAATGGATGTCTGAAAAGAACGCAAAAGTTCAGGCCGCAAAAGACAAAATCAAAACTGACGCTAGCAATCTAAAGAAAGAGCGTCTTGAAGCAGAGCGCAAGGTAAACGCTGCAAAGGCTGAAGAACTTGCAAAGAAGCAGGCTGAAGCAAAGGCCGCCGCTGAAGCTGCAGCAAAAGCTGCCGCTGATGAAGCCGCCGCTGCAGAAACCGCAGAAGCACCAGCTGCTGAAGCTGCTGCCGAAGAAGCTCCTGCTGCAGAGTAATCTGTCTATGGACGCACAGGATTTTGTCGAAGTCGGAAAAGTCGTTAAGACTCACGGCGTAAGCGGTGAAATAATCATTGAACTAGACAATCCTGCAATACTCGAAGAAACAAACGAACCCGTAGTCCTTGAAATAGAAGGATTGCGGGTTCCTTTTTTTATCGAACACGCCCAAGCAGTAAGCAGTCAACGTGCCCGCGTGATGTTCGACTGCACACACACCGAACAGAGAGCGAAAACTTTGGTCGGTTGCAAGGTGTTCGTTTCGCCAGACTCATTCGACGATATCGAAGATGATTTCGCATCACCAAATGCCATTGTCGGATTTGCCGTGAACGACAAGAAAAATGGCAAACTAGGCAATGTCGTTTCTGTTGAAAACCTGAATGTCAATCCAGTAATGGTAGTAGGCGAAAACTTGCTGATTCCTTTCCATCCCCAATTTATCAGCAAGATTGATTTCAAGAAAAAAATGGTGTTCACAAACGTGCCCGACGGCCTGCTCGAAATCAACGACTGACAATTTCAACTTTTTGGTGTCAACGTCACCAAGGGGATCATCATCTCGTCCATACTTATTCCTCCGTGTTGGAACGTGTTTTTGTAATACGACACGTAGTAATTGTAATTGTTCGGATAGGCGAAGAAATCCTCGTTTGTCGCAAAAATGTATGATGTGCTAACATTGATTCGTGGCAGATGAACCGTTTGGGGATTTTTAATCTCGTACACATCGCGCGGATTGTAGCCCAGGTTTTTCCCTTGCTTGTAACGCAAGTTTGAACTTATGTTCTTGTCGCCAATGACCTTTATTGGGTTTGTGACGCGAATGGTTCCGTGGTCGGTGGTGATTATCACCTTCAACTTTTTGGTAGCCAAGGTTTTCATAAGCTCGAAAAGCGTGCTATGCTCAAACCACGACTGAGTGATTCCCCGATATGCCTTTTCATCAGATGCGAGTTCACGAATCATCTGCAACTCGGTACGAGAATGCGAAAGCATGTCGACAAAATTGATTATGAGCACAGATAGCTGATTGTTCTGGATATCATTTGCAAGGCTCATCAGCTTTTGGCTTTTCTCCACATTATGGATTTTCTCGTAGAACAGGCTGGCCTTTATACCCGCTCTCGACAGTTGCTTTTGCAACAGCTCCGACTCAAAGTCATTTTTCCCATCTTCCTCATCCTCATTAACCCAAAGGTTAGGATGCAGCTTTTCTATTTCAGAAGGCATAAGACCAGCAAACATGGCGTTGCGGGCAAATTGCGTAGCGGTTGGCAAAATGCTGAACGATATATCTTCATTTTCAACATTATACAATTTGTTCACGATTGGCTCGATGCATTTCCATTGGTCGAAACGCAAATTGTCGATAAGGAGCACCACTACCTGGTCGCTTTTGTTCAATGCCGGAAAAACGCTGTTTTTGAATACGTTTGGCGACAACAATGGCGTATTTTCGTCTGGTTTCGAGAACCAGCTTTCATAATTTGTGACGACATATTTGACAAACCGCTTGTTAGCTTCGCTTTTCTGCATTTTCAAAATCTGCTCCATGCCTGTACCACCATTTTTCTGCAGTTCGAGCTCCCAAAAAGCCAATTTTTTGTGGATATTTTTCCAATCTTCAGCAGTTGATGCATTGTTAATCTCCACTCCCAGCTCATTGAACTGAGACTGATAGTTCATTGTGGTTTTCTCGGTAACCAGACGGCTCTGTTCAGTTATCTTCTTGACTGCCATCAGTATCTGCATCGGATTTACAGGCTTGATCAAATAGTCGGCAATCTGGGAGCCAATAGCCTCATCCATGATGCACTCCTCCTCGCTTTTTGTTATCATTATGACTGGCAAAGAGTTGCGAATGTTTTTTATGCGATTTAAAGTTTCGAGGCCATTCAATCCCGGCATATTCTCATCAAGGAAAACCAAATCGTACTGGTTGTCGGCCACCATGTCAATGGCATCATTACCGTTGTTTATGGTATCAATCTTATATCCCTTTGACTCCAAAAACATTATATGTGGTTTCAGAAGGTCTATCTCATCATCGACCCAAAGAATTTTGGTTTCTTTCTGCATATCAAGAATTTTTATTACAAAAAACGAAGATAGCCGTTAATTATTGTATGTATATGATTCAATCAAAAAAATAGCGGCACCAACAAAAATGCTAAAATAATGAATTTGGCAAAAAACAATGATTTCCGCATTCAGGTTGCTTAAAAGCAAAATATTGCTACTTTTGCGGTCGGGTAAGTCTTATACGACCAGCTCCTACTGAACTCCCCCAGGTCTGGAAGGAAGCAAGGGTAGGTGGTTGTAGCGGTGCGATATAAGTTGCTTACCCTTTTTTATGCAAAACAGTAAGTCGTACATTCTCGAAGGTGTAGGCACCGTGCAAGTCGTAAAGCATTCACTATCACGGCGAATTTCAATAAAGCTCAAACCCGGGCAACCTCCCAAAGTAGTAATTCCTAGGCTGATGCCATTCAACATGGGATTCGGTTTCGCCATGGAAAAACGCGATTGGATTATTGAGCACCTTCCGCAAATGGAGCTAATAGCAAAACGAAGTATGTTCGACGAGCAACACCCGTTCCAGTCGAGGCTCCACGCTGTCAGATTCTGCAAATGCGAGACCAAATGCGTCCAAGCCATCAGCACTCAAGACGGGTACGAGATGAGGTTTCCTCAACAAACCAACTTCGCCAGCGAAAAAGTGCAACACCAAATAAGGATGTTTCTGACAGAAATGCTGAAGCACGAGGCCAAGGAATACTTGCCCAAACGAACGGCAGAACTCGCAACTGAATGTAAATTCAGCTACAACAAACTGACCGTCAAAGATATACACACACGTTGGGGCAGTTGTTCCGCAGTAAACAACATCAACCTGACGATTCACCTCATGAGACTGCCTGAACATTTGTCAGATTTTGTGATTCTGCACGAACTTTGCCACACTATCCACAAGAATCATGGCGCCGGATTCCACGACTTGCTGAACAAACTGGTATGTGGCCGGGAGAAAGAGCTTAACAAAGAATTAAACAAGTACAAAATACCATTTTGATGAAAAAAATTGCAGAACGATTTATTCGCTACGCGCGAATCGACACTCAATCAGACGAGACATCGACAACGTGTCCAAGTACATCGAAGCAGTTTATACTTATCAAATCGCTTGCCGATGAACTCATCGACATGGGGCTGACAAAGGTTGACATCGACAGCAATGGCTACCTTTTTGCAACCATTCCATCGAATGTGACATACAAAGTTCCATCAATAGGATTCATAGCGCACGTCGATGTCAGTCCCGACGCTCCAGCAGAAACAGTAAAGCCGAACATTGTCAAGGAATATGACGGTGGCGACATATTGCTGAACGCTGAGGAGAACATTGTACTGTCGCCAAAAGATTTTCCTGAACTCAAGAAATACATTGGGCAAGACATGATAACAACGGACGGCTCCACACTACTTGGTGCCGACGACAAGGCTGGCATTGCGGCCATTATGCAAATGGCCGAGTATGTGCAGAACAATCCCGACTTCAAGCACGGCACAATCAAGATTGCCTTTACGCCAGACGAGGAAATTGGCCGAGGCGCAGACCTCTTCGACGTGAAGAAGTTTGGAGCGGACTTTGCCTACACTATCGATGGAGGAGAAATAGGAGAAATTGAATATGAAAACTTCAATGCGGCATTCGCCAAGATATCGGTGACCGGCAAAGGCGTACATCCCGGAAGCGCGAAAGGCAAAATGGTGAATGCCACTTTGCTCATAAGCCGAATCATAGGTTCAGTCCCTATAGAATCGACTCCACGATACACCGACGGGTATCAAGGATTTTTCCACTTTTTCAAGGTGGAAGGCGACGTGGAAAACGCCAAAGCCGAAGTGCTCATCCGCGACCACGACAACGCGAAATTCGAGCAAAAGAAGAAATGGCTTCTGGATTCAGCAAATGCACTTTGCAAGGAATATGGCGGAGAATACATCAAAGTGGAGATTACCGACCAATACCGCAACATGCGTGAAATGATTGAACCACACATGCACATTGTCGACACGGCAATAGAGGCGATGAAGGAGATTGGCATCACGCCTAAAGTTCAGCCAATACGTGGAGGAACCGACGGCGCCCGTCTGTCTTATATGGGACTGCCGACGCCCAACATTTTTGCCGGCGGGCTCAATTTCCACAGCCGTTTTGAATATGTGCCCATAGACAGTATGGAAAAAGCTTCAGAAACGATAGTCAAGATAATTGAACTATACGCCAAGCGGAATGCCCAATAGGCATTGGCACAATATGCATGGAAACAGAAAAGGCCCGAGAGCAATCCCGAGCCTCTTTGCTTAATTTTCAAAACAATCATTCATCATAACCGCCTCTAAACTTTCCGCCTTTATCCTGCTCGAAATCGCCGTCCGTATCTTCGTCGCTGTAGCTCAAACGGATGGCAATCCAATTTTCGTTCAATGGCACCTTTGTAACACCCGACAAATCGTATTCTTCAAGCATTTCAAACACGGCTTTGTCATTCAGGTCGGAACCTGATTTTGGGTAGCAAAACCACAGGTCGCCATCTGTCTCAACAGAATTCATGGCTTCACTAATCAGCTCTTCGGCCTCGTCACGGCTATCGGCAAAGAACTGCACATAGCCATAGTAGTCATCAGCCTCAACATGCACGTCAATGCCGTTGTCGCCAAGTAGTTGCAGAAAATCATCAGGGGAATTCAGAATCAATACGGACTTACCACCTGTAAGCCGTAATTTTTTCAAAATAGGGTTCATTTATTCCAATCGATAAATATGAATTTACACTCCAAAGTAAATGAAAGTTTTTTTCGTTTTTCACATGAACGGCACAAAAATTACATCTTGCGCTATTTTTTTTCTTTTACCGTAAGACATTGATGTTCAAGCCTCAGAAAAAAACACATTTGGTTAATCATGCAACCCGATTATCTCCATTTCGTCAACCAGATGCCGCGCATTGGCGTATTTATCTATAATAAACAATGCGTACCGGATGTCTAGCCCGATATTGCGGCAAATGTCGGCATCGAACTGGATGTCGCTCATGGTGCCTTCCCATACTCGATCGAAATTCAGCCCGATAAGGCAACCATCGGCATCGAGCATTGGGCTTCCGGAATTTCCGCCGGTAGTATGACAAGTACTCAAAAAGCATACCGGCATAGTTCCATCGGCATTGGCGTATGGGCCATAATCGTGCGTAGCGTACAGCTGTTTCAGCCGTTCAGGAGCCACATAGTCGTAAATATCCATGCCGCATTTCTGCAAAACTCCATCAAGGGTGGTAAACGGCGAATAATGGACTCCATTGGCAGGATTGAATCCGCTTATCACTCCGTAGGCTATACGAAACGTCGAATTTGCATCAGGGAAGAATTTCTTATCTGAGTGGTATTCCCGCTGCATCTGCATGAATGACTGCTGATACTTGCCTATGCGTCTGTATGATTTAGCCTCGAGTTGACTGACTTTATTGCTGTAGATTTCCGAAAGCTCGTCAGCAAGCTTGTAGAGCAGGTCCGACTCGAGTCGCTTTCTCGACTTGTCGGTATATGCCAAGAAAAAGGCTACCGCGCTCTCCTCATTTATCAGGAATGAATGCTGGATCATGTCATCGACAAGAGCATCCATTTTTTGCTTACGTAGAGAAATTGGCATGTTTTCAGACGAGACATTTGCGACGAATTCCTCCAGAAGCATGGCCGTGACAGCCTTGTCGGTGGCCAAATCGTAATCTGCAAAGAATTCTTTCAGGTAATCAACCACTTGAGCCGAAGATACATGAGCATCGTCATTCAAATTAAGGATACTCCTTATCCTGCGGGCGACCGAAATCATTTCAGACTTAAACACGGTTTCGCTGAAACAAAGCCTTTCCTTTTCATACTTCACATAATCGGAATATTCCTTTTCGTAATCTGCCAACAATGTGGAATATTTCTGCATGCGCGCGCTGTCAGCGTCAATCCATTGCGTCATCTGGCTCTCTTGCAACTTCTTGGCATCGGCAACATGTTTACTGCGCAAGCCTTTGACCTCTCCTTGCATCTTTTTCCATGTGTTCGCAAGACTTGCCACCTTGCTTGTGTATTTTATCGTAACATCCTTATTGCCACGCATATTGTCTTTGATGATATCTATCGATTTTCCGCGGACAGCTATGACAAATGGGTCAAAGACATTCTGCGTCGCAAGGACAGAGAACGACGGCAAGTATTCGCGAGTTGTGCCAGGATAGCCCATCAGCATTGTAAAATCGCCCTCCGACTTCTGGCCTGCATTTATCTTGAGGTAATTGTCGGCATGGTATGGAACATTGCTGTCAGAATATGCCACCGGGCGATTTGCGCTATCGGCATAGATACGGAACAATGTAAAATCGCCGGTATGACGAGGCCATGACCAATTGTCGGTATCGCCACCAAACTTGCCGATGCTAATTGGCGGAGCGCCTACCAGACGGACATCCTCAAAAATCTCATATACTGACAGATAATATTCGTTACTGCAATAAAAGGCATCCACCTTAGCCTTATAGGCTGTACCATTTACAGCGCTATTCTCAATTTGCGACATATTACTCTCAATCAATTGTTTGCGACGCATATCGTCAACAGTGTCGGCGACACCTTCGAGAACACGAGATGTGACATCTTCCATACGACGCAAAAAGCAGACACCAATATTGTTGTTGCCAAGTTCTTCGGATTGTCGCATTGCCCAAAAGCCATCGGCTATGTAATCATCCTCAAGCGAGCTATGTTGCCGTACTACATCAAGGCCACAATGGTGGTTGGTTATCACCAATCCTTGCGACGATATGACTGAACCTGAACAAAAATGGTGAAACGGCGAATCAAGATCGACAAAACCGACAACCGCATCCTTGAGACACGATTGATTGATATTGTAAATATCATCGGCAGACAAATGCAAGCCCATTTCCGACATTTCACCAATGTTGTTTTCCAACAGGAACGGCAACCACATACCCTCCTCGGCATAGGAGCAAAACATTGATGCCCAACAACAAAGCAATAACGTTAACTTTCTCATACAAATAAGCATTTGTCGCTAAAAATAACAAATACATAGCACCTATAAAAAGCAAAATATCACTGAATGAAAAGATATAATATCACTGAATGAAAATTTGCAAATAATAGAAATATAGCTACTTTTGTCAAGAATACAACAATATATTTTATCATGAAAAACAACGACTATCTACCGAGATTAATCGACAAAAACATTCAAGAATTTCTGTCGATTTTTGGAGCATTATGTATCGAAGGTCCGAAATGGTGTGGAAAGTCGTGGACAGCCGCACACAATAGCGCAAGCGTGATATCATTGGCAAATCCGGCCAACAATTTTCAGAATAGAAGATTGGCGGAGATGAACCCCGTGCTGGTATTGAACGGGAAAGAGCCTCGCCTAATAGATGAATGGCAAGAAGTTCCACCGATATGGGACGCCGTCAGATACAAAGTTGACGAGTCGAACAAGAAAGGCAGATATCTGCTGACCGGGTCGGCAACACCAAACCACAAAGGCATCATGCACAGCGGAGCAGGCCGGATAGCACGGGTGAGAATGCGTCCGATGTCGCTGTATGAATCGGGCAACTCAAGCGGAAAAATATCGCTACAAAAGGTATGCAAAGGCGAGTTGGATGCCGAGATGACCGGCGATGTCAGCCTGGAAACAATAATCGACTTGATTGTCAGAGGAGGCTGGCCCGCATCATTGAAGCTCAACATAGAAAAGGCAATGCAACTTCCGCGCCAATATCTAAAGGCAATCATAGAAGATGATATCTACCGAATTGACGGAGTACGACGTGACACGGCAAAGATAAGGCTGTTGCTACGCTCGCTTGCAAGGAACGAAAGCTCCACCGTATCGAACAAGACGATAAAAAACGACATAAAGGAAATAGACAATGAAGACATCGACCTCAACACCGTGGCAAGCTACCTCGATGTGCTTAACCGACTGTTCATTCTCGACAACCTGCAACCATTCAGCGGAAACATCCGCTCGTCGTTAAGATTGAAACAAATGGAAAAACGGCGATTTGTCGATCCTTCGCTGGCTTGCGCATTGCTGAAAGCCACACCTAACATGCTGCTTAACGACTTGAACACTTTGGGGTTCATGTTTGAATCGCTTTGCGTGAGAGACTTGATTATATATTCACAGGCATTTGACGGACAGGTATTTCACTATCAAGACTACAACGGGAACGAAATTGATGCGGTAATTGAACTACCCGACGGCAATTGGTGCGCATTCGAGATAAAGCTCGGTGCAAACCAAATAGATGCCGGAGCGGCAAACCTGCTGAAAATTCGCGACAAAATAGCGGAAGACCCCAATGGCCGTCCACCAAAAGCGATGTGCGTGATTTGCGGATTAAGCAGTGCCACATACACTCGACCCGACGGTGTCATGGTCGTGCCTATTACGGCGTTAAAAAACTAATTATCAAAAGGAAAAACGACATGCAACAAGACGTCAATTTATATACAGGACACAAAATCACCGATTGGTTGCCAACCTCCGCAAAAGAAGTTGAAGCTCGAGGATGGGACTACATTGACGTGATTTTATTTAATGGAGATGCCTATATCGACCACCCATCATTTGGCGCCTCAGTCATTGGCAGAGTTCTTGAATCGCAAGGACTGCGAGTTGCCATTGTGCCACAACCGAACTGGCGTGACGACCTGCGCGATTTCCGCAAGCTTGGACGACCAAGGCTGTTCTTCGGCGTGACGGCTGGCAGCATGGACTCAACGGTCAACCACTATACTGCAAACAAACGCCGACGCTCCGATGACGCCTACACTGCTGACGGAATAGCAGGACAACGCCCCGACTATGCGTCAATAGTATATTGCGACATTCTGAAGAAACTTTATCCAGAAGTGCCGATTGTGCTTGGCGGAATAGAAGCATCACTCCGCCGTTTTGTCCACTACGACTATTGGTCGGACTCGCTAAAGCCGAGCATTCTAGTTGACACAAAGGCAGATATTCTATCGTACGGAATGGGAGAAAAAGCTCTTGTTGAAATTGCCAGACGTTTCATGAACGGCGACTCGGTGGAATCTATGACAGACATTCCGCAAACCGCGTATCTGCGACCTTCAAGCTTGTTGCAAAGCATAAAGACTGAAAACGACATTGAGCTATCGAGTTTCGAAAAAAGCCAAAAGGATAAGGTGGCGTTTGCCTTGGATTTCAAGACAATAGAAGAAGAGTCAAACAAATGGCACGCGAATCGCATCCTGCAGCGAATGGGCGACAAACTACTGATTGTAAATCCTCAATATGAGCCATGGACACAGGACGAAGTAGATGCCAGTTTCGACCTGCCCTACACTCGGCTCCCTCATCCGCGATATAAAGGGAAGAACATTCCAGCCTACGAAATGATACGCCACTCGGTAAACCTGCACCGCGGATGCTTTGGAGGCTGTTCCTTCTGCACAATTTCGGCACACCAAGGAAAATTCGTTGTCAGCCGTTCGGAAAAATCCATAATGCAGGAAATAGACAAGGTAACACAAATGCCCGATTTCAAGGGATACCTTTCAGACTTGGGCGGACCATCGGCAAACATGTACAACCTGCACGGGCAAAACACAGAGCTTTGCCAAAAGTGCAAACGGCCGTCGTGCATTTTCCCGAACATCTGCAAAAACCTGAACACAGACCACAAGCCTCTGACCGAGCTATACAAGCGTGTCGCTAGCAATCCAAACATTAAAAAGGCCTTTATTGGCAGCGGCATCCGCTACGACTTGCTACTGAACTACGACAAGCCAACACCAGACAAGATGGATTACATAAGGCAACTGATTGAAAGCCACGTGTCAGGCAGGCTAAAAGTGGCACCGGAACACACATCGGACAATGTTCTGAACATGATGCGCAAGCCTTCGTTCAAGCTTTTCAGGCAATTCAACCAGATATTCATGGCCGAAAACGAAAAAATAGGTTTGAGGCAACAACTGATACCTTATTTCATATCGAGCCACCCGGCAAGCACAAAGCGCGACATGGCACAGCTCATGCTCGAGACAAAAATGCTCGACTTCAAACTCGAGCAGGTGCAGGACTTCACTCCTACACCCATGACGCTTTCCACAACAATATACTATACCGGCATCAATCCATACACAATGGAGCAGGTATATACCGCCAAGACAAAAGACGAGAAACTGGAACAACGCAAATTCTTCTTCTGGTACAAACCCGAGTTCAGGCACGAGATAGAATACGAACTACGCGCAATGGGACTTTCAAACGGCAAGCCTTACTCGCCAAGATGCCAATCGGCCTGCAACAAGGCAAAATCCGAAAACATGCGTCCAAAGATGCAAAACGGATTCAACCGGCATAAAGGCTCAAATGGACATGGCAACGGATATGGCAGAAAAAGGAAATAAAGACTACGACATATCAGCACCTGTGTTTTTTGCAGAAAAATACGACTGCATCTGCATAAATAACAGTTCATTTGCGATGACGAAAAAAAAGCAATGACGATTGAGCAAAATGATGCAATTCGACTTTTTTGCCGTTTCGTACACAAAAAATGGCATTTTCTCGAGTTCTCCGACCATATAACGAAAAGAGCGTCAAAGTTTTGCCAATCATCGAACTTATTTTCCATTGATTTACAAATTCATGACTTTTGGAACGTTTTTTGAAAAACTATGTTGAACCAGAGCTCTTGGCAAACACGCCAACACTCAAAAGAAAACCCTGAATATGAAGCATTTAATCAGTATGTCAATCATTGCGCTTTTAATGGTCAACTGCATGCCGGCCAATTCACAAAGCACTAGCAACAACGCCACCGTACAAATAGCAAGCCCAGTCACATATCCCGAAAAACACACTACCTACAACAAACTACTGTCGTTTGCTCTATTGAAAAACGACAATGGCAATTGGCTACTGGACGACTACACAGCTGAGGCATCGGAAGACACGATAAAGCTATTCATTCCTTACCTTGCGCATTTCAGCCTTAAGCCACAATTCAGCATCGGCAAGAAGGCCAAAGTCTATGTCAATGGCGCCGAATTGTTCTCGGGCAAAAGCACTATCGACTTCAGCAATCCTGTGCAAATTGCCGTGGTTGCAAAAGGCAAGGCTCGCACCTACACTGTTTTGGTTCAGAATAGCGGTCTGCCCGTAATGTATCTGAACACCAAGAACGTGCAACCGATAAACAGCAAGAAGCAATGGCTCGACAGTACCCGAATGGTCATTTACAAAGCCAATGGCGAGGTTGATTACAATGCGGGAACCCAAATGGTGCAGGTGAAGGGACGCGGAAACTCCACGTGGTCGGTCAAGGCGAAACGCCCGTATGCCTTGAAACTGAAACGCAAGGCGAAGTTGCTCGGTATGCCCGAAGGAAAGCAATGGTGCCTGTTGGCTAATTTCTTCGACCCGTCGTTCTTCCGCAACGAACTTGCCAATTATTTGGGGCAGAACTATACGAATCTTGATTGGACTCCTCACGGACAGCACGTTGAGTTGGTGCTGAACGGCGTGCACGTTGGCAATTATTATCTCTGCGAAAAGGTAAAGGCGCAAAAAGGACGTGTTCCAGGCGACTATCTTGTCGAGGCTGACCGCAAGGCAGGACGTGGCGACATAACGGGTATCCGCACGGGCAACGTGTTCAATATCAAGGATTCGGCAGTTAAAAAACAGAAAAAAGACAGCCCCGAAGCCGTTTCTCGCCTGAAGTTCATTATCGACAGATTTGAAAACACACTCTACGTCGACGATTTTCTCGACCCGCAGAGTGGCTACAAAACGCTGATTGACCTTGAAAGTTTTGTAGATTGGTTCTTAATCAAAGAGTTAAGTAAGGATTTCGACGGCAATATGTTCACAAGTTGCTTCTTCCACATTATGCCCGACAGCACCATAAAAATGGGGCCAATATGGGATTTCGACCTCGCCTTTGGCGGAAATCCGTTCGGCAACGAGGGCGGTTTGGGTGGTTTCGGTTCGTTCTTCGGCGGTCAGGAAGGCAACGATATGGCTTATTATAACGACCCCGAAGGTTACCACATTGCCAAAGCCGATTGGTTTGTGCAAATGTTCAAGGACCCTGAATTCATCAGCCTTCTGCTGAAAAAAGCGACCGCAATGCTCGACGATATTGATAAGATTGATGCCTACATAGACTCTTACGCGCAAAAACTGTCGCTATCAGCGTCTGCCGACACTGTCAATTATTACACAAATTCGGGGTTTGGCGACGCAATGGATATGGATTTCTCAATGGAGGATTTTGAAGATATGGGTATGGGCGGATTTCCAATGTTTGGCGATTCGGCATTCGCCGATTTCGGTGCATTCCCGTTCTCGATGCCAGGAATGGATTCAGCAGGCGGATTCGGTGCATTTCCGTTCCCAATGCCAGGAATGGACTCGGCAGGCGGATTTGGCGCATTTCCGTTCCCGATGCCAGGTATGGATTCGGCAGGCGGATTTGGTGCATTTCCGTTCCCAATGCCAGGTATGGACTCAACGGCATTTGGCGATTTCAGTTTTGGCGGAATGGGCGAAAGTGTTCCGCACCGTTCCTATTCGGAAGAAATGGAATGGATAAAGACATTCCTCCGCGAGAGACTCGTTTGGATGAAAGGCGATTTGGAAAAAAGAAAATAGATGTTAATAGTTTGTGTTTGAAAGCGTTGTGGCTGTAAGGCTACAGCGCTTTCGATTTTTTATCCATTCACCACATTTACAGGATTACCGTCAATAAATGCCTTTACATTCCCGACGGCAATATCCATAAGTCGTTGGCGCGCTTCAATAGTCGCCCACGCGATATGTGGCGTTATGTAGCAGTTTTTTGCGGTCAGTAGCGGATTGTCGGCTTTGGGCGGTTCGGTTGAAAGCACATCGACTGCAGAAGCCATAATCTTGCCAGCGTTCAGGGCATCGGCAAGCGCCTGCTCATCGACAAGCGGACCGCGACCTGTATTTATCAGTATTGCAGTTGGTTTCATCTGATTCAGCACTTCGGCGTTTATCAGATGCCGATTATTGTCGCATAGCGGGCAATGCAGGCTGACAATGTCGCTCTGTCGCCACAACTCGCTGTACGATACGCTTCTAATGCCTTCGGGCAGATTGCTTTTTGAAGTTACGGCAATCACCTTCATACCAAATGCCAGCGCAATTTTAGCGGTAGCCATTCCCGTATTTCCCAATCCCACCAAGCCGATGGTCTTGCCAGCAAGTTCAATTTGCGGACGGTCCCAAAAGCAAAAGTCGATGCTACGTGTCCAAGCGCCATTCCGCACCAAATTCGAATGGTGTTCAACGGAATTGGTGATATTAAGTATCAGTGCAAAAACCATTTGCGCAACCGAAGCGGTTCCATACGCAGGAATGTTGGTCACAACTATCGAATGCTCGTTTGTGTACTTCAAATCGACAACGTTGTAGCCTGTGGCCAATACGCCAATGTATTTCAGTTCAGGCAGTTGCGACATATTTTCAACATTCAGCACGGTCTTGTTGGTGAGCAACATTTCGGCATCTTTTGCACGTTCGACAGTCAAATTGGCAGGCGTGCGGTCGTAGATTTCCACGTCGCCAAGTTTCTTGAGCGCGTTCCAGTCAAGGTCGCCAGGGTTGAGGCAGTAGCCGTCGAGAACAACTATTTTCATTGTTGAGACTTTTATTTAGCCATTCGCTGGCGGACGACCTCGTACATCAATATTGATGATGCCACAGAAACATTCAGCGACTCGATGCTACCAAGGATTGGAATCTTCAGCAATGGCTCGCAGATGCGGAACACATCATCGCTCAAGCCTGTATCTTCGGCGCCCATAACTATGCACAATGGGCCTGTCAAATCGTGGTCGAAGTAGTTGCCCTCGCATTTTTCAGATGCGCCACAAACTTTAAGGCCTGAATCCATAAGATATTGCAATGTCGATTTCAACGACTGCGTACGGCAGATTGGCACCTTGTGCAAGGCTCCTGCCGATGTCTTCACCGCATCGGGGCCGATACGCGACGCGCCTCGCTCGGGAACTATGATGGCATCGACTCCCGCACATTCGGCCGAACGGACTATCGCACCGAAATTGCGCACGTCCGACACTCCGTCGAGCGCCAAGATGAAAGGCATCCGACCTTCGTCAAAAACCTGTGCCACAACATCTTCGATATCGCAAAACGATATTGGCGACATTAGCGCAATCACACCCTGGTGATTTTTTCTTGTTATTCGGTCGAGTTTCTCGACTGGCACGCGCTGTATCGGGATGTTGTTTTCCTTCACAAGGTCGAAGAGTTCCTGCATAAGTTCGCCCTTTTGGCCGTGCTTCATAAGGATTTTGTCAATCTGCTTGCCGAACCGTATGGCCTCAATGATGGCACGAATGCCGAACACGTAGTCGTCAGAGTGCCTGTTTTTTTCTTCTGTCTGCATAAATATTTGACTAACAATCAATTTTTATTTTCTGATTGCAAATGCAATATTAGCACGATTTGGCGAATTTTTCAAAATGGCACTCGCCTACTCCAATTTCAGCCAACAATAACCGAAAGATTTTTATGCAACCGCGCTCTTTGTACGTATATTTACATATATTTGCACGTACAAAATTCGTTTTTTATGGACACAAAACTGACTTTGAAACTTGACGCGAATACTATTGAGCAGGCGAAAACATATGCTAACATCCACAAAATCAGCCTATCAAAAATAGTAGAGCAATATTTTGAAGAATTGACGAAAAATATCAAGACCCAAAGCGCCACCAACATTGTTGACAGTTTGAGCGGGATTATCGACCTTCCTAATGATTATTCCTATAAAGCCGACATTGCTAATTCACTTTCAAACAAATACAAATGAAGAAGGTTTTTGCCGACACAAATATCCTGATTGACTTGCTGGCACATCGCGAGCCATTTTTTGATGAAGCCAAATCGCTTTTTTCACTCGCCGAATCAAGGAAAATTGAACTTATGATGTCGGCACTGACATTGGCCAACACGAATTACATTCTTTCGAAACAACTAAGTATCAGCAAAATAAAACTAACATTCGAAAATTTGCGAAAAATAACCACCATCTTGCCACTCGACGACAAAGTCATAACCAAAGCATTGTCCGACAACAACTTTGACGATTTTGAAGATTGTCTTCAGTACTGCACCGCAGTCGCACACAACTGCAATGTCATTGTAACCCGCAACATTAAAGACTACAAAAATTCGCAGATAGAAGTTATGTCTGCCAAAACGTTCTTAGACCAATACGGTTGCAAATTTCTATAAATCGCTCAGTATCTTACCGATATTAACAGTCCAATACAATTAGTCGCGTTTTTGCCTACTCCAATTTCAGCCTGTATGGCTCATCGATGGATTTGGCGCAGAAGAAGCCCAATGCGCCGTTGCTGACGTTTGTCGGGATGTTTGCAGGCGGACCTTGCAGGATTGCGCTGTTGCCAAATGTCTCGGAACTGAACTCGCCTATGAAATCATAATATTCTTCACTGATTGAATACAAATCGAAACGGGCTTCGGCCTTTTGGGGGATTGAATCCTCGTTTGCATCGGCTATCTCAATATCGCGAAACATTTCATTGCCGTCGAAGTCACCGTCGGATGTCCACGTCACGTCCTTGAATTCACTGTTATAGCACGAGTCGTTGAAGTAAACGTAAAGAACATAGCAATCGGGAACGCCTGGATGCTCGGTGAACGAACTGTAGAAAATATAATGGTGTTCAGGCAATTTTATCGACAGATAAGTATCTGTGTAATCGTAATATATGGTATCGAAACTGTTTGGCAACGGCATATAGTCGGATGCCGTGTACGTCTCGCCGTTGGCAAGTTCTATATTCAATGTGTAGGTACGGCCTGGCACACCGCAGACGGTGGAATCGGTCAGATAGGTGCCGTCGTTATCGTCATCGAGAAGTATGAACGTGTTTTCGCCGTCGGTGATGGTCACTGTTGCGCCCAATTCGGCTGGCGCGGGCTGGTTGTAGAAGTACGATGTCGACCGTGTAAGCCTCACGCTGTGGGCCTTGGGCAGGTTTGTTATTTCGCCATCGACCACCAAATGGTTGTTTTCACCTTCGTTTAGGTCGATGTCGATGCCTTCGGTGCAAGCGCATCCGAAAACAACACACAACAGACTGATTTTAAATATATCGATTTTCATACTCACTAAAATTTAAAGTTATAGGTTACTGATGGGAACAGACCGAACATATAGAGTTTTTCGGCCCTTACAATTGAAGGGTCGTTTTCGTCCTGCTCAAACATAATGCTAGACGCGTTGTGTCGGTTGTACAGGTTGTAGATTGACAAATTCAGGTTATGCTCCAACCACGGTTTCCCGTTGCGTTCCTTTGGCTTGAAGTCGAAAGTGGCGGAAAAGTCAAGTCGATGGAAATCTGGCAAGCGCAAGGCATTTCGCTCGGTATAGATAGGAGCAACCACACCGCCATATTCAAACCGCCCTGTAGGCATTGTCCGTGGCACACCCGTCGAGTAAACCCAATTGAGCGACAAGTGCAGACGTGGCAGAACGTCGTACGAAGCGACCACTGACAAATCGTGTGGTTTGTCGTAGTTTGAAGGGTAGTACTTGTTGTCGTTGATGCCTTCAATCTTTGAATATGTGCGCGAGTAAGTGTAACTCAGCCAACCCGTGAATCGGCCCTCCTGCTTTTTCAGTTGAAACTCGAATCCGTAGGAATAGCCATTGCCAATGCGAAGTTGCCTTTCAATGTCGTTGCTTACCATAACATCGGCGTGGTCCTTGAAGTCGGCCAAATTGTACATCCGCTTGTAGTAAGCCTCGCCCGAGAATGCATACAAGTTATCTAGGAAATTCTGGAAATAGCCCACCGATGCCATTCGGCACTTTTCGGGCTTGATGTTCGGATTACTGCTGAACCAAGTGTCGATAGGCAACGGCGACATTGTGGTGCTTGCCAAGTGGACATATTGGTATGTCTGCTGGTAATTGGCCTTTATGCTTGCGGTCTCGCTTACGCGGAAATTGACCGAAAGCCTTGGCTCGAACCCGTTGTAGGTGTTGTAGGTTCCCTTGCCGTGATGAATCGAATCGACTATCTCATAGTTCTCGTCTAGAACGACTTGGTCGTCCGCGCCCCTGTTTTGCAACGCCGAGAAACGCAGTCCGAAATCGAACGTAAGCCGTTCGCCTATTTTTGCATTGTCTGACAGATAGGCTCCATACTCAAACGAGCGGTTATGGTGCTCTTCTGGCTTCACATAACTGGGACTTTTGTCGGATGTCTCAATTATGAACGGCGAAAACTTGTGGTACGTGAACAGCATTCCGCCCTTGACGGTATTATGCGGATTGGCGAAGAACGTCAAATCGCCTTTGGCCGACCAATCTCGGATTGCCGACACCCACTTGGTCCCCGACATTCCCATTACATAATCGAAATGGGAATAGATGAGCGACAAGTTAGAGAATAGTCTGTCGCTGAACAAGTGATTGTAGCGTGTGGTAAGCGTGCGGTTGCCGTACTCCATAATGTACTCGTCGACGAACTTCATTACATCGCGTCCGAAATATCCCGAAGCAAACACCCTGTTGTTGTCGTTGATGCGGTAGTTGATCTTGGCGTTCATATCGTAGAAATACATAGTGGTGTTGTCGGGCATATCCTTGTAAAGCGGGAAGAACAAGTCCATATACGAACGACGCCCCGACAACAGGAATGTGCACCTGTCGTCCTTGATAGGCCCGTCAATGGTCAAACGGCTCGACAGCAGGCCTATTCCGCCCTCAACGCCTATCTTATGCGTGTTGCCTTCCTTCATCCTGACATCGAGCAACGACGAGAGCCGACCGCCGAACTCGGCTGGTATGCCACCCTTGTAGAACTGCACGTCCTTCAGCGCATCGTTATTGAACACCGAGAAGAACCCGCCCAAGTGTGCCGCATTGTAGACCGTGGCCTCATCGAGAAGCATAAGGTTCTGTCCCGTTCCGCCACCGCGCACGTTGTAGCCGATGAATCCCTCGCCCGACGAGCCGACACCTGGCAGGAACTGAATGCTCTTGATGACATCGGTCTCGCCGAAAAGCGCTGGTATCTGCTTGATAGTCTTTATCTGAAGTTTTTCCATTCCCATATCGGCTGAAGTCAGGTTGCGGTTGAGTTTCTCGCCCTTCACATCGACTTGCGCCAATTGCGTGTTTTCGGGCTCAAGCACAAAATTCAGTTTCAGGTTTTGAGTCAGCCCGACGTGTTTCTCCAAAGGCGAGTAACCCAAAAAGTTTATCATCAAATCATAGTCGCCCGCCGGAAGAGTTATGCTGTAAAATCCGTACGAATTGGTTATTGTTCCATTGCTCGTCTGACGGATGTATATTGTGGCTCCAATAAGTTCCTCACCTGTCGAAGCATCTGTCACTGTGCCACTTATGGTATACTTGCCTTGTGGCGACACAACCGCCAATGTCTGAGCAGTTGTCGTTTCTGCCGTCAGCACTGACAATGCCAACAGCACCAATAATTTTCTCATCAATCTAAATAATTTTTTCACTCTCTATAGATGCCTCAACCTTGAAATGGTTGCACATTAAATTTGATTTTTTTGCACGGAAAAGCGGGCGCGAAAATAACAAATTGCTACTCAATAATAAAGAGTCGCGATTTTTTTTCATTTTCTGTGTCGATCACCAAAAGATATGCGCCTGGAGCAAGTGCCGAAATGTCGATTTCACTCACGCTGGCGCAACTTCTGCGCATATTTCCCGATATGTCGAATATCTGCGCCGACACTGCATTACAGCCTTTTATGTACAGCATTCCGCCGTCCTGCGTTATCTGCAGGTTGTCGGTTGTCGATGCGGTGATGCCTGTCTGCCACTCGACACTGACATAGAACTGCTGTTCGGCAGTCTGTTTTTTTGCCGAAATCGCCTCAACGGTGACAATGTAGTCGCCCGTGTCGTCGTCGCTGGGGATGCCCGAAAGCAGGGCCGTTCCGTCGCCGTAATCGGCAATCGTCAGCCACGCGGGCGCCTGCCTGATTCTGAAAGTGATGTCGGACGAGTCCATTGTGCAGGCCGACAAACCGCACTGATACGGCTGTCCGACAACTGCGTCAAGCACTGGCGCCGATGTGAACATTGGCGTGCCCGAGCCTGGCCCCCATATCATATTCACGTATTCAGGATGGTCGATAAACGGGTTTCGGTTTTTCTGATATCTGAAAACCACATTGTTACGGTTCATTTCGAATGAATCGACAGGGTCCAACATATTCCACTTCAGCAAGTCGGAGAGTTTTGCGAATACAGGCGCAGTGGAATTGTCGCCCTTCGGGATGTAATCCACTATCTCAAGGTCGGGCTCGCCGTTTTCGCCCTCGTAACGTGTCGCCATATAGAAAATCATCCGCGCCACGTCGCCTAGCACTTCGGCACGCGGTTTCCACAGCCACTCGCTGTCGCTCTTGTAGCATCCTGTGGGTTGACCGTTGAAATACACTGGAACCGAGCACTCGGCAAACCAACGGCTACTGCGGGCCGAATTTATTTCGGTATGCACTGGGCGAAGATGATGGGCGTCGGTTCCCGCACCTGGCTCCGTGCCAAATCCGCCGTGCACCTTCGCCCACACGTGCTCACGGGTCCAACCTTTGCCGTCGTTGTACTCCTGGCTGGCATCGACACTCATTCCTGTGTAAAGCAGAATGACGTTGGCTGGATTGTCGGGGTCGCGGTCGGATTCCTTCAGAATGTCCCACACGTCGGTGCCGTTTGACGATGTGTACGGATATTGCTTGTGGCCTTTGACTATATTGTATAGCGCCAATTTGAGTTCCGCCCCCTCCTTGCCTTCCGCCGTGCTGTAATAGCCCGACGGAATTTGCGCAACCGATACTACGGCAATCGACACTAACAGCAAAAGAAGTTTATATTTAAGCATAGGCAGAATTTTGTCATTTTAAACGTTTGCTGATGCGTTTTGTTACTTGTCTGGCACGGGAAAACCAGCCATTGACCGCATTTTCAAAACAAAAGTGCAAATTTCGAAATAATCACACATTTCAAACATCAAGCAAATATCTTTCGTTTTTTCTTTTCAATCTCGCCCAATATTATACTTTTGCATTCCGTTAACGTACACGGAATATAAAATGGGTAACACAACCAATGGCAAAATCGGCATAAAAGAGATTGCTCTGCGCGCTGGAGTGTCAATAGGCACCGTTGACCGCGTACTGCACAACCGTGGCGAAGTCAAAAAAGAGACGTATGAGCGGATAATGCAGATAGTCAACGAGTTCGGATACACGCCGAATCTTTTGGCAAAAGCGCTGTCGTCGCGCAAGACGGCAGTTTTCGCAATCGTAATTCCTGGCCCGAGCGACAACAACCCATACTGGCAAAAGCCCGTCGACGGCATCAACATTGCCGAAAAGGAACTGTCGGCATACAACACCCGACTCGACCACTACTTCTACAACGCCACCGACTGCCAATCGTTCACCGAAGCCACGGGCAAAGTGCTCAACTCGCAACCCGACGGCGTTATCCTCTGCCCCGCCTTCAAGGAACAGTCACTCAAGTTCACAAAAGATCTCGACAAACTGCAGATTCCGTACGTGTTCATCGACATCAACCTTGACGGCGCCAACAGCATCGGCTACTACGGACAAGATGCCTATCAAAGCGGAATGATTGGCGCAAGGCTGATGCAACAGACTTTAGGCGACTCGAAGTCGGTTATGATTGTGAAGCAAAGCGCCAAAAAGATATTTTCCGAACATATCGAATCGCGAATCAAGGGGTTCGTCAACGGGTTCGGTAGCGCAAATGTCAAATTCACGACAATTGAAATCGACCTGCGCGACCCAAACGAGCCCGACGCTTCGATGCGTCAGGCGCTGACACAGGTACAAAACAACATTTTCGTGCCAAACTCAAGGTCATTCGTGCTGGCCAAATATATCGAGGAAAAGCACATTGAGCATTGCAACATCATCGGCTACGACTTGCTGAACGACAACATTGAACACCTGAAAAGAGGCAACATCAGTTTTCTGCTGAACCAACGCCCCGACGAGCAGTCGTACAAGGCAGTAATGAGGCTTTTCAACTACGTCGCAGGCAACAAGGAAATCCTGCAAAGGAACAACTACAGCCCTATCGACATAATTATAAATGAAAACGTGGACTACTACCGTAAATGACATAAAAACAAACATAAAACATAGAAAGATGACATAGGCCAAAACGACTCCAAAGACTGACAACCAACTGAAATACCGCAACTTAAAAGTAGTAACAACTAAAAACAAACCGATATGACTTCAAACAACAAAATGAGCAACTACCGTTGGACGATATGCGCCCTTCTGTTTTTCGCAACCACAGTCAACTACCTCGACCGTCAAGTCCTGTCGCTGACATACAACGACTTTATTGCGCCTGAATTTCACTGGTCCGATGCCACTTACGGCAACATTACAGGCTGGTTCTCACTTCTTTACGCCTGCTCAATGCTCTTCATCGGACGCATTGTCGACAAACTGGGAACCAAATGGGGCTATTTCTGCGCCATAGGAGTCTGGTCGTTTGGCGCCTGCATACACGCCTTGAGCGGGGTAGGCACACAACTTTGGGTGGGTCTTGCTGGCAAAGAGGCTATGATTCAAGCCACTGGCAACATCGCCCTCACCATTTCAACCGTCAGTATGTGGATGTTCATCGCCGCTCGGTTCATTCTTGCCGTAGGCGAATCGGGCAACTTCCCCGCCGCCAACAAGGTTACTGCCGAATTTTTCCCAAAAAAAGACCGTGCTTTTGCCACAAGCATTTATAACTCAGGTGCACAAATTGGAGCACTAATCGCACCTCTCTGCATCCCAATCATTGCACAGAAATGTGGCTGGGAAATGGCATTCATCATTATTGGCGCACTCGGCTTCGTGTGGATGATTTTCTGGTGGTTTATGTACGAAAAGCCCGAGAAATGCAACCGAGTAAGCAAAAACGAACTTGCATATATTCAACAAGATAACGAAGACATCAATTCAGATGGCAGTGCGACTGCCGAGACAAAGGAGAAAACGATATCGTTCTGGAAATGTTTCTCGTTCAAACAGACTTGGGCATTCGCCGCTGGCAAATTCTTCAGCGACGGAGCCTGGTGGTTCTTCCTTTTCTGGATGCCCGTCTACCTGAGTTCGGTTTACGGATACGACACAACGACGCCTCAAAGCCGTTGGGGACTTTTCACCATATATTTTATATGTATATTATCGGTGTTTGGCGGATATCTGCCCAAAATATTTGTCGAGAAAAAAGGAATGGACCCATACGCTGGCAAGATGAAGGCAATGATGATTTTCGCATTCTTCCCGCTACTCACCATTCTGGCACAGCCACTCGGCTCCATATCTTTCTGGTTCCCAATAATAATAGTTGGCATTGCAGGAGCAGCGCACCAATCGTGGAGCGCCAACCTGTTCTCTACCGTGAGCGATATGTTCCCGAAGCACACCGTTGCCACAATCACTGGCATCGGCGGCATGGCTGGCGGCATCAGTTGCTTCCTGTTCAACAAACTGTCAGGTATGCTGTTTGTCTATTCGGCTGGCACTACAATGGTTGACGGCAAGGCCGTAGAGATGACCAAAACCTTGTTGGAACAAGGTTCAACATACCTTCGCGAACCAATGACTTTTATGGGATTCTCAGGCAAGCCCGCAGGTTATTTTGTAATGTTCTGCGTATGCGGTATCTGTTACCTGACAGGCTGGGCCATTATGAAAAGCCTTGTGCCAAAGCACGAAGTAGTATCTGATTTATAAAACTGGAAAAAGATTTACGGAAATGAAAACATTCATAACAGACAACTTCCTGCTCAAGTCCAAAACCGCGCAGGATCTATATCACAATTTCGCCAAGACACAGCCTATCATCGACTACCACTCACACCTTGTGCCTCAGCAGATTGCCGAGAACCGCAAATTCGACAACATTGCACAAATCTGGCTCGCTGGCGACCACTACAAATGGCGTGCGCTGCGTGCCAACGGAATCGACGAGAAATACATCACTGGCAACGGCACCGACCGCGAAAAATATGACGCTTGGGCCGCCACCGTGCCTTACACGCTGCGCAACCCGCTGTACCACTGGACTCACCTTGAATTGAAAATGTACTTCGGCATCGACATTCTGCTCAATCCCGAATCGGCCGATGAAATCTACGCCAAAACAGCCGAAATGCTAAAGTCTGATGAATTCAGCGTTTGGGGAATGATGCAGAAGATGAACGTCGAGGTGGCCTGCACCACCGACGACCCAACCGACGATTTGCGCTACCATAGGCAAATTGCCGCATCGGCCTGCCCCACAAAGATTCTGCCGACCTGGCGTCCCGACAAGGCATCTGATGTAAATAACACAAAAGCGTGGAATGCCTACATCGACAAACTATCCGCCGCCGCCAATGTCGACATTAACAGTTTCAAGGCAATGTTTGACGCACTCGACCGCCGTATCGACTATTTCCACTCCGTTGGTTGCCGTCTGGCCGATTTTGGTCTCGATTTCCTATATGCCGCCGACTATTCCGACATCGAGATTGAGCAGATTTTCGCCAAGGTTCGTGGTGGCAAAGACCTTACGGCCGAAGAAATCATCAAGTTCCGTTCGGCCGCACTATACCGCTATGCAGTGCAAGTGTTCCCAAAAGGATGGGCGCAGCAATTCCACGTGGGCCCAATACGCAACAACAGTTCACGCCTATTGGCAAGTTTCGGTCCTGACGCAGGCACCGACAGCATTGGCGACTTCAGCCAGGCACAGTCGATGGCCAAGTTCCTAAACAGACTCGACACATCAAACCAACTGGCAAAGACAATCCTATACAACATAAACCCAGCCGACAACGAGGTGTTCGCCACAATGATTGGCAACTTCCAGGATGGCACCACCGCAGGCAAGATGCAATGGGGCTCGGCCTGGTGGTTCCTCGACCAGAAAGATGGCATCGAAAAGCAACTCAACACATTGTCGTGCCACGGATTGCTTCGTCGCTTTGTGGGAATGCTCACCGACTCGCGCAGTTTCCTTTCGTATCCGCGCCACGACTATTTCCGCCGAATTCTCTGCAATTTGATTGGCACCGATGTTGAAAACGGAGAACTTCCAAACGACATCGACTTGCTCGGCAATATGGTAACTGACATTTGCTACCGCAACGCTAAAAACTATTTTAATTTTTAAAATATTGAACTATAAAAATTTACGTATATGAAAAAGACAGTGACATTTGGTGAAGTGATGCTTCGGCTTGCAACACCAGGATACGAACGATTTGGACAAGGCAATATGTTGAGCGCCACATTTGGCGGTGGCGAAGCCAACGTAGCCGTTTCGCTCGCAAACTACGGATTACCAGTCAGTTTTGTAACAAGGCTTCCGAAAAACGACATCGCACGCGCCTGCACAAACGAATTGCGCGGACTTGGCGTCGATATCAACGACATCATATATGGCGGAAACCGCATCGGCATCTACTACCTCGAGACTGGTGCCGTGAGCCGCGCAAGCAAAGTCATCTACGACCGTGCTGGCTCATCTGTTGCCGAAATCGAGACTGGAATGATCGACTGGGACAAGGTCTTTGAAGGCGCAGGCTGGTTCCATTGGACAGGCATAACACCTGCAATTTCAAAAGGTGCAGCCGACGTTTGCCTTGAAGCGCTGAAAGCCGCAAAAGCAAAAGGGCTAACCATTTCGTGCGACCTCAACTACCGCAAGAACCTGTGGAAATACGGCAAACGGGCCGATGAGGTAATGCCAGAGTTGGTACAATACTGCGACGTAATACTTGGCAATGAAGAAGATGCCGAAAAAGCGCTTCTTATCAAGCCTGAAGGTGTTGATGTGGCTGGCGGTAAAGTCGATGCAAACGCATATCTTTCTGTATCAAAACAGATTATGGCTCAATTCCCAAATTGCAAAAAAGTCATTACAACACTACGAAGCAGCATCAACGCCAACAACAACAATTGGGCTGGCGTGCTGTACGACGGCAAGACTCTGTACAAATCGCCTGAATATCAGATAACCCACATTGTCGACCGCGTTGGTGGCGGCGACTCGTTTATGGGCGGTCTTATCTACGGTCTGCAGACATTTATCGGCGACGACCAAAAGGCACTGAACTTTGCTGTTGCCGCATCTTGCCTGAAACACACCATCTATGGCGATTACAACCGTGTCACCGTAGAGGAAGTCGAGAAGTTAATGGGTGGCGATGCAAGCGGACGCGTAAGTAGATAATTGACAGTAATATACAATCGAAAATTACATATAAGATTCATAAACATTCCGAATATGAGCAGATTCACAAGATTACAGGTTTACAACACAATGCTATCGACAGGCATCGTGCCTCTTTACTATAATTCCGACGCCGAATTGGTCAAGAAAGTAGTCGAGGCTTGCTACAAAGGTGGCGCCAAAGTTTTTGAATTCACCAACCGTGGCGACTTTGCACACGAAGTCTTTGCCGAAGTCAACAAATGGTGCGCCAAGGCTTGCCCCGAAATGGCAATGGGCGTTGGCTCAGTTGTCGATCCAGCCACTGCGGCGCTCTACATACAACTTGGCGCAAACTTCATCGTGTCGCCAAGCCTCAACCCTGACATGGCAAAAGTCTGCAACCGTCGTAAGATTGGCTGGCTACCTGGATGCGGAACACTTTCAGAAATAAATCTGGCCGAAGAGCTTGGTTGCGAAATAGTCAAGATTTTCCCAGGCAAGGAAGTCGGCGGGCCATCATTCGTCAAGGCAATAAAAGCCCCTTGCCCTTGGACCAACATTATGCCAAGTGGCGGCGTCGCTCCAGAGCGCGAGAGCCTCGAGTCGTGGTTCAAGGCTGGCGTTGCATGCGTCGGGCTTGGCTCGCAACTCACTCCTAAGGATGTCATTGCCGCCGGCGACTTCGGATTTATCGAGAACAAAGTGCGCGAATCACTGGCTATCGTCAAGGAATTGCGCAAATAATAATTCAAACAAACAACTAAAACAACGGAACGCCACTTGGAAATCAAGTGGCGTTTTTAATATCCGTAACATAAAAAAAGACATTTACACATAATATATAAAAATAACGCTTATATTCGGGCTTGGCTTTAAATAAAAGCCAAAGACATATTGATTCAAGAAGCGTTATGCTTGTTTTGTAGTCGGGAACGTAGGAAATTCAAGACTTTTCAGAAAACAGCATAGTTGTTTCCACGCATACGCGTGGGCTACTATTCCTATTTCTCTGAAAAAGGTATTTCCTACGACCTCCGACCAAGAACGTGGCATAGTCAGTTCCACGCTTTTTTTTGTTTAACACTCTTCTGGGACTGAAAGGGTAAATCACACAACAAAATGGATTTCAAGGATATGGTGTTGGCTCTTTCAGATAAAGTCAACAAATTAAAAGACACTTGCAAAACAGAAGAAGCGACAAAGAATGCTTTAATTATGCCATTTATTAATGCGCTTGGCTACGATGTATTCAATCCTATGGAAGTAATTCCTGAAATGGATTGCGACTTGACAAAGAAAAAAGGCGATAAGGTTGACTATGCAATATCCGTCAACGGAGAGCCTACCATTTTAATAGAATGCAAACATTGGGAAGAAGATTTAGACTTTCACGTCGGACAACTTAAAGGTTATTTTTCTGCAGCACAAACTGCAAAATTTGGAATTTTAACTAATGGTATCAACTACCGATTCTACGCCGACTTGGTTCAAAAGAATCTAATGGATGAAAAACCATTTCTTGAATTCAATATTGAAAATATAAAAGACACGCAAATTGAAGCGTTAAAACAATTTCACAAGTCATATTACGATAAAGACAGCATATTAAACACAGCCAACGAGTTGAAATATATGTCTGGCCTAAAAGACTGCATAAAGAATGAATTCACTCAACCATCAGTTGATATTGTTAAAGTTCTAACCAGACGTGTATATGACGGCATGCTCACCCAAAAAGTCATTGACTCTTTTACTGATTTAGTAAAACGTGCATTTAACAGCCATATCAACGATGTTATTTCAGAAAAACTTAATGCCGCAATAAAATCGACCGAAGATGTCAAGAAAGAAGACAAACAAGAAACCGAAGACATTCAAGCATCGGAACCTAATATTGAAACAACCGAAGATGAGTTACAAGGTTTTTATATTGTCAAGGCAATTCTAGCCAACACTGTAGATATCAACAGAATAGCGCAACGCGACACACAAACATATTTTACAATTCTTTTCGATGACAACAACCGAAAACCAATATGCAAACTCCACTTCAACAATCTCAAGAAAAAACAAATAGAATTGATTGACGAAGAAAAGAAAAGTACAAAATACTCAATTGATAAAGTCGAAGACATATACAACTACGCACAACAATTAATTGACACTGTCAAACGATATATGCAAGCATAACAATCTATTTTTCAAAGCCCAAGCATTAATGTTTGGGCTTTTTACTCCACTTGTAAATAAGATGGGAAACGTGGAATTTATGTAAGTCCACAACATCATATATCAAACTTTCATCCTTTTGGCGTACATTCGTGGCCGAAACATCAAGACAATGTACACCGATTTTCGAAATATACTTTGCGGCAAGCTGGCTGCAGTTTCTGACATATACAATGAGTTTGGCACTATTATGTCGAACGATGGCGTCATCGACATCAACGGGAACAAACTGCTCAATTTCCGCAATCCCGACAGCCTGGGACTCTCAAATAGCTTTGCTGTTGAATCGGCACAACACTCAACTCAAGGCACAAACGAAGAATTGACGGCAGAACTGGAAAAAAAGATCGCCCATCTTCTCAACACCGAAAGGTGCATCATATTCAACTCCCAAACCGACGCCTACTGTGCATTGACCAATCACCTGCTCGACCGCACTGACGCAGTCATTTATGGGGCAGTCAGCCAATTTTCCACAATAGGCAACGCTTCAATCTGCAAACCTGTCAAATACAAATACCACAACGACATCGACGACCTTGAAAAGCAGCTCAAGCTATCGCAGGCCCAGCAAAACCGTCTGCTTATTGTCGATGCCATCGACATTGCAACAGGCAGCATCGCCCCGCTAAACCAAATCATGGCCGTCGCAAACCGGCACAAGGCTGTAGTCGCCATCGACGAGACTCTTACAGCCGGTGCCATAGGCAACGACGGACAAGGCGTCTGCGACCTTTTCGGGCAAGACATCAACCCCGAAATAAAGATTGGCTCACTGCGAAATTTCGGGTGCAATAGTGGCGCTTTCATTGCCGGCAAACGCGAAATCATCGACTGGCTTCGTCAGCAAAATGCGCCTGCCACAAACTCCGTTCCGCTCACACACAGCAACCTGACCGCGCTAAACGTAGCACTGGATATGTGTGTGCAGATGAATGCCGAACGGCAATATCTCCTGCAAATAACCAACCTATTTATCAAGAAGCTCTATTGCTTGGGGTTTGAGATTCCGCCAACGCAGTCTTACCAATTCGCCATAATGGTCGAAAGCAGTGCCAAAGCCGAACAACTTTCCGCCACACTCGCAAAAAACGGGGTTCTTGTTTCGGTACTGACCACACCGTTTGTCGGAAAAGACGCCGCCAGATTGATAATCCGGCTATCTGCAAAGCACTCCGAAAGCGACATAACGTCTGCCACAGAAGTCTTCAAAAAGGCGAAACAAGCCTTTTGATAGCAATCAGCAAGTTGTATGCCAACCTATTACAACTTTTTTTCATCAACAAAAGAAAAAATCTTGCACAAACAAAAACTTGCATTACTTTTGCACCCGCATTACAGCATTGGCGTATGGTGTAATGGTAGCACATCAGATTTTGGTTCTGCCAGTCAAGGTTCGAATCCTTGTACGCCAACAACCTTCGGGAGAAATTCCGAAGGTTTTTTTT
>JAZUEN010000089.1:0-19812 GCA_045640185.1 Bacteroidales bacterium
TATATGGTAGATTGAAAAACCAACAAAGAAATTATGTGGATTTGGAAAGAAAAAGATGATTTTGAAAAAGGAGATAAATTATGGGAAAGGAAGTATTAGAAAATGATGCTCAAAAATATGGTGAATTGCTAAACTTTTCTTGTGAGTTCAAGCAGAAAATGAATGATGAGAAACTGCATTTACCATATCACCTAAACGTAATAGACGAAATGCATATTAACGAGAATGGGCACAGCCGTATTTTGTGTAAGTTACTATGTTACACTAACTCAAAAGGAGAGTACGAACTATTGGAATCCTTGATAGATTACATAAAAAGAGTCAGCCACTTACAGGAATTCGGTAAAATAGAAATAGAAAAACCTGTGATAACACAAGAAAAAGAAAGGATTGATTTGTGGGTTAGAGACAACAACTATGCTTTAATTTTCGAAAATAAAGTATATAACGCTACCGACCAGGATGCTCAAATATGTCGCTATATAGAAAAAACAAAAAAAAATAATTTGAGGAAATATTGCGACGAACAGATATTCGTGGTATACCTTTCCAAAGACGGGAAAGAACCCGACTTGCAGTCGTGGAACAACTATAAAGATGTGTTTTCTACAAGATATGTTAATCTGTCTTTTAACAGAGATATTCTTTCGTGGCTGAAACAAGATGTATTCCCAAATATTAGAGAAAAAGACGAATGTTTAAAAAGTGCCGTAAGGCAATATATTGATTATTTAGAAGGACTTTTCTTTTTAAGAACTAATACTATGAATGAAATTTTAGGCAAATTAATCAGCAATCGTTTTGAACTTGACAAGTGCAAAGATGAAAAAGCAAAAGCACGTTTATTACAAGACAAAATGAATGAAATGGGTGAACTTATTGATGCAATGAGTTTTTTAAGAGGAGAAAACCGTAAAATCATTTATGGAGAATGGAAAAAGGAAACAAAGAATAGATTTCCAGACTTTAATCCTACAGCGCTTGCATTAACAAGTGTGACTTTTGACAAAATTGATGGAAAGAAAATGAATGTTGTTATTAATGAAAATAGCAATGGCCTTTATTGCGAAGTGCACATTCATTCGTCCGAAAAAGATAGAACTATTGCAAATTGTCAAAAAATTATGGAATTGCAGAAAGATGTTTTACCACACAAAAACGATATAAGCATTTGGAAATATTTTGATGCTGACGATTATGATGGAGTATTTGATATGTTTTTAAAAGTGGTTGAAAGGTGTAAAAAACTTGTTGATTAAGAGAACAATTGTCACATATTGTGATAAAACAGCGCCGCCGAGAAAACTCGTCCGCGCTGTTTTTTTTTGTCCGCCACTCTCATTATTCGGGAGTGGCGTGCCATATTATTGCGTGCAGAAATCCCTTAAGGATGGCTTAATCTTCCTTTAAGGATAAAAACAAAAAACGCGTATGAAAAAGAGCAACAAAACCGACAGCAATTGGAGCCACAAGCACGACTATCCGATTGATGAAATTTGGAACACCAACAACGCCTTGGCGCGGCTGATAGAGCCACGTTTACGGGCGTTCTTGGCGTTGGACAAGCACGGTTTTCCTGTCGGATTCGCCGATATGCGCGAATGGAACAACGCCATTCGGCAGATGGCCGATGCCTTTGGGCTGATGAGCACCACGCGCACGCTCACAAGCGAGGATGCAACCACCGTAAAAACTGGGCTCAACCTTTTCTGCAAACATTATTGCAATTTATGGGATTAACAACAACTTATTTTTCAGACAATGAACACATTAAACCCAAAACAACACACCCCCCAAGCAAACCAAACCGCCACTCTCGTCAAAGACCGAATGCGCGAGTTTGGGCTTGAGTATCAACTCAATGAACGGCTGTTGGATGTGAGACTGCGGCACGGTCGGAAGTTGGTTGTCACCTTGCCTGCCGACAACGCCGCCCTGGCCCAGAAGTGGCTCAGCCGCATACCGCAGAGCGTTGCCGCCATAAACAGTGTGCCGAGCAGGTATCGGGTTGAGAGCCACCACCGCGCCAACACAACCGTCACCCGAAAAGAGGATGCGGAGCGCTTCTCATTCGTGATAAGTGTTGAGGAGATAATCGTCAGCTTGCCCAAGGGCCGCGAGTTGGCGCTGAAGCAGTCGCTCACAATGGCGCAATTCGAGCAGGCGATTGACGAAATTCCCCGCTACGAGGCCGCCATAAACAGCGTTCCGCACTATTTCCGAATCCGCCCCGCACTGCCTTGCGACAGGTGGGATAAGGAGGATGAGTAATTATCGCTCTGCGAAAAATCAATAAAAATTGAAAATTTTCCAAAACCTGTGCCGCGATTTCACGCAGGTTGCGGATTTCTTTGTCACGTCGAACTTTAAAAACATATAACTATGGCAATAGATTGTAAAGAACTGCAAAAGATTCTGTCGGTGATGCCGCCGGAGCAGAACCTGATGCTGGTGGGCAAGCACGGCATTGGAAAATCGGAGATTCTCACACGCTTTTTCGAGAGGCAAGGCTTGCAAGTGGTAACGCTTTTTCTGGGCCAGATGAGCGACCCTGGCGACCTGATTGGCCTGCCACGAATGGACGAGCAGATGGGCCGCACCATTTTTATGCCGCCCTACTGGTTTCCTGTCGATGACAAGCCCGTGGTGCTCTTTCTCGACGAGTTGAACCGCGCCCGCCCCGAGGTGTTGCAAACCATTATGGATTTGGCACTTAACCGCAAATTGGCTGGGCGGAATCTTCCCGAAGGAAGCCGTTTGATTTCGGCTGTGAACGATGGCGAGGAATACCAACTCACCGACCTTGACCCCGCGCTGGTGTCGCGTTTCAACATTTACACCTTTCAGCCGTCGGTGGCGGAATGGCTGATGTGGGCGGCCGAGAACAAACTCGACTCGCGCGTTATTGAGTTCATTCGCGCCACACCCAAATTTCTCGACAGCGACGGCACCACCAGCACCTTCGACCGCGGCCTACAGAAAACGCCCGACCGCCGCGCCTGGAAAAAGGTTGCCGACTGTATATCAGGCATAAACAACCTTGAGCCCGTCCACAAGAAGATGCTTGCGGGAATTGTTGGAGCCGCCGCCACGCAAGCCTTTGTGTCATTCCTGGGCACAAGCCGACTGCTTTCAGGAAAAGATATTCTGCTCGAATTCCAAAAGCACAAGGACGCGCTCAAAAAGTACAAACTGCACGAGGTGGCAGCGGTGAACGAGGATATTTTCCAATTCATTGAACTTGGCGGACAAACGCCTGAGCAAAAGAAAGTTATGGCCGAAAATCTGAAAAAATACATTGATGAGTTGCAGAAGGCCAAGCGAAACGAAGAGATAGCGCACTTCGCTTCGTTTTTCGAGAAGGACACCTACAAAAACGCCCTTTCGTTTGTCGTGACCGAAGTTCCCGCTGTGTATGAGGCAATTATCGGGTTTGTTGAGAATTTGTGATGGGGTGTTAGGTATTGGGTGTTGGGTGCGGATGGCGTTTGTAGAGATGCGGTGCGCCACGTCTCTACTGCGGTCGAACCCGTTAAACTTTCAACTTAAAACTTCAAAAACCTAAAACTAAACTTCCAAACCTTTAACCTTCTAAACTTTTAACAATGACCGATTTACACAAGGAATACGATTACTGTTGGGAGATTTTCAGCCGTCAGTTTCCCGAGTTGGCGAAGCCAAAACTATATGTCAGGAAAATGAGGCAGAAATGGGGTTTGTGCGTGCAAGGCGTGCAGACGCACATTACGCTGAACCGCTGTCTGCAAACGGCCGAGACAGAGTTTGTCCGTCACGTTATCTTTCACGAAATGTGCCACTTGCTGCACCCGAACCACAAGCGCGAGTTCTACGATTTGCTCAAGCAGTTCGATGCGATGCAGATAAGTGAGAATGAACTAGTTAATAAACGTGTCGAGCGGCTCAGGCAGCGTGCCGAAGCCATTCAGAAGTCAATTGAAATGAGTGTAAAGTAAAATGAGTAAAGAGTAAAGATTTAATGTTGAGAACCTTTAGAAGGTTTAGATAGTTTAGAAATTAAACCTTCTCAACAGCGCAGCGCTAATCCTTCTCAACTTTCAACTTAAAACTTCGAAAACTTAAAATTTAACTCTAAACTCTTACCTTCTAAACTTTTACAATGAAAGAGATACTAACCCACATTATTGAGCAATGGTTCCTGACCGAACCAGCATTGTTCCGCATTTTCTGCATTCAGCAGTTGGAGCCGAACACCCAAATGCGATGCCCTGTGCGGTGCGGCGGCGGACGCGTGCAGTACAATCCCGAAATGATTTCGCGCAGCCGCATTAGCAACACCGAGTTGGAGGAACTGCTTCGTATTGAAATGATTAGGCTCTTGCTGAAACACCCCTACGAGCGTCGGCCCGAAGGCTGTCTGCCCGAATCGGCGAGCATTGGCAGCAATATGGTTATCGACCAGCATTGCAACTTGAAATGCGTGCAATACGCAAAAGCCGCCGACTTTCAACTGCCTGCAAATGAGTGCTATGAATGGTATGTCAACAAGTTGGATGTGCTGCTGCGCCAGCCGCCTATCGAAGATGATACGCCGCCCGAACCGCAATCAATAGGGCCCATTCCTGGCAATGGTGACGGTGAACCTTCTGACGATGCAAACGACATTGATTCTGACGATTCGCCAAATAACAAGCCTAATACCCCACCAAGCGATAAAGAGCAACCCGACGGCTCGGGGCAGCAGTCCGCGCAAAGCGATGATGAAAATAACAATGGCGCAACCAGTTCAAAATCAGACAATTCTGGCGATAGCGATTCTGATTCCAAAAACGAACCAAAAGGCGGCGGTGGCAACTCATTTTGGCGGAAACTATCGGAAAAAATGAAGCGCTGGCTAGCCCAAGATTTCCAATTAGGCCGCAAATTGGACGGCAACGCGGGGCAGCAGATGTTGCGCGACTGGCTGGCCGACAATGTTGAACTCTGGCAGGACGATGAGTTGCGACGCGAGGAAATCAACGAGATAATCCGTTCGACAACAACGTGGGGCACGCTGCCAGGCACGCTTGTGGAGCAGATTATTGCGTCGCTTGCGGTGAAAATGGACTATCGCAAGGCGCTGTCGTCGTTCCACACAAGCATTCTGTCGAGCAAGCGGCACCTGACGCGAATGCGCCCTAACCGCCGCAGCGGATTCGCGCAGATGGGCAGCCGCTACGACCTTGCGGCGCGGCTCTTGGTGGCGGTCGATGTGAGCGGCTCAATCGAATCAAAGACCTTGCAGGCGTTCTATTCGGTGGTGGCGCGGTTCTTCAAATACGGTGTCGAAACCATTGATGTGGTGCAGTTCGATGTCGGCCTTCGCGAGGTGGTCACCTTCAAAAAACGCCCCACAAAGGTTGAAGTCTGCGGCCGCGGCGGCACAAGTTTCCAAGAGATTTTCGACTATCTGAAAGACCACCGCCAGTACGACGGTCTGCTCATTTTCACCGACGGCTACGCGCCTGAGCCCCGTGTCGACTTCGCCCTGCGCACCAAAGTGCTTTGGATTTGCCGCAGCGAGCAGGAGTACAACGTGCACCACGAGTGGATGGAGAAAACTGGCCGCGCCTGCTGGATAGAGTTTTAGCGAACACGAACATTTTCAACTTGTTAAATATTTAAACTAAACACTAAACACTCACCCCTAAACTTTTTTAAACTATGGACGCAGAAGAGTTACTTGAAAAGTGGAAAAAAGATTCGTCACAAGTCAATTTCGCCGAACTTAAACGATTGTTTTTCAATCAAAAAATAGTTGCATTTTTGGGAGACAACAAATATGAACCCCGATATTGGAAGTATGAGGAAAAAAAGATGGATGACTTCATAGCCAATATCGGACAAGAGTTGCCTGAAGCCGAATTAGTCTGTGACAAAAGCAACAAACGGCTGTTTTTAAGTATGAAGAATGTCGATTTTGAGTTAACAAATTTCGGCATTCGTATTTATGACCGTTCAATTTCATTTCCAGATAAATACGCGTCGTACGATATGGCAAATTTGTTGCAAAAGTTCGACAATGCTATGGCTGAATGGGAAACCGAATTCAGATTGTTTTGCACTGAAAATCAGCAGACAATTGAGAATTGTGAGAAGAAACGCCTTGCTGAGCACTCTGGAAAGATGAGAGTTTTATCCGACCATTTGGAATGTATGGTTATGAACACCGACTTGATGTATAGGCAATTGTTGCCGTATATGTGCGAGTCAATTGTTAACAAATTGAAAAATAATGAAATAGAACCTATTCACAGCACATTGCAATTCAACTATTGCAAATTTGATTTTAAGACAAATGTAACAGAAAACGTAAGATTGGACTTTAATCACGCTAGAAGTTGTTATGTGGGCCTGCATTCTGCAGATTTTTATCTCGAAATCGACCGCCGCATACCGCAATGGATTGAGGAAGGCAAAGAATTGGAGCGCGAATTCGACAAGCGTGAGAAAATTCAGCAGATAAATGAAAACACGGTTAAAGTGCTTGTAAAGAATAAGATGCGTGAGTTGGGCTGCGAATACAGCTTAAACCAAAAAGAGCAAAACTATCACTATCAGCAGTCAGCGAAGCCAAAAGAGTATGTTTTGGAAGTTAAATTGCAGAAGAGCAGAAAGTTAGTAATAACCATTCCGCCCGACAATCTCGACCGCGTTCGCAAAATACTCGATTCAATTGAGGCTTCAATCAACGCCATAAACAGCGTGCCAATGAACCACCGAATCAAATTCTAAAGCGTTGGCCGCGAAGATTGGACAAAGGAGTAAGTCATTTAGGATGTAGGAGTTAGAAATTAACAATGAAGGTTTTCAACTTGTTCTAACCCCCAACACCTAATACCCTAAAACGATTCACCAGTTAACAGATTAAACAACAATCTAAATCGTCACTCTCTAAATATTTAAAACTATGAATATCAACTTGTTAATCAGTAGAATAAAAAGATATAAGAACTACCATTCCCTTAAAACGGAATTGGTTAAAGTTTTGTTTTTTAAGGAGAAACTGAAAGAAATGAACTATGTGCCGAAGCCTGGAAACGCAGATTTATGGGAATTTTACCGAAACGTAAATGAACTATGTCCTGGCATTGGCGCCAGCCTTTTTGAAACACGTTTCAGCAATGTTTGGTTTGAAAATAAATGGCGAGGTGTGCGTGTTCGATTTTATGTTTACGGTGTCAGAGTTCGTTGGTTTCCGCTCACGAATAATTGGAATTTCGATGTTGAAGATGTTGTGCGTCAGATGCAGAACATCAACGATTTAATTCCAGAATGGAACAAGGAGTTCAATGTCATTTGCGATACCCTGCAGCACGAATTGCAGAAGTATGACAAAACCAAGCAGATAGGCATAAACACTGTCGTTGTTCTCGCCAAAAACCGTATGCGCGAGTTTGGGCTTGAGTATCAACTCAATGCACGGCTGCTGGAAGTGAGGCTGCGGCACGGTCGGAAGTTGGTTGTCACCTTGCCTGCCGACAATCCCGCCCTGGCGCAGAAGTGGCTCGGCCGCATACCGCAGAGCGTTGCCGCCATAAACAGCGTGCCGAGCAGGTATCGGGTTGAGAGCCGCCACCGCGCCAACACAACCGTCACCCGAAAGGAGGATGCGGAGCGCTTCACATTCGTGACAAGTGTTGAGGAGATAATCGTCAGCCTGCCCAAGGGCCGCGAGTTGGCGCTGAAGCAGTCGCTCACAATGGCACAATTCGAGCAGCCGATTGACGAAATTCCCCGCTACGAGGCCGCCATTAACAGCGTTCCGCGCTATTTCCGAATCCGCAAGGCGCTTTCGAGCGACAAGTGGAAGAATGGGAGAGTTGTGGCAGATAGGTAATAATCAAACATTAGAATAAACGTTTGAAATGGCATACAGCGGAACAACCTTGATATTCTTGTAGTTAGAGAAATTTTCGAGTGATGTTCTAACACCGTAAAGCGAATGTTTTTCTGCCATAAAAATCCTGAGTATAGAGTAAACAACCAAGTGCAATTATTTTGTCAAAATTAAGAAGCGTTTTTGTAAAACTCCACAACAGGCGAAGAAAAAACAAGTTTTTCCCTAGGTCTTCTGTTGATTTTCAACTGAATATTGTGCAGTGCCTTATTCGACACGGAACTCAAGTCGGTACATTTCGGCAAGTATTGGCGAATGAGTTTGTTTGCATTCTCGACGGCACCTTTTTGCCACAAAAACAGATTTTGCAGTGTCAATATTTTGACCCAACTCTAAATCCATTAAGTCAATACTTCTCGCGTTTAGTTCAGTTTCATCTATGTAGTCACAAAACTCTTCTGGCTCCTTGAGAAAGCCGTATATTATCGACCATAGTTTCCCGTCGGCAATGCCGTCCCTCAATTCTTCCAATTGATTGTTTGTTAGATACAAATACCTGCAGTCCATAATTCTAATTTTTAACTAATGAGTATGTATATCAAGTGAAAATCAAAGTTTAAGCAACCTCGGCTTAGCCACCATGTTGTACTGGCAATCCAATACGGAGGCATTGCTGAAAGTGACACCACCCGCAGTCACCACCTTGCTTGCTCCATGCTGATGACCAAAAAGGACGCTTTTTAACGAAGGCATTTCCTGCACCTTGTTTCGAAGATGTTTATTTCCACAATGTCGTTTGTTCCATTCATCGCAATATCCAAAAGGAGGTTGATGTGTGACAAGAACATTGACATCTACTGGTATGTCGTCTATCATTCTGTCAATATTGCCCTCGTTCACATCCTCCATAAACAATGGCACTCCATAGAACTTGATGCCTTCAATCTCAACTCCTGTGTTGCATAGATAGTGGACATTGTCAGGCAATCCCTCTATCGATGTCCTGTACATACACATGTCGTGATTGCCCGATATGAATATCTTATGACGATACGGCAAGTCACAGAACCATGTCATAAAGTCAATGGCCTCATTCTCGCTACCGCCAAACGTGAAGTCGCCAGAATGAACAATGATATCGGCATTGGGCAACGAGGTTAGTTTCTTATGCTGACCATGTGTGTCGGAAAGGTGAAGGAGTTTCATATTTACTGCCAATAACGGGTTTTCAGATTGTAATATGTTCTTTCATTGCTTATGGGT
Source organism: Bacteroidales bacterium (assembly GCA_045640185.1). Classification (GTDB taxonomy): domain Bacteria; phylum Bacteroidota; class Bacteroidia; order Bacteroidales; family SZUA-534; genus RUG13583. Next base: position 9,122 of record JAZUEN010000089.1, read on the forward strand.
TATTGCTCATTTTAAGATGCACCAACTAATTTGGTCATTTTCTCTGTAGAAAGCAAAACATCTTCATACTTAAGGTGAGTTCTATTAATTCACCGTTTGAAAAATAGTAATAACAAAATGGGCTTTATGAACTTTTCGGCGCTTTTTGTTTTTTATAGGTATCTTTATGGTTGTCAGTCGTCAACAGTGCCCGCACTGTCTCCTTCTTCCGTCCATAAATCTACTCGATAAAAATTCAAAAATCGCTCGAAATCAATTTATAGAACCCACCTTAAAATATTTTTCAGAAAATGACATAAAACATCACACAGGCATCATCTTTCACAAAAACCTATCTTTGAAATGCCGTTTCGCTTAAGGGTTTCCTGCTTGCAGAACTCGTTTATCTCCTCCAGCGTTGGATTCTCACCCGAAAGGACCTTCTCAACTGTATACTTGCGGGCGACATTCTCAATCTGTCCGCCAGAAAAGTCGTAACTGGTGGCCAATTGAATGGCATTGTCAGTATCGAGAGTCGGTATCATCGACTTCCATATGGAACGCTTGGCCTCCACTGTAGGATTGCTAAACTCTATCTTGTAGATGAACCTACGCTCGAAAGCCTTGTCCAGGTTTGATGTCAGGTTTGTAGTGGCTATCATTATGCCATCAAGTCGCTCCATCTCCTGAAGGATGATGTTTTGAATGCTGTTGGCTGACTTGTCGACTTCCTTTTGGGCGCCTTCCATTCTGATACCCAACACGGCGTCAGCCTCGTTGAAAAGCAAAATGGGGATGTTCTCGCCTTTTCTTCTACTGTATTCAACCAATTGACGGTAATTTGAGAATGCCTTTGTAATGTTTTTCTCACTTTCACCAACATAGCAATTCTTTATTTTGGCGACATCAATCACAAACAGGTCACGCTGACTTCGCCTCGCAAGTTGATAGGCAGTTTCTGTCTTGCCAGTTCCTGGCATTCCGTAGAAAAGGCATGCAAAACCTTTGCGCATCCCGTTCTCCTCCAATTGCTTCTGCACCTTGTCAAATTGTTCTTTTGAAATAAGAGTAGAAAGCCTCTCTAATTGCTTGCATACACACTCGTTATAGAACATTTCCTTCTTCACAAGTTCTTTACTTGAGAGTATCTGGCCGTCAGGGATGACCATTGCCTGCATCACATCCATGCCTTCGAAAAATTCAGCACGTGCATTTTCAGTTATCTGATAAAAGATACCGAATTGAAAGCCGTCCGGGGCTACAGGCTCCACAAGTTTCCTTGTAATCAATTCAGATTTCCGATTGTGGACATTCGCGCAATTTTTCCTCGCCATCGTGCCATCAAAATCTTCAAACCACATAGATTCTTCAACCACATCTTCGGTCCTGCTTATCAGACTATTGGCGAGCGACAAGAACATCAATCCGTCATAACTGAAATTTGGGAAATACTTTCGATAAACCTTGCAGAACTGAAGGTGCATATTGTCCTGAATGAGGTCCATAACCACCTCATAATGATTGCAGACATCTTCATCCATTTCGTCGTCCAAAGCTTCAAAAAACTCATCGGACGTCAACCCCCTCCTACGTATCTTTCTCAAGTTGTTGTCCCTGACAGCCTCCTTGACAAACTGCGGAACAGTGTAATTTGTGCAATTGCAATAATTCCTCATGCGTATATACCCACGCTTGACCAACTCCTCACCCTCGGCAAAAAGAGAAAGCACACGCACCCGCCGGCAACCTAACTTGTCGGCAATGAAACTATCCTGTCTATCAATATTTGCACCTTCGTACTCCATAAGCAAAGAGAAAAGCAACGCCTGCCTTGTTGTAATGCCAAGATAATCAGCAAGGATGCGAAGTGGGTCTGTGTCTTTGACGTAAACCATATCGTCGAGGTGACAGGCTACGGCTATATTCACAACTTTCTCAATGAGATCAAGCAAGTCGAGATTGACCGGCTTGTCGAGATCAACAACTACCTCTTCTCCGTCAGGCAGGTCTGGCAACAAATACATTTTGTATCCCATAACAACTTTTTTATTTTCCTGCGAAGAAAAAACAGTGGTGTGCCATTTTCGTGCATACATTCTAAAAATGATGCGTTTGGACAAAAAAAGCCCACAAGCGCGAACCTGCAGGCCATAAACCATAATTGTCTATGAGAACAATCGCACAAAACTACTGTTTTTTACTTCACTGGTTAAGTGATTTACTACTTTAAAAATAAATTTTACGATCGCTCTTGTAAAGGACAAAATCCGTTTTGGCATTGTATGGTGTCAATTCACGGTATTCACTTGTCTTCTCGCCCGACATAATCATGTCAAACCACTTTTGCTTGATAACAAGAGTCAATGTTTTCATGATTACTTTTTTTAATGATTAAACACGAGGAATCTCTACCAACAAACCGCTTACTGGATAGTATATGTAGCGTTTTATCACCTTTTCGCCAGATTCAACAAGCGCATCTTCATAAGTATCAAGTTGACCAGCATAGTAACCAGCGAAATGCTCGCTAGTTGGGTCGGTGACTGCCTGAACCTGTGGAAATGTCTTGTAGTCTATCAATACGGAACCTTGCGAGGTCTTATACACATAATCGATACTGCCTACCACCAATGAGCCATCATTTTTCAAATGGCGGAATGGACGTTCGTGCATCGAAGCCACCGACTCTCCGTATTCCTTTTTCAGAAATCCTTGCAGATTGTTCCATGCACGAATTACTTCATCGGCATTTGGAATGACATCAGACATACCATGGGAAGCAATCACCTGCTCCACGTCACCCTTGCTGTTCAATGTCTCTATAGTTGCATATACATTGTGAATGCAATCGCCTACCTCCGAATATGAACGGCCCTCCAACTTGGCGGAATTCAACTTTATAAACTGCTCACTACGATAGGCAACATCAACCTTCTCGGCCTTACCTTCCACGCAACTTGGCGCAATATAGCGCGAACCAGCATCCGAAGGCTTGTCAGAGTGATATTTAAGACAGCGACAACCTACTGTTCCATGCCCTACAGCCGATTCATCAGAATAATCAGCACTCACTATTTCAAAAGGCACTCCAATGCCCAATACATCTCCTCCATCAACATTCCCCGCAGATGCCAATCCAGATTTTTTAAACCATAGCAAACGTTTTTGCTCATTTTTAGTATCAGCAAACCATGGAACCAAAACCAGGACTTCAGATGCGCGAGTAAATCCAACATAAAGCAAGCGTGCACTTTCATCAAGACAATGGCGGGTTATTCTCGCATACTCATCAGTTGCTGAAATGATATTTGAAAGCGACTCTGGAACATTTTTGTTGGTTGCTCCAAATATCCATGGCAAAAAGCGTATAACCATTTGAGGATAAAGATTATCGGCAGAAGGCTTGTCAGGGTGGAAATGATTTATGCCGTAATATTCCTGTTTCATGATATCCATATCATCAACCGACTCATCCATAAGCAAAAGGACGTATTTCCATTCAAGACCTTTAGAACTATGAATTGTAAGAAGCTGGACACCTTCGCCAGAAACTGGCAACATTATTCCATTTTCCTCTAGATATTGAGCAAATCCGGAAGGCGTTGCAGGCTGGGCTAAGTCGCCACTGCGCTGTTCATATTGCTTTGAAGCCAAAATAAGAGCCTTGATCTCCGCCATTGACTCTTTCACTGGTTGTTCCCAACGTTCAAGTACGTTCTTGACATCAAGTTCCACTACCAAAGATTCCATCATTGCTCCAATTCCTTGATACATAACCTGTTCACGAATGGCATTCACTCGTTTAATCATCTCCGCTTCGGACAGCCACGGGGCTCTTTCCTCTTTAGTCGCATTGTTGTACTCCAACTTGGAATCAATGATAGCCCCCACTCCCATATTGTTCTGTGTAAGATAGGCAATCTCAGCCTTGGCAAGGTCATCCTGAGGATTTACAGTCAATGTGATAAGGGCAAGCATCAGTTGGCATGCCTTGCTATCGGTTTTTAAAGGAACCTCGCGGTCAACGGGTATGCCCAATTCCTTCAATTCCGCTTGGACATCATCCAGACTGGTATTCTTTCTACCCAATACGGCAATGTCGGACGGGTTTACACCCTCATTGTCAATTATGTTCTTGACGTAACGAGCCATATCCACCACATTCAATTTGAGTGCCTTGGGGCTTCTCTTTTCAGTGATATTCAGAAAGCGAAGTGGACATTTCGGTCTGTCAGCCAACTTGATGCCAAACTTGTCGGCATGCAGTTTCATTGCAGACTTTAAAGGAACCTGCGTGTCAGTTTCCTCTCCAAAAAGAGGCTTGAAGATATTTACAAATGCCTTGTTGCTTGCATCTACAATACTTGGAACACTGCGCCAACTTTCAGAAAGGGTCTCTGACGCACAGTTATCCTTACCTTTCTTATTGGCAATGGCATCGGCCACAGCCTTTGTCAGTTCGGTATCGCTTCCGCGAAATCCATAAATAGCCTGCTTGGTGTCGCCTACCCAATAACTCTGCTTCACAACATCGGCAAGAGCCATGAAAATCTTTACCTGAATTGGCGAACAATCCTGGAATTCATCTACAAAAAGATGTGTATAAGTCTTGCCTATTTCAGATGCCACTTCCTTGTCTTGAAGCAATTTATACATATAGTGCTCCATATCGCTGAAGTCGACAATACGCTTAGTCAACTTGTACTGCCTGTATTGCTCATTCCATTCGCCAGCAAGTCGGAAGATAATATTAAGATACTTCTCCTGCATGGCATAAACCTCCTTGGTGCGATACATATCTTCAGCCAATTGTATGGCACTTTCGAGTTTTGGGTTGTCGGTTATTTTCAATGACGGTTTTTCATCGACTATCCTTTTCCATTCAGTAGCCCATTCAAAATCATCAAAATAATTGCTATTTCTTTTTAAAGAATCAATGGCAATGAGTGACTGTGTTTTCTTATTTGAGTCTCTGCATTCCTCCACCAAAACTCGCAATGCATCAAGCACTTCAATGCGGTCTTTGACGTCAACATGAATGCTGGATTTTTCATCGCATAGGTTCTTCAAGATTATCAAAGACTGATTCTTGCTTTCTTCAAAATTGGAAATGTCAAAACTCATTCCCTTCTCCACTATTTCTTTCAAATGGTCTTTCCAGAAATTGTAATCTGGATGAAAATGAGAATCAACAATGTTGAATGTCTTGCGGAACTGTGAGAAGAAATGCAAATCATCGTCAGTTGGAATGTTGGCAATGCTTTGATTGATATATGTGGATTTTGCCCCATCGTCCATCACGCCTTGGTCGGGCGACATTCCACAAGCATACCAATACTTCTGAATCAATGCCGATGCAACACTGTCGATAGTTCCCATCAAGGCATTGTCAAGTCGAGATGCCTCATCAAACTTGCCAATCTTGTACAGTTCGGCCTTGGCTTTCTCCTTGAACTCATTCGACGCCTTCACTGTAAATGTTGTCAGTATGACTTGTTCCGGTTCAACGACCTTTCTTGCAATCAAGTCAGCCAACTTGGTTGTCAGAGTGTAGGTCTTTCCACTGCCCGCACCTGCGCTTATGTATGTTACATTCTTCATTGCCAACTATTTTTTGAGACGTTTGTAATTGCTAAAATCATTTTCCGCCTTAATGGTGTGATCCTTATAATCACTTTTCAAAGGGAAAAGACCTTTATCTTCAGTGTCATTGAAATAATTGAGGCTCTCAAGCAAATTGCCTTCGCCCATTTCAACCTTGCCAGACATAATCTCATCACGGCGATAACGGTATGATTCCACAATCTGCTTTACAATGTCGCCCTTGGCTTCTTCTTTTACTTCAACCTTTACGGCATATCTGCTATGGAATTCATCAGTGCTGTAGAGTCGTCCGTTTGGCATAAGGAAGTATGCCGTTGGGATATCCTTGCCCGTATTCTCTTTGAGCAGTTCAGCATAAATTGCCAACTGCGACGAAGAGTTGTTCTCCAGCAAATCACCGTAATACTTCCTTGATACTGTCCATTTGAAATCGAAAATTATTTGTTCGCCATTCTCACGAGCCACAATCATGTCAGCAAAACCTTTCATCATTGGATTCTCCGCGCTTGGCGTTCCGAAAGTATGACCTTCAAGTGGTTTTTCACAGGCAACCACATGCAGTTTGTTTTGTTCTATGATGTCTATCAGGTGATAAATGCATTCCAACAAATGGTCGCACAATTGACGTCGCTCAATGGCATTCTCCTGCATCTGCATGACTGCTCCCTTTGTTTCAACAGTGCGGTCAAAAACCTTTCTGTAGTCAGATTTCACCTTTGCCTTTATCGCATCAGGATAACCGCTTTTCACATCGTCGGGATTAAGAAACAACTGCTGGATTACGGCATGCGCCACAATGCCTTTCGTTATTTGGACATTGTTGAACTCGCTCTGCCCGTTGTCGCTTATGTAGGCAATGTTTTCCAAAACATAGTCAAGCGGATTCTGCATCAAGTTATTCAATGATGTCGGGCTTTCGCTGTCCTTCCAATTAATGAGGTCAGTGCGCTTTATCTCGGCATACAAACCGTCACTGCCACTTAAGAAATTGTTTTTCAATGGCTCTGCCGATTCATATTTCGTTTCGTCAATAACAGGTGTGCAAGTCAGTTCGCCGAAATTTCTTATCTGCTGTTCGATGCGGACAATAAGCGGGTGCTTGTTTACCTTGGCTCCATCGACTGAATCCGTGGTTATCAAGACAAGGCTTTTCTGGCAGAACAAGATAGGCAACATCAAAGATGCCTGCTGTACCATTCGTGCATTGTTACTGTCCCAAAGTCTGATTTTGTCCTTCAGACAATCATACTCTGTAGGTGTCAGGAAGTCGGTATCAGGCTTCATAGGTTCAAAATCATACAGTCCTGCCCACAATACTGAATCGGCCTTTGCCACAATTTGTCCTGGCGAAGGAACTGTAAAGCGTGAAGTAGCCTGGGGATTATATTGTACAAATTCCGAAGGCTCATACAGGCAAGCCAAATGCTTGTCGATGTCGGCGTAAGGAATAATGGCTGTTTCACCATAGTCTTCAGTGAGTTTTTTCAGCATTCCGCATAGTTCTGACAACTTGTTCAATTGTGCTATACGCAAGTCGTCAGGGTTTTCTTGTGCAAATATGGCCGACCTTTGCTGACTCCAACCACTCAATTCCGTAAGGAACCTGTGAAGTTTGACTTTTGTCATTGTTTCTTCAGTTCCACCTTCAAAATCAGGCAAAAAAGCCAATGCCTTATGTTCCCTACTCTCCTGCTCCTTCCTGTCAATAGGCTCGCCCTTTTCGGATTCAGCCTTGCCAGCAATCCAATCCTGAACCATCTGGCAACAACCATGCTCGTCGTTTTCATCTGAACACCAGCCACCGTTAGTTGCAAGTTGTTTTGCCAACCTGTAACGAAGATTCCTTGGTATCGGACTTATAGGCGAATACAGCCATTGAAGAAGCGCACTTATGTTGAGAGGACGTGCCATGAGAGCCACACCTGTAAAGAACAGCTGGATAATCTGAGGTGCACTGTTTGCCACTGATGAACCCGTGACAGGCTTTCCCATCATGTGCAGATAGTTGTCCTTCAGTTTTGTGCTTGGCTGAACCATGACATCAAACGCATCATCGTTGAGCATTGCCAGATATTCCTCCGCCTCCAGTTCATCCTTGAAATTCCATATTCGTACCGACTTGTCCTTTGCATCGAAATCGACACATTTGGCATCATCAGACACCAACAGTTTTTTCAGATTGGCAAGATTATCATTGCCTTTAACGGCTGGCACCTGAAGTTTTTCAATCTTGGCACCGTCTTTTACAGCAAGTTCGAATATCTCCTTAAGCACTGGGTGAAGCAATTCTACATCAAATGGCATGACAAAGACAACATCCTTCATCATTCCGTGTCCAGACTTCAGTCTTTCCACAATATTTTTCAGTCGCAAGCCCATATCGACAAACTTTTCTGATGCAAACAGCTCCTCCACACCTTTCAACACCTTCAGCCTACGGGTTGGCGCATCAGTGTCCTTTGTCCAACCGCATATCGACAACGCATCGCGCCATTTCAGCATTTCACGGCTGGTGGCAAGAGGTGACACTTCGCAACTTCCATACAATTGATTGTCAGCATCATTCTTATGGGTAGACATATAGTTGCGTACACACTTGTAATATGCCACAAGCCTGTCAGCGTTGGATGCCTGAACAGCATGCAATCCAAGACGCAACTCGAGGAAATCAACAAGCATATTGAAGTCCACCACCTGTGAGTCCATCATTATAGGTTGTTCCTTCATTCCAAGATAGGCCTTGCCTCCTTGGTAGTCAAAACTGAAAAATACTCTCATTTAAAAAAGTCCTTTTTTCTAATTTCAAATATAAAAATAACCCTTGCGTGTGCCAAATCGAGGCACACGATACGAAAAATTATAATTTGGTTATTTTTTCGCAGGATTGGCAGAATGGACGTAAATGTCCAAGCCCCAGCCACTGGCCTGTAGTTGAAGATTGGAGTTCCGATTCCGCTTTTTTCGGGCTTTGCGGAATAATAGTTTTTAGCCCTGCAGTAAACTGCGGGGCTTTTTTTCATCACACACAAAAAACTGCCGTCGTTTCCGACTTCAGTCCAAATTTTGCTCATGCGAATAAGTCAAGAAACGCCTGCGCACTTTGCTATTTATTCGGTGAATTTATAGAACTCACCTTATTTGTTTAACTAAAACAAAAAACATACTTTTGTGGTGGAATATTTGTGGTTTACCACAGAAAAACACCCTAAAATGATAATACATCGTGATAAATATCTTCAAAAATTGATTGCTTCACAAGGCAATGGAATGGTAAAGATAGTAACAGGCATTCGCAGAACAGGAAAGTCGTTTCTTTTGATGACACTATTTCATCAATATCTAATAGCCAATGGTGTACAAGATGACCATATCATTGAATTGTCTCTTGACAATCGACGTAATAAACATTTGCGCAATCCTGACACTCTATTGGATTATATAGATAATAAAATTCAAAAAAACGGACAATTGAACTATATAATTCTTGATGAAGTGCAATTAGTAGATGATTTTGTAGAGGTGTTATTAAGCCTAATGCAAAACAGCAAATTGGACGTTTATGTCTCTGGTTCCAATTCAAAATTTCTGTCAAAAGATATAGTTACAGAGTTTAGAGGGAGAGGAGATGTAATTCACATCTATCCATTGTCTTTTAGTGAGTATTATACTGCTATTGGTGGCGACAAATATGATGCATGGAAGGATTATTATACTTTCGGAGGATTGCCTCAAGTGTTGCAATTTGACAGCGAAGAAAAGAAAATCAATTATCTGACCGACCTTTACGAACTTACATATCTTAAAGACATAGTAGAGCGTAATCATCTACGTAATGTAGAAGGATTGCGCACATTAATACGTGTATTAGCATCCAATATAGGTACTTCAACAAATCCACGTCGGATAAGCAATACATTTTGTTCTTTAGAAAACATAAGCATCAAGGATAGCACAATACGCGATTATATCACTTATCTGCAAGATGCGTTTTTGATTGAAGAAGCACTGCGCTTTGATGTGAAAGGGAGAAAATATATTGGTACAGAAACCAAATATTATTTTGCTGATATGGGGGTGCGTGCATCAATTCTAAACATGCGACAACAAGAAGAAACGCATATTATGGAAAATATAATATACAATGAATTGCGTATTCGTGGCTTTCGTGTTGATGTTGGCTTGGTTGAAACTTGGTCTACTAATTCTGAAAACAAAACACTACGACTGCCTTTAGAAATAGACTTTGTTGTCAATAAAGGGGCTGAGCGAATTTACATTCAGTCAGCCTATCGGATGCCAACCGAAGAGAAACAAATGCAAGAAAAACGTTCGTTGCAGAATACTAATGATAGTTTCCGTAAAATTATTATCGTAGGCGATGACATTAAACGAAAAACTGACGAATATGGCATCACAACCATTAACATACTTGATTTCCTTTTAGACGAAAATTGTATATAACGGTCGAATTAATTCCGCCGTTTCTTTCGCTCTGTAGGCATATTACAATAACTAACACTTGTCTTAATCAACAAGTCCACGAATAATATACATATCCCGTTAGAACATCAGCATTTCAACTTTCAACCATTCAACAGCGTTGCGGTTTAACTTTACAAGACTTTGTTAAACAGTAGTCAAAAAAGTTGCTACTTTTATTATGAAGATGAAGACTTGCGTAATTACATTAAGGTCAGTTCTATAAATTAATTAGTTAAAACAAAGTGAGTTAACCTTGACAATTGTCGAAAAATGCCGTATTTTTAATATCACCAGAACCAAGGCAGAAGCATATTTGAAGAAGAATGCACCAAACAGGCATTGACAGAAATGGGCAATCCGTTGGATGCATCATCTCAAGTTGTTGATTTTGAAATTTTTAAAAAGGAAATAGAAGCAACAATCCTTCCAAGTGAAAGGAAATCAGACGAGGGAAGACCGTCAAAGGATTAATTTACAACGAAGGCAAATTGATAGATGCCAGCTTTGTAGTCGCCCCCAAGCAACGCAACACAAGAGAGGAAAACGCCAAGATAAAAAATGGCGAAGGATATGAACTTTGGAATGACAACAAGCACAAAAAATGTCATAAAGACGTAGATGCCAGA
>JAZUEN010000090.1:0-10219 GCA_045640185.1 Bacteroidales bacterium
AATTGAATAATGGAACACGGATTTATAAATTTTGTGCTCGAGCATTTAGAGCAATTCCTATCATACACAGCCTTTGCCAATATGACAATAGGCCACCTGATAATGATTGCAGTAGGCTTGGCATTCATCTATCTTGCAATAGCAAAAGAATTTGAGCCGATGCTGCTTCTTCCTATAGGATTCGGCATAATAATTGGCAACATAGCATTTGCACCTGGCCTGAAAATAGGCATCTACGAAAGCGGAAGCGTGCTCAACTACCTGCATTTCGGAGTGTTGCAAGGCATCTACCCGCCACTGATATTCCTAGGCATTGGCGCAATGACCGACTTTTCGGCATTGATTTCAAACCCGAAACTTGTATTGGTTGGCGGTGCAGCGCAACTTGGCATCTTCGGAGCATACGCAATAGCGCTTGCCCTCGGCTTTACATCGGCTGAAGCGGGTGCAATAGGCATCATTGGCGGTGCCGACGGCCCAACTGCCATATTCCTGTCGTCGAAACTGGCACCCGACCTGATGGGCGCAATAGCAATATCGGCCTACTCTTATATGGCACTTGTCCCTGTCATACAGCCACCAATAATGCGACTGCTGACTACCGAAAAGGAACGCACAATCAAAATGAAACCGCCACGCGTCGTTTCAAAGACCGAACGCATAATGTTCCCAATAATAGGATTGCTGCTCACCTGCCTGCTGGTACCTTCAGGCCTGCCGTTGCTCGGAATGCTATTCTTCGGCAATCTGCTGAAGGAAAGCACAGTTACCAAACGATTGGCTGACACCGCAAGAGGCCCGCTCATCGACATTGTGACAATCCTGATTGGCTTGACTGTCGGCGCATCAACACAGGCGACAACCTTCCTGACTGCAAAATCGATAGGAATATTCGTTCTGGGCGCAATATCGTTTGTGATAGCCACTTGTGGTGGCGTGCTGTTTGTGAAATTCCTGAATTTGTTCCTAAAGGAAGGCAACAAGATAAACCCACTTATCGGCAACGCCGGCGTTTCGGCTGTACCTGACAGCGCACGCGTTTCGGAAGTGATTGGGCTTGAATACGACAAGAGCAACCACCTGCTCATGCACGCCATGGGCTGCAATGTGGCAGGCGTAATCGGAAGTGCGGTGGCTGCAGGCGTACTGCTGAGTTTCTTGAGTTAGGCATCAGGCAAAACAAAACTCTTGACCATTTGATACACTTTTCATAATTTTAAAAGAAAAACGATGGCCAAAGAAACGCTATTCATTGTAAATCCGATATCGGGCAATGGCAAGCAAAAAAACATCAAGGCAATTCTTGAAAAACACCTTGACTTCGACTTGTTTGCACCTACAGTTCTATACACACGCCATGGAGGACACGCAACCGAATTGAGCCGTGACGCCATTGGCAAATACGAATACGTAATCGCCGTAGGTGGCGACGGCACCATCAACGAAGTGGCAAAAGGCCTGGTTGGCAGCAATGTAATTATGGGCATAATACCTTGCGGTTCTGGAAACGGACTGGCTCGGCACCTCAACATTCCAATGAACATAAACGAGGCCGTGAAGACCCTCAACAAGAACCTGCACAAGACTATCGACACTGTCAAGATAAATGACGATTTTTCTGTAAACGTGTCTGGCATTGGGTTCGACGCCTTTGTAGCGCATAAATTCTCTACAAACGGCAAACGTGGCCCGATTCCTTATGTAAAGATTGCCGCAACCGAATTTCAGCACTACAAGTCGCAGGCTTACCAAATAGTCATCGACGGGAAGACACAATACAACAACGCATTCATGATTAGCCTTGCCAATTCATCGCAGTTCGGCAATAACGCACTCATATCGCCTGAAGCAAAAATCGACGACGGGTTGCTCGACTTGTGCATACTGTCAGACTTTCCAAAAGTGGAAGCCCCCGCATTGGCATCGAGGCTCGTAAACCGCACTATCCATAAATCGAAATACATGGAAATAGTACGGGCAAAATCGATTCAGATTGACACCAACCACCCTATAGTTTGCCATATCGACGGCGAGCCCAAGGTGTTTGACGACAAACTGAGCATTGAGATAATGCCCGCATCGCTCAACATCATCTACAACGACGAAATCCAAAAGCCGATAATAACCGCCATTGAAAAGGACATCCAAAACATGTTCATGCCACGGGCGAAACGAAACGGACTGGCAAAGACCGAAATGGAAACCGACTCAAACAACGGCGAAAATTGACAGTCATGAAAAACATCGTATTCGACATAGGTGGCGTGATAATAGCCCGCGACAGCAAATGGTGCTCCGACGAACTGATGTCGTTTTGGAAAATAATACACTCTAGCGACGTTCCACAATTCTGGAACGATTTTGACCGTGGCACCATAAACTGGCAACAGACGGTTTCAGGCATCGCAAAATTCCTGAACCTGACTTACGACGAATGCAACAACATGCTGCGCGAAGCCATACACCGCTCAAAGCCTGTCGAGCCGACCTGCCAACTCATAACCGACCTGAAAGCGGCTGGCTACAAACTTTATCTGCTGTCGAACATGTCGTTCTACTTTTTCGATGAGATACGCAAGAATTCCGTCTTCAGCAATTTCTCGGGAGAGGTAATCTCATACAAATACCACACCGTAAAGCCCGAACGCGAGATTTACGAAATCCTGCTCAAGGAATACAGCCTCGACCCTGCCGACACCTTCTTCATCGACGACAAAAGACCCAACATTGAAGCCGCCGCGGAACTGGGCATTGATGGGTTCGTGTTCGACAGGCAAAAGCCTGAAGATTCGTGCATTGAATTGAGGAAAAGACTGTTGTAAAACGGCATTCACTTAACATGATTTTACACTATTTCTCTTTTAAAGTATTTTTTAACAGCCGTTTATACAATACTTTAGATTTACTAAAAGCAAAATTTCATTTTTTGCGGTAGGGTTAAGCACTAGTTAATTGTCTAAATAATGAAAGGCTGAAATGACACTTGACCAATGACATTTCCACTTGAATCAAATTTTCATAAACAACTAAAAAAACATCATGAAAAAGATAATTATTGCAGTAGCACTGCTAACGCTAAACATCAGTTCGTTCGGACAATCAAGACAATTCGCAATGCCAACCAACGGATATCGTGGATTTGCCGGATATGACATAAACATAGGTATCGGCGAATTTCAGTATGACAGATTCGCACTCACAACAGCACATGGCTTCCAAGTTGACAACATATTCGTTGGCATGGGCGCTTCCCTGCAGTTTTCTACAACCGAAATCATAGATAACGACTATTACTATTATGACGACGAAGAAATTCCCGAATTTATGATGCCGTTTTTCATTGACATTCAATATGAAATGTGCCATAACAAACCTTCAATGCTTAAACCATTCACCGACCTGAAATTAGGATATTCGGTAGGCGACGCATGTGGGCTTTTCGTTCAACCGACAATAGGCATACGCATTGCGCACATAAACATCTGGGCAGGCTACAACCTGATTCAAGACAAGACGAAGTACTATGAATACGAATATCAATATATAACCGAAGGTGGCGACCAAAATAAAAAGTTAATTGCCAAAAACGACTACTATCAAGCCATTACATTCGGTTTGACATTTGACTGGGGTGCCCGTAATAAGGATTGATGTGACTTCTATAAATTCTACAATTAATCAACAGAAACAAACCTGAAGTTTTTTATACAAAAAACACTCATTCAAAAGTCAACTTTCGCTTTCATCTTTTGCCATAGAAATTATATTTGCAACGCCGTAAGAAATGGCAAAGCAATATGGCAAAAGTTACTTGGCGACCTGGAACAATGATTTATCCGCTACCCGCAGTTATGGTAAGTTGCGGACACTATCCCGATGCATGCAACGTATTCACCGCATCATGGACTGGCACCATTTGCTCCGATCCGCCAATGTGCTACGTGTCAATCCGCAAAAGCCGATACTCATATAATCTGATAAAGGAATCGGGCGAGTTTGTCATAAACCTGACAAACAGCGATTTGGCAAAAGCCACCGACTGGTGCGGCGTAAAATCGGGGCGCGACATCGACAAATTCAAGGCCATGGGGCTGACTGCCGTGAAAGGCACGCAAGTTGACGCTCCAATGATTGACGAAGCACCTGTAAACATTGAATGCAAGGTTGTCGAGATAAAGGAACTTGGCACACACGACATGTTCATTGCCAATGTAGTGGCAGTAAATGCCGACAGCAGATACCTGGACCCGAAAACTGGCGCATTGGACCTGAAGGCGGCCAATATGATAACGTACATGCACGGGCAATACTATAACATAGGCTCGCCGATAGGAAAATTCGGCTGGACAGTTGAAAAGAAACGGAAATGAAAATCAACTTCTCTCCAATAGAACGAATACTGATATGGCGTGGCAAGCACCTGACCGAAAACCAGTTTTTACTGATTCTCAGCTTCGTGGTAGGCCTATGCAGTGGATTGGCGGCCGTGATACTCAAAAACACGATACACCTCACCTACCAGTTCGTGATGAAGGCAACCAATTCCGGATTCGGCAGTTACATATACCTTGCATTGCCAGCCATAGGCATTCTGCTGACAACAATATGGATAAAATATCACGTCAAGGACAACATATCGCACGGCATCACACGCGTGCTATTCTGCATTTCGCGAAAGAACGGCATAATTAAGGCCCACAACACCTACACTGGAATTGTAGGAAGTTCGCTGACAATCGGCTTTGGCGGTTCAGTTGGAGCCGAAGCGCCAATAGTCCTGACAGGAGCCGCCATAGGAAGCAATCTGGCACGCATTTTCAAACTCAACTACAAGCAGATAATACTGATGATTGGCTGTGGCGCGGCGGGAGCTGTCGCTGGAATATTCAAGGCGCCAATCGCCGGCCTTGTATTCACGCTTGAAGTGCTTATGCTCGACATGACAATGGCCTCGTTGGCGCCCCTGCTCATATCGGCGGTAACAGCCACCCTCATGTCATACTTCTTCTTGGGTGGCGAAGCTACACTTTGCACACTTGAGCAACCGCCTACGTTTGTATTGCACAACATCCCGCTATACCTTATACTAGGTGTTGCCGCAGGCCTCATTGGATGGTACTTTACGGCCACATCAATGTCAATGGAAAAATGGTTTGGCAAGATTCTGAACCCTTGGAAGAAAATAGCTACGGGCGGACTCATTCTAGGACTGCTCATATGGTTGTTTCCGCCCCTGTTCGGTGAAGGCTACGACGCCTTACGCGAAATCCTGACAGGCAACGGCGACCGCATACTCGACCATTCATTGTTCAATGGCTACAACAACGTATGGATTGTAGTTGGATATTGCGCGTTCATGCTGATAGTCAAGGTCATTGCCACATCAGCCACTACTGGAGCAGGCGGCATAGGCGGCGTATTTGCACCATCACTGTTCATGGGCGGAATGTTGGGCTTCATGATGGCCCGAATTCTCAACTGCCTCAACTTTATCGAAGTGAGCGAAGTCAACTTCGCCTTGGTAGGAATGGCGGCATTCATGTCGGCGCTCATGCACGCACCTCTGACCGGCATATTTCTGATTGCTGAAATAACAGGAGGCTACAATCTGTTCGTGCCACTAATGGTCGCTTCAGTCAGTGCATATGTTACAATCCTCTATTTTGAGCCACACAGCATCTACACAAAGCGGTTGGCACAAAGCGGCGACCTGATAACACACAACAAGGACCGCGCGGCGCTGACTCTCATGAGGCTCGAGAAGGAAGTTGAGCACGACCTTACTGAAGTCGGCCCCGACCAGACCCTGCGCGACTTGGTCAACGCCATTTCACACACCCGCCGAAACATATTCCCCGTTGTTGATGAAGAAGGGAAACTAATGGGAATAGTACTGCTCGACGACATACGCAAGATAATGTTCAACACCGACATGTACGACACCACATACATTTACGAACTTATGGTCATGCCCCCCGACACCGTAAAGACTACCGATACAATGGACATTGTCATGGAAAAGTTCGAAAAGTCAGGTGCATGGAACCTACCTGTGATAAGGAATGGTCTCTACGTTGGATATATCTCAAAATCAAAAATATACACAGCATACCGCAAAGTATTGCTGAACTTTGCCGAAGAATAGCAAGAGACGAAAGTCAAAATGGCTAAAAACCGATACTGCGCTCGCAGTCATCCATTGCGTCACCCCATTGTACGGCACAACTTTTCCAAACACCGAATCACAAAAAACGGAAAAAACTTAAACCACCAATAAAAATGCTATTTTTTTGTTTATCAATATTCAAAAGTGAAAACTCGGCATAAAAATCAATCGAAAATATCAATTAAAATTATAGAAATTTACGATTGAATTTATGGAATAAATGTACTTTATACTCTATACATTTGCCGCCGAATTAGCAACACAAAAAGTACATTGATATGTTTCAACTTATGATTTTGGTGTTCGTGCTTGGCTATGTGGCAATAGCAATGGAACACCCTTTCAGAATTGACAAGGCCGCTCCTGCAATGTTCATCGGCTCGGCCCTGTGGGCAATCTACGCATTAGGCGCAAACAGCATTCTGCCACTCGGGCACAGTACAGCCTGGAACGAATTTGCACAAACCGTTAGCGGTGGACTAACCGAAGAGAACATCCACTCATTCTTCTCTTCCGAACTAATTGAACATCTTGGCGACACCGCCGAAATATTGTTCTTCCTGCTTGGCGCGATGACCATTGTAGAAACCGTCGACCGTCATCGCGGATTCAAGGTCATCACCGACCGCATCCAAACAAAAAACAAAGTCAAACTATTGTGGATAATCGGGTTTCTGACATTCTTCATGAGTGCCATTCTTGATAACCTTACAACAACCATCGTCATGGTTGCTCTACTACGCAAACTTGTCGCCGACCAAAAGACACGCTGGTTCTTCGCTAGCATGATTGTAATAGCCGCAAATGCCGGCGGCACATGGTCGCCTATCGGTGACGTAACCACCATCATGCTTTGGATTGGCGGACAGGTTACCACAGCAAACATCATAATAAAGGACATAGTGCCAAGTCTCATCTGCCTGTGCATTCCGCTGTCGGTATTGAGCATAATGCTAAAAGGCGATATTGAACGGCCGACTGAAGAAGTGACTGAAAACGACGACTGGACATCGCCAAAGACACAGAAAATCATGCTGGTGCTTGGCATTGCAGGCCTGCTGTTCGTTCCTGTGTTCAAGACAATAACACATCTTCCGCCTTATTTGGGAATGCTGTTGAGTTTGTCGATTGTATGGGCCGTGACCGAACTCATCCACAAGAACCATGCTCCCGCAGTCAAGAGCAAACTGCGCCCGACAGCCATCCTCAACCGCATCGACACTCCTACAATACTGTTCTTCCTCGGCATCCTGCTTGCCGTATCGGCATTGCAGTCGGCTGGACAGTTGTCGCTCTTGTCACACACGCTCGACAACGGATTCAAGGACATGACCGGCGGAATTTTCATCATCGACATGATAATCGGATGTCTGTCATCTGTTGTAGATAACGTTCCGCTGGTTGCTGGCGCAATGGGCATGTACCCGATGGAAGCCGCCGACGCTGTAGGCTATGCTGCAAACTTCGTTCAGGACGGACCATTCTGGGAATTCCTGGCATACACTGCAGGCACTGGCGGCAGCATGCTCATCATAGGTTCCGCCGCAGGCGTTGCCGCAATGGGCCTCGAGAAAATCGACTTCATCTGGTACCTGAAAAACATCAGTTGGCTGGCCGCAATTGGCTACATAGGCGGTGCATTGGCATTCATTTTCCAATCAATGATATTCTAAAAGCGACAAGTTTTTTCATCACCAATATCGATACAATCACCAGTCGGGATGCGCACCATTTGCGTCATCCCGATTTTTTTTAGATTGGGCCGAAACAATTTTCAAATGAAGAACCCGTTAATAGATGTAATAAGTATGGTGAATGATTAGTTTTTTTATCTTCGCAACCACAAACTCAAATACTAAAAGAATGATTCTTTCAACACTTCTACAGATTCAGGTGAACGGCACAGCAATGGAGGCTGCCGCAGAAACCGCAACAGAAACGACCACAGAAGCAACAATGTCGCTCCTCGACCTTACAATGAAGGGTGGCGTCATAATGATTCCGCTGGCCCTGCTGCTTATACTTTCAATCTACATCTTCATTGAACGCCTTCTGGTTATAAACAAGGCCGCAAAACTCGATGAGAACTTTATGGACCGCATAAAGGATTACATCCACGACGGAAAAATCGAATCGGCCACTGCCCTATGCCAATCAATAGACAACCCTATTGTAAGAATGATTGAAAAGGGTATCAGCCGTTTGGGACGTCCTCTTAACGACATCAATACCGCCATTGAAAACGTAGGCAACATTGAAGTGGCAAAACTTGAAAAAGGCATTCCATTGCTTGCCACTACAGCAGGCGGTGGCCCAATGATTGGTTTCCTTGGCACCGTTGTCGGAATGATTCAGGCATTCTTCAAAATGTCGCAGGCAGGCAACAACATCGACGTGTCGATGCTGGCAGGCGGCATATATGTCGCAATGGTGACAACCGTTGCTGGCCTTATTGTAGGCGTCATCGCCTATTTCGCACACAACTATCTTGCAACACGTGTTGAAAAGGTTGTAAACGAAATGGAAGCACGCACAACCGAATTTATGGACTTGTTGAACGAACCTGTAAGTTAACAGACAATGGCACTCAAACGACATTCAAAAGTCAGCGGCGAATTTTCATCGTCGTCAATGAGCGACCTTGTGTTCCTGCTGCTTATATTCTTTATGATGACATCAACGCTGATTGCGCCAAACGCGCTGAAACTGCTGTTGCCACAAAGCAACAATCAGACAATTGCCACAAAGCCAATCACGACCGTTTCAATAACAAAAGACTTACAATATGCCATTGAAGGCCAATATGTAAGTTTCGACCAATTGGAACAGACCCTTGTCAACAAAGTTGGACCTGCCGAGAACTATCCCGAGCCACCGACAATATCACTCCACGCCGACCAAAGCGTTGCCATTGAGCACGTCGTAAAGGTGATGAACATTGCTAAAGACCATAAATACAAACTAATTCTGGCCACCCGTCCTATCAAATAATGGCATCGACAAAAGAACAACGGATTTCAGCGCTTGGCACATCTATCATTAGCGCACTTATCCTGATACTTCTGGTGTTCGTGACTTTCATCAACGAACCCAACGAGGAAGAGGAAGGCGTGCTCATCAACTTTGGCGACTCCGAACAAGGTATGGGCGAAATAGAACCACGTCCCGCCATTGCGCAAACCGTTCCCGAGCCACCAACTCCCGTTCAGCCTGCAGAACCTGAACCCGAACCGACAAAAGGCGAAGAAGAAGTAATAAATCAAGACTTTGAAGAGTCGGCTGTGATTGAGCAAAAGAAAAAAGAGGAAAAACGCAAAAAGGAGATAGAGGAAGAACAAAAGCGCCAACAGGAACTTGAACAGAAACGGATTCAGGAAGAATTGCAACGTCAAGAGGAAGAACGCAAACGTCAGGAAGAGCAACAACGCAAGCAACAGCAACAACAGCAAATCAACTCAAAGGCGGCAAACGCCTTTGCAGGACGCAATGTCAACGGCGGAAATAGCGGCGAAGGCGTAACAGGACAACCTGGCAATCAAGGCGCTCTGAACGGCGACATCAACTCAAAGAACCGCGTAGGCGGCGGTGGCGGCAACGGCATAAACTTCAGCCTCACTGGACGCTCATTTGGCTCAACCCCGCCAAAACCTGAATACAACAGCAAATCAGAAGGCAAGGTTGTTGTGGAAATCAGGGTAAACCGCAATGGCGATGTCATTGGAGCACAACCTGGCAAGGCAGGAACCACCACCAACGACCCTATACTGCGCGAAGCCGCAAAGAACGCCGCACTCAAGGCTAAATTCAACTCCGACCCAAATGCCGCCGAAATTCAAGTCGGCACCATTACATACACTTTTATTCAGCAATAAAATGTGTATTAGCAATTAATTCTCAATTACATAAGGAAGGATTAGCTTAATTTGTGATTTTGTAACAATTTTATTTTTGCCCATATTGATTTAACAATAGCAAATATGAGAATCCTATTTTATCCCAAAAACAAACTGATTAAATTCCTATTAAAGAATTTAATTTATCCAGCAATCATTG
>JAZUEN010000091.1:0-7135 GCA_045640185.1 Bacteroidales bacterium
TTTTGACATATACAGAATCTTTATCAAATACATCACAATCTATTTCTATAAATTTAGACTCTTTATTTGTATTCCAAAATTGGAATGCTATGGGAAATTGACCTTTTACATTATCAAATGTATCAGCAGGAACTATAAACAATTTTTCCAATTTAACTTTAAAGTTAGTCTGGAAATCTGCAAATTTTGCTGACTGTATATTTTTAAGTTTAAAGAAGAATCCTAACTGGCATCCTTTTATTTCCTTAAATATTCGAGTTAAAAATTGAATACAAAGTTCTCTTCTTCCATATCCCATAAATTCATCATATTTTTGATGAACCATAGAGTTTGCAACACCAGAACGTCCCTCGCCTTTTCTATTGTCGGCCTCCGCATACGGTGGATTGATATAAATCACCAACTTTTTACGTTTATTTTCGTCATTTACAATCTTTTGCAATTCCACGGGCAACTTGCTGAAATCGTCGTTTAGGAAATCGAACTGAAAGACGTGGTTTTCCAAAAGATTGGCGCCATTGCCAATACGCTCCTTCATAACGTCGACGTCCTGCTGGTCGATGGTGCTTGCCCAAATATTGTATTTATTTGTCAATCCGTTCAATAGGTTACCCGTACCCGCACAGCAGTCCCAAACGTAGTACTCGTCCTGCCAATCGGCGCCAAGCACGTCGGCAATGTACTGCTGGCTCTTTTCAACCCAAATCTGTGGCGTGAAATATGCGCCTTTGCGTTCCCTGACATCTTGTGGCACAAGGAGGTCCAAGCGCTCGACAATGTAATGCCAATAATCGTTTTGCGGTGGTCGCTTGTAGCGTTTCCAAAAATCGGTGTATTGCGCCAGCCCCTTGTTCTTGAATCCGAACGGAATCAGAAAATCGAGTCCCATTGCATCGGTGCGTTTCAGCATATAAGGCTTGTCGGCCTGCGCATTGAACGTTATGAAGAAATTGGCGTCGATGGTGCGGTCGTCGGTGACGCAGGTTGTCCCGTTGTCGTCGATATTGAGTTCGGCAAGGAAGAAATCGCGGTCGTAGATGCTGTAGTTCTTCTTCAGTTTCTCCCAGTCGGCATCAATGTAAGGCATAACCATTGAGCGCCATTTTTGGTAGATGAATACAAAATTGTTCTTATCTATTTGAGTTGAAAGCAGATTCGCATTTTCATCAAGAATGAAGTTTTGCTTTACAAAGTTCTGCAGTTCGGTATGGTCGGCATCGAAATTGAAAGTGAAAACAGAATCGGCATCAATGTTTGCCTTGACGGATTCAATGCTCTTGTCGTCAACAGCCGATGGCGTTTGCGTCCAATTAAAATCGTTAATGTTGAATATAGGCAGAATGTGATGATACTCGACAAATGCAATCTTCTCGTTGTCGAAACAGCCGATGAATTTAGGCGGATTAAGGTTTTTTGCGTCCTGCCTGACAGTTACAAGCAGTTGCGTCAGCATACGGTAGATATCGGTTGGCTGATTCTTTGCCTCCGCCCAAAGCAGATATTCGTCGCCAAAGTCGATAACTCCGTCGGTGGCTGACGACTTGCGCTTGATTTTGACAGCAAAGTCGATGCGGTTAATAATGTCGGTGCAGTCGAATTTAGGGAACCAATCGGAAGCCACCTTCAGTTTGAGCGATTCCTCGCGAATAATGCCGTATGCCATTGTGAACGATAGTTTTATCAGATTGACTATCAGTCACGTGAACGGCAATAAAAAAGGTGCGAAACCTCTCTACTCACGCTCAACGGGAAGCCTGGAAAGAAAACCCGCCCAAACCACAATAGAAAGTCCGCACCAAGTCGAACTTGTGGTTTGAAAGCGAGCGCCAACGGGGATTTTCAGGTTGAGCGCAATTATTCCGATTTCAAAAGAAAATCAGTTTTCCAGGCTTTTTTTTCTTTGAGCGTGAATAATAGTAAAATCTTATGTATTAATAACTTACTTCTCTATAATATAAACAGTCCTTGTTTTAGAATTTGACAACCGCAAAATAATAAAAAATCCATTAGTGTCCGCTAACACGAATGGAACACAGATGCATATCAGCAGTAATCTATTTAAACAATTCAGAATGTGTTCCTAAACGGACTAGTTTTATGGTGCTGTTATTTTCATCAATCCAAATCAAAAGGAAATCGTTTCCTATATGGCAGTCCAAAGTTCCTTTGTAATTGCCTTTTAATGGATGAGGCAAACATTCCTTGTCAACAGTGCCATTTTCCTTCAACTGCGTCAGAACTGTCTTTAATGCAATAAGTTTGGCTTTGTCGTTGCAGTACTTCTTGAAGTCTTTTTTGAATTGTGACGTTTGCGTTAAAATCCACATAAATCACAACCTGTTTATTTGTTCATTTAAGGCATCAAAGTCAAATTTCTCCAAATCATTGTTGTTTTGTGCTTCGCGAATAGCACTGACAGTTGCGTCGTTAGGTTCATTGAATGCTATTTTCATAAGTACATTCTCAACATAGTTATTGAGGCTTCTATTGTCTTTTTTGGCCAAATCCTTAAGCCTTGCAATCAAATCCGACCTTAATCTAAATGCAGTGGCAACTTTATTGCTCTTGACTTCAAGTGCATCCATAGTGTTATTATTTTGAATACAAAAATATATCATTTGTATAACACATTGCAAGCAAAACATAACAAATATTATCATATTTAGGATGTAATTCATTTAGGATGTAGAATGTAGTCTCGATGGCTATCGAGATTAGGATGTAATTCATTTATTCCCGATGGACATCGGGAATAAATTCTAATTCCTAAATAGGAAAATCCTAATTCCTAAATTCTAAATCCTAAATTATATCGCCCTTACGTAAGTTGACGGCGAATCGAGGACGTTAATCTTATCGACATTATCCTTCTCGATGTCAGATATTTGCAAAAGCGAATCAACAACGGCATCGGCCATATTTGCAGGAATGCTGACAGCGCAACGCACGAGCAGTTTCTTGCTGTTCGACCCGTCGGCATTTGCCAAAAGGGTAATGCGCGACGTGGTGGCACCCGTAGCCCCGACATTGAGGCAGGTGGCACGCAGTTCATCGATGCGGTCTTCGTCAGATATGATTGACACCTCGCAGTTGTCGTACTTAATGTAGTTGTTGCCGTTAGGCACGTTGGTATCCAGACGACGGCGCCAACTGGTATCGCCCTTGAGCGAATCAATGGCGCATATAACCTGCTCCATTGAGGCGGAATATTTCTGTCCGCCAATTTTCAAATGAGTATCAACAAGCCCGACAGTGACAGGCGTCTGATAAATAAAGCCACGTCCTGGGCGGTCGAGTTTGGCGTGTTCGGCAAGCAGATATGCGATGCTGGCGGAATCGTGTTCAGGCACAACAAGATGCACGACTTCCTTTTCCGCTGGGATGGTTACGCGAATCAATCCCAACTGGTCGCGAATGTCGTTTCCAGTGGCGTTTGTAAGCAAAGGCACGCAGATGCCGAGGTCGAGTGCATATTTTGCAAGTTTGTCGCCACTGCCATTTTCCGACAGGACACAAATCATATACGACAGTCGGTTGAGCAGTTGGACATCGCCACTTTCCATAAGATAGTCTTCGAGCACATTGAAGTTGATTTCTGGCGGATATTTGCTGAATTCCATCAAGTCCTGCGAGAAGACAGTTCCCTTGCCAGGAATGTTGAGTTCGGCCAAAGCCACAACAGCCTCAATCACGAGCCTTGCGTTCTCGCGAGGCACCGAAAAGCGGAAAATGGTGGCCGAAGTGCTGTTAAGTTTCACGGTATCGCCAGGAATGCCAAATGGCAACGGCTTTACAACCTCACGGACATTCCTGCCCGACTCAATATAAACATCAACTCCCAGCCTGATCAGGAAATCCTGCACAAGATGGCTGACCTCATTGTTGACAATGCACGTAATCAAACTCACCCTATGTGGCGTGTACAGGCCCTTCGCCATTTGAGTCCGCCAGACAATGCGTGAAGGCGACACCTTGCCCGATTTTGCCTTAATGTCATTCATTGTCCTTGCTCTTTAAATTATTGTGTTGTTTCAATCTTGAATAGATGCCAAACAGAAGCACTATTATGATAGGCCAAGCCGATGCCATAGCCAGGATTCCGAATCCATCAGAAACGTTGAGCGCACCGCCGATTCCGAGCCCCATAGCCAAAACCAGAGGAACCGTTACAGGTCCAGTAGTCACGCCACCGCTATCCCAGGCAATGGACGCAAAGCCATCCTCGCTGAAAATGGTGAGTATCAGCAACAACGCGTAGGTAATGACAAGCATCCACGCAAGTGGCAAGCCAAAAAGGATGCGCGAAAGGCCGAGCACAATGCCCACACCGACGCCGATTGACACCATTTGCACTATCTGCTGGCGCTTTATGGCACCAATGGTGATGCCCTCCACAGTAATGCCCAAAGCGCTCAACGCTGGTTCAGCAAGCGATGCGCCGTAGCCAAGGCCGAAGGCGAAAAGCAACACAAGCACGAGTCCAAGCGCCGACAATTGGCTGTCGAATAGCGGTTTTTCAGTAATTATCTGTGTATAAGTATGTTGTTCCTTATCAAAATAAGCAGGATCAAATTCTACAGGCTTGACTTCGCCTTTCTCATAAAGGTTGAAAAACACCTTGCACTCGCCTTCAGGACTGATTCCGCTGTAAAGTAATGTGGTGTCGAAGTTATTGATTACCACCTGCTCTACAAACTTCTCCTTGCTGGCAAACGCCTTTGGCAACTGCGAGCCGACCTCACCGCCAAGCGAACCAAGCCCAAGTTTGATACCCGAAGTGAGCAGAATCATGCCCACAAGTGTGAATGTCAAGCCCAAGGCCACCTCGTCCTTGTTGCGAATCTTCTCGCGCAGGATAACCGTGAGCACTACTATCAGCAAGAGAGTCAGAGGGATAACTGCACGCAAACCGCCTGTAGTCTCTTCCCTGATTGTCTGACTGAACGATGCAGTTGCTATTGTCTCGTTAGATATCTCAATATTTGACAACAAGTTACGTTCGTAATCGCTAGCCTTTTGCGCAAGCCATACCGAGAGAGGCTCGTTGCCAAGATACTTGTGGCAAAGCGAGTCGCTGTGGGCAATGGCGACAATGGCCTCGTCGAATGCCACCGAATCGTTGCCGAAAAGTGCACGCCGTCCTGCCTCGCTACCGTGAGTAAATGCGTGTTCAGCAATCATATCAACGTTGCCGTTGAACAGTTGGGCAGAAACTTCCTTGTTTTCAGGATTAAAGAAGACATCCTCCGTAGTAGCCGTAGGAATCAATGTGTTAAGGTACAATCCCAAACTCAAGACAGCCACAACAGGCAAAGCCGACGCAAGCATAATGATGCCGAATCCGCCATCGGAACCCGAGCCTGGATTGGCAGTTCGTGAAACGCCAATGCCCAAGGCCAATACAAGCGGGACCGTCACGGCTCCTGTGGTTACAACACCGCAATCCCAAGCCAAGCCTATTATCTTTGAAAGATTATCATCGAAAGATGCATATAGCGTAAGCGCAAGGACAATGGGAATGACAAGGAAAATGACTGGCTTGATGCGCCAATTATAGTAGAATCGGCACATACCTAGCGCCACAGCAATCCCGACACCAACGCCCACGGCATTAACAAGCATTCCCGAATATTTGTCGAGAATCATATATAACAATGGCGTGTCCCACGCGGTGATAGTTGCGCCTGCCGTCTTCAGCGAACTGATTGCTGGCTCGGCATACGTGGAGCCGAAACCCAAGATGACGCCAAAAGCGCAAATGGCCACAATGCCCGCCTTTGCTGGCAATTTCACTCCAACACGCTCACCTATCGGCATCATACCTAGCACCAAGCCCTCAAGGAAAAACGAGAGTCCAAGCACAACCAAGGCTATGCCACCTGCCGTTCCCCAAGCATCAGCAAGCGGGGTTCGCAAGACTGCCACCTGAAAGAACACAAGGTAGAATATGATAAAGGCGACCGACTTGACCTGTCCCATAATTCGCGATTTGGCGTAATTGCCAATCATTGCGAGCGAGTCACCTATCGGAAGCCGTTTTTTGCGCAACATACTTTTATCCGATTGACTAACAATGGAATTACAAATTATTCTTCAAAGCCGAAATGACTTCGTCTGGCGACAACAGTTGCTGTTCGCCTGTAGCCATATTCTTCAGTGCCACTTTTCCTGCCTGAACTTCGTTCTCGCCTACAACAGCCACAAACGGTATGTTGCGTCCGTTGGCGTACGACATCTGCTTCTTCATTTTTGCAGGCTCAGGATATATCTCGCAACTGATGCCTGCGCCACGCAGTTTTGCAATCACTGGCAGGGCCCATTGCTGTTCGGCCTGGCCAAACGTCACAAACAATACTTTTGTGCTTTCGGTTGCCGATTTCGGATAAAGGTCGAGTTGGTCGAGGACATCGTAAATGCGGTCGGCGCCAAACGATATTCCCACGCCCGAGACGCCTGGCATTCCGAATATGCCCGTAAGGTCGTCGTAGCGTCCGCCACCTGTTATTGAGCCAATCTGGACATCGAGCGCCTTAACCTCGAAAATTGCGCCTGTATAGTAGTTCAAGCCACGTGCAAGTGTAAGGTCAAGGTCAATCTGCGTCTTGAGATTCAAAGGCTCTATCCAATCAAAAATGGCGGTCAGTTCGGCAACGCCCTTCTGTCCCACCTCGCTGTTTATCAACACCTTTGATATCTGTTCAAGTTTCTGGCGATTGTCACCGCTCAATGCAAGAATCGGTTGCAACTGGTCAATCGACGATTGCGACAGGCCCTTTTCGGCCAATTCTGCGTTTACATTGTCAATGCCTATTTTATCGAGTTTGTCAATGGCGACTGTTATGTCAACCATTTTGTCGGGAGCGCCAATTGCTTCGGCTATGCCTGCCAAAATCTTGCGGTTGTTGATTTTCAGGGCAACGCGGATGCCGAATTTCTGATAGACGTCGTTCACAATTTGTATAAGTTCGACTTCGTTCAGGAGCGAATCACTGCCGACAATATCGACATCGCACTGGTAAAACTCGCGATAACGGCCTTTTTGAGGCTTGTCGGCACGCCAAACTGGCTGAATCTGGTATCGCTTGAACGGAAATTGCAAGTCGTTGCGGTGCTGAACCACAAAGCGCGCAAACGG
>JAZUEN010000092.1:0-3271 GCA_045640185.1 Bacteroidales bacterium
GTCATTTGCGAAAAAGGATTCCGAGGACACCCACTCACGGACTCGCAGAAGAAATCAAACAGGGAGAAGTCCAAAGTGCGTTGCCGGGTGGAACATATATTCGGGTTTATGGAGCAGACAATGAAAGGACTGATTTTTAGAGGTGTGGGGATTGTACGTGCCAAAGCGAACATAGCACTCACCAATCTTGTTTACAACATGTGCAGGTTTTCGTACCTTGTCAAGCATCCAGTCAAATTTTAAAATATAAATTCTCAATATATTGTATATTAGATATTTAAATATGGGGAGAGGGTGAAAAAACGTTAGAAACACGATAGTTTTCACGATTGGTTTTTATAGATTTGCTTGTCGGTTATGAATAATTGACAGCACTTTTCACCTGTTTAACGGGTTCTGATGGGTGAAAGGTTAATTTATAGAACCCACCATAAAAATATTTATATTTATTACCAACGAGACTTCAGCCAGTTCTCAAAGTCGTTGGCTTCTTCTTCGGTAAGTTCAACGTCTCCGTCAGGACGGGAATTACATAGATATTGGTAGATTGCAACTTCGTTCATATCTTACACATCCTTCTCGATTAATGCCTCAATATGGCTTTTGAGGCTCATTCCAGCCTCTGTTGCCTTGATGGAAAGGAAGCGATATACATCTTCGCGAATGTCGATGTTCTTTCTTCTTGTCTGAACTGATCTAGTATTCATAATTCGAACCATATATATAAACGTAGACAATATTTTGTCCCCTATGGCATATAAATACGGCAATCACACCATAACTCTTGCCAGCACTTTGTCCAATTGCCCGATATAATAAAAAGGCAAATTGATCAGTCGAAATTCTTTCCCGTTGCTTGTCTTTACTTCGTCAATAGAAAATGGCTTCGACCATACACGGATGGCAACATCGTGTGGCGCCATATCCATATATTGATGTAATGATTTTAGTTTTGCATTATGTCCCGATTTCACTTCCACAGGTATTGCCCAACCATTGTAAACATACACAAAATCGACCTCGGCTTCAGATCCCACCTTATCACTTCGCCAATACAATCGTTTTTGTGAAACCTCGTTACTGATAGCCAATAATTCCTGACCGACAATATGTTCCGCCACTCGTCCACGCCACACATCGTTGATGTCATCAACCGAAAAGACATCTCGCTGAATTTTTGATGCATAATTGACAAGACCAGTATCCAGCCACATCAGCTTTGGACGTTTGCGCATATTAGGCATCATCGGGCATTGCACGGTTGACGATGGATAGACAAGTTCAAGCAACATTGCCTTGGTTATTATCTGAAATGCTTCACTCATTTCACGAGACCTATATGAAGAACCTCCAAATCCTTCAAAAGAAATTGTCTCAGCTGCGCATTGCCAGCCATTAGCCAATATTGCACGTATTACTTTCACCATCGACTGACTTGCTGTGTATTTCTCCACATCGTCGCTATATGACAGCAATAGCGACTCGTATATCTGCCGCACGCTGAGAATATCCCTGTTTTTTGAATATTGCACGATGGCAGCGGGCATCCCTCCACACAAAATATATTCCCGAAATTGTTTCATTAAACGTTCGTGAATAATCTCTGGGACATCTGCATTTTCGATGAAAGGCAAATCGTATGTATTTCCCATGGCACCCAAGAATTCAGAAAAAGTGCAAGGGCGCAACGCCAAATACTGCACCCTTCCGACAGGAAACGATATTTTACGCACGTCCATCAGCGTCTCTAATAGCGAGCCTGCCGATATCACATGAATATGGTTTGCTTCTTCATAAAAATATCTGAGGATTGCAACCGCTTTGCTCGAATTCTGTATTTCATCAATGAACAGCAGTACGTTTTTGTCTGCAATCTGTTTGTTCTTCAGGATAAAGATTGCTCGCAGCAGTTCATTTACATCATCATATTTTTCAAAAAGATTCCTTTCTTCCGATTTTTCCAGATTTAGATGAAGAAATACATCATACTCCTTGGCGAATTGAGTCACAAGCGTAGTCTTTCCAACTTGTCTAGCTCCTCTTAATATAAGTGGCTTTCTGTCGGAAGAAACTCGCCATTTTTTCAACCAAGCCAATGCATTTCTGTTAAAACATT
The DNA here is from genome assembly GCA_045640185.1 of Bacteroidales bacterium. Lineage (GTDB taxonomy): Bacteria > Bacteroidota > Bacteroidia > Bacteroidales > SZUA-534 > RUG13583. Next base: position 2,117 of record JAZUEN010000092.1, read on the forward strand.
CCATATTACACTAATCTAACTATTTAAAGTGCACAAATGTAATATGCTTACGGTGAAAGTACAACTTATTTGTAATAAATATACGGTATAAACATAGAAATCTTGTAATGGATATACGGCAAAATTTCACGAAAAATTGCACAATTCAGCTGAATTTTGGCATAGTGACAAGCGTCCGATAGCCAATGTGCTTCAGATAATGTTGGATGATAACGCCCTTATTGGTTTTGGAGAATCAACCTAAATGCTGATGATCAGTATCTCGTTGATGTTTGTAAGGTAGTAGAATCCCAGTTGTGTATACTATTTATTGGAACCGAATCATATCAGCCAACTGCAGGAAGTAGTCATTGGACCAGATGTCAAGCTCGCGCTTGTCTATTATGAACGGCTCAACATCCTGCCTGACCATATCGATGTCGGCTGTGGCCAGACGGTCACGTAACTTCTCAAAGAATAGTTCCTTGGTGAGTTCCAGCCCGTTTAACTCGCTGGCGCGAAGTTGTAGGTGGCCGAAGTCAAGTGGTATTCTGTGGCGGACGTACCACTCAAAGTCATACCAGTCGCGCCCTTTGATGCGGTTCTTCCAGGCACGGAATATCAGTGCGTGCATCTTACCTGCATAGTTCGGGAATCAGCCCGTAATGGCGCAATGCTGTCTGAAGGCTCACGTATGATGGCCCGTAAAGATGATTTGCAATGAGATTCCGATTCAATGCCTTGCCTGTCTCATCAGGACTGGCTACATATAGTCCTTGCTTCAACCTGATAATGGCACCTGCGGCCTCAAGCCTTCTAGCCTTCTCGCCAGTGAACTTTGTCTCGGGGAAAAGAGAGGCCAGGACATTGAGGTCGAACGGTATGTTGCCTATGCTTGTGAAAGGTGACATATACGTTTGTATTAAATCATAAAGCATGATTAGCGGTATTTTGTACAGCAAACAAACAATTTCATTTGTTTCTGTACCGGTTACCGCTATTTTTCACTTTGGATGAACGACTATCATTGAAGCAATATCCTTCTTTGCCATGCCTTTTTGCATACAAGCAAAAATGGCATATCTTTGTTCTGAGGTTAGATGTTTGTACATGACAACACAAATTTATTTAATCTTTCTTGGGGAGGCACTTGCCTTCCTTTTTTTTGTGTTGTTC